>NZ_JAQGNX010000151.1 GCF_028293835.1 Pseudomonas sp.
AAGGGCATTGGGATTACTATTCGGAAATAGTACGTTCCATGGCGATTCTGAGTAAGGAATGCGGGATTGGCTGGCATTGCTGGCACCTTTGCGATGCCCCACCTGAAAGCATTTCACAGTGCCCCACCAGCTTTGCAGACCCTTTAATTGATGGAAAAGCTAGTTCCAACAAACGCTTAGCTGATCTGGATTCGGCGGCGGGATTCGAACCCACGACCACTGCCTTCGGAGGGCAGTACTCTATCCAGCTGAGCTACTGGTGCAATGCGGGCGCCATGATACTCATCTGACTGCCGGGCGTCCATGCTGGCGAACACTGATGTTGTTTTCACACGTTACCGGGTGTGAGGGTGACGTTGATCCGATTTTTTGGCCCTTTTCGGGTTTTCGTTCTTTTTTTCGAACAGACTATTGTCCTTTACCCCCGCAGACCCTAGGATTCGTTTGAGATTTCAAACGCTTTTGGCGGGATGCTGATGCGCACGGTCTATAATCAGTGCGCCCTGAGTACTGAGTACGGTGAATGATTTCCTGACGGCAGCCTTTATAGGCGCCTTTGAACAATCAAAAAAATTCGCTCCGCGCCTGCGCGGTGCTGTTTAGGAGGCCGACATGCAGCTTAAAGACACCCAATTGTTTCGCCAGCAAGCTTTTATCGATGGCGTTTGGCTGGACTCTGACAGTGGTCAGACGATCAAAGTGAACAACCCGGCCACCAATGAGATTCTTGGGACTGTGCCGAAGATGGGCGCTGCTGAAACCCGCCGAGCGATTGAGGCCGCCGATAAAGCGTTGCCGGCCTGGCGTGCATTGACCGCCAAAGAGCGTTCGAACAAGCTACGTCGCTGGTTTGAATTGATGATTGAAAACCAGGACGACTTGGCTCGCCTGATGACCCTTGAGCAGGGTAAGCCGCTGGCCGAAGCCAAGGGTGAAATCGTTTATGCCGCCTCCTTTATTGAATGGTTCGCTGAAGAAGCCAAGCGCGTCTACGGCGACGTGATTCCGGGCCACCAGCCAGACAAGCGTTTGATCGTGATCAAGCAGCCCATCGGCGTGACCGCTGCGATTACCCCGTGGAACTTCCCGGCGGCAATGATTACCCGGAAAGCCGGCCCCGCGTTGGCGGCCGGTTGCACCATGGTCCTTAAGCCTGCTTCGCAAACTCCGTTTTCCGCGTTAGCGTTGGCTGAGCTGGCGCACCGTGCAGGCATTCCGAAAGGCGTGTTCAGCGTCGTGACCGGCAGCGCTGGCGACATCGGTGGCGAGCTGACCAGTAACCCTATTGTGCGCAAGTTGTCCTTCACCGGCTCGACCGAAGTCGGTCGCCAGTTGATGGCAGAATGCGCCAAGGACATCAAAAAAGTGTCCCTGGAGTTGGGCGGCAACGCGCCGTTCATTGTGTTCGATGACGCCGATTTGGATAAAGCCGTTGAAGGCGCGATTATTTCCAAATACCGCAACAACGGCCAGACCTGCGTTTGCGCCAACCGCCTGTACATCCAGGATTCGGTGTACGACGCGTTTGCTGAAAAACTGAAAGTTGCGGTAGCCAAGTTGAAGATCGGTAACGGTCTGGAAGACGGCACCACCACCGGCCCGTTGATCGACGAAAAAGCCGTGGCCAAGGTCAAGGAACATATTGCTGACGCCATCAGCAAAGGCGCGACGGTATTGGTGGGTGGCAACAGCATGGAAGGCAACTTCTTCGAGCCAACCATTTTGGTCAACGTCTCGAAAGATGCTGCGGTATCCAAAGAAGAAACCTTCGGCCCACTGGCGCCACTGTTCCGCTTTAAAGATGAAGCTGAAGTCATTGCCATGGCCAACGACACTGAGTTCGGTCTGGCGTCGTACTTCTACGCCCGGGACATGAGCCGCGTGTTCCGTGTTTCCGAAGCCTTGGAATACGGCATGGTTGGCGTCAACACCGGGCTAATCTCCAACGAAGTCGCGCCATTTGGCGGGATAAAGGCGTCGGGCCTGGGCCGTGAAGGCTCCAAGTACGGCATCGAAGATTATCTGGAAATCAAATACCTGTGCCTGGGCATCTAATTCTGCCTGCACAGTTGCTTCACATATTTCCCTGGTAATCGGGAAGTTGCAGCAGTCGATCATCGAATGCTGCTGCAGCTTTAACCGGCTACTTAATCCTTGAATCACGCCGCCCGATGAGCGGTGAATGAGGAAATCATGTCCCAAACTAACGAATCCTTGATGCAACGCCGCAATGCCGCTGTTCCGCGTGGCGTTGGTCAGATCCATCCTATCTTTGCTGCTTCGGCGAAAAACGCCACCGTTACCGACGTTGAAGGGCGCGAGTTCATCGACTTTGCTGGCGGTATTGCGGTTTTGAACACCGGTCACCTGCACCCGAAAGTCATCGCGGCCGTACAAGAGCAATTGACCAAGCTGACCCACACCTGCTTCCAGGTGTTGGCGTACGAGCCGTACGTCGAGCTGTGCGAAAAGATCAATGCCCGCGTACCCGGTGATTTCGAAAAGAAAACCCTGCTGGTGACCACCGGTTCTGAAGCCGTGGAAAACGCCGTCAAAATTGCCCGCGCTGCCACCGGCCGTGCCGGTGTGATCGCTTTTACGGGCGCTTACCACGGCCGTACGATGATGACCTTGGGGCTGACCGGTAAAGTGGTGCCGTACTCGGCAGGCATGGGTCTGATGCCAGGCGGCATCTTCCGCGCGCTGTTCCCTTGCGCGCTGCACGGCGTCAGCGTCGACGACTCCATTGCCAGCATCGAACGCATCTTCAAGAACGATGCAGAGCCGCGTGATATCGCTGCGATCATCATCGAGCCGGTTCAGGGCGAAGGCGGTTTCTACGTCGCGCCGAAAGAGTTCATGGTTCGCTTGCGTGCCCTGTGCGACAAGCACGGTATTTTGCTGATCGCCGACGAAGTGCAAACAGGCGCAGGGCGTACCGGTACGTTCTTCGCCATGGAACAGATGGGCGTTACTGCCGATTTGACCACGTTTGCCAAATCCATCGCCGGCGGTTTCCCATTGGCTGGCGTTTGCGGCAAAGCTGAATACATGGACGCCATTGCACCGGGCGGTCTGGGCGGTACTTATGCCGGTAGCCCTATCGCTTGCGCCGCGGCGTTGGCAGTGATGGAAGTGTTCGAACAAGAACGCTTGCTGGACCGTTGCAAAGCCGTCGGCGAGCATTTGGTCACTGGCCTGAAGGCTATTCAGGCCAAGCACTCAGTGATCGGCGAAGTACGTGCCCTGGGCGCAATGATTGCCGTTGAGCTGTTCGAAGGCGGCGACTCGCATAAGCCAAACGCTGCTGCCGTTGCCCAGGTCGTTGCTAAAGCTCGCGACAAGGGTTTGATCCTGCTGTCGTGCGGGACTTACGGCAACGTGTTGCGCGTGCTAGTGCCGCTGACCGCTGACGATGCGTTGCTGGACAAAGGTCTGGCGATCATCGAAGAGTGCTTTGCTGAACTCGCCTAAGACGTGACCCAGTAGACAAAAACCCGCTTCGGCGGGTTTTTTGGGCATGGGTTTTTAATTATCTGAACTGCGCCCCATAAGTTGGACACCTTCCAACACTGGGGTGTTTTTCATGGGCAAATATTCAAACCAACACAATCTGATTTTTGCCCTGGCGCTTGGCCTGATACATCGCTGCGTCTGCCCGGGCATATAGCTCTTCCAGTCCGGTGTCGGCATCGCTCAGATTGGTCAGGCCTTGGCTGGCGGTGATGCCGAACGCTTTATCACCACATTGGAAGTGCAGGCGCTGGATTTCACGCTGCAACCGCTCGGCAATCTGCTTGGCCATTTCCGGAGCGCAACCGGGGAACACCGCTGCGAACTCTTCGCCGCCGATACGTCCAAACAGATCGCCCCGGCGTAGCGCCGATTGCCCGCATTCGGCGATGCGTTGCAGTACCTGATCACCCTCCTGGTGGCCATAGCTGTCGTTGACCAGTTTGAAGTCATCTATATCCAGCAACAAAAAGGCCAGCGGCAGGTCTAGCAGGCGGGCTTGCTCAAACTCATGCTGGGCGCATTCGAAGAAATGGCGACGGTTGCTGCTCTGGGTCAAAACATCGGTCGTTGCCAGACGTTGAAGCTCGCCTTCCAGCTGTTTCTTTTCGGTGATGTCTTCAGCGATGCCCACCACGATCAAGCGCTGATTACGGTCCTGTCGGCTAATGAAGCATTTATCACTGAGCCAGCGAACCTGGCCATCCGCTCGGATGATCCGGTACTCGCGGTCTTCAATGGAGCCCTTATCAAGAACTTCAACCAAGCTGCGCTCTGCGTAGTCCAGATCGTCCGGGTAGATACTGTCACGCCATTCGTTGTAGTCCGCCAACAGCAGGCCTGCCGAGCGGCCGAAAATCCGCTCATAGGCCGGGCTGACATACATCATCTGCTGGGTTTCCCAATCGAACGCCCATAACACCGCGTTCACGCTAACCAACAGCGAACTAAACAGCTGTTCACGCTCGCTAAGCCGCGCTACTTCTGCTTGGGCGTGCATTAGCGCAAGCAGTGTTTCAGCGGCAGCCGGAAGATCAATGGGTGAGGAAGTAGCCGGAAGGAGTATCGGATTATCCATGGGCACTGCATCTCAAAAGAAGCGCGGCGCGCAGCCACAACTAAACCCACCGAAATGGCGAGTTGAGGTTGAGATTGATTGTAGGAGACGAAGTTCCGGAAGGCGCGCTCCGGGAACGAGCGCGCCGATCAACGGCGTCAGGCAGCGGGGCGCAACGAGTAAGTTTTCAGCTGATTGGCAAACTCACGCAACGACTGAATGCCACTGGCCTCTGCTTCATGGATCCAGTCTTTGATCGCGGCCAACATATCGTGACCGTTAGTGCTGGTTTTGAGCCAGATCTGTTGTAAAGCGAGGCGCTTCTCATAGATCACTTTCAACGCTTGGCTGTGCTCTAACATGGTCTGAATGTGCAGATGATGTTTCTCATCGAGCAGACTGGTCTCACGTGACAGCAGGCGCTTGGCGCGATGGAACTGGTGGCGTACCGATGCATCGGCCTTGGCCAGTTCTTGTGCAACCAACGGCCCGATGACCAGCTTGCGATATTGAGCCATGATCTGGAAACGGTTGTTCAGGATAGCCATGGCGGTATCCATGTCCATCGAACCCTTGCCTTCAACCCGGTGCGCGATGGGCGCGACCCTTTGAACCTTGGCCAGACGCAGGAAGCTGAACAGCTGGATCCAGGCCCAGCCCATGTCGAATTCCCATTTCTTCACCGACATCTTGGCCGAGTTCGGATAGGTGTGGTGGTTGTTATGCAGCTCTTCGCCGCCAATGATAATGCCCCACGGCACCAGGTTGGTCGCAGCATCACGGCATTCGAAATTGCGATAGCCCACCGCATGCCCAAGGCCGTTGACCACGCCGGCGGCCCAGAATGGAATCCACATCATCTGGATAGCCCAAACGGTAATACCGATCACGCCGAACAGCGCCAGGTCGATCACTGCCATGATGGCGATACCCAATACAGGGAAGCGCGTATAAAGGTTGCGCTCGACCCAGTCACTCGGGCAGTTCTTGCCATAGATGCGCAACGTTTCCGGGTTTTCCGCTTCGGCACGATAAAGCTCGGCGCCTTTGCGCAACACGGTAGACAAGCCTTTGATCACGGGGCTGTGCGGGTCATCGATGGTTTCGCATTTAGCGTGATGCTTGCGGTGGATGGCGGTCCACTCACGGGTATTTTGTGCGGTGCTAAGCCATAGCCAGAAGCGGAAGAAATGTTTCAGGCCGGCGTTGAGTTCCAATGCGCGGTGGGCCGAATAGCGGTGCAGGTAAACCGTGACACCGACGATGGTCACGTGGGTCATTAATAAAGTGACTGCCACCAGTTGCCAAACCGATAGGTCAAGTAGACCGTTGTTCCACATAGAGTCTGTAGCCCTCGATAAAACGCTCGATAAAGATAAAAACAGCAAGGCGCATTATCACTAAGCCACCGGATAAAACCAGTCTCGCTTTTAGATAAGAGTCGCAGAATGTTTCTACCCTATAATCCGCGCCTTTCGTGAGGACTTTCGTATATTTATGTCACTTTCTTCTCGTGATGCCCTGCGCACCGCTCTTTTCTACACATTATTGTCGATTCTGTGGCTTGAACTCAGTGCGCTAGTCCTTCCACAGCTGATCGAAGATCCCGCTGGATTGCTCCGCTGGCAACTGATCAATGGTTGCGCCTGGATGGTGTTCAGCGCGGTGTTTGTGTTTTTTGCCCGTGCGCGCTTGTTAAGTGTCCTGGGCATTGGCGCGCGCTTGAATCAGCACGAAAAAGATCAGGAGCGCTTACGCCAGGCGGCCGTGGTGTTTGATAGCACTCGCGAGGGTGTTTTAGTCACTGACCAGTTGGGTCTGATCGTCCATGTGAACCGGGCTTTCATGGAAATCACCGGGTATCAAGAAGACGAAGTGCTGGGACTGAACCCAAGCAAATTCAAATCCGGTCGCCATGATCCAGAGTTCTACCACCGCATGTTTACTGCGTTGCATGACAATGGCCAGTGGAGCGGGGAAATCTGGAACCGCCGTAAAAGCGGCGAGATTTACCCGCAATGGCAAAGCATTCGCAGCATCAAGGATAATCGAGGCGCGGTCAGCCACTATGTAGCGGTGTTTTCCGACATCTCAGCGATCAAGCGCTCTGAACATGAGTTCATGCACCTGGCGCACCATGATCCCCTGACTGACCTGCCTAATCGCTTGCTGTTCACCGACCGCACCCGGCAGGCCCTGGCTAACGCGCAAGCCAACAAACGGGGCTGCGCGCTGTTGTTGATCGATCTGGATCATTTCAAAAATATCAACGACAGCCTTGGGCACAACGTCGGCGATCAAGTACTGAAAATTGTCGCGGAGCGGCTTAATGGCTTGTTCGACAGCGGCATGACCCTGGCCCGGCTGGGCGGAGACGAGTTCGCCGTACTCGCGGAGCACTGCCAGCAAGTGATGCAGGCCGCCGCGCTGGCCCAGCGAATCATTGACGGCCTGAAGGAGCCAGTCCTGGTTGATGATCGCCCACTGTTTATCAGCGCCAGCATCGGCATCAGCCTGTTTCCCAACGACGCGTTGAATGCGGAGCAGTTGTTGCGTAACGCTGACTCGGCATTGTTCAAGGCGAAAAGCGCTGGCCGTGAAGGCTACGCGTTGTACACCGAAGAGCTCACCGCCCACGCTCAGCAGCGGGTAGAGCTGGCGGGGGAACTGCGCCGTGCTATTGAGCTAGAAGAGTTGCGCGTGTATTACCAGCCGGTACACGACCTTTACAGCGGCCGCATGCTTGGGGTTGAGGCCCTTGTTCGATGGCAGCATCCGGTACGTGGGTTGGTTTCGCCGGGTGAGTTCATCCCGATTGCCGAACAGAGTGGTTTGATTGTCGATATCGACGCTTGGGTGCTGAAAACAGCGTGTCAGCAGATGTGTGAATGGCAAGCGTGCGGGTTTGGGCTGGAGTTTGTCGCGGTCAACGTGTCCAGCCGGTTGTTCAGTCGTAACGACCTGCACCTGCATGTCGCGCGGGTGTTGAGGGAAACCGGGCTTGATCCGGCCTGTCTGGAGCTTGAAGTCACTGAAAGCGCAGTGATGGAAGACCCGGAAATGGCCATGGAACAGTTGCACCGCCTGCGCGAGTTGGGTTTGCGGCTGGCCATTGACGATTTTGGTACCGGTTATTCTTCGCTGCTGCGGCTTAAACGCATGCCGGTGCAAAAATTAAAAATCGATCAGGGATTCGTCGCCGGCCTGCCCTATGACGAAGACGATGCCGCCATCGTTCGGGTCATCATCGCGCTGGGCCAGGCGTTGGGCATGAGAGTGCTCGCAGAGGGTATCGAAACCCCCGCCCAGGCGAGTTTCCTGTTGGAAAATCACTGCGAACTGGGGCAGGGCTATTTATTTGGTCGCCCGCAACCGGCTGATGAGTTGCGCACGCGACCGCTGCACCCCAGCCGCTAAGCCCCTAAATTCAAGGTGTTGGAGCTGCGCAACGCGCTTCAGTGCCCGCCTGAAATTTTAAAATTCGATTTAGTTATATCTGCATTCTTAAACAGTCTTTTTAAGAATAACCCTGCATCTTTAAGATTAGCCTCACGCCACGAGCAGTTGCCCTCGAATCGCTACTGCAGGCACCTCTATTCAAGTCAAGGAGCAGCATCATGAGCGCATCTCTGCGTAGCGTTGACGGCCAGGATGAAGCAAGCATCCTGCGTGAAATTCAGAGCGCATTGCGTGACCTGCGCTTCGGCGCGGTAGAAATCACCGTGCACAACGCCCAAGTGGTGCAGATCGAACGCAAGGAAAAATTCCGCCTGCAAACGCCGAGTACCAAGCCGAGCTGATGGCGAGATTCAACCCTGATCCCATATCGAATTTTCTACCAAAAAATAAATTAGATCGTCCAGGAGCCTCCACCCCATGTCTATTCGCCGTTACGCTTTGGCCGCTGTCGCCAGTGCCGTGTTCGCCGGTTCTGCCGTTGCCAAGGATTATGAACTGCTGAACGTGTCCTACGACCCGACACGCGAGCTGTATCAAGACTACAACGCGGAATTCATCAGCTTCTGGAAAGCCAGCCATCCCGGCGATAATGTCAAAATCCAGCAGTCCCATGGCGGTTCGGGCAAACAAGGCCGCTCGGTGATCGACGGTTTGCGCGCTGACGTCGTGACCCTGGCCCTGGCGGGCGACATTGATGAGATTGCCAAATTGGGCAAGACCTTGCCTGAAAACTGGCAGACTCGTCTGCCGGATGCGAGTACGCCTTACACGTCGACCATCGTATTTCTGGTGCGCAAAGGCAACCCTAAAGGCATCAAGGACTGGAACGATTTGATCAAGGATGGTGTGTCGGTCATCACGCCCAACCCGAAAACCTCGGGCGGCGCGCGCTGGAACTTCCTGGCCGCCTGGGCCTACGGCGTGAAAACCGGCGGCAGCGAAGCCAAGGCTCAGGAATACGTGACAACCCTGTTCAAGCATGTGCCAGTGTTGGACACCGGTGCACGCGGCTCGACGATCACTTTCGTCAATAACGGTCAGGGCGATGTGTTGCTGGCATGGGAAAACGAAGCGTTTCTGGCACTGCAAGAAGACGGCGGCGCTGACAAATTCGACATCGTCGTACCTTCGCTGTCGATCCTGGCCGAACCGCCAGTGGCAGTTGTAGACAAAAACGCGGAGAAAAAAGGCAACAGCGAAATTGCCAAAGCCTACCTGGAGCATCTGTACAGCCCGGCCGGTCAGGAAATCGTGGCAAAAGATTTCTATCGTCCACGGGATAAAACGGTTGCGGCCAAGTACGCCAAACAATTCCCGAAACTGGACCTGGTCACTATCGACAAAGACTTCGGTGGCTGGAAAACTGCGCAGCCGAAATTCTTCAATGATGGCGGTGTGTTCGACCAGATTTACCAAGCGCAATAACCTGTAACGCGACCTGCTGAAAAGCAGGTCGTTCGGTTTGCCCTCCGGCCCGGATCTTGTTCCGGGCTTCGTACGTTAACCAGGGACTTTTATGTCGCGTCGTATCTCCCCCGTCATACCCGGCTTCGGGCTGACGCTGGGCTACACCTTGGTGTACCTCAGCCTGATTGTGCTGATTCCGCTTGCGGTCATGTTCGTGCATGCCTCGCAGCTGACCTGGGATCAATTCTGGGCCATCGTCACCGCACCGCGGGTGCTGGCGGCCCTCAAACTCAGCTTTGGTACAGCGTTCTTCGCCGCGATCATCAACGGTATCATCGGTACGGTATTGGCGTGGGTGTTGGTGCGCTACACGTTTCCCGGTCGCAAGATCATCGATGCGATGATTGATTTGCCGTTCGCGTTGCCCACTGCTGTAGCCGGTATCGCTTTGACTGCGCTGTATACGCCGACCGGCCTTGTCGGACAGTTCGCGGCGGACATGGGCATCAAAATCGCTTACGCCCCGCTCGGTATCACCTTAGCGCTGACGTTTGTCACGCTGCCCTTTGTAGTGCGTACCGTGCAGCCGGTGTTAGCCGATTTTCCCCGTGAGGTCGAAGAAGCCGCCGCCTGTCTCGGCGCCAAGCCGCTGCAAGTGTTCCGCTACATTCTGGTTCCCGCGTTGCTGCCGGCGTGGCTGACCGGATTTGCCCTGGCATTTGCTCGAGGCGTTGGCGAGTACGGCTCGGTGATTTTTATCGCGGGCAACATGCCGATGAAAACTGAAATTTTGCCGCTGCTGATCATGGTCAAACTCGACCAATACGATTACACCGGTGCGACGGCTATTGGCGTGATGATGCTGGTGGTTTCCTTCATTTTGCTGCTGCTGATCAACTTGCTGCAGCGCCGCATCGAAACCCCTTAAGGAGGCGCACCGCATGTCTAATTCAACGCTGATTGCCGCCTCCACCGCCAATGCCGCACGCCGTGGCAGCGCGGTGTCACGACGAATCTTCATCGGTCTCGGCTGGTTAATCTTTGTGCTGTTCCTGGCGCTGCCGCTGTTTATCGTTGTTTCCCAAGGGCTGAGCAAAGGCCTCGGCGCTTTCTTCACTGCGATCTTCGAGCCGGACGCGTTATCGGCACTCAAGCTCACGGTCATTGCGGTGGCGATTTCGGTGCCGCTCAACGTGCTGTTCGGCGTCAGTGCCGCCTGGTGCGTGAGCAAATACTCGTTCCGTGGCAAAAGCATTTTGGTGACGCTGATCGACCTGCCGTTCTCGGTTTCCCCCGTCATTGCCGGTCTGGTCTACGTTTTGATGTTTGGTGCCCAGGGGCTTTTCGGCCCGTGGTTGCAGGACCATGACATTCAGATCGTGTTTGCCTTGCCAGGGATTGTGTTGGCTACCATCTTCGTCACCGTGCCGTTCGTTGCCCGTGAACTAATCCCATTGATGCAAGAGCAGGGCACCCAAGAAGAGGAGGCCGCGCGGCTGTTGGGTGCCAATGGCTGGCAGATGTTTTGGTACGTGACCGTGCCGAACATCAAGTGGGGCCTGATCTATGGCGTGGTGCTGTGTACGGCACGGGCCATGGGTGAATTCGGTGCGGTCTCGGTGGTTTCCGGGCACATTCGCGGCGTCACCAATACCCTGCCGTTGCACGTCGAAATTCTCTACAACGAATACAATCACGTCGCAGCGTTTGCCGTGGCGAGCCTGTTGCTGATCATGGCGCTGTTCATCCTGCTGCTCAAGCAGTGGAGCGAGTCGCGCATTACCCGTCTGCGCGAAAGTGCGGCGGAGGAATAATTCATGTCGATCGAAGTCCGTAATGTCAGCAAAAACTTCAATGCCTTCAAAGCGCTGAATTCCATCAATCTGAATATTCAGAGTGGCGAACTCGTCGCGTTGCTGGGCCCGTCAGGCTGCGGTAAAACCACTTTGCTGCGCATTATTGCCGGCCTGGAAACCCCCGACGAAGGCAGCATCGTATTCCACGGCGAAGACGTCTCGGAACACGATGTGCGTGATCGCAACGTCGGGTTCGTATTCCAGCATTACGCATTGTTCAGGCACATGACGGTGTTTGACAACGTTGCGTTTGGCCTGCGCATGAAACCGAAAAAGCAGCGCCCGACCGAGAGCCAGATCGCAGTCAAGGTTCACGAACTGCTGAACATGGTGCAGCTGGATTGGTTATCGGACCGTTACCCGGAGCAATTGTCTGGTGGTCAGCGCCAGCGCATTGCGTTGGCCCGGGCGTTGGCGGTGGAGCCCAAGGTATTGCTCCTGGATGAACCCTTCGGTGCCTTGGATGCCAAGGTGCGTAAAGAGCTGCGTCGCTGGCTCGCTCGCCTGCACGAAGACATCAACCTGACCTCGGTATTTGTGACCCACGACCAGGAGGAAGCCATGGAAGTGGCGGACCGCATCGTCGTGATGAACAAAGGCGTGATCGAGCAAATCGGCTCACCGGGTGAGGTTTATGAGAACCCGGCCAGCGACTTCGTTTATCACTTTCTCGGTGACTCCAATCGGTTACACCTTGGCGAAGACAATCACGTATTGTTCCGCCCCCACGAAGTGTCGCTGTCCCGGCACGAGCTGGAAGATCACCACGCGGCTGAGGTGCGTGACATCCGGCCACTGGGCGCCACCACGCGTGTGACGTTGAAAGTCGAAGGTCAGAGCGAGTTGATCGAAGCGGAAGTGGTGAAAGATCACGACAGCCTGACCGGTTTGGCCCGTGGCGAAACCTTGTTCTTCAAACCCAAGGTCTGGCAGAAGCTGACCGACAGTTAACCGACCCCTGCGCGGTCGGTAGCGCCAAGAGATAGTCAGGGAGATTGCATGAATGGAGCGTTATGGCGAAGCCGACTGCTGACCGATCATTGGTTCAGTAACTTGCCTGCGGGCCTGCAAGATGGCTTGCTCGACGCAGCCAGGCAGCGTCGTCCTACGCCGGGCAGAACGCTTTTCCTGCGGGGTGATCCACCTTGTGGCTTGTATGCCGTGGTTGAGGGTGCGGTTCGGGTCGGAGACGAGCAGGAGCCTATCAAGCTGACGGTTCCGTCCTCCACTGACCTGCCTTACTGGTTTGGCGAAGTGTCGTTATTTGATGGTCTTCCGCGCACTCAAGATGTGTTTTCCCACGCCCACAGTATCCTTTTGCATATTCCGCAAACGGACCTGGATCGATTGCTGGCGGAGCAACCCTCGTATCGGCATCAGTTTGCTGCGCTGCTGCAGCTGAAACTGCGCGTAACCGAAGAGCAACTGGAGCGGTACGGCCAAATGCCCACTTTTGCCCGGACGGCGTTTTGTTTGTTAATGATCAGTCAGGGTTACGGCCCAATCAATCGTTCGCCACGACTCGTGCGAATGCCGACGACTCAGTTGGCTCGCTGGCTGAGAATAACCAAGCCGACGTTAATCAATATTCTCAACGATTTGCAGGCACGAAGCGTCTTGAAGCAAGGCCCCGATGTGATCGAAATTCTGGATTTTAATAAACTGCGTGCGACAGCTAGTTAATCGGCTTAGCCTAAAGGCACGATTAATGAGGTGTACCATGCGTTTGCTGTTAGTTGAAAACGATGCCAATACGGCCACGCTTCTGGCCAAGGGATTTGGCGAATCTGGTTTTGTGGTGGATGTCGCGGTTAATGGGCTGGCAGGTCGCCACTTTGTCGAAGAGCAAACCTATGATCTGGTGATCCTCGACGTCATGTTGCCGGGCCTGAACGGCTGGCAACTGCTGCAACTGATCCGTAAGCGGGGCACCACGCCGGTATTGTTCCT
>NZ_JAQGNX010000167.1 GCF_028293835.1 Pseudomonas sp.
ACCGGAGAACACAGCAGCGCACCGACCAATACGTCGTTGCCCCGTGGTTCAAGCATGGTGCTGGCGCGCCAATCGTCGAATTGCTCGGCCAACACCGTCCGGCGCTCGGCCATGCTGCCTTTGCCCAGCTCGGGGAAGCCATCAATGACCAAGCGGGTCGGTTCGCCGCCGGTGTGAGAGTCAATGACGCTGATACGTTTCATGGATGCCTACGCCTGCACAGGAATGGTCACTGCAAGAGTGGCGTTTCAGCAGTCAAACGGCTTGAAGGATTTCACAGGTCTGCATGACGAAATCAGCACAGCGATTTCTATGGTTATCGCCAATCACGCGCGGGCCTGGCGGTATTGGCTCGGTGACAGCCCGGTCAGCGCTTTGAACTGGCGACTGAACGCGCTGTGATCGGTGTAGCCACAGCGCAAGGCAATTTCGGTAATCGGCAACTCACCAGTCAGCAATTGCGACGCGGCACCGAGGCGCGCCTTGTGGATAAGTTGCCGTGGCGTGAGCTGGAACACCCGTTTGCATTGACGTTCCAGCTGCGCCACCGACATCTCGGCAATGGCCGTCAGGTCGGCAAGGCTGATGGGCCGGTCGTAATGCCCACGAATATGTGCGTCCACTGCGGCGAGTTTTTCATAAGCCGGATGGCTCGACTGCGCCGCTTGCAGGTCATGGGAAATACCGGCCATGCCAATGATTTCGCCCTGCGTGTCGCGTACCGCTAACTTATAGGTCAGGCACCAGCCGGGATGGCGTCCGGGGTACAGGTGCAACTCCAGTTGATCATCCAACGGCACGCCGTCGCTCAAGACCTGCACATCTTGTTCGGTATAAAAGGGCCCAAGGCTGGAAGGGAACACTTCTTCGGCGGTTCGACCTAGCAGTTCGCTTTTGTTCTTCAGGCCGCAGCGTTGAACCAACGTCTGATTCGCCAGCACGTAGCGCGCCTGAACGTCCTTGATAAAGAACACAACGCCCGGCATCACGTCGAACAGCGGGGCGATCTGTTGCAAGCTGGCGGTCAGGCTGGCGAGGTCGGGCGATGACGGCAATTGATCGAGGCGCATGGGGTGAGCCCGCAGCGAAGGTGAGAAGGTGGATAGCCAAGTTATCGAGTCCGGCGCGCGTCTGTCCACAGCTTGCATCCTGATGGATGTTTTCGACTGTGCTGAATTCTTCGATTTGGCTGCGCAAACCGCTCAAGCCAGCCCCCGCGAGAACCGCCACGCTGTTGGTTTTTGATACCCAGAGGGTTTGCCGTGATCTCACTGACGCTGGCTCAGGCGCGTGACTTGGCTGAAAACATCATGCGTACCCACGGATTCAGCGAAGGCCACGTACGCACCGTCGCCAATGCGGTGGTCACGGCCGAAGGCGATGCCTGCGCCTCCCATGGTCTGTGGCGCTTGCTGGGTTGTATCCATTCATTAAAGGCCGGAAAAGTGGTCGCCGATGCGGTGCCTGAAGTGCTGGATTGGGCTGCGGCGGTGGTCAAGGTCAATGGTCATGGCGGTTTCGCTGGTCTGGCATTCGAAGCGGGCGTGCCGTTGCTGGTCAGCAAGGCTCGCAGCCAGGGCATCGCGATTCTGGCGATCAATCACTGCGTGCATTTCTCGGCGCTATGGGCGGAAATCGAACCGCTCACGGCACAAGGGCTTGTGGCATTGGCCTTCACTCCTAGCCATGCCTGGGTCGCGCCGGCAGGTGGCAACAAACCTATCTTTGGCACCAACCCCATCGCTTTCGGCTGGCCCCGTGAAGGGCAAAACCCATTTGTGTTCGACTTCGCCACCAGCGCCGTCGCCCGCGGTGAAATCGAACTGCACCGCCGGGCCGGTAAAGCGATTCCGCTGGGCTGGGGCCTCGATGCTCAAGGACAACCCACCACCGACGCCGCCGCAGCCCTCAATGGCGCCATGCTGACTTTCGGCGGCCACAAAGGCTCAGCTCTGGCCGCCATGGTCGAACTGCTCGCCGGGCCGTTGATCGGTGACATGACCAGCAAAGAATCCCAGGCCTTCGACGCCGGCACTAAATCCTCACCCTACGGCGGCGAGTTGGTCATCGCCATTGACCCGCAACGTTTGTTGGGCGTCAGCGCTGAGGAGCATTTATTGCGGGCTGAAGCGTTGTTTGACGGGATAGTGGAGCAGGGGGCCAGACTGCCGTCCCAGCGCAGGTTTGATGCGAGGGTTTTGAGCAAGGACAACGGCGTGCAGATCCCGCAGGCGTTGTATGAGGATTTGATGGCGTTGTTGTGATTGGCTGCGCGTCCAGTCCCGTTCTTAAACCTATATTAAACTTCTTATAATTAGTTTTAATCGGTTTCACTTGAGTCATCGCCGAGCGTTTTATACCTTGGCGTCACACCACGCGAACTTGCTCACGCAAGAAGGTCATATGCATGTCTAAGTCAATCACACTCGCCGGCGCAATTATTGTGTCCTCGTTATTGCTGTCGCCCTTTGCCATGGCAGAAGAATCCCAGTCGTTTGTCGCGCAGAACGAGGCGCGTCATACGGTTTTCGTAGAACACCAGGAAGCACTTGCCGCGCAGGCTAAAGAGAACCTCAAGACTCAACAGGCGTCAGCCTCTCAGCAAACGGATGCGACTGCTAAACGCACGTAAAACGTATCGTAAAGAAGCTCCCTTCAGCGCTGATTGGATAATGCTCTGTCCCAGCGCTGGATACTTTTAGCCGCTCCCCTGCGGCTTTTTTTTTGATTTTGTCGATAATAGAAAGTCGACGAGTGTTGCGCTAATAAAAACAGTAACTTCATGAAAACAATAACTGCCACCTGCTAAATAGATTTAACCAAGGGGTTCTTATCAGCGTGATGATTCCATTTAAATGTGGGGCGCTTTCTATGGCGCTGACGGCAGCGATGTCCGCTAATGCGTATGCAGACAACAACAGCACCGACACCAGCAAAGACGGTTTCGTCGAGGGGTCTGGTTTTAATCTGGACCTGAAAAATTATTACTTCAACCATGATCGCCACGACGGCAAGCAAGACAGCAAAGAATGGGGCCAAGGCTTCATTGGCGTCTTCGAGTCCGGCTTTACCCATGGTCCCGTGGGGTTCGGTATCGACGCCAACGCCATGCTCGGTCTCAAACTTGACGGCGGTGGCGGCAGCGGAGGTACAAGTATTCTGCCAACCACGGCGCCGAACCCGAACAAGGACAACCTGTACGGCGATGCACCTGATTCATTCTCCTCGGCCGGCGGCGCCTTGAAGATGCGGGCGTTCGATACCGTACTAAAAGTGGGTGACCTGTTCTTGAATAACCCGGTCATCGCAGGAGGCGCTACGCGATTGCTGCCCATGACCTTTCGTGGTTTCAGCCTGACCAATACCAGCGTTGATCACCTGAAACTGGACGCGGGCCAGGTGAGTTTCGACAAGTTGTTCAACCAGAGCGGCGACGGGCGCATCGGCACCTATTACGGCACGCTGCCAGACAACCGCCAAAGCAAACACATGGACTGGGCCGGCGCCACTTACACCGCAATTCCCGGGCTGACTTCCAGCCTTTATGCCTCGCAGCTCAAGGACATCTGGAATCAGGCTTATTACGACCTGGATTACACATGGGTTCTGAACAGCCTGGTCAGCATCAACCCCGGTTTCCACTACTACCACACCCAAGACAGCGGCCAGGCGTTGCTCGGCAACATCGATAACAACACTTACAGCCTGCACTTGGGGGTAACCGTCGGTAATCAAACGCTGACCACCTCGATGCAGAAAGTTAACGGCAATACGCCGTTTGACTATATCCAGGACGGCGACAGCATTTTCCTCGACAACTCTCAGCAGTATTCAGACTTCAACGCACCGGGGGAAAAATCCTGGAAACTACAGTACGGCTATGACTTCGTCGGTTGGGGTGCTCCGGGCCTGACATCCGCCGTTTCCTACACGCGCGGCACCATGGACCTGACAAAGGCCACCACCGCTTCCGACTCTGGCTACAGCAGTTACTATAATGCCGACGGCAGCGACGCCAAGCATTGGGAGCGCGACGTGGATTTGAAATACGTCGTGCAAAGCGGCAAAGCCAAGAACCTCGGCGTTCGCCTGCGCTGGGCCACGGACCGTGGAGGTGATGGTTACCAAACCGTCGATCACAACATCGATGAATACCGCGTGATCGTCGACTACCCCATCAACGTGTTCTAAGCTCTGTCGCGGTTTCGACAAAGCGGGTCCGGCTGATCGGGCTCGCTGCACGTTTTTCTGTGGAACGTACCGCTCGTCACCCTTTCTGCGTGGCCTTGTGTGTCGTGTTGTGTCAACGTTTGCAGCCGCGTATTATCCGCGTCATCCCCGCAACACCTCTAATACTCATAATATTTTGCTCATCTAAGCACTGCCCCGGCAACCAGCCTTGGGCGGCCTTTTTGTGCGCAAGTCTTTTGAGGGTTGAAGGGTTGCCGCTTCAGTCTATTTATCAATTTGAGGTTTGCACTTCTTTCAATGAACACCACTCTGGATGCTCGCACTGGCAGTTGGCTAAGCGTGATCGCGCTGGCCCTCGCGGCTTTTATTTTCAACACGACAGAATTCGTTCCGGTCGGGTTGTTGAGTTCCATCGGTCACAGCTTTGATATGACCACGGCCCAGGTCGGCCTGATGCTGACGGTCTATGCGTGGGTAGTTTCCCTGACGTCGCTGCCGATGATGCTGCTCACCCGTAACATCGAGCGGCGCAAGTTGCTGATGTTTGTGTTCGTCCTATTCATCGCCAGCCACATTTTCTCAAGCATGGCGACCAGCTTCAGCATGCTGCTGATAACTCGCATCGGCATCGCCTTTGCCCACGCGGTGTTCTGGTCGATCACGGCTTCATTGGCTGTGCGTGTAGCGCCAGCGGGCAAACAAGTGCAGGCACTGGGCCTGTTGGCAACCGGCACGGCCCTGGCGATGGTGCTTGGCATTCCGTTGGGCCGCGTGCTGGGCGAGGCGCTGGGTTGGCGCACCACCTTCCTGGCGATCGCCATCGCTGCGGGTGTAACGGTGTTGTTCCTGATCAAATCACTGCCGCTGCTGCCGAGCCAGAATTCCGGTTCGCTGCGAAGCCTGCCGATCCTGTTCAAACGCCCGGCGCTGGTATCGCTGTACGTCCTGACGGCGCTGGTCATCACCGCCCAGTTCACCGCCTACAGCTACATCGAACCGTTCACCGCCATCGTTGCGCACATGAGCGGCGAGATGACCACCGTCCTGTTATTACTATTCGGTGGCGCTGGTATCCTCGGCTCAGTCGTTTTCAGCCGTTACAACAACCGTTTTCCAAGAGGCATGTTGATCGCCGCCATCGGCGCCTTGGCCCTGTGCCTGATGCTGATGTTGCCGCTGTCCGGCAAAGCCTCGTGGCTCGCGACCATGAGCGTCATCTGGGGCATGGCCATCATGTGCTTCGGCCTCGTCATGCAAGCCAAAGTCCTCGCCCTCGCACCGGACGCCACTGACGTGGCCATGTCCCTGCACTCCGCCATCTACAACATCGGCATCGGCGGCGGCGCACTGCTGGGCAGCATGGTGATTAGCCAATTAGGAATCGCCAACATTGGGCTGGTAGGCGGGTTGATCGCGGTGAGCGGATTGCTGGTGTGTTGTCTGGCTACGTATCGGTTTGGGGAGAAAGCGTTGCGGGCTTAATGGGTAGATGGATGAAGGAGGGCGCTGACGGCTTTGAGCTGCGGCGCCTTTTTTATGGGTGGGCTTGTGCCTCTTGGGCTACCTTAATTACCTGTAGGTAATATTTTGACGCTCGAGGGCTACAAGTGAGTACGTTATTTGACGTCGCTGAAATGCTCAAGGACGCGAGGCGCGAAGCCAAGCTGTCCCAAGAGGTTATAGCCACCCGTGCTGGCGTTGCCCGTTCAACCGTGGCGCGAATGGAGACATTGGCTAAAGGCGACATGAGCGTCTCTGCATTGGTCCGTTTGCTTGAGGCAGCAGGATATGACTTGAAAATGGTCAAGGCCGGCCATCAACGCACGGTCGAGGATATTCTTGCTGAGCAGCGCAGTGAGGGCTTTGATCGATGATTCTGGATGTTCATCCATTGGCGGAAGGCAAACCTGGACGCCGGGCCGGACGCTTGAGACATTCTTCAACGCTCGCCTCAATATTCCGCCCCGCCAGTATGAGGCGATGGTAGAGCAGTTATGTGAGTCCGCTGTGGCTGTGGGAAATGAAATCATTGAAGCCGCGAAGAACGAACCCGCCTGGCGCGAAGTGGCCAAACACATGGTGCATGCATGGCGCGACGGCATGGAATCGCTACGCAATCAGAAGGGCGCTGCCCATTCTAGAGGGTTGGATGCGGCCATTGCGGAGGCGGGGTTCTCCGGAGTCAGGGCGCCGGAGAAGGCGAGAGAGCAGATAGGTAGGTCTGAGTTATTGGCGCCTAGAAGGCGTTAGGCAATGTCGTTGGGCGACTTCGATACCACACACCCGTGCGGCTATCATCCGGGTTAGCTTGCATCTGAGCAGCTAAGTCAGAGGACCAAATGAATAAAACCATTAGCGCCAGCGACCTGAACATCGTTCTCAAAGACGGCGAAGAACGGGCGCTGTTCAAGTGGTTCGTCGCCAGTTTCTTAATGGGAAAACGCATCCAGGCAGACATTGCTGCCCAAGCCTACCGCGTAATCATCGAGCAGCACGAATGTGACACGCCGCTCAAGTTGAGTCACTGCAGCCATCGAGAGCTGGTAGCCATGTTGGGCGAAGCGCATTACGTGCGTTACGACGAGACGACGGCGGATCGACTAAGTGCGCTCTGCAAGAAACTCAACGATGAGTATTCCGGCAAGATCGGGAATATCAGGCGCGCCAGTGAGGACCGCGCGGAGTTTGAAAAACGGTTGGCGGAGTTCGAGGGCGTAGGGCCCAAGACCGTAGAGATTTTCATGCGTGACGCAGGCAAGGTTCTTTATTAACTCAATAGAACCTCCACCGTTGATCCACCTCAAAACAATAACGCCGAGCGCCAGCCTTGGTCGCTTAGCCAAATTTGAGGACATTCGTCATGAGCACCATCCCTCAGCAGCTTCGGTTTAGCGACGATGGCGTGATCCCTAACAGCCGGTTCCCGGTGCTGCTATACCGGGCTGTTCTCCCAGCTCAAGCGGACAGGGCGGCGGCGTTCGAATCGTTGTTCAGCAGCCATGCCTGGCCAGCGCAGTGGCAGGCCCAAGTGTTCGACTATCACCATTACCACTCTAACGCCCATGAGGTAATGGGTATCGCCAACGGTCAGGCGCGGTTGATGCTGGGTGGTCCGTCGGGCCAGGAAATCGACGTCAATGCTGGCGACGTTGTGGTGCTGCCAGCCGGGACCGGACATTGCAGCCTGCAGCAGAGCGCAGACTTCCTGGTGGTTGGGGCTTATCCCCGAGGGCAGGAGGATTACGACATTCAGCGCGCTGAGCCAGCTAATCATGATCCGTCGGTGCGGCGGATTGCGCAGGTGGCTTGTCCAGAGGCTGATCCAGTCCACGGATCTGCCGGGACGTTGATGGAATTGTGGAACCAGTGTTGATGAAGCGTTAGAGCAGATTGGAGCCCGTGAGCGTGTTGACAGGCGCCGATTCCGGGAAGAGGTGCTCTTTCAAAAAGTCGATGAACACACGCAACTTCAGTGAGGGGTGTTTGCCTGAGGGCCACATGATTCTGAAAGTACCCGACTCGGAACAATCCTTAAGAATGCTCACCAGCTTCCCACAGTCGAGCCACTCACGGATGGAGAAATCGGGTAAGTAGGCGATGCCTATACCTTCGGTTGCGAAGCAAACTCTGGCCTCAAGATTGTTGCAAACCACTGACGTTGGCAGCTGCAAGTCAATCTCCATATCGTCGCTGCGCAGCGGCCAGACCTGTAGCTTGCCGGTGTTGGGGAAGCGAAACTGAATGCACGTGTGCTGTAACAGGTCTCTGGGATGCTCGGGCACACCGTGCTCTTGAAAGTAAGCGGGCGAGCCAACGAGAATCATCTGGTAGCCGCCCAGATGTCGAGACGTCAAGCTGGAGTCAGGCACTTCCCCGCTTCGCAGTACGGCATCGTAGCCTTCCTCAATGACGTCGACCCGACGGTCGTCGAAGGTGAGGTCAAGGTCGATGGCCGGATAGGCCTTCTTGAATCGGGCCAGCGCAGGTAAAAACGGATCGCTGACAAAGGGCAAGCTTATCTTCAAGCGCCCTTGCGGCGCGGAGCTGGTTTGTGAAAATTCGGCTTCGGCCGCTTCGATTTCCGCCAGTATCCGCAGGCTGCGCTCCAGGAAACGCACGCCGTCCTCGGTCAATGTCACGCTTCGAGTGCTGCGGTTGAAGAGTCGCACACCGAAGCGCTCCTCCAGGCGCACGATGCTCTTGCCAACGGCTGACGCAGAAACACCCAGTACGCGGGCAGTTGCTACAAAACTGCGTGTTTCAGCCACTGAAACAAACACATTCAATGTGTTCAGGCTATCCATTTTTACTCTCGATAACGGGTATAGGTGGTTGCGGATAAAAGAGCTGAAGTTCGCTCATGGCGCCATTTGCAGTGCCAATCGTACTCCAGCGAGGACGGATTGCGGAGCAGAACCTCCGCATATAGCGGACCTCTCACCCACTTAATCTGCGCGATGGCGACTCATATCATAGGTGTCATTGAAACTTGACCGAGATAGCCATCATGTCCGAAACAATGAATCGCTGGGAAATTTCTTCGTTTGGCCTCGACAAATTAAGCCTGGCCACGGTGTCGCGCCCACAGCCGAAGGCAGGGGAAATACTGGTAAAAATCGAAGCGGTATCCCTGAACTATCGGGACACTCAGGTTGTGGAAAACGGCATGACAGCCACGCTGGCATTCCCTTTCACGCCCGCCTCAGACATGGCCGGAACAGTGGTCGCCGTGGGGGAAGGAGTGACTCGTTTCGCCATCGGAGAGCGTGTGATCTCCACTTACATTACCAACTGGATCGATGGCAATCCCAAGACGTGGGCAGAAATGCCGACGCAAGGTGGCCCGATCCAAGGCATGCTCGCTCACTACGTGGCCACTCCAGCGGAGTGGTGTGTACGAGCACCGAAAAACCTTTCACCTATTGAGGCCAGTACGCTTCCCATTGCTGCATTGACCGCCTGGATGGCATTGATCGAACTCGGTCATCTGCACGCCGGCCAGACTGTGGTTGTTCAAGGCACTGGCGGTGTTTCGTTATTTGCTGTTCAGTTGGCGGCCGCCAGCGGTGCGAAAGTCATCGTTACCAGCAGCAGCGACGAAAAAATCGCCCATGCCATCAAGCTAGGGGCCACCCATGGAATCAACCGCACCACCACGCCTGAGTGGCAGACAGCAGTGCTTGAATTGACTGATGGTCGCGGTGCTGACCATATCCTGGAAATGGCCGGTGGCGACAATTTGCGTCGCTCACTGCAAGCCGTAGTCCCAGGTGGTCGCGTTTCGATTATTGGCCTGCTGGAATCCGATGAGCTACGTACGCCAATCATGCCCCTGCTGGGCAGCCGCGCTTCCATCGTGGCTGTTGCGGTAGGGCCACGTCGTGCATTGGAAGACATGGTGCGAATGATTGAACACCACGCAATCAAGCCAGTTATTGATGCGACGTACTCCTTCGCGCAATTGCCTGAGGCATTCGCCCACGTTTACCGCGGTGCATTCGGTAAGGTCGTTATTGATTTCGATAAGGCTTAACACCGCTTGATAAGTCGCCTCACCGGCAAGAGCCCCTATGAGCCTTGCCCGTAGAGGTGTGAGCACACACGGACAACTTTCGCCGGTGAGTTCGTCACGCCTATTATTTCCTCAAGGTGATGGAATCAAAATGATTCATTCAATTAAACCCATGAGCGTGATGCCGTTTATCATTCTGGGGTTGTTCGGCCTGTATACGCTGGAACTTGGCGTTGTCGGTATTCTTCCGCTGATCGTAGAGCGTTTTCACGTGACGGTTGCTCAAGCGGGCCTGCTGATGAGTTTGTTTGCGATCATCGTAGCGATTTTTGGCCCTTTTCTGGTGCTTGTTTTTTCGCGTTACGATCGGAAAAAGGTTCTAATCGGTGCGCTCTTATGTTTCTCCGTTTGCAGTGTTTTTTCTGCTTACGCGCCGAACTATGGGACATTGATGGCCCTGCGCGTACTGCCCGCCTTGTTGCACCCGGTATTCTTTTCGGCAGCCTTCGCGGCGGCCATTTCGCTCTACCCCAAAGAGCGGGCAACACATGCAACAACCGTAGCATTTATTGGCACTACGCTTGGTCTGGTATTTGGAGTGCCCCTTACCGCATGGCTCGCAGGTCGCTTCTCGTATGAAGTGTCTATCCTGTTCTGCGCCGTGGCCACATTGCTGGCAGGCCTGGGGTTGCTGTTCAGGCTTCCACGCCAGCACACCTCGCCAGAAACCTTTGGCAGCCAGTTGTCCATTCTGCGAAAACCGGCCGTTTGGCTCGCAATCGTGGCGACCGTCCTGGTCTTCATGACCAAATTCTCGGTGTACAGCTATGCCGCCGAGTACCTTAAAAGTCAGACCGGCATGGATAACCAAACCATCAGCATCATGCTGGTTTTATTTGGCGTTGGCGGTGTATTGGGTAATTTGTTTGCGGGTCGAATGCTCGCCAATAATCTCGTCAAAACCGCGTTGCTATTCCCGATCTTGTTAAGTTTTGCCTACCTGATTCTGTATGCGTTTGGCAGCGCATCGGTCAGCTCGATGATTGTGATCGTGTTCGTATGGGGAGCCATTCATACCAGCGGCATGGTTATCACCCAAATGTGGCTGACCACAGCGGCACCTGAAGCGCATTCGTTTGCCACAAGTTTGTATGTTTCGGCAGCAAATGGCGGCATCGCTATCGGATCATGGGTGGGCGGGTTGTTTATCACCGCCTATGGCTTGCCGGGCACTATCTGGTGCGGCCTGGTTTTCGCACTCCTCTCCTTTATCGTTCTAGCAGCCAAAGCAGCCCTCTATGGCGGCGGCTCTGACCGAATTGGCTCAGGTGTTGTGCAGGCTGGGTGAGGGGGGACCGAAACCTCTCACGCACGGTTCTCAAATGAACAATCCGCACAGCGGTAGCAGCGCCGAGGTGGCGGCGGTCCAGATCAGCAGATCTTTGAAGGTACGGTTATCGCCGCGGGTTTCCGCCAGAACTATCCCGCCGCAAAGATGGAACGGGCTGGAGGCGATAACCGTGACGCTGCCGGCGACCATTGCCAGGGACAGGCTGTTAATGACCTCCGATGGGCTGTTCGCCAACGATTTAACCGCCACGGGAATGACCAGTCCCAGCACTGCGACTGACGAGGATTCGAAATTGGCCACCAAGGTGCCGAGGTAGGTGACTGCCATCAATACCAGCGACGGATTGTCGACGCTGGTCAGTTTATCGCCGAGCACATGCAGAACGCCAAGCTGCTCAAGCAGCGACACGTAGATGATCAGGCCGGCAATCATAATGATGATTCCCCAAGGCAGCGCAGCAATCGCCTTCTGGCATTCACCCCGAAAGGCAATATGCAGCACGATACCGATGGCGAATGCTGACAGGCCGACATCGAATTTCATCAGAACCATGGCGACAAATACGCATACCGCCACTAGCGAGGACCATTGATAGACAGTCAGATGCCACCCCGCTCCTGACGCCATCGGTGACTTCGGCACGCTGGCAACTGCTTCGCGGCGGATGAGTTCAGCACCGCCGAAAGCGAAAAAGGCGATACAAGCGACGATCAGGTTCAGCGCGATCTGCGCGAGCATGAAATGACCCGATAGAAACGGCAGGCCGGCATGTGTGGCCTGTGCCGAAACTAAGCTGCCCCACGGGCTGATCGGCGAAAATCCACCTATGCACGCGCCCTGGATGGTCACAATACCCATCAACGCAGGTCGAATGTTTTCCTGTTCCGCCATACGGATCGCTACCGGGAGGGTGATCACCAGCGCGGCCGCCGGCAACGCACCGATAGCGCAGATCGCGGCCGACAGCGCGCAGGTCACCCATGGCAGCAGCCAGACTCGGCCGCGTGCCAGTTCTACCGTGCGGTGCACGATCAAATCCGCCAGGCCACTGTTACGGGCGTGGTTCCAGAGGAACATGACGCCGAGAATCAAGATAACCAGGGAGGTTGGGAAGCCTTGATAAAGCTGCTTGGGAGTAATGCCAGCGATTTCCGCTAGCACGAATGCCGCCGGCAGCATTGCTAGTCCAAGATTGATGTGGCGCCAAATGCATACCGTGAATACCACTGCGAGCCAGACGATGGAAAAGACCTGAATCGAGGTCATGCTTTCTCCTCATGCAGCAAACGCTGCTGACGATCTTGTTATTGTGGATGACTTCTTTCGGTTCATCGGCAATCGATCAGGCGCTGTCCCAGGTATATCCGGGCGGAGCAGGTAGGGTGAGGGAAAGCATGTCGAGTGTCATTTTTGTTGTTCTCATCAAGACAGGTGGCAGTATTCAATACCCTGAACCGCACCGCAGTTTTCAATAACTACGTAGTAAATAGACGCTACCTATTCGCCTTCGTCAAGCGCTAACAATCCTGTGGCAAGACCTGGCTGTTCCCTCCTTTTTGTACGGGTTCCCCCTGAAACATGCCGTATTGGCCGGAATAGAGCGGCGCTTCACTGTTTTTTGAAGAGGCGGTGGCTAGCCGATCGGTATTCCGACTTGACGGTCAGACAGCCTGTGTGATTTATATTACTACGTAGTATTGATCGCGCTATGGCGAGACCGGCCAGCTCGTCCAGGCGATTCCAACAATAAGAGGAGATGGCGAATGAAATTGTCCGATGAAGAGCAGGCGATGCTCTCTGGAGAGATGGGCGAGGCAAAGCGCTGGGCCATTGAGCACATGCAGCGCGTTGGCGAGATGTTCGATGCACTGGACTTGGTGCCGGTGTCACAGGCGCACATGATGGCCGACCCTGAATCGCTCGGGGTCGCTGGTGTGGAGTTCCTGGAGCGGCTGGCTGGATGCCCTGATGAACAGAGCCGCGTAAGCATTTCCATGATTACCGACCCCCGTGGCGTCGATCTCAGCTACTACCGCGAACTCGGGCAGACCGAAAGCATGGCCGATCTGGAGCGGCGCACCATTGCCGCTTGCGAGCGGATGGGCATTCTGATGACTGACACCTGTATCAACTATCAGACCATCATGTGTCCGGTGCGCGGCGACCATGTGGCGTTCGGCGATACCGGCGTGGTGATCTACACCAACAGCGTGCTGGGCGCTTATTCCAACTTCGAAGGCGGGCCTTCTGCCTTGGCTGCCGGGCTTACCGGACGAACCCCGCGCTACGGTCTGCACCTCGAAGAAAAACGCCAAGGGACCAAGCGTTTCATGGTTCGTGAGCAGCCGATCGGTCTCACTGACTGGGGGGTGCTGGGCGGGTTCATCGGACGGATGTCCGGTTCTTATTGGGAGGTGCCAGTGGTGGAGGGCCTGGAGATGATTCCCACCTCTGATCAGTTGAAGCATTTCGGCGCCGCCATGGCGAGTTTTGGCTCAACACCGTTGTTCCATCTGGTGGGTATTACCCCAGAAGCGCCTAACCTGGCGAGCGTCTGTGACAACAAGCTGCCGGTTCAGGAAATCACGCGGGCCGATCTGGATGGGCTGCGCAATGATTTCGGCCACCGTGGCGACAAGGTCGATGTGGTGGTATTCGCTGCACCGCAGTTATCGCTGGTAGAGATGAATCAGGTCGCCAGCTTGCTGGAGGGACAGCGCATCCACAAAGACACGGCGCTTATTGTCTGCACCTCCCCCGGCGTGGCAACCGATTGTGATCGCATGGGCCTTACCGGGCGTATCGAAGCCTCCGGTGCCAAAGTACTGCGAGGCACGTGTTTCTATCAGCAGTACGCACGGGAACTGAGTGAAGCGAACGGCTGGAAAAGTTTACTCAGCAACTCGGCGAAAATCGTCAACATCATTGCCGGATACGGCTACCAGCCTTCCCTCAGAAGCATGGAAGAGTGCGTCGAGTCTGCTATCAAAGGGGTGATCGTATGAGCATCAAACTCAAGTGCCATAAAGGCATCGGCAATAAGGTGCAGGGCGAGGCGCTGGTAGCGAACGACAACTTCTCCGCCCGCTACGACCTTGATCGGCTCAAGGGCGTTTTTTCGAGACCGGCGCACAAGCTGGCGGGTGAGTCCTACCAAGACAAGATATTGGTGTTGAACACTGCCAAGGGCGGTGTCGCCTCAGCCTGGATGCTCCACGAAATGAAAGCACGGGGCATCGTGCCCAAGGCCATTCTGTTCAATCGTGCCAATACCATCCTGGTACAAGGCGCGGCCTTGGCCGACATGACCATGTGTGACCGTTTCGAGGGCGACGTGACCGCTCTGATCCAGACCGGTGATGAGCTGATCGTTGATCCCGAGCGCGGCGAGGTCATCATTCTCTCGAGAGGATGATGGCAGGGCATTCAACGGGCGGGGTTGCCGCCTTTCCCGTTGGAAATTGACTTATCAAACTACACGAGACGGTACTGCGCCGCGCCGCGCTGGATATATATCGCCATGAAATCCCCCCTTGATAGTGATGACCGACGAAGCAAGCTTGCCGATTACCTGCTTCCTGGCGGTACGGAACCAGACCCCCGTTTCACGCTGGCAAACGAACGTACTTTCCTTGCCTGGATGCGTACTTCATTGGCGCTATTGGCCGGTGGTATAGCGGTCGAAACCTTTACCGCTGATATTTTTATTTATGACATCAGACGCCTTCTGGCCTTGCTGCTGATGTCACTTGCCCTGTTGCTCAGTGCGCCGGCGTTTTATCGATGGTTAGCCGTGGAACGAGCCATGCGCCACAGGCGCGCGTTACCCTTTTCGGTACTGACTCCGATATTGTCTTTGGGCGTTACGGTCGTCATCGCTTGCTTCGTATTTTTCGTTTTCTTTTACGCAAAGAGCTAGCCAAAGACCATGAGCCAGCGAACCTGTCTTGGTCAGGGCGACAGCGGCCTTCAACCTGAGCGGACGCTCCTGGCATGGAACCGCACGCTGCTGGCGATGGTTGTGTGCAGCTGTCTGTTTCTGCGCTGGGCACCGACGCATCAGTGGTTAGCCATCGTCCCGTCGGGTCTGGCGTTAGCCGCCACGGCAGTCATCCGCCCAGGTTTGCGGCGACGATATCGGCTTAGCGTGATCGGGATCGGCAATGAAAAAGTTTGCGCGGGCGTAGGGGCCACTTTGGGGTTAAGCATCTGCGTGACCGCATTGAGCCTGTTTGGCATTGTTGCGTTGTTTATGCGTCCTTGACCGGCGGGACAGGGCATTTTTCAGCAGGCACAAGGTGTGAAGTCCCAGTCGGCTTCGGCAACTACATCCATTGTGTTCCAAGCTCCAGCACCAGCCCGTTGGGTGGCAGATAGAAGTCCTGGTAATAGATGCTGTCGCCGTCTGGCACTTGCGCGACGGCGTTAATGACGACCGACGAAGGTCCCATGGTCTGGTTGGAATGTTCGCTGACCCACTTGGGCGTGGGTTCGAAGCGCATCCGATGGCGTACATGGTGGATAGAAATTTTATAGCGCTGGGCGATGAACCGTTTGATGTTGGTGCCGTTGAGTGACTGCAGCGGCTTGCTGACCAATTCAGGAAACAGGTCGGCGCGGGCATAGAACAGGTTGTAGACCACGAACTCATTAGCGATGTGCATGATCCGAGTGATCTTCACCACCGGATGGCTATCCTGTCCCAGTATTTCGGACCAGGGGCCAGAGTTCTTGATCACGCGCCGGCTGAGCACCCGAGTGCTGATGGACAGGTACTCGGTATCTCCGTCATGGCGCAGAAAGCGCATATGCCAAGGTTCAGCGAGAGGCCGATCACGATTCACCACCGTGGTGCCGATGCCCCTGCGCCGCTGAATCAACCCATCCGCCACCAACGCCCGCAATGTGCGCTGAATCGTCGCCAGCCCGCAAGGCGTAGCGGCAACCCATTCCGACTCATTCGGCAGCCGTGCGCCATGAGGCCAGTAACCTTCAGTTATCGCGATGGTGAGGGCGCGCCGCAGCCTCTCATACTTGGGTTGGCTGTCGTCGTCGGACCAGTAGCGGTGGATGAATTCTGCACAATCCTTTTCGCCATTGCTTTGCATCGGAGCGGCTACCTTAGGGTATATCTCGTTGGATTAAACATGAGCCGAGTGGATTATGCGGTGTTCGACGCCGCGCGCAAATGTGTCATGGATTATTGGGGTGTGGTTGCAGTCAACCTTGACCGAGAACATGCCGTGGTCACCGACGAAGTCCCGTGGGCAGACACGGGTTCAGGTTTCACCTTGCTGTTTGATGCATGGGTAATCAACTGAATCCCGGAGGCCAGCATTCAGGCGATCTCGCCTCAATTGCAGATGAGCTGGGGCAGCATTAGAACCTCAACTTGGCTTATGAATAAACCGCCAGGTCGATTCATGAATCAGCCCTGGATGCAGGTCGGCGAGGCTGCGGCAACCTAGCAAGCCAAGCGTGCGGTCAGTCTCCGTTCGCAAGATGTCGATGGCATGTTGCGCTCCCTGCTTTCCACCGGCAGCCAGTCCGTACAAGCACGCCCTTCCCAGCAGGACGCCGTCAGCGCCCAGCAGCAGTGCCTTGATAATGTCAGAGCCGCGGCGGAAGCCGCCGTCGACGAATAGACCCATTTTGCCCTTCGCCAAGGCCGCCGCAGCAGGAAGTGCTTCTACAGCGGATATCGAACTGTCAAGTTGCCTCCCGCCGTGGTTGGATAGCACGATGGCGTCAACGCCGTATTGCAGGGCCATGGCCACGTCTTCTGGTTGGGTTATTCCTTTGACGATCAACTTGCCAGGCCACAGGTCTCGAATCCAGGCAATATCTTTCCAGCTTAGAGTAGGGTCCAGCTCGCTAGCCAAGGCGCTCGCGGCACCCTTGACCGAGTCACGGCCGGGCGGCAACAGGTCGCCCAGATTTTTGAAGCGGGGTACGCCGTTGGGTATCAGCACATCCCAGATCCAGCGCGGATGGCGCATTACATCAATTTGATTACGCCAATCGAGCTTCATCGGCTTGGCGTAATTACGGCGGTCCCACTCTCGATTGCCAAAAATCGCGCTGTCGGTGGTGACCACGATAGCTTCAAGCTCAAGGGCTTTTAAACGGTCGATCAGTTTGGCCACATGGTCACGGGTTCGGTAGAGGTAAATTTGCATCCAGACACGCAGGCCTTCGACCTGGGATATATCTTCAATCGCCGTGGTCGATGCGTTGCTCAAAACGAAGGGAATGCCGGCCTGAGCGGCGGCGCGGGCCAAATGCAAATCCCCCTGGTCGGTAATCAGGCCATTGAAGCCCGTCGGGCCGATCATGAACGGTAGTGCCGAACGGGCTCCAAACCATTGGGTCTGCAGGTCGCGCTGACCTACGTCGCGAAGCGTATGGGGGCACAACGCGATGTCTTTGAAAACGCTGCGATTGCGTTGCAGAGTCGTTTCATCTTCCGATCCGCCCTCGATATATTCAAACGAAAAATTGGGCAGTCGCCTTTGTGCTATGGCTCGTAACTCTTCGATGTTCTGAGCTTTTCGATAATCGCGACCGGGGTGGAGTCTTCTCATTGTTGTTCGCCTAAAAAAAGAGCCGCCCAGTGAATCCGGACGGCCCAAAAACGACTTTTATCAAGACGCTATGGAATCGCGCGTCGGCTGGCCATTGACCAGACGCTGGATGCCTAGGGGATTGGTATTTTTCAACGCATCGGGAAGCAAGCTGTCCGGGTAGTTTTGATAGCAGACCGGGCGCAGGAAGCGGTCAATCGCCAGGCTACCCACCGAAGTGCCCCGAGCGTCGGAAGTCGCCGGGTACGGGCCGCCGTGGATCAAGGCATCGCACACCTCGACACCGGTCGGGTAGCCGTTGAGCAGCAGTCGCCCGGCCTTTTGTTCCAACACCGGCACAAGGTCGGCAAAGTCTTGCAGGTCGCCTGGCTCGGCAATCAAAGTGGCGGTCAACTGGCCGTGCAGGCTGGATAACGCCTCATGGAGCTGTGCCTTGTCAGCGACTTCAACCACGATCGTGGTAGGGCCGAAGATTTCTTCCTGAAGGACCTCATTCCCCTTTAGCAGCAGACTCACGTCGGCTTGAAACAGTTGCGGGGCGGCCCGATTGCCCTCTTGTGGCAAGCCCGCCAAGTGGGCGATGCCGGCCACACCAATCAGGCGTTTCAAACCATTGGCATAGCTGGTCAACCCTCCGGCGTTGAGCAGGGTTTGCGCAGTTTGAGCACTGAAAAACTGCCCCAGCTTCTCGACAAACGCGGAAAATTCCGCTGAGCGGATACCCAGCACCAGGCCTGGGCTGGTACAAAACTGCCCCGCGCCCAACATCACCGAGCTGCCTAACTCCGTTGCAATTTGGTCACCGCGAACCCGCAGCGCTTCAGGCAACAACAGCATGGGATTGATGCTCGACATCTCGGCAAATACCGGGATGGGTTGCGGGCGCGCGGCGGCCATGTCGCAAAGTGCGCGTCCGCCGGACAGCGAGCCGGTGAACCCGACGGCCTGGATGGCCGGATGTTTGACCAGCGCGGCGCCAACGCCGTTGCCAATGATCATGTTGAACACCCCGGCAGGCATGCCGGTGCGCTCTGCTGCGCGCAAGATGGCCTGGGCCATCAGGTCAGCGGTCGCCATGTGACCGCTGTGGGCTTTGAAAACCACCGGACACCCGGCCGCCAGTGCCGAAGCGGTGTCGCCTCCGGCGGTCGAAAATGCCAGTGGGAAGTTGCTGGCCCCGAACACAGCGACCGAACCGATCCCAAGACGGTATTGACGCAGGTCAGGACGCGGCAGCGGCTTACGGTCAGGAAGTGCCACATCAATTCGCGCGGCGTAAAAAGATCCCTGCCGCAAGGCATTGGCGAACAAGCGCATCTGGCCGCTGGTGCGGCCGCGCTCGCCTTGAATGCGCCCGTTTGGCAGGGCCGTTTCACGACAGGCGATGGCCACGAACTCGTCATCCAACGAGTCGATTTCATCAGCGATTGCATCCAGGAACTCGGCACGCCGGGCAGCAGCAAGGCTACGAAATTGGGGATAGGCCTTGGCCGCCGCTTGCGCGGCAGCATCCACTTCGGCGTCGGTAGCCTGTGTAAATCGATAGGGCAATGCCTCGCCCGTGGTCGCGTCCAGGCTGTGCAAGGTGACAGCTCCGGCGGCGCTGCGCTGTCCGCCAATAAAGTTGTGACCAAGAATACGTGTCATGTTCGGCACCTGAAAAGGGTTGGAAAAGCAGGGGCTGTGATCAATGCATCGATCCAGGCCCATGAAGCATTAGGTCACGCGTTAGGTGATAGCCCCTATTTGCCAAGGCACGAATTCGTTCTGCCCGTAGCCGTGCTGTTCGCTTTTGCTGCGCTCGCCCGAAGCGATCCTGAGCATCATGCGAAAGATGTACTCGCCGCGCTCTTCGATGGTCATGCTACCGTCGGCGATACCACCGCAATTGACGTCCATGTCCTCTTCCTGGGTTTCCCAGAGCCGGTTATTGGTGGCGAGCTTTATGGAAGGCGACGGTGCGCAGCCATACGCCGAACCACGGCCCGTGGTAAAGGCGATCAAGTTGGCGCCGCCGGCTACCTGCCCAGTCGCGGAGATCGGGTCATAACCCGGCGTGTCCATGAACACCAACCCATGGGCGCGGACAATCTCGGCGTATTCGTAGACGTCTACCAAGTCACTGGAGCCTGCCTTGGCCACCGCACCCAAGGATTTTTCCAGGATCGTGGTCAGGCCGCCGGCCTTGTTGCCCGCTGATGGATTGTTATTCAGCTCCGCGTTCATGCGGGCGCAGTAGGCTTCCCACCAGCGAATGCGCTCGATAAGTTTTTCACCCACCTCGCGGCTCACCGCACGACGGGTCAACAGGTGCTCCGCGCCGTAAATTTCCGGGGTTTCCGAAAGGATAGCGGTCCCCCCAGCAGCCACGACGCGGTCTACGGCATTGCCCAGCGCAGGGTTGGCGGTAATGCCCGAATAACCGTCGGAGCCGCCGCACTGTAGTCCGATGATCAGGTGCCTGGCACTGACCCTTTCACGTTCCACTTTATTGGCCTCGAACAACAGCGTGTTCACCTGGTCAATCCCGCTGGCGATGGTTTTGGAGGTGCCGCCCGTGCCCTGGATGGTGAATGCGCGCAGCAAGTCACTCTTTTCGAGGCCTTGTGCGGCAAACAGGTCTGATATTTGATTCGTTTCGCAGCCTAGCCCGATCATCAACACCGAGGCGAAGTTAGGATGGATAGCGTAGCCGCCCAGCGTACGCTGCAACATTGCCAGTGCTTCACCGTTTGGATCGACTGCGCAGCCGAAGCTGTGGGTGAGTGCGACAACCCCATCGACGTTTGGAAAATCCGCCAGTGCCTGAGGATTGATGTCACGGCGAAAATGGTCGGCGATGGCCTTGGCCACAGTGGCCGAACAGTTGACCGAGGTCAGGATCCCCACATAGTTACGGGTCGCCACTCGTCCGTCGGGCCGCACGATACCCATGAACGTCTCGTCGGTCGGCGCAGGCTTACCGCGCACGTCTATACCGAAGGCGTAGTCGCGCGTGAAATCGCCCATGGCCAGATTGTGCACATGTACGTGCTGTCCCGCTGTTATCGCTTTGCTGGCGAAGCCGATGATTTGACCATAACGGCGTACTGGCTGGCCTTGCTCGATGGCACGGGCGGCGATTTTGTGGCCTGAGGGCACCGCCTCAAGCACAACGAGGTTTTCAACGCCCAGCTTAAGGCCAACGGGTAGGGGCTGCCGGGCAACCAATACATCGTCAAGCGGGTTGAGGCGAATCACGGCGTTGGCAGCGCTTTGGTTGCCTGTGGTAGTGATGATTTGCATAGGGGTTACCTCTTTGGAGCGCAGGCTCAAGCCAGACCACGTTCGCGATAATCAATCAGGGAGGAAAACAGCATCAAGCCGAATGCCATGACCACGAAGAAAATCAAGGCTAAGAAATACGAGCCGGTGTATTGCACAATCAGGCCGATCAAAATCGGGACGATCACGCCTACCATGTTGCCGCAGAAGTTCATGCTGCCACCGAGCACGCCCGCTTTAGACTTGCCGCCCAAAATGGCTGGCAAGCACCAGTACATGCCACACCAGCGGATGAAGAATAGCGCCACACACAAGAGTGAAATTACCGCGACTGCGTCCGGCGTGTAAGCCACGACCAGGATGCACAACGCAGCAATAGCTGCAGAGCCACCAAACATGGTGCGCATCACCTTATTGGGCGTACCGCCAGCGGCTTTCCATTTATCGGCCAGCCATCCGCCAAATATTTCCCCGACGAAGCCGCACATGAAAATAAGAAAGGTAGCGCCGCCCATGGCCTTGATATCGAGGTTGTGGGCTTTATGCAGATAGCTAGGCATCCAGGTCAGCAGGCCATAAAAGACGCTGTTGTAGCAGGCGTAACCGGCGAACATCGCCAGTACCGACCGGCTCTTGAGCAGTTCCTTGAGCACAGCCTTGCGACCGCCATTGGCCTTGGTGGCCGCGTCATTGGCGTTGGTGATGTAAGCCAGTTCGGCTGCGTTCACCTTGGGATGCTCGGACGGATGGTTGCGGATGTACCACCACGCCCAGATACCCACGACCATTGTGCCGACGCCAGCAATGAAAAACGCAATGCGCCAGGAATCAAACCAAGTGATCAGACCGGCAATGATAATTGCACCGAACGCTGTTCCCAGCGGTGCCCCGCCATCGACCAGGGTCGCGCCGCGGCCCCGCTCATTGGGGGTCAACCAGGCACCATTGAGCTTCGCGCCGGCCGGCATGATTGGCGACTCAGCCACGCCTAGCCCGATTCGCGTAGCGAGCAACATCGTCCAGTTATGCGCTCCGCCCGCGATCGCCTGGAAAAAGCCCCAGCCAACGGTTGCGACTCCGATAATATTGCGCACCTGAAAGCGGTCCAACAGCATGCCAGCCGGTATTTGCATCAAGGCGTATGACCAAAAGAAGGCGCTCAGCATCAATCCCTCGAGTGCTGGCGTCATCTCAAATTCCGTCGAAATCAACGGTAGTGCCACGGAGAGCGAAGCGCGGTCGATGTAATTGATGGCCGAAAGCAGAAGCAGGATAAGGAATATCCGCCAACGCACCGCGGTCGGGCGCACGCTGTCAGCGTGACTGACGGCCGCCGGTATCGCGACCTGTACCGAACTGGTTTTCATGTTCATCTCACTTTTATTTTATGTTTGTTATGAAATGTAGGCAGAGGCTGGTGATGGCGTTCCCTCAGAGGGCGCTGACTTCTCCTGCATTGAAGACGTCGCTGCTGACTTCCACGCCATTGCGCAGCGGCGCACCGAACTCGGGGATGCTGATTTCAAAGACGTCGCCCGGCTCGGTTCGGACGTTGTCTGCAAACGAGAGCGTGGCTGTACCAAAAAAGTGCACATGGACATCGCCAGGACGCAGGAACTGTTGATACTTGAAGTGATGGTACTCAAGGTTCTCCAGGCTATGGCACATGTTGTCTTCGCCGCTCAGGAACTCCTTTTCCCACAGCACTGCCTGCCCGCGTCGGATACGGCTGACACCCGACAAATGACGAGGTAGCGCACCTATACGCAGCTCCGGTCCGTATGAGCAATTACGCAATTTGGAATGGGCGAGGTAGAGATAATTGCGACGTTCCATGATGTGGTCGGAGAACTCATTGCCCAAGGCGAAGCCCAGGCGATAAGGCCTGGCATCATCACCAATCACATACAACCCGGTCAGCTCCGGTTCCTCGCCTGCATCTTCGGCAAAAGGCGGCGAACGGAAGGCTTGGCCCGGACGCACTACGATTGTGCCGTCCCCCTTGTAGAACCATTCCGGTTGAACGCCGGCCTTGCCCGCAGGCGGACGACCGCCTTCAACCCCCCACTGGAATATCTTTGCGGTATCGGTCAGGGCCGCCTGATCGTCGACTTTTTGCTGGTGCATTTTGTCTCGGGTGGAGGCGCTGCCCAAGTGCGTAAGCCCGGTGCCACTGATCAAGCAGTGAGCCGGATCTTCATGATCCAACGGTGGCAACACTCTCCCTTCGTCAAGGGCTTGCGCATAGTTCTGACTGGTCGTCTCGGTACCACGGGCCAGCACTTCTTCGCTTAGTTGGCGCTTGTTGCGAATCGCCGCCAAAGCAAGTTCACGGGTGCTGGTCGTTTGCAGCACGACCTGAATCAAATCGCCTTCAACGACGCCAACCCGGCGTTGACCCTGAGTGTTTTCGAATTGGATAAGACGCATTACCAGCTTTCCCCTGATTATTGTTGTCGGCGGTTCGTCAGGAACCTCATGGGGATGTACTGTATTTTTTCCACGGGATGCTGCCTAATGACAGCTGCTGATTGAGCGATAACTTTTAGTCATCCCCCTATGCTCCCCACTTTAATAACCATGGTCTCCCGGCTCCGCTTCAAGCAGTTGCGGCTGTTGATCGCGCTGGACGACGTTAAATCGCTGCACAAGGCCGCCGAGTCGGTTGCCATCACCCAGCCGGGTGCCAGTAAGGCGTTGCACGAAATTGAATCAACGTTGGGCTGTGCGTTGTTCGAACGTACCAGCCAGGGTCTGAGGCCCAATGATATCGGACGTTGTGCCATTCGTTACGCACGGCTGATTCACACGGACCTGGCACACCTGAGAGAGGAGATGATCGGAATTTTGCAAGGCCATGGCGGACGCCTCTCAGTCGGCGTCATCATGGGTGCCGTACCCGCGCTGGTCGAGGCGATGGCCAGATTGCGTACCAAGCAGCCGCAGATTGCCTTCGAAATCATAGAAGACACCAGTGCCCGTCTTCTGACTCTGCTTGATCAAGGGCGTCTGGACATTGCCATCTGCCGTACCAGTGTGAGCAAGCGTCCGGCGGCGTATGACTGCCGTTCGTGCGAACAGGAACCTCTGATACTGGTCGCCAACCCCCTCCACCCATTCGCAAACCATGAACTGCTTTCGTTGAACGACCTGGCGCATTCGCGTTGGGTGGTATTCCCGGTGAACATGCCCATGCGCCTGACGCTGGAGCGCGAGTTCAGGGAGGCAGGGCTTGGTTTTCCACTCTATCCGATCGAGACTTCCTCGACCTTTACGACAATATCGTTATTGGCTCACGATCCTGATCTCGTCGCGGTCATGCCAGCAGATGTGGCGCAGATGTTCCTGGACCACGGCATCCTGATCCGTTTACCGCTCGCGCTGATCTCGCGCAACGAGCCCTACGAGATCGTCACCCGACACGGCGTCGGCCTGACGGCCCCGACCCAGTTGCTGATCGACGAACTGATGGACGCTGACGCTAATCTATAAGACGCCGCTGACTGAAGCCGACGGTGAGTCGAGCTTGCATGCTTTCATCATCAAAGCGCTAAGACTTCAGGCGTAGTTATCAGGTGTTTTATGCGCGACCGTTCGAAGATGAAGACCGGGCGGCATCTTTGTAATCAAGCTTTCGGCGGAATATTTCCAGGTGCCGGCGGATGCACTTCGACAGCGCCAATATGTACTTGCAAGTAAGGCATGGCCGAAAACGCCTTGGCAAACATAGGCTCCAGCAGACGGCCGCCATACTCGTTCAGATGATTGTCATCGAGATATAACGGCTCGCCACCTTTGCTGCCATAACAAACGTTGTCGTCACAAAGGTAGGGCAGTGGATCGAGAATTTGGACGCCGCATTGCTCATGGGCCTGGTCTTGGGTTTTCCAGACAAAGTCGTTACGCGCCATGTAGTCTTCGCGACTTATGGTGAAGTCCCTTGGACTGCCTAACAGCATTTCTTTGCCGATCGCATCGGTGACGTCGACGCGCATTTCCGGTATTGGGCGCATGAGGTAAACCGGTCGGTTTTTCGCCATGGCGCAGGCGCTCTCAACATAGAGTCGAGAGAACTCCTCTAGTGACTCAGGAGTCGGGGTATCGATGGGCGTTGACGCATAGGCTTGTGGTTTACGTTTCTCGGTTTGATCTATTCCGTTGTAGCCAAGGGGATAGATGGAGGTGCGGTTGATCACTATCAGCGGCACCCTGCTCATTTTGTTATCCAGGGTTTTTGTAATTTGTTCTAGCATCTTGATACAAGGATCATCTTGATCGCGATTGGCGTGTTCTCTGACAGTTAGGCCTGCAACCGGTAAGCAAGCGGGAGCGGCTTGAAAGTATATCCCTTGCTCGTGGTTGAGTAGGGCGTTTTGGGCAACCGTTACCAGCGTCGCGGCGTGACTGTCACCGATGATCATGGCCTCGATTTCCGGGCCTCCATAAACGCAAGGGATACCCATTGCCAGGCATTCGCCATTCCGTGGATTATTTCCGGTCTGAGCTTTGTCTATCATCAAAAGGATATCTGCAGACATGCGCTGTGATAAACCGTTTTTGGTGACCACGACCTGAGCTGCGGCACCAGTCAAGATCACTAAACCTACTAACAACGCCAGTGCACGCGGTGGTGTTAATTGCTGCAATCCGCGCCTTACTGGCTGCTCAACTATCCGATAGGAAAGTTCGCTGAGTAACAGCGCCACTAGAATCGCAGCGGTTATCCAAAGCGAATTGTCTTGCTGGTAAAAATAGAACAGCCCAGCTACAAGAGGCCAGTGCCATAAGTACAACGAGTATGAACGCGTACCCAGCCATCGCGTGATCCGATTGTTACTCCATAAAGAGTTCTCTTGCTTTGCAGCCAGTACCAGCACGGCACCAAAAGTTGGTATTACAGCCAGATAACCGGGCCACGCCTGCGCGGCATCGATCAAGAACACTGAGGCCAAAATTAACAGTAGCCCGCAATACTCCAGTGCTTTGCGAGCAGCCAGCGACGGCTTGAAATTCGATACAAGCAGGAAGCACAAGCCGCCTAGCAGCATCTCCCAAGCTCGAGATTGCAACAGATAAAACGCCTTTTCCTGAGCGGTATTGGTCAGGGCGACGCATGTCAAGAATGAGCAGACCAATACCACTGAATGAACAGCTATCATTGCTTTTTTGCTTGGAAATAATTTCCAGACGACGGTTAGTATCACCGGCAGAGCCAAGTAAAACTGCCATTCGACGGACAATGACCATGTGTGGAGCAGCCATTTGCTATGGCTTGCGCTGTCGAAATATCCCGACTCTCGCAAATAGCTTACATTGGAAAGGAAGAACAAGGACTGTCGTGCATGTTTGGCAAGCAACTTATATTCGTTGGGTGCCAGAAAAAACCAACCCAATATCAGCAGCACGGCGGCGACAACGACCAGTGCGGGGATTATGCGCTTTGCTCGAGACCAATAAAAAGAGAGTATCGAGAAGTCACCCTGTTGCAGACCTTTGGTAATAATTCCCGTCATCAGGAAACCTGAGATGACGAAAAAAACATCTACTCCGATAAACCCGCCAATCAGCCCGCCCACATTGAAGTGGTAAAGCACGACTGCGGTGACCGCCAGGGCCCTTAGCCCATTGATATCTTTTCGAAACCCGGTAGCGTTTGTAACAACTATTCCCTTACTAACCTTATCTTGGGTTTTCGTCCAGAGTTTAACTAGGTCCATTTTTACCGTGCCCGTGTAAAAACATAAAAATTATTATTAACATTTGTCAATACCGATGTAACAAACAGGCTTGTCGGAGTAAGAGGCTAGGGCCTTTCAATCAAAAAAGTACCGCTCGGAAGGTAGCTGCACACCTTGGATTAGTGCCTGATTTCTCTGTACGTAGTATTGACGCCTGAAAAATGTCGCGCTATGATTGATGGCGTATTGATATCTGTCAAGCGTCATCCTCGATAAGGACATTGAAAATGCTCAAGATTTTCCCAAAAATTTTCTTAGTACTGGCCGTTGCGCTGCTTTACGGCTGTGCCTCTGCACCGTCGCCAGACAAGATGCAGTCGGACTTGGTGGGCTATTCGCTGCCCAAGGCTGCGGTTGCTGATAAAGGGCTGGTGTACGTTGTACGACCAAGTTCAGTAGGGATGCTAGTTAGCTTCAACGTCTTTCTGGACAACCAGGCCGCTAGTTCGGAAGTGGGTCACACCGGTGGAAACGAATACATCTACTTCTACGTAACCCCGGGTACACACACCATCAATTCGAAGGCTGAGAATTGGGCTGACTTGAAAGTAGATGTGCCTGCTGGTCAAGTGGTCTATATCAAACAAGAAGTTGAGATGGGCTTCGTTATGGCCCGTAATAGCCTGGTTAAACTGAACGACACCGAAGGTCGGTATCTGGTCAAGGGCGCTTCTCTAGGTTCAATCGCGAAAGCAGCGCCGTAACGTCTATCGAAATCGCGAGCGGCCTTTGATGCTACGACGCAGTTTTTCAGGTACACCGCCTTGTTGGCGAGGCGGCCTGAGAGACGGCATCACGCTCTCGCCAAAAAACCTCCTCAGCTGACAGCTTGCCTATGTGGTCGAACGAACATTGGGCAAGGCAGTGCTTGAAACGCCCGCACTAGCTAGTGCTATCGGCAGAATTCTCGGATGGAATAGGATTATTTCGGACAATTAAAAAGCCGGCTTGTGGCCGGCTTCTCGGGGACGGGTTTGGTTCATTTTTGGTAAACCGCGACCGCCTTCAAATGTGCGTCCCGCAGCGGGGGCGACTGAATAGGGGAGCGATGCAAACAGGTCGTTCGCGTCGGTGAAACGTGGCGCGGATGATACTGGGGATCGTCGGTGATGCCCAGCATTTATGTGCAGGAATTTGGCTGAATTGGCGTTTATCCCGTTCAAATGGCGTTGAATCAGGCACGCTGTCTCGCCAACGGGTTGGCTCCTGCAGAGGGGTGCCGTTTGCCTTGTTTACGGAAACGATACCGGTCGTCGGCGAGTGTTTAAGGTGGACCACCAAAATACCCATCCCAGCACCCGAATGTTTTGTTTTTGCAGTTGCTTGGCTTCGAATACCTCGTCGGGGTACTCGGCGCTGTTGTGGCTGCGCAGCCGGAGGGTGCCGCCGGCGAGTCGGTAAAGGTACTTAATCCGCAACATGCCGTCGTGTTCGAGGGCGTACATTTCGCCGTCGATGATTTGCGTGAGGCCGCGGTCGATGCCGATGATGGAGCCGGCCTGGATCTTCTCGTCCATGCCGTTGCCGACCATGACCGCGCAGACGGCGTCGCCGGGGTCGATACTCATGGCCTGGAGCATTCGCAGCGGTAGACGCACTTTGCGTCCCGGTGCTTCGGCCACGCTGGTCTGGCCCAGGCCGTGGCTGGATTCGACCTCTTTGAGCAGCGGCACCAAGACGTCTTCGGCGTTGTAGTCGGACTCACGGCAGGCTTCGTCGATGCTGTCGCTGGGGTGTTTTGGCCCGTCTCCCGAGCGCAGCCATCGCGGGTTAACGGTCAATAGGTCCGCGACTTCCCCCATGCGCGCCATGGGTATGCCGCGCTTGAACCAGTTGTTCACGTGTTGCGGCGTCACCTTGCGATTGGCAGCGAAGTCTGAGGCGGAAAGGTGGCACTCCCGAAGGAGGGCGCGTAGGCGATCACCGGATGTTTTCATACGTCAAGTTTACGGAGGTCGGCCGGACGTTTAAATAAACGAGATGTTCAAATGAGAGGTGCGTTCGTTTGCCAAATGAGGGTCTGTACTACAAATGCCGTGCCGGTTTGTAGGGCATTTCCGAGAGTGTTTCTCGATGAGTAAACACTCAACTCCGGGGCGTAAAAAAGCCCCGGTTCCCAGGCAGGAGAACCGAGGCTTCCTATACAGTTGATCAGCCTTTGAACGCGGCGACCGACTTCATGATTTCGGTACGGGCAGCTTCAGCATCGCCCCAACCTTCGATCTTCACCCATTTGCCTTTTTCAAGGTCTTTGTAGTTCTCGAAGAAGTGCTTGATTTGCTCAAGCAGCAGTGGCGGCAGGTCGGTGTATTCCTTGACGTCGACATACAGCTGGGACAGCTTGTCGTGGGGGACTGCGATGACTTTGGCATCGCCGCCGCCGTCGT
>NZ_JAQGNX010000170.1 GCF_028293835.1 Pseudomonas sp.
TGGAAACTCAAAAGGAAACCCTGGGCTTCCAGACCGAGGTAAAGCAGCTGCTGCACCTCATGATCCATTCGCTGTATTCCAACAAGGAAATTTTCCTTCGCGAATTGATCTCGAACGCCTCTGACGCTGTTGATAAATTACGCTTCGAAGCATTGTCCAGGCCGGACCTGCTCGAAGGCGGCGCTGAGCTGAAAATCCGTGTGAGTTTCGACAAGGACGCGAAAACCGTCACCCTCGAAGACAACGGCATCGGCATGAGCCGTGAAGACGCCATCACTCACTTGGGCACTATCGCCAAGTCGGGTACTGCGGACTTCATGAAGAACCTGTCGGGCGACCAGAAAAAAGATTCGCACCTCATCGGCCAGTTCGGTGTGGGCTTCTACTCGGCATTTATTGTTGCCGACCAGGTTGAAGTGTTCAGCCGTCGTGCAGGCTTGCCTGCCAGCGAAGGCGTGCATTGGTCTTCAAAAGGCGAGGGCGAGTTTGAAATCGCTACCGTCGAGAAAGCTGATCGCGGTACGCGAATTGTCCTGCACCTGAAAAGCGCTGAAGATGAATTCGCCGACGGCTACCGTCTGCGCAACATCATCAAAAAATACTCTGATCACATCGCTCTGCCCATCGAACTGCCGAAAGAGCAGAACGCTGCCGAAGGCGAAGCCGCGCCTGAGCTGGAGTGGGAAACCGTTAACCGCGCCAGTGCGCTGTGGACCCGTCCACGGGGCGAGGTGAAGGACGAGGAATACCAAGAGTTCTACAAGCACGTCGCCCATGATTTCGAAAATCCGCTGAGCTGGAGCCACAACAAGGTGGAAGGCAAGCTGGAATACAGCTCGCTGCTTTATGTGCCAGCTCGCGCGCCGTTCGATTTGTACCAGCGCGAAGCCGCCCGTGGGCTCAAGCTGTACGTACAGCGCGTGTTCGTCATGGACCAGGCTGAGTCGTTCTTGCCGTTATACCTGCGCTTCGTCAAAGGCGTGGTCGACTCCAACGACCTGTCGTTGAACGTATCGCGTGAAATTCTGCAGAAAGACCCGATCATCGACTCGATGAAGTCGGCGCTGACCAAGCGCGTGCTGGACATGCTGGAAAAACTGGCGAAGAACGAGCCTGAGCAATACAAAGGCTTCTGGAAAAACTTTGGTCAGGTCATGAAAGAAGGCCCGGCTGAAGACTTCGCCAACAAGGAAAAAATTGCCGGCTTGCTGCGTTTCGCATCGACCCACGAAGATGGCGGCGAACAAACCGTCGCGCTGAGTGAATACCTGGCCCGTGCCAAGGAAGGTCAGGACAAGATTTACTACCTGACCGGCGAAACCTACGCTCAGGTCAAAAACAGCCCGCACCTGGAAGTCTTCCGCAAGAAAGGCATCGAAGTGTTGCTGTTGACCGACCGTATCGACGAATGGTTGATGAGCTACCTCAGCGACTTCGACGGCAAAGGTTTTGTTGACGTTGCACGTGGCGATCTGGACTTGGGCAAACTTGACTCCGAAGAGGACAAGAAGGCCCAGGAAGAAGTTGCCAAAGACAAGGAAGGCTTGATTGAGCGCCTTAAAGCCGCTCTGGGCGAGGCTGTCAGCGAAGTGCGGGTTTCCCACCGCCTGACCGATTCGCCGGCGATCCTGGCCATTGGCGAGCAAGACCTGGGGCTGCAAATGCGTCAGATTCTTGAGGCCAGCGGCCAGAAGGTTCCGGATTCCAAGCCGATCTTCGAGTTCAACCCGGCTCACCCGTTGATCGCCAAGCTTGATGCAGAGCAAAGCGAAGAGCGTTTCGGTGATCTGTCGCACATCTTGTTTGACCAGGCCGCTCTGGCAGCAGGCGACAGCCTGAAAGACCCGGCCGCGTATGTGCGCCGTCTGAACAAGCTCTTGGTAGAGTTGTCGGTTTAAACGACCAGCGAAAAACCCGCTTCGGCGGGTTTTTTTTAATAATTTTTTACGAGGGCAACAAATGAGCAACGTTACCGTTCGTTCCGTGGTTTACCAAATTGATGGCCAATCGTATGAAAGCCGTCTGGTGTTTGATTCCAGCGATGCCTCGTCGCGTCCAGGTCTGGTGATGGCGCCGAACTGGATGGGCGTGAGCGAAGGCGCGGAAACGATCGCGCAATCGGTCGCCGAACAGGGTTACGTAGTATTGCTGGCTGACTTGTATGGTCAGGCGGTCCGTCCGCAAAACGGTGATGAGGCAGCCGCAGCCATGATGCCGCTGAAGAATGATCGGGGTTTGACGCGTAAGCGTATGCAAGCGGCCCTGGACGCGCTTAAGTCACAGACTGACGCGCCGGTGGACACCGGCAAGCTGGCAACCTTCGGTTTCTGCTTTGGCGGTTGCTGCTCCCTGGAACTGGCCCGTAGCGGTGCTGATCTGAAGGCCACCGTCACCTTTCACGGCAGTCTGGACACACCGAACCCGGCTGATGCCAATAACATCAAGGGCCCGGTGTTGGTCATGCACGGCGCTTCCGATCCTCTGGTCCCGAAAGAACAGTTGCCTGCGTTCGAAGACGAAATGAACGCGGCAGGCGTGGACTGGCAATTGCTCAGCTACGGCGGCGCGGTGCACTCGTTTACCGATCCGCATGCCAACACCCCGGGCAAACAAATGTACGACGCCAAAACCTCAAAACGTGCGTTTACGTCAATGCACAACTTGCTGGACGAAGTGTTCAAGGGCTAATGCTTTAACACTCCCCAATTTGTAGGAGTCAACGCATAACTTATTGACTTAAAAATAATCTGTAGGAGCTGCCGAAGGCTGCGATTCGACCGGGAACCGGTCGCCCTCGTTATACCGCTGAAGGGGTGCGCCGGTCGCCCGCCACCCCGGCCTATCGCAGCCTTCGGCAGCTCCTACAGGTTTTGTGTTTGCTGCGCGACAGCACGGCGTCGAAGACGTGGCGGACCCTCCTACAGATACGCTATCTCGGCAACTCGATCCTTTCTATTTCCCCAGGCACCGTTGGCCAGTCTCCTGCGGCCCAGCGCGCGCGGGCCTGGTCGATCATGGCCGGATCGCTGGCAACAAAGTTCCAGTTCATCCGGCGCGGCCCGTCCAACGGCGCGCCCCCGATCAGCACCCCATGGCATTCACTGGCGGCGCCTAACGTCATGGCTTCGCCCATGGGCAAAACCACCAGTGTTCGCACCTCCACGGGCTCGCCATCCAACTGAGCGTCCCCGGACAGCAGGTACAGCGCGCGCTCTTCATGCTCTGCCGGAATCAACAAGGTGGTGGCGGTTTGCAGATTGATCTCGGCATACACCGTCGGCGACTGCACCGGAACCGGAGACACCAGGCAAAAGCCGCTGCCAGCGATCATGCGAATACGAATACCCAGGTTGTCACTGAGCGGAAGGGTCGGCGCCGGATGATGACTGTAATGCCCAGGCCCTTGCTCATGCTCCTTGGGCGTAGCCAACCAGACTTGCAACCCGTGCATGCGCGAACCCGCAATACGCAACGCTTCAGGGGTACGCTCGATGTGCGCAATCGCGCTGCCAGCGGTCATCCAACTGACCTCGCCGGGTTGGACCCTTTGGTCGCTACCCAAGCTGTCCTTGTGCAGCAGTTCGCCCTCAAACAAGTAGGTGAGGGTCGACAAGCCGATGTGCGGATGCTGACGAATATTCATGCCATGACCGGCCGGATAATCGGTTTCCAGCAGGTGATCAAAGAACACGAAGGGGCCGACACTGCGGCATTTGGCGGAGGGCAGTGGGCGCAGTATCGGCTGGCCTTCAACATCTTCGGCGCGTGGCTTGATTACGATCATTGGGGCTCTCGGCAATGCTATTGACTGAAAGCACCTTCAGCCAGGTGGGTTTCGATGGTCACTTCAGTGCTGGTCATCAACGTGTGGACCGGGCAGTGATCGGCAACTCGGTGCAGCAAGGTGCGTTGAGCATCGCTAGGGGCCCCGCGCGGCGTCAGCTGGACCTGAATGGGATATCAGTAATCGCGCATTGTCAGAAACCGCGGCGGATTGGGTCATTGAGCCAGTAGCTTGGCATTTCATCACAACCGTTAGCGCGCAGGAATCACTGTTGTGCTTTTGTTTCGACGCCGCCAACGATATCAGCCGCCATGCAACATAGGCTGAGCGGAAAAAATGGCAAAAAAACGGCGCCCTGAGGCACCGTTTTTTATCGCGGTTTTACAATAGCCTATTACTTACCCTGCCAGCGTTTGAGCACCAGCGTGGCGTTAGTGCCGCCGAAACCAAAGCTGTTGCTCATGACCTGGTCGATCTTGGCGTTTTCACGGGTTTTGGTCAGGATCGGCATGTCAGCGACAACCGGGTCCAGCTCGTCGATGTTAGCGGAGCCGGCAATGAAGTTGCCTTCCATCATCAACATGCAGTAGATCGCTTCGTGAACGCCAGCGGCGCCCAGGGAGTGACCGGACAAACTTTTGGTCGAGCTGATAGCCGGTGCGTTGGTGCCGAAGACTTCACGCACGCCTTCCATCTCTTTCGCGTCGCCTACCGGGGTGGAAGTACCGTGGGTGTTGATGTAATCAATCGGTCCCTCAACGGTAGACAGCGCCATCTGCATGCAGCGGATGGCGCCTTCGCCGCTTGGCGCAACCATGTCGTAGCCATCGGAAGTCGCACCGTAGCCGACCACTTCAGCGTAGATTTTTGCGCCACGGGCCAGAGCATGTTCCAGCTCTTCAACCACGACCATACCGCCGCCACCCGCGATGACGAAACCGTCACGCTTGGCATCGTAGGCACGGGAGGCTTTTTCCGGGGTTTCGTTGTACTGGGTAGACAGCGCGCCCATGGCATCGAACAGGAACGACTGGCTCCAATGTTCTTCTTCACCGCCACCGGCGAAAACGATGTCCTGTTTACCCATCTGGATCTGTTCCATGGCGGTGCCGATGCAGTGAGCACTGGTGGCACAGGCAGAAGCGATGGAGTAGTTCAGGCCTTTGATCTTGAACGGGGTGGCCAGGCAGGCGGAAACCGTGCTGCTCATGGTCCGCGTTACGCGGTATGGGCCTACACGTTTGACGCCTTTTTCGCGCAGGATATCCAACGCTTCCATCTGGTTCAGCGTCGACGCGCCACCGCTACCAGCCACCAGGCCAGTGCGGGGGTTGGACACTTGATCTTCGCTCAGGCCCGAATCGGCGATGGCGTCTTTCATGGCCAGGTACGCGTAAGCAGCGGCATGGCCCACGAAGCGATAGATCTTGCGATCAATCAGTTCTTCGAGGTTGAGGTCAATGGAGCCGGAAACCTGGCTGCGCAGACCCATTTCGGCATATTCCGGATTAAAACGGATGCCAGGGCGGCTTGCACGCAAGTTGGCGGAAACGGTGTCTTTGTCATTGCCCAAGCAGGAAACAATGCCCAGACCAGTGATAACGACGCGGCGCATGCGAATACCCTTAGAAATTTTCAGTGGAAGTGAACAGGCCGACCCGAAGGCTTTCGGCGCTGTAGATTTCGCGACCATCAACGCTCACGGTGCCGTCGGCAATTGCCAGGACCAGTTTGCCTTTCATGGTGCGTTTGATCTGAATGTTATAGGTGATCTTCTTTGCAGTAGGCAGTACCTGACCGAAGAACTTCACTTCGCCAGAGCCCAATGCACGGCCACGGCCAGGGTTACCCTGCCAGCCGAGGTAGAAGCCTACGAGTTGCCACATGGCGTCGAGGCCCAGGCAGCCCGGCATGACTGGGTCACCTTCGAAGTGACAGGCGAAGAACCATAGGTCGGGATTAATATCCAACTCGGCGACCAATTCACCTTTGCCGTACTTGCCACCCTCTTTGCTGATATGGGTGATGCGATCCACCATCAACATGTTAGGGGCGGGCAGTTGCGCATTACCTGGGCCGAACAGCTCGCCGCGACTGCAGCGCAGCAGGTCTTCCCGGGTATAGGCGTTTTGTTGGGTCATGCGAGCTCCTCAATAATCCTGTGCGGCAGGGTGGGGCGTTACGTGCCCCGAATAACAAGTCCTGGCCGGATGACGCGCCAGATCTCAGCCGTCAGCCTACTCATAGACTATTGCGTTGTAGTGAAAGTCACAGCACAAGCGGAATGAAAGCACACTTGTGCACTGAAATCATAATCCAACCCGCTTTTACTCGCTGATTGGGCCATCAAGACTGCCGTAATTTATCATTTATCGCCAGTCGCAGGTGCTGGAAGGGGCAGCCAATGCTGAAGAACTTGTTGTAAGTCAGCTCGTTTGAAGGGCTTGGCCAAATAATCATTCATGCCTGCCTGCAAACAGCGCTCCCGGTCACCGTGCAAGGCATTGGCGGTCAGGGCAATGATTGGCACCTGCCCACGGGCGGGTAATTGACGTATTTGGCGCGTGGCTTCGTAACCGTCGAGTATAGGCAGCCGACAATCCATCAAAATGGCCGCGAACTCGTTGACAGCAACCGCCTGCACAGCCTGGGCGCCGTCATTCGCCACGCTGACCTTGAAGCCCAGACTGCGCAGCATGGCCTCGATAACGGTCTGGTTGACCGGGTTATCTTCGACCAGCAGTACCTGCAGGCTCCTGCCGTCGTCACTGGCTTCAACGGCGGGGGCTATTTTTTCGGGCTTTTTGTGATGGTACAGCGTCAGAGGAATTTCCAGGGTGAAGACCGAACCCATGCCTTCTTCGCTTTTGGCCCGCAATGTCCCGCCCATGCGCTCAGCCAGCGTGCGCGCGATGGGCAGGCCCAGTCCGGTACCGCCATAGCGCCGGGAAATGGAACTGTCGGCTTGCTGGAAAGCATTGAACATGAGCTCAAGGCGCTCGGCAGAAATACCAATGCCACTGTCACGAACAATGCAGGTGAACCAGATCAAATTATGGTCCAGCGGCTGCCACTGGGTTTCAACCTGGACGCTGCCCAGCTCAGTGAATTTCATTGCGTTGCCAATCAGATTGACCAATATCTGGCGAATTCGGGTGGGATCGCCTTGCACTTCCAGCACGTCGAGTCCGGGCGGGGATTTCAACTCCAGCAGCAAACCGCGCTGCTGGGCGCTGTGGTGGAACGCTTGGGCGGAGGTGCTGATCAGCTCCGCCAGGTTAAACGGAATGCTTTCTAGCTCGAGGGCGTCGCGCTCAATGCGTGAGAAGTCCAGAATATCGTTGATTACCCGCAACAGGTGTTCGGTGGATTCGGTGGCCAGGGTTGAATATTCGGCCTGCTCCTCGGTCATGCGCGTGGTTTCCAATAACTGCAACATGCCCAGGACGCCGTTCATGGGCGTACGAAGCTCGTGACTCATCATCGCCAGGAAATCGGATTTGGCGCTGTTGGCGCGCTCCGCTTCTTCCCGTGTCTGAATCAGTTGCGCGATGGCTTGCTGTTGCTCGCCGCTGGCTGTTTCCAGGCCCGAAGCGAGGTGGTTGATATGGCGCGCCAGGTCGCCCAGTTCGCCATCGTCGGGCACTGGGAGCGGCATGCGGTAATCGCCTTGTTGGATCGCCTTGACCGCTTCGACCATGTCGCTGATGGGCTGCGACAGACTCAATGCCAGGCGCCGCGCCAGGATGTACGTAAACAACAGCGCAAAAAGAGCGAGAATGACCGCCTTGAACAGGATTTCTTGCTGCCGTTGGCTGAACGCATCGTTGGACATTCCTACCAATACTCGTCCGATGTAGTCGTTCGTACGGGGCGCGGGGCCGTTTGAACCGTCCAGTAGATACGCGTCCGGATTGCTGCTTTGCAGGCGTATCGGGGCTTGAAACATTTCTACCTGGGTCGGGCGCGTACCGTTCAGGTCCGGTTGCTCGACATACACCAAAACGTGATTATTGTTGTCCTGGACCTCCAGAAAACGTACATGGGGGGTTGCAAGCGTCGCCCGCATCAAGCCTTCGAGCACTTCATAATTGCCCACGATAACGCCGTACTCTGACGCTGGAGCCAGTTGGTTCGCGATGAGTTGGCCAGTGGAATTCAGTTCCTGGCGCAGGTCCTGAAGACGTACAAAGGTAAAAAAGCTGATGAGTAACAGAGTCAACAGCAGTGCCGGGCCCAGGCTGATGATTTGCGTACGGGTGTTGATCCCCCAGCTGCGCTGAAATGTCATTGGCTTATTGGTCGCCGAATGAAGCGCTGCGGCATAGGGCGCCGTTGCGTTGCCGGGAGGTCCCTGTCATCGACAAACACATGTTCAACCTCTGATGGTATCGGTCCTGCATGTTAACCGACGTAGAAGCAAATGCCATGGAACTTGCGCGGTATTGATCAGCCTCAATTGAGCTGTTGCCAGGGCTGGTCGCGACCGCACGGCCCCGTATAATGCCTGCCATCGCCAGAATGATGGCTCTAAATGGATTGGTTATGACTCAACAGCAACCTATCGCGGTTCTTGGAGGCGGCAGCTTCGGTACTGCAGTGGCGAACCTGCTGGCGGAGAACGGCTATCCAGTCCGACATTGGATGCGTGATGCGGCCCAAGCCGAAGCGATCCGGGTCAACCGTGAAAACCCACGTTATCTCAAAGGCATCAAGGTTCACCCAACGGTTGAGCCTTTGACCGACTTGCTGACAACCCTTACTGACAGCGAGCTGATTTTTGTCGCCTTGCCCTCCAGTGCGTTACGCGCTGTGCTGGCGGAACACGCCGGTCTGTTGACTGCCAAAATGCTGGTCAGCCTGACCAAGGGCATCGAGGCCCACACGTTCAAGTTGATGAGCGAGATTCTCGAAGAAATTGCGCCGCAATCGCGCATCGGTGTGTTGTCCGGACCCAATCTGGCTCGGGAAATCGCCGAGCACGCGTTGACCGCAACCGTGGTCGCCAGCGCGGACGAAGACCTCTGCCAACAGGTGCAAGAAGTGCTCCACGGTCGCACCTTCCGTGTCTATGCCAGCGCCGATCGGTTTGGTGTCGAACTGGGTGGAGCGTTAAAGAACGTCTACGCAATTATTGCCGGAATGGCCGTGGCGTTAGGCATGGGTGAAAACACCAAGAGTATGCTGATTACCCGTGCATTGGCGGAAATGACCCGATTCGCCGTCAGCCAGGGTGCGAACCCGATGACCTTTCTCGGATTGGCCGGAGTCGGCGACTTGATCGTGACTTGTTCATCGCCGAAAAGCCGCAACTATCAGGTCGGTTTCGCCCTCGGACAGGGGTTGACGCTTGAAGACGCCGTTACTCGTCTAGGGGAAGTGGCCGAAGGGGTGAACACACTGAAGGTGCTCAAGGTCAAAGCCGATGAACTCAATGTGTACATGCCGTTGGTTGCAGGGTTGCACGCGATTCTTTTCGAAGGTCGTACGCTTAACCAGGTAATTGAAGTGCTGATGCGCGCCGAGCCGAAAACCGATGTCGATTTTATTTCTACCAGTGGGTTCTAACTGAACCGCTGATCATGGAAGCCACGCAAGCAGGGGAAGGTCTTGAACGAATCTAAACTCAAGCAGCATGAATCAGTCTTGCTGCGTATTTTGTGGATGCTGTTGTTCGTATTGATCTGGCAACTGGCGGAAGTCGTGCTGGGCTGTGTGGTCCTGGTGCAGTTGGGCTACCGGCTGGCCTATGGTGCGCCCAGTGGCAGCCTGATGAACTTTGGTGACAGCGTCAGCCAGTACCTGGCGCAAATTGGCCGATTCGGCACGTTCCACAGTGACCAAAAACCGTGGCCGTTCGCCGACTGGCCTACGCCTCGCGCACCCGAGGGCGAAGCGCCGCACAGCGTCGCGCCAGCTGCGCATCCGGTTCGAGATGAGGAACCGAAGCTATGAAGCTGTGGATTCTGCGCCACGGCGAGGCCCATTCGCAGGCGCGAAGTGATGCTGAGCGGGAATTGACCGCCCAGGGCCGCGACGAAGTGTTGAACAGCGCGGCGCACCTGTTGGGCAAACCGCTGACTCGGATCATTGCCAGTCCGTATCTACGTGCGCAGCAGACCGCACAGCTCGTCCATCAGGTTCTCGGGCTCAGTGAACCGGTCATCACCGCTAACTGGCTGACGCCGGACAGCGACCCGCGCACAGTGCTGAGTCAACTGGAGGGTTATTCGGCAGAGGATGTGTTGCTGGTCAGCCATCAACCGCTGGTGGGGTCGTTGGTGGGTGGCCTGGTGCACGGTCATTACCGTAATGCGCAGCCCATGAGCACCGCCAGCCTCGCCGAGCTGGAGGGTGACTTTCCCTTGGCCGGCCTGATGGAGCTGCGCAGCATGCGCCACGTCTGATCTACAGGCATTTTGCAACTCTCTGTAGGAGCCACCGTGTTGGCGAGGCAGGCGACGCGGTTCATTTGAATATCGGTGGTGCTGCAGATATTGCCAACACGTTGGTTCCTACAGGGTTCCAAACAGCCTGAAGAACCCCGATTCAACCCTATATCGGCTGCCGAATCGCCTGCCGGGCCATTTGCGCCGCCGGGTCATCGGCCGGGCTGACCATGGCGTAGTTGTACCCGCCACCGGACCAGTAATCCGCCTGCAATTCACCGTCGCGACGGCTGCCACGGGGCAGCAGATGATTTTGCGGCCCTGGTGGACGAATGTAGAAGCTGACTTTGCGCCCGGTGCCGTCTTGGTAGACGACCATTGCTGCGGCGCCTTGCTCAGTGCTGGTCAGACGTCCGCTGACCGGTTTGAAACCTGCTGCCTCAAGATCCGGAAGTCGATTAGCCTGGGAGAAGTTCTTGTCCAGCCAGCCCTGTGCATTGCTGGTCTTTTCCGCGCTCCAGTCCGAGGCGACGTTGTCGTTCACTGCGAACATCCGATACGCCTGCACCGCATCTGCCATTGGCAGGACGTTGTTGGCGAAGGTCATTTCCCGCGCCTGCCAACCACTTAAGCCGCCGACGCTGACGGCGATTAGCAACACCGCTGCGGTGGCGTAATGCCGATAGGACGTGCGGCGCATGCGTTGGCGAATAAACGCCGGGTCCAGCTCAGGGTTCACGGGCATGCGTAGGCCACCACTTAACGCGGCTCGCAAATGCTGCGCATCCAACTGCCAGGCCGCTATTTGTTCAGCCTGTTCCGGGTGGGCCGCCAACCATGTTTCCAGGGTCAAGCGATCAGCATCGCTGAGTTGATGATCGACGTAGGCGTGTAAGTCACGTTCGCTGGGGGGCAGAGTAATCATTTCAATATCCGCAGAGAAGGAAGTGTAATTTCGCCGTCGCTGAGCTGGCGCAGGGCCTGGCGAGCACGGGACAATCGCGACATGACGGTGCCAACCGGAACATCAAGGATTTCGGCGACCTCTTTATAACTGAGGCCTTCCACCGACACCCACAGCAACAAGGCCCGTTGCTCGGTGTTTAACAACCCGAATGCTTCAAGCGTCGACTGCGCGACTACGGTACGTTCGACAGACGGTTCATAGTGATCGTCACTGCCCCCCGTGAACAGTTCCAGCATACGGCTGTAACGTCGAGAGCGGCGGTGCGCGTCGAGAAACTGTCGGTACAGAATGGAAAATAACCAGGCGCGCAAATCGCCTTCCGGACGCTTATCCGCCCAGCGCGACAAGGCCTTTTCAAGACTCGATTGCACCAGATCATCAGCGCTGCTGGGATCGCGTGTCAGCCACACCGCGAAGCGACGCATTCGCGGCAATAACTCTCGGAGTTGATCGTCAAGTTCGTTCATGGGCCTGCGGTTCCAAGTCAGCAACTATGATCATTTAGATCGTGTGACCAGAGAGACGCCTGTCAAACAGACTTATTCCAACGAAAAAGAAATTAATTTTAGTCGATGGAATGAATCGTACTCGCCAGCATGCACATGCGAGACACCTGTCGCGGCTCAGCGCAAAACCGGGACCAATTCGGTGATCATGGTCAACACATCCTTGGCCAGTTGCTTTGAACGACTCCCTGACCAGCCAGTCAGCGTATCCGGCGCATCGTTGTTGTCTTTGAAGGGCATTTCCAGCGTCAGCGACAAGCATTTATAACGCTCGCCGACGCTGTTGGCTGCCAGGTTCATGTTCGCTTGCCCGGGACGACTGCGGGGGTAGCCATAGCGGGACTGGAAATCGCGGGTGATCTCGCTCAAGCGGCGGCGGAAATGTTCTTCCAGTTGTTGCTGAAGTGGCGTGTAGCCCGGGTTGCCTTCGCAGGCAGCGGCGAAAATATAGGGAATTTCCTCATCACCGTGGGCATCGAGGAACATATCGACCCCGTATTTTTCCATCTGCTGTTGAACGAAAAACACTTCCGGGCTCAACTCTTCGCTGGAACTCTGCCAGGCACGATTCAAGTCTTTGCCCTTAGCGTTAGTGCGTAAATGTCCATGGAACGAACCGTCCGGGTTCATGTGCGGCACCAGGTACAGGGTTGCGGTCGACAGCAGTTGCTGCATTACCGGATCAGCGTTGTCCTGCAGGCGCTCAACCAACCCTTCCATGAACCATTCGGCCATGTGCTCGCCGGGGTGCTGCTGGGCAATGATCCAGATGTTGCGCTTGCCTGCCGCGCCATCGCCTTTGCGCAGTAACTGAATCTCACGACCTTCGACGCTGTTGCCGGTCGCAATCAGTTCCATGCCAGCTTTATTAGTGGCCTGATCGATCAGCGTGTCATGGCGTGCGCGGCTGTAGGGCTCGAAATAGGCGAAATAAACCTGCGGCTCACTCGGTGCGAGGCTGAAGTCCAGGCTGGCGCCGTCGTAGGTGGTGGGCACCCGAAACCAGCTTTCATGATCGTAAGAGGCGACAACGTTGTAGCCGCTCCAGGCGCTGTTGTAACTGGACTTACCGGCATTAACCAGGCTGAACGCGTGCTTCTGGCCAACGTTGAGGTTTTCGACTTTAAAGTGGAACCACTGAAAGTGCGGGCTGTGGGTATCCGGGCGAATGGCCAGTTTGGTCAAGCCTGGATTACTGGCGTCGATCACTTCGATGTTGCCGCTATCGAAATCGGCGCTGATTTTGAGAGAGGTTTGGGTCACGGTTGTTTCCTGGAGACGGTGGTGCCAAATAAGGCCGGTACTGTACACCAAAGAAAACAAACGCAAAAAAAAGACCCGGCAAAAAGCCGGGTCAAAACCGTGATTAGCCTGATGAGGAGATAATCCAAGAGCCGACCTGAGACTCTTGATTACCAGACCAGCCTTGCGGCCAGTTCGGTAATACTAATCGTTATCATTCGCAGACAAAAGCTTTTTCTTTTTTAAATTGATAAGCCGTCGAATGGCAGACATCAGACCTCCTGTAGCCAACGTGTTGGCGAGGCTATTACCTGGCTCGCCGAGTAATGCCTCTTGCCAACAAGCTGGCGCTACAGAGTCTCGGAATCGGGGAGGGCCAGTTCCACCAACACCGTCCCTTCGCTGACCATTTCGCCCTCGCTGCAATACACCGCCTTGACCACGCCAGCGTGGGGCGCGCGGATGCTGTGTTCCATTTTCATGGCTTCGAGCACCACCAGTTGCGTACCGATGTCGACCGTTTGCCCGACCTCGATCAGTACCCGGACGATGCTGCCGTTCATGGGTGCCGTCAGGCCGCCTTGTTGGGTGTGAGTGGCTTCAACCTCGGCGATAGGGTCCAGGCGCTTGATCGTATGCAGTTCGCCGTACCACTGCAGATAAAGCGTGTCGCCTCTGCGGATCGCAAGGTGCTGGCGGCGCACACCCTCGTGTTCAAGCACAAGCTGTTCACCCTGCAACATGGCCAGCGAGGCCGTGCTGTTACGCAGTTGGATCACCTGTTTCTGCCCGTTGCAGCTCAAATGCAGGTTGATTTCACCTGGCAGGCCAGCGCGCAGGCCACGATTGCTCGACCAGGGTGAATGCGGATCATCCTGGCGAATCGTATTGGCCTGGCTTTGACTGAAGGCTTCACCTGCTGCCCGCCAGAACTCTGCTGACAATTCCCCCGAGGCGGGCAACAGCTGATCCTGATAACGGGGAATGAAATCGGTATCCAGCTCCGCTGCGGCGAACGCGGGGTGTGCAACGATGCGGCGCAAAAACGCCAGGTTAGTTCTCAGCCCGCCGATAGCACATTCGTCCAGCATCGCCAGCAACCGCAAGCGTGCCTGCTCGCGGTTTTCACCCCAAGCGATCAGCTTGCCGAGCATGGGGTCATAGAATGGCGAGACGCTGTCGCCTTCAGCCACGCCGCTGTCCACGCGGCGACCTGGACCGGGTGATGACTCCCGATAAACAGCCAGGGTGCCGGTGGCGGGCAAAAAGTCATTACTTGGGTCTTCGGCGTACAGCCGCACTTCAATCGCGTGGCCGGTCAATGGCACCTGGGCTTGAGTGATCGGCAGCGGCTCACCCTGGGCCACGCGAATTTGCCACGCCACCAGATCCAGGCCGGTGATCGCTTCGGTTACCGGGTGCTCGACCTGTAGACGAGTGTTCATCTCCATAAAGAAGAACTCGCCCCGGGAGTCGAGCAAAAACTCCACCGTGCCGGCACCTACATAGCCGATGGTCTGCGCCGCGCGCACGGCAGCTTCGCCCATGGCCTGGCGCAATTGCGGGCTTAGGCCCGGCGCTGGCGCTTCTTCCACGACTTTTTGATGACGACGCTGGATCGAGCAGTCCCGTTCATTGAGGTACAGGCAATTACCCTGTTGATCGGCGAACACCTGGATTTCCACATGCCGAGGCTTGAGCAGGTATTTCTCTACCAACATTCGCGAATCACCGAACGATGACTGGGCTTCACGCTGGGCAGAAGCCAGTGCTTCAGCCAGTTCACTGACCTGTTCGACGACCTTCATGCCTTTGCCGCCACCGCCTGCTGTGGCTTTGAGCAGCACGGGATAACCGATACGCTCGGCCGCAGCACGGAATGTATCGAGGTCTTGCGCGGCACCGTGGTAACCCGGCACCAGCGGCACACCGGCGTCTTCCATCAAGGCTTTGGCAGCGGATTTGCTGCCCATGGCATCGATGGCAGAGGCGGGCGGCCCGAGAAATATCAGCCCGGCATTTTCTATCGCGCGGGCAAAGCCGGCGTTTTCAGACAAAAATCCGTAGCCTGGATGGATTGCCTGAGCGCCGCTGGCTTTGGCCGCTGCGATCAATTTATCGATTAGCAAATAGCTGTCGGCTGCTTTACTGCCGCCCAGGTCGACTCGAATATCAGCCTCGCGGGCATGGCGGGCGTCCCGGTCCGTGGCGCTGTGCACCGCGACGGTGGTCAGGCCCAGCGCTTTGGCGGTGCGCATGATGCGGCAGGCGATTTCGCCACGGTTGGCCACCAGAATCCGCGTCAACAGCGGCGCGGGGCTCGGTGCAGGGCTTAAAGGCACAGGCGTTTGCGATGCGCTCATGGGCGCGGCTCCTTATTCAGTTCAGGCTGCCAGGCAGGCGGGCGCTTTTCCAGAAAGGCGCGCAAGCCTTCCTGGCCTTCCGGGCTGACCCGGATTCGGGCGATAGCGTTTTCACAGTAGCGGCGCAGGGCAGGGGTCAGCGTACCGTTTCCAACTTCTCGCATCAGGTCTTTGCTGGCGCGCATCGCTTGTGGACTGTTGAGTAACAACGTGTCGATCCACTGTTCGATGTGCTGTTCAAACGCCGCAGCTGGATAGCACTCGGCGAGTAAACCAATCTCTCGGGCGCGAACGCCGCTGAAGCGTTCGGCAGTCAGCGCGTAGCGCCGGGCCGCGCGTTCGCCGATGGCTTGCACCACGAATGGACTGATGACCGCCGGAGCCAAGCCAATTCGCACTTCCGACAGGCAGAACTGCGCATCATCGGTGCCGATCGCCATGTCACAGCAGCTGATCAGGCCTAATGCGCCGCCAAACGCAGCGCCTTGAACCACTGCAAGAGTCGGAATTTTCAATTTGGCCAGGTTGTACATCAGCTCGGCCAGTTCGCGGGCATCGCCAAGGTTGGCGTTGTAGTCCAGCTGCGCCGATTGCTGCATCCAGGCCAGATCGGCGCCGGCGCTGAAATGCCTGCCTCGGCCGCGAATCAGCATGAAGCGCAGGCTGGCGTCGGTTTGAACCTCATCCAGGGCCAGAATCAACTCGCGAATCATCTGCGCGTCGAAAGCGTTGTTCTTGTCCGGACGGTTAAGCCACAGCGTGGCGAACCCTCGTGGATCAGTGTGCAATTCCAAGGTCTTAAAATCAGACATGTTCACTCCGTTGGCGAGGCCCGGTTACATCCGGAACACACCAAATGTGCTGGGCTCAATGGGCGCGTTAAGCGATGCCGACAACGCCAGCGCAAGGATGTCTCGGGTTTGTGCAGGGTCGATCACGCCGTCGTCCCACAAGCGGGCGCTGGAGTAATACGGATGCCCCTGATGTTCGTACTGCTCGAGAATCGGCCGCTTGAGGTCGGCTTCCTGCTCGGCACTGAACACCTGGCCGCTGCGCTCGGCCTGTTCGCGCTTGACTTGCACCAACACCCCGGCTGCCTGTTCGCCGCCCATCACGCCGATTCGCGCGTTAGGCCACATCCACAGGAATCGCGGGTCGTAGGCGCGGCCGCACATGCCATAATTACCGGCCCCAAAGCTGCCACCAATGATTACCGTGTACTTCGGCACCTTGGCACAGGCCACCGCCGTCACCAGCTTGGCGCCGTGTTTGGCAATGCCGCCTGCTTCATACTTCTGCCCGACCATGAACCCCGTGATGTTCTGCAGGAACAACAAGGGAATACCGCGCTGACAGGCCAGCTCGATGAAGTGCGCGCCTTTCTGCGCCGACTCGGCAAACAGCACGCCGTTATTGGCCAGGATAGCAATGGGGTAGCCGTGCAAATGGCCGAAGCCGCACACCAGCGTGGTGCCGAACAGTGCCTTGAACTCATCGAACACCGAACCATCCACCAGCCGCGCAATCACTTCGCGGACATCAAACGGTTGTTTCGCGTCAGCCGGAATTACCCCATACAGCTCCTCGGCGCCATACAGCGGCGCGATGGGCAGGAGGGCGTTGAGTTGGCCTTGCTTGCGCCAATTGAGATTGGCGATGCTGCGGCGAGCGATGGCCAGTGCATGCTCATCGCTGTCGGCGTAATGGTCGGCAACCCCGGAAATCTTGCAATGCACATCGGCACCGCCCAAGTCTTCGGCGCTAACCACTTCGCCGGTGGCGGCTTTGACCAAAGGTGGCCCGGCGAGAAAAATCGTCGCCTGCTGGCGAACCATGATCGCTTCGTCGGCCATGGCCGGAACGTAAGCGCCGCCAGCCGTGCACGACCCCATAACCACTGCGATTTGCGGGATGCCCACGGCGCTCATGTTCGCCTGGTTAAAGAAAATCCTGCCGAAATGCTCGCGGTCCGGGAACACTTCATCTTGACGGGGCAAGTTGGCGCCGCCGGAATCTACCAAGTAGATACAAGGCAGACGGTTCTGCTGAGCAATGGTCTGCGCACGCAGGTGCTTTTTCACCGTCAACGGGTAATACGAGCCGCCTTTAACCGTCGCGTCGTTGGCGACAATCATGCACTCAACGCCTTCAACGCGGCCGATGCCAACAATCAAGCCGGCCGCAGGAACGTCCTCGCCATACACTTGGTAAGCCGTCAGTTGTCCGATTTCCAGAAAGGGGGAGCCGATATCCAACAGACGATTGATGCGTTCTCGTGGCAATAGCTTGCCCCGTGAAACATGACGTTCCTGAGCCTTGGGCCCGCCACCTTCATGGACCTGAGCCAGCAACTGACGCAAGCCTTCCACGTAAAGCAGCATCGCCGCGCTATTGGCTGAAAACTCCGGCGAACGGGTGTTGATCTGGGTATGCAAAATGGCCATGGGCTACTCCGTCGGTCTCCTGTAGGAACCAACTTGTTGGCGAGCGGTGTGTCAGATGCACCGCTTCGCGAACAAGTTCACTCCTGCCGGGAGCGCCTTATTTGGTTTCGTTGAACAGTTCGCGACCGATCAACATGCGGCGGATCTCGCTGGTGCCTGCGCCGATTTCGTACAGCTTGGCGTCACGCAACAGTCGGCCCGCCGGAAACTCATTGATGTAGCCGTTGCCGCCAAGAATCTGAATGGCGTCGAGGGCCATCTGGGTGGCACGTTCGGCGCTGTACAAAATCACCCCGGCGGCGTCCTTGCGGGTGGTTTCGCCGCGTTCGCACGCTTGAGCCACTGCGTACAAATAGGCGCGGCTGGCATTGAGTTGGGTGTACATGTCGGCCACTTTGCCTTGAATCAGCTGGAACTCGCCGATGCTTTGGCCGAACTGCTTACGGTCGTGAATGTAGGGCACTACCACGTCCATGCAGGCTTGCATGATCCCGGTCGGGCCGCCAGAAAGCACGACACGCTCGTAATCCAGGCCACTCATCAGCACCTTGACGCCGCTGTTCAGTACGCCCAGCAGGTTTTCTTCCGGCACTTCGACGTCGTCGAAGAACAGCTCGCACGTGTTGGAGCCGCGCATGCCGAGCTTGTCGAATTTTGGACTGCGGGAAAACCCCTTCCAATCGCGCTCAACAATGAACGCGCTAATGCCGTGGGCACCTTTTTCCAGGTCGGTCTTGGCGTAAATTACGTAGGTATTGGCGTCTGGTCCGTTGGTGATCCAGGTTTTGCTGCCATTTAGCACGTACCGGTCGCCACGTTTGTCCGCGCGAAGCTTCATCGATACCACGTCGGAACCGGCATTGGGCTCGCTCATGGCCAGAGCGCCTACGTGCTCGCCGCTGATGAGCTTGGGCAAGTACTTGGCTTTCTGCTCGGGATTGCCGTTGCGGTTGATCTGGTTAACACAGAGATTGGAATGCGCTCCGTAGGAAAGAGCGACAGACGCCGAGCCTCGGCTGATTTCTTCCATGGCCACCACGTGAGCCAGGTAGCCCATCCCTGCACCGCCGTATTCTTCGTCAACGGTAATGCCCAGCAGGCCCATGTCACCAAACTTGCGCCACAGGTCTGCGGGAAACAGATTGTCCCGGTCTATCTGCGCGGCGCGGGGGGATATCTCTGCGGCGACGAAGGATTGAACCTGGTCGCGCAACATGTCGATGGTTTCGCCAAGGGCGAAATTCAGGCTCGGGTAGCTCATGGGACGCCTTTCCTATTATTGTTTGAAGTTCGGTGGTTAACCTTTACGTTAACGTAAACCTGCAAGGCTTTGTATGTCAACGGGAGACTGGAGGAAGGGGGGATTTTCCTGGACTGGAACGCCAGATAGCACGAAGGGGAGCCTGGGCTCCCCTTCAAGGTTTTTGTATGCTCTTTTTATTATTCGAGGGCGGCCTGTTTTTGTTTTTGGCGACCAGTCCCTTTCACTGCTTTTTATCGATCCCATTCAGGATCAAGAGCAAACGTATTTTTTTGAGCGCTGATGCTACTTTTATCAATCGATCCAACCAGTTCTGGAGCTACCTGAGGTAGTTTTATTATTCTCTGTCCGGTTGCGGAACCTGAGTCCCTGAAAAGCCATCCACTCCAAAAAGATCTGTTAGCTGCGTCTCTGTCCGTGTTGTTCTTGTTATGTCAGAGCCGATACGTATTGTTTTTATTGGGTTACTGCTTCGTTTTTTTATTTTTGTTGTGCAAGAGATATAGCATGAGCCGTGCCAGTTTTAATAATTCGTTTAAAATCAACGATTTGATAAGCGGCGATATATTCGACTCATGGAGAATGACCAGAAATTGTTTCCGTGTTACCCGTTTACGCCAACCGCTCGTCGTTACGGTAACACTCAGCCTGCCAATCGAGCCTTGGCCACCCGTGACCCGGTCGGGCGGCCCAGCACGTCGCAAATCCGTTGACCGGCGTCAATCAGTCCGTCCAAATCGACCCCAGTCTCTATTCCTAAACCATTGAGCATATACAGCACGTCCTCGGTGGCAACGTTGCCGCTGGCGCCCTTGGCATAAGGGCAGCCGCCGAGCCCTCCGATAGAACTGTCGAATACTTGAATGCCTTCGAGCAGACTGGCGTAGATATTGGCCAGCGCTTGCCCATAAGTGTCATGAAAATGACCGGCCAGTTTGCCTCGAGGGATTTTCCCGGCGACGGTTTCGAACAATGTCCGGGTTGCCCCCGGCGTGCCGGTGCCGATGGTGTCGCCCAGGGAGATTTCATAGCAGCCCATCGCGAACAGCTCGTTGGCCACTGCGGCGACCTGTTCCGGCGCAACCTGGCCTTCGTAGGGGCAACCGAGGACGCAAGAGACATAGCCACGCACTTGCATCCCATGCAAGCGCGCGGCTTCCATGATCGGCGCAAAGCGCTCGAGGCTTTCGCTGATGGAGCAGTTGATGTTGCGTTGCGAGAACGACTCAGACGCGGCGGCAAAGATCGCGATCTCAGTCACGCCCGCGGCGAGAGCGTCTTCGAACCCTCTGAGGTTGGGCGCCAATGCGGCGTAGGCGACATCTTCCTTGCGCTTTATTTGAGCGAATACCTCGCTGGAACCTGCCATCTGCGGCACCCACTTGGGCGAGACGAAACTGCCGACTTCGATGTAATTCAATCCTGCGGCAGTCAGGTCATCGACCAGTCTTACCTTGTCGATAACGCTGACGGGTTGAGCTTCGTTCTGCAGTCCGTCACGGGGACCGACTTCCACCAGACGTACACGCTGAGGCAAGGGCATAGGATCTCCTTTTATTGTTTGAGGTTTAGTCTGTAATGCTTTGATTTTTAATAGATCGATCCAGCGCCGACAGGCAGCGCTCCTCCGCAGTGTCCAGTTCGAGCTGCATCTGCTGGATGTCCAACAATTGCTGCACCAACTGGTTGCGACGCTCACTGATCTTGTTGAGCATAGTGTTCAGCTGCTTTTGATTGTCGCCGCGGGGATCATATAACTCGATCAGTTCCCGGCATTCCGCCAGGGAAAAACCGATGCGTTTACCGCGCAAAATGAGTTTCAGACTGACCTTGTCACGGGTCGAGTAGATACGCTCAAGACCGCGGCGCTCGGGGGCGAGCAGGCCTTGTTCTTCATAAAAACGAATAGCGCGAGTGGTGATGTCGAGCTCGCGAGCGAGGTCGGAGATGCTGTAAGTCTGGCTGCTCATGAGGGCGCTCGGGGTTAACGTAAGGGTTAACCTACGGCGAGCTTGACGTATACGTCAAGCAGCGCGCCCAGGACTCAAGACAGGTTCCGTTCCTGCGGAGCGTGGAAAACCTGGAATATAATCTGGAATCGAGATTAAGTAATAAGCTAAATTACTTTAATATTCATTTACTTACCGGCTGTTTCTAATGCCTTATCGAGCTTCTTGTCCTGCGCCGTGACCTGTTGGCATAGCTCAATCATTTGTTCACGCATCCAGCGGTTTGCCGGGTCCTGATCGGTGCTTTCGTGCCAGTAAAGGTGGGTTTCCACCAATGGCACGTCATTGACCGGCACGTTGAAATAGTGCAATTCGTGACGCCTGGCGAAGCGTTCCGGAACGGTCATCACCATGTCGGTTTGCTGCAACACTTGCGACGCCATCAGGTAATGCTGCGAGCGCAGGGCGATCTTGCGTTGGATGCCCATTTTCCCCAGTGCCAGGTCCACATGACCCAGGCCACTGCGGCGGCTGGAGATGTGGATGTGGGTCAGCGACAGATAGTCATCGAGAGCGAACCTTTCTTTGCTGGCGGACGGGTGCCCTTTGCGCATGGCACACACGTATTTGTCTTCCATCAACTTGACGTGACGGACCTGGGGGTCGGTGTTGAGCGGTGCATCGACGGCGAAATCAAGACGGCCAGCAGCCAACTCTTTAGTTGTCTCCCGTCGCTTGGACAGAAAGCTTTCGATGATCACGGCAGGAGCCAAGCGACGCAAACGTTGAAACAGCGTCGGCAGGATTACCGCTTCGGTCAGGTCGGTCATGCTGATGCGGTAGGTTTTGTTGGCCTGCAGCGGGTTGAAAATACGACTTTCCTGCACCGACACCCGCAGCAGCGACAGGGCATTGCGCACCGGCCCGATAATATTCTGCGCCATGGGCGTAGGCACCATGCCTTGAGCGGTCCTGACGAACAACGGGTCGTTGAACGTTTCGCGCAAGCGCGCCAGGGCGTTGGAAACGGCGGGTTGGGTAATGCCGACTATTTGCCCTGCACGAGTCAGATTTGCTTCGGTATAGATGGCATCAAACACAATAAAGAGGTTGAGGTCGACTTTGCTCAGGTTCATTCCATTGCGCTCTCATGTTGTTTTTGTTGTGACTTGCGTAGGTGGATCATATATCGGTTATGAATGTTTATACACGCTGAGAATAGGTTAGATAAATGTTTGTCGCTGATCTAGCATCCGATTCATGACATCAACCACCTCATTTCCGAAGGTAGCTGCCCATGGATTTCGCTTACTCCCCTAAGGTTCAGGAACTGCGTGAGCGTGTCACTGCGTTCATGGACGCCTATGTATACCCGGCCGAACCGGTATTTGAACGGCAGGTCAGCGAAGGTGACCGTTGGCAGCCCACCGCGATCATGGAAGAACTCAAGCTCAAGGCCAAAGCCGAAGGTTTGTGGAACCTGTTCTTGCCTGAGTCGGAACTGGGTGCTGGCCTGACTAACCTGGAATACGCGCCGCTGGCCGAGATCATGGGCCGCTCGTTATTGGGACCGGAGCCATTCAATTGCTCCGCGCCGGACACCGGCAACATGGAAGTGCTGGTGCGCTACGCCAATGACGCACAAAAGGTGCAATGGCTTGAGCCGCTGTTGCGCGGTGAAATACGTTCGGCCTTCGCCATGACCGAGCCCGACGTAGCGTCTTCCGATGCGACCAATATGGCTGCACGCGCTGAGCGGGTGGGCGATGAATGGGTGATCAACGGCCGTAAATGGTGGACCTCTGGCGCCTGCGACCCGCGCTGCAAGATCATGGTGTTCATGGGCCTGAGCAACCCGGACGGTCCGCGTCATCAGCAACATTCGATGATTCTGGTTCCCACCGACACGCCGGGCGTGACCATCGTCCGTTCATTGCCGGTGTTCGGTTATGACGATGCGCCCCACGGCCATGCCGAAGTGCTGTTTGAAAACGTTCGAGTGCCCTACGAAAACGTGCTGTTGGGTGAAGGCCGTGGTTTCGAGATCGCCCAAGGTCGCCTCGGGCCTGGCCGTATTCACCATTGCATGCGTTCCATCGGCATGGCAGAGCGTGCACTGGAATTGATGTGCAGACGCGCCATCAGCCGAACCGCGTTCGGCAAACCGCTGGCGCGACTGGGTGGCAACATCGATATCATTGCCGACTCGCGGATGGAGATCGACATGGCACGCCTGCTGACCCTTAAGGCCGCGTTCATGATGGACACTGCGGGCAATAAAGTCGCGAAAAGCGAAATTGCCCAAATCAAAGTGGTCGCACCCAACGTAGCGTTACGGGTCATCGACCGGGCGATCCAAATGCACGGCGGCGCCGGGGTTTCCAATGATTTCCCGTTGGCCTACATGTATGCCATGCAGCGCACCCTGCGCCTGGCCGACGGCCCGGACGAAGTACACCGTGCGGCGATTGGCAAATTCGAGATCGGTAAATACGTGCCAACAGAAATGTTGCGCAGCGAAAGACGGGGGTAAGTCAGACTCGGGTGCTACAAAAATCTGTTGGAGCCAATAGGTTGGCGAAGCAGGCGGCGCGGAATTTCAGACACGCCATGTCGCTAGTACCTTCGCCAACCAGTTGGCACCAGGGGCGCCGTTATCAATACACCCAAACCTCTACCCGCCGGTTTTTGATCCGGCCTTCGTCTACGTCGTTTGTCGCTACGGGCATTTCATCGCCGAAACCGCGAATATCGCGGAAGCTGACCCCGCTTTTAACCAGCTCACGACGCACAGCCATGGCCCGCAGCTTTGACAGCAATGCGGCCCGGGCGGGGTCGCTCTTGGCATCACCGAAACCCACCAACGTGACGTCTCTGTTTAGCTTGTCGTGGCTTTTCAGGTACGCCAGCACTCGCCTCAAATCGCGCTGCGCCTTGTTGTCCAGAACGGCGCTGCCTTGGGCGAAGCGAAAATTGACCGACAAACGTTGCGCTTGTTTGACGATGGCCAGGTAATCGGCCGGCATTTCGGCGGAAGTCTGCACCTTGACTGCCTGCACGGTCTGGGAAATGAACCCACTGTCGGCGACGATTGCCTGTCCTTTGGCACTTTGCGCAAAGCGCACCAGTGCCTCCGCCCAAGGTTGACGGCTCAGGGGCGGCAGGTAAAAGTACAAGCGTCGCGACAGTGGGTAATCTTCGGTTGCTATCAGGCTGACGGTGGGCAACATCGGTTTCGAACTGCCGTCGACAACTGCCACAGCTTGGGCTTTGCGGACATAAGGCAGCCCGATGAAACCGATGCCTCCCCAGTCCTGACTGACCGCATCAGACAATTGCTCGCTGGACTCGAAGCGTTTGGCGCTATTGGCCAGTGTTTTGCCGTTCCTGACCAGCACCAGTTCGTTGAACGTATCGAAGGTGCCGGATTGGTCATCGCGGGCGTACAGATGGATCGCGCCGCCCGTGCCTCCCAGCTGTGCCCAGTTGCGAATTTCACCGGAAAAAATACGCGCCAGCTGCTCGATGTTCAACTGATGCAGGGGGTTGCCGGGGTGCAAGATGACCGCTACGCCATCAATCGCAATAATTTGCTCGGCGCTGGGGCTTTTCAGGTCTCCAAAGGCAGCAAGGTCTGTCAGCTCGCTGTCTTTGATGCGTCGAGAAGAGGCAGCCAGATCAGCGGTTCCGGCTTTCAAGGCGCTGAAGCCGGTACCGGAACCGTGGGCCGCTACTTCAATCAGTACTCGGTGGCCGTCAGCCGTTTGCCCAATGACCCTTTGCTCGTTCTCATGAGCGCCGGGTTCAATGCGTACGTCCCTGATCCCCATACTCTGCAAAAAACCTTCAACCAGTGCGGGGCCCAGGGTTTCCCCGATGGTGTTCGAGCCATGAATGCGCAAAGCCGGTACGCCATCGTCAGGCAATGTTAAAGAGGTACCCGCCAAAGCCAGGCCGGGCAGGGCGGTGCATAGCAGGCCAAACACCAGGCCTGAGAAATGATTACGCGTTTGATTGGTGAACAGAGCGCACAGCATGCGCGGCACCTTATATAGACGGAAAGTGCCGGGAGATTAAGTCAGGATGGTTGCTGAAATATGACAAGGCGACTCACAGCCTTGAAAAGCTCTACGGCTTAATTCAGTTCCAGCCAAATGGGTGCGTGATCTGACGGCTTTTCCATGGCGCGCAAGTCGTAATCCACACCCACATCCTTGATCCGCGGCTGCAGTCCGTGAGAGGTCATGATCAAATCAATACGCAGCCCGCGTTTTGGCTCGTCTTCAAAACCACGGCTGCGGTAATCGAACCAACTGAAACGGTCGATCACATCCGGGTTCAGGTGACGGAAGCTGTCGACCAGTCCCCAGCTTTTAAGGCGCGCCAACCATTCCCGCTCTTCGGGCAGGAAGCTGCATTTTCCGGTTTTCAGCCAGCGCTTGGCATTGTCCGCGCCAATGCCAATGTCGCTGTCTTCCGGTGAAATATTGATATCGCCCATGACCACAACCGGCTGATGGTTCTGGAATTGGCTTTCCAATAACGATTGCAAATCGTTGTAGAAGCGCGCTTTGGCCGGGAATTTGGTGGGGTGATCGCGGCTTTCGCCTTGTGGAAAATAGCCGTTCATGATGGTCACGGGATCGCCGTTGCGATCTGCAAACGTACCCCAGATGAAGCGTTTTTGGGACTCTTCATCATCGGTATGAAAGCCCTTGTGCAGGGTCAACGGCGCCTGGCGAGACAGCAGCGCAACACCGTAATGGCCTTTCTGGCCATGGAAATGCACGTGATAGCCCAAGGCCTCGATCTCGGCGTAGGGGAATTGCTCGTCCGATACTTTAGTTTCTTGCAGACCGATGACGTCTGGCTGATGCTTTTCAATCAGCGCCGCCAACTGATGAGGTCTGGCGCGCAGGCCGTTGATATTGAATGAAACGATTTTCATGGGCGGCAATCCTGGCAGAACAAAAGGCGATGCTAGCTGACCTGTCGACTCTCGGCCAGCGTGGCGGTTTGAACAATCGACTGCTAGGGTCCGATAAGCGTACACGGAACTGTGCGCCTTGTTGCTCACTCGAAGCTTTCGCACCTGGACCGCTATCGGTCGAGCAGCGCTGTATTTACGGGGTCTTCCGAATGCCTGACACATCCACTGCTGTGGCCGAAGTCCGCTTGCTGGACAGCGGTTATTCCCGCGAAGCGCGTTCGCTGCTTTATCACGCGTATCGCCATGAGCCGAGTTATGGCTATTTGTTCGAATCAGAGCGGCCAGGCTATGAACATCGGGTGAGGGCGACTGTGCGAGAGTTGATCAAACAACACTTTTTTCAGGAATTGCCGGCATTGGGGTTGTTTATCGACGATCGGATGATCGGTATTGCATTGATTGCGCCGCCGCAACGGCGTTTGGGTATCACTGAAAGCTGGGCCTGGCGCTTACGCATGGTTCTCAGTACTGGATTTCGCTGTACCCAGCGTTACCTGGCGTACCACCAAGCCGTTCTGGCGTGCTTGCCCTCGGACGCTGTTCACCTGTTACCGCTGTTGGGCATTCACCCGCAATTCCAGGGCCAACACTTCGGCGAACAGTTGCTTGAGGCGCTGCATCAATGGTGCGCAGTGGACGAAAAGTCGGAAGGGATCGTTCTCGATACCGGAAATCCACGCTATCTGGAGTTCTATAAGCGACAAGGTTATGAAGAAATTGGAGAGGTCGCTGTAGGACCGATCCGAGAGCATGTGTTTTTCCACCCTAATCCACAGGTTTTGCTCAACGCCCAGGCGTAACAGGTTGAAACTAAGGGAGTGTTGGCGCGTTCTAGTGGCATCTGCAGCTCGTGTTAGCATCCGCGTCTATGAAGTTTCACAAAAAATCTACCCGCGGTTTTATCCTGTTGTTTACCGTCCAGCTCAGCAGTTTTTCGGCATTCGCCGACACTCAACTGGATGTCAGGATCAGGCCCGCCAATGCAGAACTCAAAGCCAACGTCGAAGGATATGTGGGTAGTCTCGGCGAGCGCGATGAACAAACGCTGCGTCGTTTTAGCGTAGGTGCCGAAGAACAGGCGCTGAAAGCCGCGCAAGCGTTGGGCTATTACCAGGCACGTATTAACAGCGATGTGCAGCATGAAAAGGGTAAAGACCTGCGTCTGGTTATGGACATCGAGCCCGGCGAACCCGTGCATTTGCGCAATGTCACGGTAAAAGTAGAGGGGCCGGCATCGACGCTCAAGGAGTTCCGCGTACCCGCCAGCGAGGCCCTGAAGACCGGCGCCGTACTGAATCACGGTCATTACGAAGACGCTAAGCGTCTGATCCAGAATCAGGCCTCGCGCTACGGATTCTTCGATGGACATTTTACCCGGCAGCGCTTGGCCATTGATCCAAAGGCAGGGGTTGCCGACATAGAATTGGTCTACGACAGCGGTCCGCGCTACGTGTTTGGCAAGGTCAGTTTCACCGGCGACGCGCCGTTCGATGACGACCTGATGCAACGCATGGTGCCCTTTAAAGCGGGCACGCCTTATGACTCCGAGCTGATCGCCGAGCTGAATCAAAATCTGCAATCAAGCGGTTATTTCGAAGGCGTACGCGTCGATGCTGCGCCCACGGCTGCGGTTGCCCAGGTGATTCCGGTATCGGTGCAACTGGAGACACGCAAACCCCGCACGGTGGGCCTGGGGATTGGTTTTTCCACCGATGTGGGGGTACGCGGCAAAGCCAACTGGACTCGGCATTGGGTGAACGCCCAGGGCGACAGTTATGGCGCCGACATGGAGCTGTCAGCGCCCAAGCAAAACATTGGTCTGTGGTACGACATTCCGCTGGACCCGCCCTTGACTGACAAACTACGTTTCGCTGGCGGGTATCAATACGAAGAAATCGCTGATAGCGACAGTGTGAGCAAGCTGCTGACCATCGGGCCTGAATGGCACAGCAAATTGCCCAGCGGCTGGGAGCGGGTGCTGTCATTGAAGTGGCAGCGCGAAGACTATCGTCTCGGTGATGACGCCGGGCTCAGTACGCTGTTGATGCCAGGGGTCAGTTACTCATTTCTACGCAGCGACAATCGAATCGACCCGCAAAATGGCTATCGCTTACAGTTCGATGCTGAAGTGGCCAAGGAAGGTTTGGGCTCGGACACCAATTTGCTGCATGGCAACGTTCTGCTGAAAGGTTTGACCACTGTGTTCCAGAATCATCGTCTGTTAGGCCGCATTCAAGTGGGCGGCAGCGCCACCAATGGCTATAAATCCATTCCGCCTTCGCTACGCTTTTTTGCTGGCGGCGATCAAAGCGTGCGCGGTTACGACTATCAAACCCTCTCGCCAACCAACTCCGACGGCGATCGGGTAGGCGGTCGGTACATGGTGGCGGGTAGCGTTGAATACCAGTACTCCATCGCTGAGAAGTGGCGAATCGCAACCTTTGTCGATCAGGGCAACGCGTTTAATTCTTTACAACTGCCCAGTTTGAAAACCGGCGTGGGGATTGGCATTCGCTGGGTGTCGCCGGTAGGGCCGATACGTCTTGATGTCGCCCACGCGCTGGATGATGACGGCGGGATTCGTCTGCACTTTTCCATGGGGCCTGAGCTGTGAGGCGGGCAAGCAAAATTACCGGCATCAGCCTGATAGCCATTGTGGCGCTGCTGGCAATGTTGGCGCTTGGGTTGTACACCGTACTCAGTACTCAGGCAGGCAGTCGCTGGGCGCTGGGGTTAGTGCCAGGCTTACAGGTCGATAACTTCAGCGGGCGGTTGGCCGGGGAGTGGCAGGCGGATCAACTGCGTTGGGTTCAGGGTGATAAGCAGGTTGAAATCGATGCTCCGCTGTTTGTGTGGTCGCCGTCGTGCCTGATGAAGATGACCCTGTGTATCGATCAACTTCACGCCCGGCGCGTCAGCGTGCAGATTGCGCCTCAGCCCACTGATACGAGCAGTGAGCCTCTGACGTTGCCGAATCTGAAGCTGCCACTGGCGATTCGCTTAGCGGATGTGCGCATCGACAGCGTGATACTCAACGGCAGCGAACAATTAAAAGACCTGCGATTGGCAACTGAATGGACCGCCGATGGCTTGCAGATCAACGCCGCGCATCTGCAGAGCGGTGATTTAGTTCTGGATTTGTCGGGTTTGCTACAGCCGAACGGCGATTGGCCGGTTACCGCTCAAGGCCAACTGCAACTGCCCGGGCCGGGTAACGTGCCGTGGGCGCTGGCCCTGGACATTCAAGGCGAACTGTTGAAAACCCTACAGCTCAAGGCTGACAGTACGGGCTACCTTCAAGGCCAACTGACCGGGCAACTGCAACCCTTGGTGGAAAACCTGCCCGCACAGGTAAGGATCACCGCTGACAGTTTCAAGGCTTCTGCTGACTTACCCGACACGCTGCAACTTAATCAGCTTGTAATGGTGGCCCAAGGTGATCTGCAAAGCGGTTATCAGGTCACTGGCAATGCTAGCCTGCCTGGGGAAAAAGGGCCGGTTGCACTGGCATTGCAGGGCCGTGTCGATGCTCAAGGTGCAGATGTTACCGCCCTTAACCTGACAGCCAGTGCCGAACAATCGCTGAAACTCAGCGGCAAGCTGGACTGGCGCCAAGGTTTTAGTGCCGACGCGAAAATTGATTGGCGCGATTTTCCGTGGCATCGCCTGTACCCGGTTATCGATGAGCCGCAAGTGTCATTGCGTACATTCCAAGGTGAAGTCTCCTACAGCGACGGCAAATACCTGGGAAACTTCAATGCAGCGCTCGGCGGTCCTGCGGGTGCATTCACCTTGAGCAGCCCATTTAGTGGTGATCTCAAGCAAGTGTTCTTGCCGCAGCTTGAATTGGCCGCAGGGCAGGGGAAGGCCAGCGGGCATTTGAATCTGCAATTCGCCGATGGCATCGGTTGGGATACCGCGCTGGACTTGAACTCGGTCAACCCTGCGTATTGGTTGGCTGAGTTGCCGGGCAACCTTGCCGGACCGTTGCGCAGCAAGGGCGAATTCAAGAATCAGAAATTGACCCTTAACGCCGATCTTGACGTGAAAGGCCGGTTGCGCGGCCAGCCGGCGACGCTTGCAGCTAAAGCGGACGGCGCAGGCGACAAGTGGACCGTCAGCACGCTGGATATTCGCCTCGGCGATAACCGCATTCAAGGCAGCGGCAGCTTGCAACAAAAGCTGCTGGGCCAACTGGACATCAATCTGCCGCGCCTGGGCCAACTCTGGCCCCAATTGCAAGGTCAGCTCAAAGGTCGGCTGGACGTTGCGGGCAGCGTGCAAGCGCCCCAAGGTCAATTGGCATTGCAGGGGGGCCAGTTGGCCATGGCCAAAAACCAGCTGAAAACCCTGACCCTGGCCGCCAAACTCGATAATGCCCAACGTGCAAATCTGGATCTCAAGGTTGCGGGAATACAGTTGGGCGACACGCAGTTGGGTACGTTATTGGTCACCGGTCTGGGTGACATCAAGCGCCAGCAAATGAAATTGGACCTGCAAGGCCCTTTACTGAAATTGGCGCTGGGAGCGGATGGCGGCCTGGACAAAGGTAACTGGCGGGGTCGTTTGGTCAGTGGCGATGTGCAGACAGGCGGTCAGGATTGGCGCTTGCAACAACCAGCCAAACTGGAGCGTCTGGCGGACGGGAAAATCAATTTCGGGGCACATTGCTGGATCTCCGGGCAGTCGAGTTTATGCGGCGAAGATCAACGGCTAATGCCAGAGCCGCGTCTGCGTTACCACCTTAAGCAGTTTCCCATTGAAAGCTTGGCGCAATGGTTACCCAAGGACTTTGCCTGGAAAGGTTCGTTGAATGCCGACGTGCAACTCGATCTGCCTGCATCAGGCCCCAATGGACAAATTCTGGTAGACGCCAGCGGCGGTACGTTGCGTCTTCTGGAGAAAAATCAATGGCTGGATTTTCCTTATGAAAGCCTCAAGCTCACCAGCACCTTAACGCCCAAGCGCATTGACTCAAGGCTCGACTTTCGGGGCGGCAAACTGGGTACTTTGTGGGTGACGGCGCAACTCGATCCGTTGGCGAAAAACAAACCGCTGGCGGGAGATTTTAATCTCAGTGGGCTGGATATCTCCATCGCCAGACCGTTCATACCTATGGTCGAAAAACTGACAGGCCGCCTCAATGGCGCTGGACACCTGTCTGGCGGGCTCTTGGCGCCGCAGGTCAATGGCAATATCACCCTTAGTGACGGTGAAGCGTCCGGGCCGGAACTGCCGCTGAACGTGCATGACCTTAAACTCCAGGCGCTTATTGCTGGGGAAGGCGTAAGACTGGACGGCAATTGGAGCAGCGGCGAGACCGGACGCGGTACGCTCAATGGCCAAGTGGCCTGGGCTGACGCGCTGGCCGTGGACGTCAATCTCAAAGGCACTCACCTGCCGGTGACGGTGGAGCCGTATGCCGAACTTGATGTGGCACCCGACCTGAAGATATCAATGAAGGGCGACAAGCTGGCAATCTCTGGCAAAGTGCTGGTTCCCAAGGGGGCAATCACCGTCCGTGAATTGCCACCGTCGACGGTCAAGTTGTCGGGAGACACGGTCATCATCGGCCAGCAAGCCAACGATCCGAACACAAACAAACCGCCGTCACTGGCGATGGCCATGGACATCGATGTGGAAGTCGGAAAAGACACCCTCAGTTTTACCGGTTTCGGGCTCACGGCTAATCTGGCAGGGCACGTACACATCGGCGATAACCTCGACACGCGCGGCGAGTTGAATCTCAACGACGGCCGTTATCGGGCGTACGGCCAGCGGTTGACGATTCGTAAAGCGCGGCTGTTATTTGCCGGGCCTATCGATCAGCCGTATCTGGACATCGAAGCGGTTCGCCAGGTCGATGATGTGACTGCCGGTATTCGTCTCACCGGCAGCGCCGAACAGCCCACCACGGTGGTGTTCTCCGAGCCGGCCATGAGTCAGGAAGAGGCGCTTTCCTATTTGGTGTTGGGTCGTCCGCTGACCACCACCGGCGAAGACAGTAACGTCATGGCGCAAGCCGCGCTGGCGTTGGGGTTGGCCGGAAGTTCGTCGGCGACTGGCACGTTGGCGAAAAACCTCGGTATCAAGGATTTCGAACTCGACACCGCAGGCAGCGGCTCGACCACCAGCGTGGTCGCCAGTGGCAAAATCACCGAAAAACTGAGTCTGCGTTACGGCATCGGCGTATTCGACCCGGCCAATTCCATCGCGCTGCGTTATACCTTAAGCAAAAAGGTGTACCTGGAAGCGGCGAGCGGCGTCGCCAGCTCGCTGGATATTTTCTACAAGCGGGATTTTTGAGGCCTGAATTCTATAGGAGGTTCCGCCACGTCGCCGACGCCGCGCTGTCGCGCAGCAAACACAAAACCTACAGATTATTTTTAAGTCAACAAGTTATGCGTTGTTTGATAAGAGCCAACGTGTTGGCGACATCAGCAGCACCGCAGCCGTTTAGATGAACCGCTTTGACTGCCTCGCCAACACGTTGGCTCCTACAAAGGGCCTGTAAACTTCAGGAATTACTGATTCACCAACTTCAACGAAGCGTCGGTATACCGCTTGCCAGCAATCGCCTCGACCGGAAACAAATCTTTAAGCGCTTGCAACTCACTTTGACTCAGTTTGATCTCCAGAGACGCGACGTTTTCTTCCAGATACTTGCGCTGTTTTGTGCCCGGAATAGGCACGATGTCGTTACCTTGCGCCAACACCCATGCCAAGGCGAGTTGGCCCGCAGTCACGCCTTTATCCGCTGCCAGTTGCTGAACCTTCTTCACCAACAGCAGATTTTTCGTGAAGTTTTCCCCCTGAAAGCGCGGGCTGGAGCGACGATAATCATCAGCGGCAAAATCGTCAGGGCTTTTTAGCGTGCCCGTCAGAAAACCACGGCCCAGGGGGCTGTAGGGTACAAACGCGATGCCCAGACGGCGGCACGCTTCAAGGCTGCCATTTTCTTCGGGGTCGCGGCTCCACAGCGAGTACTCGGTCTGCAACGCGCTGATCGGATGAACCTTATGCGCCCGCTCCAACGTGCTGGCAGAGGCCTCGCTCAAACCGAGGAAGCGTACCTTGCCCGCTTTGACCAACTCAGCCATGGCACCAACGGACTCTTCCACGGAGATTTGTGGGTCGATCCGGTGTTGGTAATACAAATCCAGGCTTTCGACGTTTAGGCGTCTAAGGGTCGCATCGATGGCACTGCGGATGTATTCAGGGCTGCCGTTCACGCCGCGAGCGGTGGGGTCGTTCAGGTCGCGAACAAAACCAAACTTACTGGCGAGAAAGACTTGATCACGTTTACCGCGAATCGCTTTGCCGATCAGCTCTTCGTTGGTGAACGGACCGTACATGTCAGCGGTGTCCAGCAAATTGACTCCCAGTTCCAGCGCGCGGTGCAGGGTAGCCACAGCTTCTTTTGTGTCTGTGCCGGTGGTATAGAAGTCGGTCATGCCCATGCAGCCAAGGCCGAGGGCGGAAACGTGGGGGCCGTTTGTTCCGAGTTGACGAGTTTGCATGAAGAGCTCCGTCTGATTGAAAAGAGGCGCCCATTGTCACGCTCGACAGAACAGGGATAAACAGGCTAAAAACGCTTTTACTGTTTAGAAAATCTAAATAGTCACTGTTGACTCACTAGCAGGCATCCATGGACCGATTTAACGCGATGCGCGTATTCACTCGTATTGTCGAGCTGGGAGGGTTTGCCAAAGCAGCCGACAGCCTGCACCTGCCTCGGGCTTCAGCCACGATTCTGGTTAAGCAACTGGAAGCGCATCTGGGCGTGCAATTGCTGCAGCGCACAACGCGTCAGGTCAGTCCTACACTGGACGGACGTGCTTATTACCTGCGTTGTGTCAGTTTGTTGGCCGACCTTGAAGACACTGAGGCGGTGTTTTCCGCCAACCGGGTCGAGCCCAAAGGCACGCTACGGATTGATATTCCCGTGGGGTTTGGACGTTTTATCCTCATCCCGGCCCTGCCGGAATTCAGTGCGCGTTATCCGCAACTTGAGCTGGAAGTCGGCATGAGCGATCGCCCGATCAAACTCATTCGCGAAGGTGTGGATTGCGTGGTGCGGATCGGCCCTTCGCTGGATGACTCCCTGGTGGCCCGGTTGCTGGCGCAGATCCCCCAAGTCACCTGTGGCAGCCGAGCGTATTTACAGCGCAGAGGCATGCCGAAAACCCTGGATGAACTACAAGGTCATCAAGTGATCGAATACTTTTCTGCCAGCTCCGGCAAGCGTTACGGACTGGAATTTCAGCGGGGGGCGGAGGTCCATGAGGTGAGCCTGCCGAGGGCGCTGTCAATCAACAGCGCGGACGGTTATCTCGCCGCTTGCGAGGCGGGGTACGGCTTGATGCAAACCCCGTATTATCAGATTGTCGAGCAACTGCGCAGCGGTAAATTGTTAGAAGTGCTACCTGAGTTCAAACCGCCCGCCATGACGCTGATGGCGCTGTACCCACCCCATCGACAAATGTCACGGCGGGTACGCGTGTTTATTGACTGGCTGGTGGAACTTTGTGCCAGGCATAATTTGTCAGACAAAAAATGATGAGGCCCATAGGTCAGTAAGCACTTTCGTGTTTAACTTCCGGCTCTTCCAAAACCCTTCAAAAAAGGACTCAGTTCATGGCTCAAGTGACGCATAGAGGCAACCCTATTCAAGTTAAAGGCATATTGCCAGCCGTTGGAAGCGCAGCCCCTGCGTTTTCTCTGGTGGCCGGTAATCTGGCTGACGTGACCTTGGCTACCTTTGCCGGCAAGCGCAAAGTGCTGAATATTTTCCCAAGCATCGACACCCCGACCTGTGCCACGTCCGTGCGCAAATTCAATGCCCAGGCCAACGACCTGACCAACGCGGTCGTGCTGTGTATTTCTGCTGATTTGCCTTTCGCCCAAGCCCGTTTTTGCGGCGCTGAAGGTCTTGAAAACGTTCAGAATCTGTCGACCATGCGTGGCCGTGACTTCATTGAAAATTACGGCGTTGCCATCGTTGAAGGCCCTTTGGCTGGCCTTACTGCCCGTGCAGTGGTTGTCCTCGACGAAAACGACGTAGTCCTGCACAGCGAGCTGGTGCCGGAAATCGGTCAAGAACCCGACTACGATGCCGCCTTGGCTGTTCTAAAGTAACATCGTGTAAAACACTAACGGTCTGGACTTGTCCGGGCCGTTTTTATTTGTGCTTCAGGGCCTTATCGAAAGTAAGCGCTAAGTAAATAGCCGGTAAAGGCCCTTTGCTTCTCTACTCACAGTGCTTATTGTTCAGCCTCTCAATGAAGCCCCCGCGCACAATGGTTGATTATTCATGCAATCGTCTGGCCCCCGTAGTTCCCGTCGCTGGCTGATTAGCCTGTTAGTGCTGTTGGTCATTATTGGCCTGTGTTGGAAATTCTGGCCTGCTGGTGGATTGCGCACCGGCACCGCCGATTCAGGCACCGCCACAGCCGGTCGCCATAAAGGTGGCGGCTCAGCAGCCAAGGGCACTGCGCCAAGGCCGGGGTTTGGCGGCGCCACCGGGCCGATCCCTGTACGTGTGGGCGCTGCCACCGTAGGTGATTTCCCGATTCTGTATAAAGCCTTGGGCACCGTGACGGCGATGAACACCATCAACGTGCGCAGCCGAGTGGCGGGAGAGTTGGTCAAGCTCAACTTCCAGGAAGGGCAGATGGTCAAGGCCGGCGACTTGCTCGCGGAAATTGATCCACGCAGCTATCAGGTCATTTTGGATCAGGCGCAGGGCACGCTGCTGACCAATCAGGCATTGTTGAAAAATGCTCAGGTCGACCTCGAACGTTATCGCGGCTTGTATGCAGAAGACAGCATCGCCAAGCAGACCCTCGACACAGCGGCTTCGCTGGTCAACCAATACGTGGGCACCATCAAGACCAATCAGGCGTCCGTTAGCGATGCCAAGCTCAATCTCGAATTCACCAAGATCCGCGCACCAATTACCGGCCGGGTAGGGTTGAAACAACTGGATGTCGGCAACCTCGTCGCCGCCAACGACACCACCGCGCTGTTGGTCATCACCCAGACCAAGCCGATTACCGTGGTCTTTACCTTGCCGGAAAAAGACCTGTCGGCGGTTATTGCTCGTTATCACAGCGGCGATAAGCTGCCGGTAGAAGCCTGGGACCGTGGCGACATCAAGCTCCAGGCCACGGGTGTGCTAGCCAGTCTGGACAACCAGATTGACGTCACCACCGGCACGCTAAAATTCAAGGCACGCTTTGAAAATCAGGACGAAGTGCTGTTTCCGAACCAGTTCGTTAACGTACGTTTGCGTGCCGATACCCTTAAGCATGCGGTATTGGTGCCTTCAGCTGCGGTCCAGTTTGGCACCAATGGCACGTTCGTCTACGTAATGGACGGCGACAAAAAGGTCAAGATTCGTCAATTGGTAGCCGGGGCGAGTGACGAGTCCTCTACCGTGATCACCAGCGGGTTGGCTGAAGGCGAACGCGTGGTGCTGGAAGGCACCGACCGCCTGAAAGAGGGTAGCGAAGTAGAAGTGGTGAACGACAGCAAAGAGGTGCCAGTAACGCCGTCACAGGATTTACACGGTAAGCCAACCAAGGATTCCACCGAATCCGCCAAGGCTGGAAAGGCGGAAAAAGGCGGCGTATGAACATCTCCCGGCTGTTCATCCTGCGCCCGGTAGCGACCACGCTGAGTATGCTTGCGATCGTTCTGGCCGGCTTGATTGCATATACCTTGTTACCGGTTTCGGCCCTGCCGCAAGTGGATTACCCGACTATTCGGGTATTGACGCTGTACCCCGGCGCCAGCCCTGAAGTCATGACCAGTGCGGTCACTGCACCGCTGGAGCGGCAGTTTGGGCAGATGCCTGGGCTGACGCAAATGGCCTCGACCAGCTCCGGCGGCGCGTCAGTCATTACCCTGCGCTTCAGCCTCGACCTGAACATGGACGTTGCCGAACAGGAAGTACAAGCGGCAATCAATGGCGCGACCAACCTGCTGCCGACGGATCTGCCTGCGCCACCCGTTTACAACAAGGTCAATCCGGCCGATACCCCGGTATTGACCTTGGCGATCACTTCCAAAACCATGTTGCTGCCCAAACTCCACGATCTGGTGGACACGCGCATGGCGCAGAAAATATCGCAGATCAGCGGTGTAGGCCTGGTCAGCATTGCCGGTGGCCAACGCCAGGCGGTGCGGATCAAGGTCAACCCCGAGGCGCTGGCGGCCAACGGGTTGAACCTGGCCGACGTGCGCACCTTGATCGCAGCGTCCAACGTCAACCAGCCCACCGGCAGTTTCGACGGGCCGACCCGCGTGTCAACCCTGGATACCAATGATCAGTTGCAGTCCGCGCAGGAATACGCCGACCTGATTGTTGCCTACGCAAACGGCGCTCCTTTGCGTCTCAAAGACGTGGCCGAGATCGTCGACGGCGCGGAGAACGATCGTCTGGCGGCCTGGGCCAACGAAAATCAGGCGGTGCTGCTTAATATCCAGCGTCAGCCTGGCGCAAACGTGATCCAGGTGGTTGACCGGATCAAGGCGTTGCTGCCGAGCATCACCGATAATTTACCCGCCGGGCTGGACGTCGCCGTACTGACCGACCGCACGCAAACCATTCGTGCTTCGGTCAGTGACGTGCAGCATGAACTGCTGATTTCCATCATTCTGGTGGTGTTGGTAACGTTTCTGTTCCTGCGAAGGGTCAGCGCCACGATTATTCCGTCGATTGCCGTGCCGCTGTCACTGGTCGGTACCTTCGGCGTGATGTACCTCGCCGGCTTCTCGGTCAACAACCTGACACTGATGGCCATGACCATCGCCACCGGATTTGTGGTCGATGACGCCATCGTTATGCTGGAGAACATTTCCCGGCACATCGAAGAGGGCGACACGCCGTTTCAAGCCGCCCTCAAAGGTGCGCGACAAATTGGTTTTACCCTGGTTTCGCTGACCATCTCGCTGATTGCGGTGCTGATTCCGTTGCTGTTCATGGCCGATGTGGTGGGCCGGCTGTTCCGTGAGTTCGCCATTACCTTGGCTGTGGCGATTCTTATTTCGCTGTTTGTTTCGCTGACGCTGACGCCGATGATGTGCGCGCGACTGCTCAAGCGTGAGCCGAAACCTGAGGAGCAGAGCCGTTTTTATCGCACCAGCGGCGCCTGGATCGATTGGCTGATTGCCGCCTACGGGCGCAAGTTGCGCTGGGTATTGAAACACCAACCGTTGACCCTGTTGGTGGCCATCGCCACCTTGGCCCTGACCGTGTATCTGTACATGATCGTGCCCAAGGGTTTCTTTCCCGTGCAGGACACCGGGGTCATTCAAGGTATCTCCGAGGCTCCACAATCGGTGTCGTTTGCAGCGATGAGCGAGCGTCAGCAGTCATTGGCAAAAATTATTCTGCAAGATCCTTCGGTAGAAAGCCTTTCGTCCTACATCGGCGTTGATGGCGACAACGCCACGCTTAACAGCGGTCGCATGCTGATCAATTTGAAGCCGCGCAACCAACGCAGTGTGACCGCGATGCAAATCATCCAGCGCCTGCAGCCGCAGCTTGCAACACTGTCGGACATCCGACTGTTCCTGCAACCGGTGCAGGACTTGACGGTCGAGGACCGGGTCAGTCGCACGCAGTACCAATTCAGTATGTCCTCCCCCGATGCTGCACTGTTGTCGCTGTGGAGTGGCAAGTTGGTAGACGCCCTGGGCCAACGTCCAGAGCTGACCGATGTCGCCAGTGATCTGCAAGACAAAGGTTTGCAGGTCTATCTCGTGATCGATCGCGATGCCGCCAGTCGTGTCGGTGTTACGGTGGCAAACATTACCGATGCGCTGTACGACGCCTTTGGTCAACGGCAGATTTCCACTATCTATACTCAAGCCAGCCAGTACCGTGTGGTGTTGCAGGCGGCGTCGAGTAATGACATTGGCCCCCAGGCGCTGGAGCAGATTCACGTCAAAACCACCGCAGGCACTCAAGTCAAGCTGTCGAGCCTGGCACGCCTGGAACAGCGCCAGGGCCAATTGGCCATTGCGCATATCGACCAGTTTCCGGCCGTCATGATGTCATTCAACCTGGCGCCGGGCGTTGCGTTGGGCAAAGCGGTGGAAGTGATTCATCAGGTACAGATGGACATCGGCATGCCGATTGGCGTGCAAACTGAGTTCCAGGGCGCAGCGCAGGCGTTCGAGGCCTCGCTGTCGAGCACTTTGCTGTTGATCCTGGCCGCAGTGGTGACGATGTACATCGTGCTGGGCGTGCTGTACGAAAGCTACATCCACCCCATTACCATTCTTTCGACGTTACCGTCAGCGGCGGTGGGTGCGCTGCTGGCGTTGCTCATCAGCGGTAACGATCTGGGGATGATCGCCATCATCGGTATCATCCTGTTGATCGGTATCGTCAAGAAAAACGCGATCATGATGATCGACTTCGCCCTGGACGCCGAACGCAACCGCGGCATAGACCCTGAAACTGCGATCTACGAGGCGGCGCTGTTGCGTTTCCGGCCCATTCTGATGACCACCCTGGCCGCGTTGTTCGGTGCGGTGCCGTTAATGTTGGCAACCGGTTCCGGCGCGGAACTGCGTCAACCGTTGGGTCTGGTGATGGTCGGCGGGTTGATGCTGAGTCAGGTGCTGACATTGTTCACCACGCCGGTCATCTACTTGTACTTCGACCGGTTAGGCCGGCGTTGGAGCCGTAAACCAGATAGCGCAACCGATGTGGAACAGGCCCAGGTATGAACCTGTCCGGGCCATTCATCCGTCGACCGGTGGCGACCATGCTGTTGAGTCTGGCAATCATGCTGCTGGGCGGTGTCGCTTTCAATCTGCTGCCAGTCTCGCCGCTGCCAAACATGGACTTTCCGGTGATCGTGGTGTCGGCCAGCCTGCCAGGCGCCAGTCCTGAAGTCATGGCGGCGACCGTGGCCACACCGCTGGAACGCTCGCTGGGCACCATTGCTGGCATCAACACCATGAGCAGTCGATCAAGCCTGGGTTCGACCCGGGTGATTTTGCAGTTCGACCTGAACCGCGACATTAACGGCGCAGCGCGGGAAGTGCAGGCCGCGATTAACGCCGCGCGCAACCTGTTGCCCAGTGGCATGCGTAGTATGCCGACCTATAAAAAGGTCAACCCTTCCCAGGCACCCATCATGGTGCTGTCGCTGACGTCAGACGTGTTGGAAAAGGGCCAGCTTTACGATCTGGCCTCGACGATCCTTTCCCAAAGCCTGTCGCAAGTGAACGGCGTGGGAGAGGTGCAGATTGGTGGCAGTTCGCTGCCCGCGGTACGGGTCGAGCTGGAGCCGCAGTTGCTGAGCCAGTACGGCGTGTCGCTGGATGACGTGCGGACCGCCATCGTCGCCGCCAACGTGCGCAAACCCAAAGGATCGCTGGAAGACGCCGATCATCATTGGCAGATTCAGGCCAATGATCAGTTAGAAAAAGCCAAGGATTATGCGCCACTGATCATTCGTTATCAGAATGGCGCGGCATTGCGCCTGAGCCATGTGGCGAAAGTCACTGACGCAGTGGAAGACCGTTACAACAGCGGCTTCTTCAATGACAAGCAGGCCGTACTGCTGGTCATCAACCGTCAGGCGGGCGCCAACATCATCGAGACCGTGGCGCAAATCAAGGCGCAGCTCCCGGCATTGCAAGCAGTACTTCCGGCCAGCGTCAAGCTTGACCTTGCCATGGACCGCTCGCCGGTGATCAAGGCGACGCTGCATGAGGCCGAAACCACGCTGCTGATCGCCGTGGTGCTGGTGATTCTGGTGGTATTCCTGTTCCTCGGAAATTTCCGCGCTTCATTGATTCCTACGTTGGCGGTCCCGGTGTCGCTGGTGGGCACGTTTGCCATCATGTACCTGAACGGTTTCTCCTTGAACAACCTGTCGTTGATGGCGTTGATCCTGGCCACCGGGCTGGTGGTGGACGACGCCATTGTGGTGCTGGAAAATATCTCCCGGCACATCGACAAAGGCGTGCCGCCGATGGAGGCAGCCTACCTCGGCGCCAAAGAAGTCGGTTTTACCTTGCTGTCGATGAACGTGTCGCTGGTGGCGGTTTTTCTGTCGATCCTGTTCATGGGCGGGATCATTGCCAGCCTGTTTCGCGAATTTTCCATCACCTTGGCAGCCTCCATCGTTGTTTCACTGGTGGTTTCCCTGACGTTGACGCCCATGCTCTGTGCGCGCTGGCTCAAGCCCCACGACCCGGCCCATGAAAACGCCTTGCAGCGCTGGAGTCGCAAGGCCAATGACCGCATGGTGGCTGGCTACGACCGCTCCCTTGGCTGGGTGTTGCGCCACCCGCGCCTGACGATGCTGAGCTTGCTGGTCACCATCGGCGTGAACATCGCGTTGTATGTGGTGGTGCCGAAAACCTTCATGCCCCAGCAAGACACCGGGCAATTGATCGGTTTCATCCGGGGCGACGATGGCCTGTCTTTCGGGGTCATGCAGCCGAAAATGGAAACCTTCCGGCGCGCTGTATTGGCTGACCCGGCGGTGGACAGTGTCGCGGGCTTTGTTGGCGGTAACGGTGGCACCAGTAACGCCACGATTATCGTGCGGCTCAAGCCGATCGCCGAGCGCAAACTGGCCGCTGATAAAGTCATTGAGCGTCTGCGCAAGAACATGCCGCTGGTTCCTGGGGGCAGGTTATTCCTTCAGGCCGACCAAGACCTGCAATTTGGCGGTGGCCGTGAGCAGACCACCTCGCAATACCAGTACATTTTGCAGAGCGGCGATCTGGCCAGTCTGCGTCTGTGGTATCCGAAAGTCCTCGACGCGCTAAAGTCAGTGCCGGAATTGACGGCCATAGACGGTCGGGAAGGGCGCGGCGCTCAACAAGTCACGGTGGTGGTTGATCGCGATACTGCCAAGCGCTTGGGCGTCGACATGAGCACGGTTACGGCAGTGCTGAACAATGCCTATAGTCAGCGTCAGGTATCGACGATCTATGACCCGCTCAATCAGTATGAAGTGGTGATGGAGGTCAACCCAAAATATGCTCAAGACCCAATCACCCTCGACCAGGTGCAGGTAGTGACCGCTGCGGGTGCGCGGATTCCGTTGTCGAGCATTGCTCACTACGAACGCACCCTGGCGGATGATCGGGTAACCCATGATGGGCAATTTGCTTCTGAAGACATTTCTTTCGATCTGGCGGAAGGCGCAACCCTGGAACAGGCCTCGGCAGCGGTTGAACGTGCCGTGGCCAAGGTGGGTTTGCCCTCTGAAGTGATCGCAAAAATGGCCGGTACCGCCGATGCGTTTGCGGCATCACAAAAAACTCAACCGTTCATGATCCTGGGTGCCCTGGTAGTGGTGTATCTGGTGCTGGGTATTCTCTACGAAAGCTATGTTCACCCGCTGACGATTCTCTCAACGTTACCTTCTGCCGGCGTGGGCGCCTTGCTCAGCATTTATGTGGTGGGAGGCCAATTCAGTCTGATCTCGCTGCTGGGCTTGTTCCTGCTGATAGGGGTGGTGAAGAAAAACGCCATTTTGATGATCGACCTGGCGCTGCAACTGGAGCGCGAGCTCGGCATGACGCCCATGGATTCGATTCGCAGCGCTTGCCTGCAACGGCTGCGCCCGATCCTGATGACCACGCTGGCAGCGATTTTGGGCGCCGTACCGTTGCTGCTGAGCAACGCTGAAGGCGCAGAAATGCGTCATCCTTTGGGCTTGACCATTATCGGCGGCTTGATTTTCAGCCAGATTTTGACCCTCTACACCACCCCGGTGGTTTACCTGTATCTCGACCGTCTACGCCATCGTGTCAATAAATGGCGTGGCGTGCGTACCGATGCCGCAATGGAAACTCCGTTATGACTCACCGCCTGCCTATTCATACTGTTTTTCAGCAGCCTGCACGGTGGCTGGGCACAGGTTTGTTCGCATTGTTATTGAGCGCTTGCGCGGTCGGTCCGGACTACAAAAAGCCGACGGTGACCACCCCCGCACAATTCAAGCAGGCTGAAGGATGGCGTCAGGCGGCGCCAAACGATGCGTTGGCACGGGGGGCCTGGTGGGAGCTTTATGGCGATTCGCAGCTCAACGGGTTGGTGGAAAAGCTCAACACGTCTAACCAGACAGTCGCCCAATACGATGCGCAGTATCGACAAGCCCAAGCCTTGGTCCGTAGCGCAAGAGGCAGCTTTTTTCCAACGATTGATCTGACCACCAGTAAAAACCGCTCCAGCCAAGGCACCGGCAGCAGCAGTTCCAGCTTGAGCAGTTCCAGCAGTGGCATCCGCGACACCTACAACGCGCAGTTGGGCGTCAGTTGGGAAGCCGATATCTGGGGTAAGTTGCGTCGTGGGCTGGAAGCCGACACTGGCAGCGCCCAGGCAAGCCTTGCCGACCTGGCGTCCATGCGCTTGAGCTTGCAATCGGAACTGGTGCAGAACTACTTGCAACTGCGGGTCATCGATGAGCAGAAGCGCTTGCTTGAAGCAACGGTAGAGGCCTATCAGCGTTCGTTGACCACCACACAAAATCAGTACCGCCACGGTATTTCAGGAAAAGATGCGGTGGCCCAGGCTCAGACCCAACTGAAAACCACCCAGGCGGATTTGATCGACCTGATCTGGCAGCGAGCACAGTTCGAGAACGCGATGGCGGTGCTGATGGGCCAAGCCCCGGCCGACTTCAGTCTGGCCGCCACCACCACGGTCCCGGCTTTGCCGGAAATTCCACTGGAAGTGCCATCGCAATTGCTTGAGCGACGGCCCGACATTGCCGCAGCAGAGCGCTCGGTGATGGCTGCCAATGCCAATATCGGTGTTGCAAAAGCGGCGTACTACCCGGACTTGACCCTGAGCATGAATGGCGGCTACAGCAGTTCCACGTTCACCAATTGGATCAGTCTGCCAAACCGCTTCTGGTCGGTGGGCCCGCAGTTGGCGACCACATTGTTCGACGGTGGCCAACGCTCGGCAGAAGTTGATCGCACCGAAGCGGTGTACGACCAAACGGTGGCCCAATACCGTCAAACGGTGTTGAACGGCTTCCAGGAAGTCGAAAACTATCTGGTCCAACTCAAGGTGTACCAGGACGAGGCGGCGGTGCGTGCCGAAGCGCTGGACGCCGCCCGGGAATCATTGCGCTTGACCAACAACCAGTACAAAGCCGGGCTGATTGCTTACCTTGACGTGGTGACGGTACAAACCACTGCGCTGAGCAACGAAAGAAGCGTTCTCACGTTGCTGCAAAGTCGACTGATTGCCAGCGTGCAATTAATCGCGGCGTTAGGCGGGGGTTGGAGTACAGACAACGGCTTGGCTATTCAATAGCGGATTGAAGGGGCCGGGATACCCCTTTACGAATAGCGTTGGCCCGCTTTTTTTGAGATATGGCACCGGATTCCGTTAAACAGCCGGCGACATTCTGTACAGGTTCAGTACAATCGCTAACTTCCCGCGGGCAGGAATTTGTCGACTGCCCGGTTCACGAGAAGTCACATGCCGATAGGTAGTTACACCCCCTCGCTGGTCCTGATTTCCATACTTGTGGCGATGCTGGCGTCTTATACAGCGCTTGACCTCGCGGGTCGGATCGCCACCGCTAAAGGTCAAGGGGCCTATCTGTGGATAGGGGGTGGTGCGTTGGCCATGGGCATTGGCATCTGGTCAATGCACTTCATTGGCATGCTCGCATTCCATCTGCCCATCGAATTGGGTTTCGACTTGCCGATCACCTTGTTGTCACTGCTGATCGCAATTCTGGCGTCCGGCTTCGCCTTATGGCTGGTAAGTCAGCCGCAACTGCCGATGCTGCAGCTGGGCTTTGGTGCGCTGATCATGGGTGCGGGCATCAGCGGTATGCATTACTGCGGAATGGCCGCGCTGCGTATGCAGCCCGCCATCGAATACGACCCCATACGCCTTGCTTTGTCACTGCTGATCGCGTTCAGCGCTTCGGCTGCCGCGTTGTGGGTCGCCTTTCGCCTGCGTCAGCAAACTCCGTATGTGCGGCTGTTTCGCGCTGGAGCAGCAGTGTTCATGGGCATGGCGATCGCGGGCATGCATTACACCGGCATGTCCGCCGCAGTGTTCGCGGATGGCAGTTTCTGTGGCGCGGTCGGCACCGGACTGGCGGTCGACGGGCTGGACAAGCTGGTGCTGGTCACGAGTCTGGCAGTGTTGAGCATCGCGTTACTGACCTCGATCCTCGACGCTCGGCTGGAGTCACGTACCGCCGAGCTGTCCAACTCATTGAGCGTGGCCAACCGCGAACTGACGCAACTGGCGCTGCACGATACGCTCACTGGCCTGCCTAATCGCATGTTGTTGGCCGACCGAATAGAACAGGCCATGCGCAACGCTCAAGAACACCACGGTTGTTTCGCGTTGATGTTCTTGGATCTGGACGGTTTTAAACCGGTCAACGATGCGTTTGGTCACCACATGGGTGATCAATTGCTGCGCGAAGTTGCGCTGCGCCTTCGTGAAGACATGAACGGCCTCAATACCTTGGCCCGAATCGGCGGCGATGAGTTCGTGCTGTTGGTTGAATTAGCTGAGCGCGATGACGCTCCGGGGTTTGCTGCTCGCCAGGTCACCTTGCTCAGTCAGCCTTTTATCGTTGCGCAGAACAGTGTGCAAATCTCTGCGAGCATTGGTATCGCGCTCTACCCCGGAAACGGCGAAACCCAGCATGAATTGTTGATGAATGCTGACGTTGCGATGTATCACGCCAAGGCCGCCGGGAAAAACGGCTACAGTTTTTTCGACGCGTCGATGAACACCAATGCACGCAATCTGCTGCAGTTACAGCAGGATTTGCGGAACGGACTCAAGGAACAACAGTTTTGCCTGTACTACCAGCCCAAATTTGACGCCATAACGGGGCAGCCAATCGGCGCTGAAGCACTGTTACGCTGGCATCATCCACAGCATGGGCTGCTGTTGCCGGACAGGTTTATTGGCCTGGCAGAAAAGACCGGCTTGATCATTCCCATTGGCGACTGGGTACTCAATGAAGCCTGTCGGCAGATGCGGGTCTGGTTCGAGTTGGGCTATAGCCATTGGCGAATGGCGGTCAACCTTTCTGCGTTGCAGTTTGGCCATGACGGGTTGGTCGGCAGCGTTGCCTCGGCGCTGGCGATGCACCAACTACCGGCCAACAGCTTGACCCTGGAAATCACTGAAACCACTGCCATGAATGACGCCGACGCGAGCATGACCGTGCTGCGACAGTTGGCTGACATGGGCGTTGATTTGTCTATCGACGATTTCGGCACGGGTTATTCGAGCCTGATGTACCTCAAGCGTTTACCGGCCAATGAAATCAAAATCGACCGGGGGTTTGTTCGCGATCTGGAGCACGACAGCGACGACGCTGCCATTGTCTCGGCCATCGTTGCCCTGGGCCAGGCATTGGGTTTGCGCATCGTTGCCGAAGGGGTCGAGACTGACAAGCAGCAGAGCTTTCTGACCGAGCTCGGTTGCGATTCGTTACAAGGCTTTCTACTGGGGCATCCGTTGCCCGCTGAGAAATTCATGGCGGACATCAGTGCGGCCGAAGGGAAGGCGCGGGCACAAACGGACGCATCCAAGGTTTGATTTTCACGGTCGCGCTTGGTAAAACGGCTAGGTCAGGCTGACAACCTTCAGGTACGCCCATCAGGTATACACACATGGACAAAGTCATTCTCATCACCGGCGGCTCACGCGGCATAGGTGCCGCCACTGCCTTGCTGGCCGCCCGTGAGGGCTATCGAGTCTGCATCAATTACCTGTCCGACCATGAAGCGGCCGAGCGGACATGTGCGCAGGTCCGCGAATTGGGCGCGCAGGTAATGCTCGTGCAGGCGGACGCCAGTGATGAAGACCAGATTATTGGAATGTATTCGAGAATCGACGCCGAGTTTGGCCCGGTGACTGCGCTGGTTAACAATGCGGGGACCGTAGCCCAAGCTTCCCGGGTCGAGGAAATGTCCGAGTTTCGTTTGCTGCGGATGATGAAAACCAACGTGGTCGGGGCGATTCTATGTGCCAAGCATGCGTTGCTGCGGATGTCCCCGCGCTACGGTGGCAAGGGCGGCGGTATCGTTAATGTGTCCTCAGCCGCCTCGCGTCTGGGCTCGGCTGGGGAATACGTTGATTATGCCGCGTCCAAAGGTGCGGTCGACTCTTTCACCATCGGCCTTGCACGTGAACTGGCGGGCGAGGGCATTCGAGTCAACGCAGTGCGTCCCGGTTATATCCATACCGATTTTCACGCCCTGAGCGGCGATCCGCATCGGGTCAGCAAGCTTGAGCCCGGCATCCCCATGGGCCGTGGCGGCGTCGCCGAAGAGGTGGCCGAGGCGATTATCTGGCTGCTGTCGGAAAAAGCCAGCTATGCCACCGGAACGTTTATCGATTTGGCTGGCGGAAAATAGTCGCGTCTGGCGCAGTCAAAACGAACGGATGATCCGCCCAAGGGTTTCCATGGCTTTTTCCGCAACTACATTCCATGGGCTGCCGTAGTTAAGGCGGATGCAGTTACGAAAGCGCTGGGTCGGCGAAAATATCGGCCCGGGCGCGATGCTGATGCCTTGGGCCAGCGCCATTTGAAACAGCTTCAGCGAATTCATGTGTTCGGGTAATTCCAGCCAAAGAAAGTAACCACCCGCAGGCTGGCTGACGCGGGTTTGTGCCGGGAAATAGCGGACGATAGCGCTAAGCATTGCGGCTTGTTGTTCCTCAAGCGCGTACCGCAGCTTACGCAAATGCCGGTCGTAGCCGCCGTGTTGCAGGTAGTCGGCAATCGCCGCTTGGGCCGGCATTGATGCACAGAGCGACGTCATTAATTTCAACCGCTCGACTTTCTGCGCATAGCGCCCAGCCGCCACCCAGCCGATTCGATAACCCGGCGCAAGGCTCTTGGCGAACGACCCGCAATGCATCACCAGCCCCTCGGTGTCGAACGCTTTGGCCGGTTTCGGTGCGTGGGCGCCGTAATACAGCTCGGCATAGACGTCGTCTTCAATCAGCGGTACCTGGTGTTTCCGCAACAACGCGACCAAGTCACGTTTTTTGGCTTCAGGCAGGGTGGCGCCCATAGGGTTTTGAAAACTGGTCATGCACCAACACGCTTTAATCGGATGACGTTCGAGGGTCTGCGCAAGTACGCCCAGGTCAATGCCGTCCCGTGGATGCACCGGTATTTCAACCGCCTTGAGTTTGAGTCGTTCCAGAGTCTGCAAGCAGGCATAAAACGCCGGTGCTTCAATGGCCACCAGGTCGCCCGGTTGAGTGACCGCTTGCAGACACAGGTTCAGCGCTTCCAGTGCGCCGTTGGTGATGATCAATTCCTCCATGGGTAACATCAAACCGCCGACCATGTACCTCAGGGCAATTTGTCGCCGCAACTGCGGATTACCGGGCGACATGTCGGTCACCACCCATCGCGGGTCCATGTTGCGGGCAGCGCTGGATAGCGAACGCGCCAGGCGCGGCAGGGGAAACAACATCGGGCTCGGGAAAGCGGAGCCGAAGGGTACGGTTTGCGGGTCTTTGATAGAGTCCAGCACCGAAAACACCAGCTCGCTGACATCGACATCGACTTCGGTGGAGTCGCTGACATGGCTGCTGACCACGGGTTCCGAAAACTGCCAGGGCGCGTTGTGGGTGACGAAATACCCGGAGCGCGGTCGCGCCCGAATCAGCCCGCGACGCTCCAACAGGTAATACGCCTGGAAAACCGTTGACGGACTGACGCCGTACGTCTGGCTCGCGTAGCGCACCGACGGCACCCGTTCGCCGGGGCCGAGCACCCCGGAGCGGATCAGTTCAGCGATATCCTCGGCAAACTTTTCATAACGTTTCATCGGTACTCGCTGGCTAACAACCTGTGAAGAATCGTACGTGAAGCGCTTTGACCTGATCATCGGTTCAGCGGCGCTACAAAGCGGCTGGTTGCCTGGCTATGAACGCTGGAGTCATGATCGTCTACCACTTGGAAATCGATACGTTGCGAGCTGCTGGTCGGACGCTCCGCGAGCATCGCCACCGACACTGGAATGTCGATAATCTCACCGGGGGCGAGGCTGATGGTGGTCTTGCCGTGGAATTCAAAGCCGTCGGCGACCATCTTCAGATGATACTGCTGTGACTGCTGAGTCTTGTTTATGATTTTCAGGCTGTAGATATTTTCGATCTGGCCCTGGCTATTTTCACGGAACAGACCCCGGTCTTTGCTGACGTCCAGCGAGACCATGGGTCGTTGGACCAAGGCCATGACCAGTGCGCCGATCATCAACGTCAACACGGCGCAGTAACCTATCAGGCGCGGTCGCATTAATCGCGTTTTTCCGCCTTCCAGGGTGCGCTCGGAGGTGTAACCGACCAGCCCGCGTGCATAGCCCATTTTGTCCATGATCGAATCACAGGCATCGATGCAGGCTGCGCAGCCAATGCACTCCATTTGCAGACCGTCGCGGATGTCGATGCCGGTGGGACACACCTGCACGCACACTTGGCAATCGATGCAATCACCCAGTCCCACGGAAGCAGGCTCGACTTCACGTTTACGCGGGCCGCGATGCTCGCCGCGTGCGGCGTTATAGGAAACGGTGAGCGTGTCTTTGTCGAACATCACGCTTTGAAAGCGCGCGTAAGGGCACATGTGCATGCACACGGCTTCACGTAACCAGCCGGCATTGATATAGGTGGCGGCGGTGAAAAACAGTACCCAGAACAAACTGACGCCGCTGAGGTGTAAGGTCAGCAATTCCATGGCCAGCGGCCGAATCGGGGTGAAGTAGCCAATAAACGTCAGGCCGGTCAACAGGCTGATAGCCAACCATAACGTATGTTTAATCGAGCGCCGCAGCAGCTTGTTGATTCCCCATGGCGCGGCTTGCAGCTTTATTCGCTGATTGCGTTCGCCTTCAGTGACCTTCTCGCACCACATGAATATCCAGGTCCAGGTGCTTTGCGGGCAGGTATAACCACACCAGACGCGCCCGGCAAACACCGTGATCGCAAACAAGCCAAAGGCACAGATGATCAGCAGTGCAGACAGCAGGATGAAATCTTGCGGCCAGAACGTTGCACCAAAGATATGGAATTTGCTATCAGCCAGATCCCAAAGCACCGCCTGGCGTCCGCTCCAGTTCAGCCATACCGTGCCAAAAAACAGCAAAAACAAAACCCCAGTGCCGCTCAACCGCAACGTGCGAAACAGCCCCGTGAAACTGCGGGAATGAATCAGGTTATCGCTGGATTTGGGCTTGGCGTTAGCGCGTGAGGGTTCAAGCGGTTCAATGATCTGGACGGGGATGCGTTCGCTCATGGTGGGTACTCATTAGCCTCGATCAGGCCGATGAACTATGGGCGTGCAACTGTTTGCATAACAGACTCAGGTATTTGAATAAAAAGCGGATCAGATGACGAAATGTCCAACGGTCTTACTGGGTTTTACCGACGTTGTTGCAAGCCAGACTTGCCTGCCAAGCGCGTACAGGGGTCCCACAGAAAGATTGCAATCGGTGTGGGAATTTACCCCCGCGGTAAATCAAGCACTACGGTCAGGCCGCCGCCAAGGGTTTGTTGCAATTGCAGGTCGCCGCCCATTCGCCGTGCGGCTTCGCGGGCAATGGTCATGCCCATGCCGACCCCGCCGGAGTTGCGGTTGCGCGAGCTTTCCAGGCGATAAAACGGCTCGAACACCGCCTCTCGTTGCTCGGGGGCTATACCGGGACCACGGTCGACCACTCGGATCTGGACCGCCTGCGCACTGTCCTGAATATCGATGTGAGCGTGGCCGGCATAGCGCAGGGCATTATCGATCAGGTTGTTCAAGCACGACCGCAAGGCCATTGGCTGTGCCTTGAGCGGCGCGCAATGGCCGTGGCATTGCACGTCATCACCTTGGTCCTGAGCGTTCTCGGTGAGGGAATCAACCAGTGCTTGCAGATCGAAAAGCTGTGGTGCCTCGCGGGTGCGTTGCTCGTTCAGATAGGTCAGTGTGGCATCAAGCATGCCGATCATGTCGTCCAGGTCCTGGGACATTTGCCCGTGCAGCTTTGGCTCTTCGATCTGCTCGACCCGCAGTTTCAAACGCGAGAGTGGCGTGCGCAGGTCGTGGGACATGGCCGCGAGCATTCGCCCACGTTGTTGTACCTGTTCACGGATGCGCTGCTGCATCAGGTTGAAGGTTTGGGCCGCCTTTCGCGCTTCATAAGGCCCGCTAATTTCCAAGGGCGGGCTGTCGAGGTTTTCGCTTAAACGTTCAGCGGCCTCGCTCATGCGCCGGATAGGCCGGCTCAGGGCCTTGGCGCCGTACCACGCGGCGACCACCAACGTGATCAGCTGGAACACCAAGGGCACGATTGGTCCGCCAAAAAATGGCGGCCTTCCGGGCGGATGCTGCGAAGGCGGTCGGAAACGTTCAAAGCGCGGACCAGGGGCTTCGTGCTCCGTGGAAAACGGCGGCGGCGGTGGCGCAGGCGGCGGGCCGTAGTGCATGAACCACATAAAGGCCAACAAATGCGCTAACAGAATAGCCAGCAATGCACCGCCGAAAAGCCTGGCAAACAGGCTGTCAGCCGAACGAATCAACCGATGTCCCTGGCGTCGAAGAGATAACCTTCGCCGCGCACGGTTTTAATCAGCTGCGGCGCTTTGGGATCATCACCCAGCTTCTGCCGCAGGCGCGATACCAGCAGATCAATGCTGCGGTCGAAGGCATCGGTAGTGCGGCCACGGGCAGCGTCGAGCAGTTGCTCGCGGTTAAGTACGCGTCGCGGGCGCTCAAGAAAAACACACAACAAGCGGAACTCGGCATTGGACAGCGGCACCACCAGGCCGTCGGGCGCAGTCAGTTGGCGCATCACGTTGTTCAGTCGCCAGGCATCGAACCGCACAATGGCCCGTGGCTCGCTGCTGCGATCATCACGCACCCGGCGCAGCACGGTTTGAATGCGCGCTACCAGTTCACGGGGCTCGAACGGCTTGGCCATATAATCATCGGCGCCCAGCTCCAGGCCGATGATCCGGTCGGTGGGTTCGCAACGTGCAGTCAGCATCAGGATCGGGATGTCAGAGGTGCCACGCAACCAACGGCACAACGACAAACCGTCTTCACCGGGCAGCATCAGGTCCAGCACTACGACGTCGAACGCCTCTTCTTGCAGCGCCTGGCGCATGGCAACCCCATCGGTGACCCCACGACTCTGAATATTGAAACGCGCCAGGTAATCGCACAAAAGCTCACGTATCGGCACATCGTCATCGACGATCAGTGCACGGGTGTTCCAGCGACGTTCTTCGGCCGGGGCGTTGTCAGGAGTAGGGGTGGGCTCTAGTTGCATGGTGCGATTGTCGCCTGAAGGTTAAGAACAACGCTGCACGCATGCTACTGCGCATACAGACGGGGCGGAAGGCTGTTCTGTCCAGGTGTCGTGGGATTGTCGTGAATGTATCGGGCAGGATACAAAGGCTAGCGGGTCAGGAGGCGACGTTGGTGGCCTCAAGACATCGCGCATTTACATAAAGCTGATGGTGAAGCTCAAGGAGCCCTTGGCTTCTCCCGCAACGATAGTTTGGGCATCACCGGTCTGGTAGTAGCGTGCGCTCAATCTCAGCACCGTATTGCCGGGTGAAATCGGCATCAAGGGGACGTCACGGCCCAGCGCTACGGGCGTGATACCGTCGCCGCGCAAAATCTGAATGGCCACACCCCTGGCGTCAGAATCCGTAGTCAGGGTGAACCCGCCTTCAACGTCGGGGATAGGCACCGAGCCATTCACACCGTCAAGACGAATGGTTGCCCAGGCAACGGTAACGTCGTTAGGATCGCTCTCACAGTTGCCCAGGGCAATTGAAAAAGGGGTGGGGATTGTGCCGTAACCGGGACCGGTGAAATCCGAGGAGCGCCGTTCGCCGAGGTCCACCGGATTATCACTGACCACCGAGATGTCGCATTGCGCCTGGATCACGGTTGCCTTGACGTTGAAGTAAAACGCTGGATCGATCTGTGAAAATCGCGTGCTGAACACTTGGGTGTCCACCGTCTGGGGGCCGGAAGCGATGGGGCCGGTCTTGATCAATGTGGCATTTCCCAGCAGCGTGATGATGCGCAGAGGGTCCTGCGTTGGCTCCCTTAATATCGCACTGAACGGTACGGTAGGCCCTTGGGCGACCGGTACGAAAGAGTCAGGAGCAACCCCATCAAACGGATGGCCGAGTTTAATTCTTACCCCCACCCCCGCAATACCGGTCTGGAATACTTTGCCGGTGACATCTTCACCGCCAACAGGAGGCAGCGGGTTTGGAAAGATCGGCGCCACCTGAACAGTACTAAATGCCAGGACGCTGCCCACTTGGTTTTCACACTGCACGTAACGGCCATCGGCTGTCGTAGTAACGAACGGACGATCCAATTGGCCAATGACACTTCCGATGGATGCATGTCGCGGCACGTAAACCGAGCCGATATTGAGATTAAACGTATAGGGTGCCGGATTGGCCCCCGGTCTGATTTCGCAAAAGCTCGCGGCAAACGCAGTTGTGCCCTGCAAGCCGGCCAAGAGCGCCAGAGCTGAGGTAAAAAGTAAAATTGATTTCATTGTGGTGTCCTGGGCAATCAGGGCACGAGCCTTGCTCCGGTGCCCTTGAAAAGGGGGGCCGCCGTTAAGCTCTGAGGCACATCAAGGTTTGCAACCGATAACCCTGCTTCAGGTCCATGGATGCCGGAATTACCCGCAGTTGGCACTGATGTTCGGCCAGTTCGCCCCAACGCACGGTCAACGTCTGCGGTTCGGCGTGTGTGGACAACAGCATCTGTCCAGCCTGACCGACAATACTTAATACGGCGCCTGTGGCATCGCTGACTTGCGCGCCAAAAGGCAGAGGGCGGCCGTCGGGGCTATGCCCGGTGATAACCAATCGATTCACGGAACGAGCAGCAAACGTCGCCTTGACCACCGCGCCGCGTCGAGGAACGACCTGCGCAGAGCCGTTATCGATTTCTATCTCGGGCCCCAGTTGGTCGGTTTGTAGCACCACCGAGTTGACACGGTACGGACGTAAGGACGGAACCAGGGCGTATCCCTTTTCATTGGTACGCGCCCCTGTGGCATTCATCACCCCGACCCCGGCAATCCCCGGGACGTGCACCAGCGCTGAGGTGTCACCCATGTAGGATCCCAATTCGACGCCGTCAGCATGCAGCAGCACTGCCCCGCTGGCGTTAAGCGACAGATTGCGCGAGTCGCTGCCTTGAGTGATACCAACACCGACGCTGGCCACCGACGCTTGGTAGCCGAGCGACAGTGATGTGGATTGCTGGCGGTTTTCGTCGCTAGACAACGAAGCACTGTAGTTCAGGCGGTTTTGATCCGTGCTGCCGGTCAGACGGGCCGCCTGATTATAGCGACCGCCGTTTTCCCTGAAGTCCAGTGTTGCGCGGTTCGAATGGCCGAAATCCAGAGGGAAAGACAAGCTGAGTCCCATCTGTCGATCGTCGCCCAATCCACCTTCGCTCAGGGGCTGAGAGGCGAACAGGCTGTAGGTTATGCCCTTGTATTGGGTATTGACGTTGAATTGAAACTGCCGTTGCTGGTAATCGGAACTCCAGAAGTCTTCCTGTGACCAGGTCAAATTGATTGAACTTGCATCGCCCAGGTTTTGCATCACCGCTGCCTCCAGCCGACTGCGGCGGCCGCCCCGGAAGGTGGACTCGCGGCGCCGTTCACGCACGGCTTCGTCGAAGTCGCGATAGCCCTCTGTCGAGTAGCGATAACCGGCGAAGCGCAAACTGGTATTGGTCTGGAATGATTTGCCGTATTTGATGGCGTAGCTCATGCCGTCCACGCGCCGGGCCGTCAGGTTATCGATGTCGGCGCTGGAACGTGTTACATCGAACCCAAGGGCGCCAATGCGCCCCAGATCTTTGGCGATTCCCAGGTTGCTCGCCCGGTAAAAATCACTGGCCAGTACACCGCCGTAAAACGTCGAATCCCACATGCCGCCCATGGCCAGCGTTCCCTGCCAAAGCAATGGATCTTGCAGGTTGCTTGCCGGGTTATATCGACCGAGCGAAGCGCTGTAGCGCCAGACGCCTTCGCGTAGCAAGTTACCGAGTGAGGCGTAAGGTTGCGTAAAGCGCCGGACCTGACCGTCGTCTTCGGTCAGGACGACTTCCAGCTCGCCGCTGCCCCCGGCCGTGCTGAGGTCGTCGATTTCATACGGGCCGGCGCTGACGTACGTGGAGTAAATCGGGTAACCGTTTTGCAACACTTCAACCTTGGCACGGCTTTGAGCGACACCACGAATAACCGGTGCGTACCCTTGGAGTGAGTCCGGCAGCATGCCCAGATCCGTCGCGACAACCATGCCCTTGATTGGCAGACTTCTAAACACGTCGCCTGGGGTGAAGGTTTCGCCAAGGGTCAGGTTTGCATGGGTCCCCGGCACGTCGCGTTGCGCGTAGGTGTAAGCGCGGACCCACTCGCGGTTGCCGTCCGAGGTTTGACGAAGGGACTGATTGCTGCGCAAGCGCCAGCCGCCAAGATTAATCCCGCTATTAAGTTGCAGGTCATCGGAATGGGTCGATCCACGGCGGCGACTCGAGCCTTGCTGGGCCGAGACTTGATAGTTGAAAAACGCGGCGTTAATGCCGGCATCCCAACGTATGGGGTCGACATAGCCGATGCTATCGCGGCGCATGGCAATGTGCGGAATGGACAATGCCAATTTCATCTGGCCGCCGTCGAACTCCACGTGGGAGCCAGGTACCAATCTGATGAGATCAATGCAGCCCATCTGCAAACCGTTGAGTTCCTCCAGGCGGTCAATGCGCAGGCCTGCTTGCTCCAGCAACGCCTGTGAAAGGCAAGGTACTAACTGAGCGCCGTCAGGGCTTGACATGAACTCGATCTCACGCTCTTCCAGGAAGGCCTGGTTGACTGATACTTCAACCCGATACCGGCCAGGCGCCAGGCTGTGTTCATTCGCCAGGGCTTTCAACGAAAGTGCGCCGGCGTCCGCGCTGTGGGCTGAGTTCTGACGCATGAAGCCGGACTGAAACTCAAGGATTTCGGTTGCCAATATGGCTTCAGACTTCCCCAAAACCATACCGCTGCTACCGATGATGAACCACTGAGCCAGGCGCAGGCGACAGGGAGGGCGCCATCCACTGAATGAAAGCGTCATGGAAAAGTTCCAGGCAAATGTATCTCGTGGGGTTAAAATTTCGAATCAACCGATGCGCTTAAGGGAGGGGTTGTTGCACCGTAATCGTTGATCGCTGAAAACGTTACGCGCAGGTCGTTGCTCGCTTTGATGGCGCTTAACGGGTAGGTCTGGCTTGACATAGGCTCGACCATTGCCGGGCTGCTCAGATGCTCTTGTTGGCCAGCGCCGGAAAGGCCGATACGAATAAAAGAAACATGGAAAGGGGTCGGGTTATCTACGCGCAGGAGTGAGTTGCCGCTCACGGTATTGATTGACCACTTAAGATCCTTCATACGCGCTGCAGGACTGTCCTTTAGTTCGCTGGGACGATAGAACAGCTTAAGTCGTGAGCGCAGGGCAATGTTCAGAAAGTTACCGTTATTACCTGCCTCGACGTGTGGAATTTCTTGCACATTAAAATAGAACAATGACTCGCGGTCTTTGGGAAGTTCATTGGGCAAGCCGTTGATCTGCACCTGTTGTTCTTTCCCTCCATCGAGTCGAAACAGCGGTGGCGATGAGATGAACGGCACTGCGGTTGTCGTGTCGTCGGTGGCGGTATTGATCCAGGTCTGTACCGCATAAACAGAGGTGCCTGGATTAGTAACAATCAATGAAACGCTGCGTTTGTCGCTTTCAAATACCACACGGGTACCATTGATGGTCAAGGCTGCCTGGCTGGCAGGCATATAACTGGCCATGACCAGGGTAGCCATGCAGGTAAAAAGGGTAGGCCCGAGGGCGCTGAAACGGAATATGCCAAACATCTACAAATACCTATGACCGAAGCGCGAAACGCACCGGATACATCAAGAGTGTGACTGACCGGACGCGAATGGCGTACCGGTCAGGACAGGCTATGTATCAGTTGATAGCGACAACGAATGCCACATCGGCTTCAGCGGGGCCGGGGCTCACAGCTTCAGCGGTAGACCGGTAGTAGACATCGAAGCGCATGTCGGTTGGATCCTTTTCGGCCAAGTTGTATTCCGCGGACTCTGAGCCGTTGCCCAGGTTGGTTCCGCTCTTGTCTTTGATGACGGCAACCACGCCTTTGGCTGCGTCGGTGGTGGGCTTGAATGCGTAGTAAACACCGCTCGGATCAGCTGCACCGGTAAAGGTGACCCTGGCCGTTGAGTCAGGGGCAATAGTGCAACCACCGGCACCTGGAATGACTCGAAGAATAAAACCTTTACCGCCATATTCCTGACCCGCCGCAGTAAAACGGCTCGCTTCGACGCTGCCCATGTTCACGCGCCCGGCGCCCGGCGCGCCGGTTTCCGGATCAACAACTTCAATACCGCAACTGACTGCGGTGATCTTGCCCTGAAAGTTGATGGTGCCAGTGGTAGCAAAGACCGACGAGGCGAACAGCCCAAAGATCAGGCTTAGAGGAAGCGTAACTAATGTGTTTTTCATGCTCAAAGTCCTTCATTGAAAAAAATTGACAAGACCGGGTCCAATCCATGGCCTTGGCTACGATTATGCGTTTCATGATTAACGGAAAGGTCGCCACGTTCTCAAATCACGCTTTGCAGTGTGCAAGTAGAAGACGCTTTAAATCTGTGTAGAGCATCCTCTATTTGAAGCACGTAAAAATCATAGTCGTTATAAAAGGTTAGCGATATCGGATGCGTTCCTAAATTGTTGTAGGAGCGCTGACTGTATGGTTAAGGAAAAAAACTATACGGCGAAGGACAAAGTTGGTCGTCCTGTAGGATGTTTCGATAGTTTTATTGGAATTTCAGAATAGACGAAGTCGAAGTGGCTGAACATGTCCTGTATTAAATACAAGGTTGAAACGTGTATATACGACAAGCAGCGATTGAGCAATGAATGCTCGGATTTTGCCCCATGCACAACCGCACCTGACCATAGTCTTTACGTTTTCTTTATGCCCAGTCGCTATCGTCGATCTCGTTCCTTTACACCCTCCCTGCGGACAATAACCCCCACACGCGGCACTTGCCGCACGACGGAGAAATGTCATGAGCGTTCTGGACGGGGTGTCACTGCTGTTGGCAGCAGGGCTGTTCATTTACTTGATGGTGGCGCTGTTACGCGCCGACCAGCACTAGGAGCAGCCATGCACAGTTATGACTATCTACTGATTCTGGCTTTCTTTGCGCTGGTGCTGCTGCCCGCGCCGTGGCTGGGGCGTTTTTATTACCGGATCATGGAAGGTGAGCGCACCTTTCTGACACCGGTGTTGGGCCCTGTGGAGCGTGCATGTTATCGCTTGTCCGGGGTCGACCCGAAAATTGAACAAAACTGGAAAACCTACACCTTGGCGTTGCTCGCGTTTAACCTCGCGGGCTTTGTCGTGTTGTTCGCGATTCTGTTGTTCCAAGGCAACTTGCCGCTCAATCCGCAGCAACTGCCGGGCATGGAATGGTCGTTGGCGTTCAACACGGCCATGAGCTTCGTCACTAACACTAACTGGCAGAGCTACAGCGGCGAAGCCTCGCTCAGCTACTTGAGCCAGATGGTTGGCCTGACGGTCCAGAATTTCGTCAGCGCAGCCACCGGCATCGCGGTGCTGATCGTGTTCTGCCGGGGCATCAGCCGCCGCTCGACACAAAACCTGGGTAACTTCTGGGCCGACATGACCCGCGCCACCCTTTATGGGCTGCTGCCGTTGTGCCTGATCCTGGCGCTGTTTCTGGTGTGGCAGGGCGTGCCACAAACCTTCGCCCATTATATTGATGCCGTGACCTTGCAAGGCGCTGACCAAAGCTTGCCCATGGGGCCTGCCGCCAGCCAGATTGCGATCAAACAACTGGGCACTAACGGCGGTGGTTTCTTCGGCGTCAATTCGGCGCATCCATTCGAAAACCCTACTGCCTGGAGCAACCTGATCGAAGTGGTGTCCATCATCCTGATCCCGGTGGCGCTGGTGTTTACCTTCGGCCATTACGTCAAAGACATGCGCCAAAGCAAAGCGATGATGGCTTGCATGCTGACACTGTTTTTGATTGGCGGCGCTACCGCTCTATGGGCCGAATATCAGCCTAACCCGGCGCTGAACATTGCGTCGGTGGAGCAGACCGCGCCGCTTGAAGGCAAGGAAAGCCGCTTCGGCACCACCGCCACCGTACTCTGGGCCACGACCACTACCGCTGCGTCCAACGGTTCGGTCAACGGCATGCACGACAGCCTCAACCCGCTGACCGGCATGGTTGCGCTGGCGAACATGATGGTTGGCGAAGTGATCTTCGGCGGGGTCGGTGCCGGGATGTACGGCATGTTGCTCAACGTGCTGATCGCGGTATTCCTCGCCGGTCTGATGATCGGCCGTACTCCGGAATACCTGGGTAAAAAGCTGCAAGCGTATGAAGTCAAACTACTGGTCGCCACCTTGATGGTCATGCCCATTGGCGTGTTGGTCTTCGGCGCCCTGGCCGCAAGTCTGCCAGGTCCGGCGGGCGCCATCAGCAACCCTGGCGCACACGGTTTCAGTCAGCTGCTTTACAGCTACACCTCGGCCACCGCCAACAACGGCTCGGCGTTCGGTGGCTTCAGCGCCAACACGCTGTTTCACAACCTGATGCTCAGCCTGTCGATGTTCCTTGGCCGCTTCGGCTACATCCTTCCAGTGCTGGCACTGGCTGGCAGCCTGGCAGCGAAAAAGAGCGCACCGCTGGGCCTGAACAGCTTCCCGACCCACGGTACGTTGTTTGTCACATTGCTGACCATGACCATTTTGCTGGTGGGTGGCCTGACATTCCTGCCGACCCTGGCACTGGGACCGATTGCCGAACATTTGAGCATGGGCTTCTGAGGACTAGATGATGTCTATTTATAAAGATCATATGCAGACTCCTGTCGCAAAAACCGGTGCGCCCCACGATGCTCCGGATCCGGTAAAAACGGCGCTGTCGGCGTTGTGGCGTCCGGCTCTGATACAGGCGTTCGTCAAACTCGACCCCCGTCAGTTACAGCGGGCGCCGGTGATGTTGGTGGTAGAACTGACCGCCATTCTGACCAGTATTTTGTGTGTGATTCCTGACCCGGCGGTGCCCACCCCGGTCGCGGTGCAGATCGCTATGTGGTTGTGGTTCACCGTGCTGTTCGCCAATTTCGCCGAAGCTTTGGCCGAGGGGCGCGGCAAGGCCCGTGCTGACAGCCTTAAAGCCGGCAGCGAAGGCCTAAAGGCTCGTCGTCGTGACGAGAGCGGCAATTTTAAGGTAGTCAACGCCAGCAGCCTGCGCCGTGGCGATGTGGTCCGCGTCGATGCCGGGGAAATGGTCCCTGGCGACGGCGAGGTTATCGAAGGCATCGCAGCGGTCAACGAAGCAGCGATTACCGGCGAATCCGCCCCAGTGATTCGCGAGTCAGGCGGCGACCGTTCTGCCGTGACCGGCAATACACGCCTGGTGTCGGACTGGCTGTTGATCCGCATCACTGCCAACCCTGGCGAATCGACTCTTGACCGCATGATCGCACTGGTGGAAGGGGCCAAGCGGCAGAAAACCCCCAACGAAGTCGCGCTGGATATTTTGCTGATCGGCTTGACCCTGATCTTTCTGCTGGTGGTGGTCACCCTGCAACCCTTCGCCCGATTCTCCGGTGGCAGCTTGCCGCTGGTGTTTCTGGTAGCGCTGTTGGTGACCCTGATTCCTACCACCATCGGCGGCCTGTTATCCGCCATCGGTATCGCCGGCATGGACCGGTTGGTGCGCCTCAACGTGATTGCCAAGTCTGGCCGTGCAGTAGAGGCAGCGGGTGATGTGCACGTGTTGCTGCTGGACAAAACCGGCACCATCACCTTCGGCAACCGTCGCTGCACTGCGCTCTATGCGGCACCGGGGGTGACGGCTCTGGAGTTGGGCGAAGGTGCGTTGCTGGCCTCGCTGGCCGATGACACCGCCGAAGGTAAATCCATTGTCGAGTACTTGCGCGAACTGCACCCGATCAAAGAACCCGGCGCTGCATCGTTGACGCCAGTAACTTTCAGCGCCGAAACCCGTCTATCCGGGGTCGATTATCAAGGCCGTGTTTATCGCAAAGGCGCGGTGGATTCAGTGTTGGCTTTTGTCGACATGACCCGCAGTGACCTGATGCCAGCGCTGGCCCGGGAAGTCGATAAAATCGCCAAGACCGGTGGCACACCGTTGTTGGTGTGCATGGACGGCAAACTGCTGGGCGCGATTCACCTCAAGGACGTGGTCAAACCCGGTATTCGCGAACGTTTTGCCGAGCTGCGCAAGCTGGGGATTCGCACGGTAATGGTCACCGGTGACAACCCACTGACGGCCGCCGCGATTGCCGCTGAAGCGGGCGTCGATGACGTCCTGGCCGAAGCCACCCCGGAGAAAAAACTCGAACGGATTCGTCTCGAACAGAACGACGGGCGTTTGGTAGCCATGTGCGGTGACGGCGCCAATGACGCCCCGGCGCTGGCCCAGGCCGATGTTGGCATGGCGATGAACGACGGTACGCAAGCGGCGCGTGAGGCGGCGAACATGGTCGACCTCGACAGCGACCCGACCAAGCTGCTGGACGTGGTGCAGATTGGTAAAGAGTTGCTGGTGACTCGCGGCGCCCTGACGACGTTTTCCATCGCCAACGACGTGGCCAAGTATTTCGCGATTCTGCCCGCGCTGTTCGCCTCGATCTATCCGCAATTGGGGGTGCTGAACGTCATGCACCTGGCCAGTCCGCAGAGCGCGATCCTCTCGGCGATTGTCTTCAACGCCTTGATCATCGTCGTGCTTATCCCGCTGGCCCTGCGCGGCGTACGGGTGCAAGCGGCCAGTGCCGCTGCGCTATTGCGTCGTAACCTGCTGATCTACGGCCTCGGCGGAATTGTCGCGCCGTTCGTGGGGATCAAGCTCATCGACCTGCTGTTGACTGGGCTGCACCTGGTTTAAGTACATTATGCGTCACGCTCCATGGGCGTGACGTTCACCCTGATTGAGGATTCGATGATGTCGACTGTATTGCGTCCGGCCCTGAGCCTGATTGTGTTAATGACCCTGATCACTGGCGTGGCGTATCCGCTGGTGGTGACGGGGATCGCCCAAGTGGCGTTTCCCGCGCAAGCCAATGGCAGCCTGCTGTATGACAAGGCCGGCACGGTACGGGGTTCGGAACTGATTTCCCAGAACTTCACCGGCGATGGCTGGTTCCACTCGCGTCCGTCTGCCGGTGCATTTGCTACCGTTTCCAGCAGCGCAAGCAACCTGTCACCCAGCAATCCGGCGCTGGCTGCACGGGTTAGCGCAGATGTCGCCAAAGAAGCAGTGCCCGGCCAGGGCGCGGTGCCTTTATCCCTGTTAACCACTTCCGGCAGCGGCCTTGACCCACACCTGCCCCCCGAGGCTGTGGCCTACCAGGTGGCCCGCGTCGCCGCCGCCCGCAACGTATCCGTGGACACCGTGCAACGGCTGGTAAACGAAAATACCTACCGGCCACTGGTTGGCCCGCCGGTGGTCAACGTTTTGCTATTGAATCAAACGTTGATTGAGTTACCGTCAGCGCAGCTTTGAGGCGTTGGCAGACTGGACCTACAGGATTGTGTTGCACTGGATAAAGAGAACCCCATGAGTGATACCCGCCGCGCCGATGCTCTGTTAGCCGATCTGCCAAGGGACGGTCGTGGGCGGCTGAAGGTGTTTCTTGGCGCCGCGCCGGGGGTGGGCAAAACCTACGCCATGCTCCAGGCCGCCCATGCCCAACTTCGCCAAGGCTTGCATATTCTGGCGGGTGTGGTTGAAACCCATGGTCGTGCGGAAACCGAAGCCCTGCTCAATGGATTGCCCCAACAGCCGCTGCTGCGCTCGGAATACCGCGGCGTAACCCTCGAAGAAATGGACCTCGATGGCCTGCTTATGGCTGCGCCGAAGCTGGTACTGGTAGACGAACTGGCCCACAGCAATGCGCCAGGCAGCCGACACGCCAAACGCTGGCAAGATATACAAGAGTTGCTGGCCGCCGGGATTAACGTCTACACAACGGTCAACGTTCAACACCTGGAAAGTCTCAACGACCAAGTGCGCGGAATTACCGGGGTTCAGGTTCGAGAAACACTGCCTGACTGGGTGTTGCAGGAAGCCTACGAACTGGTGCTCATCGACCTGCCGCCACGGGAACTGCTGGAACGTTTGCGCGACGGCAAGGTGTATGTGCCTGAGCAAGCTCGGGCCGCCATTGATGCGTTTTTCACCCAAACCAACCTTACCGCTCTGCGGGAGTTGGCGATGCAGACGGCTGCGGCGCAAGTCGATGACGACCTGGCCCAGGGTTATCGTCAGTTGGGTCAGGCTGCGCCCGCTGTGCGCGGTCGTCTGTTGGTAGGCGTCGACGGTGATGCTCAAGCTGAACGGCTGGTGCGGCATGCCAGTCGTGTGGCCCAGCGTCGGCATCTGCCGTGGAGTCTGGTACATGTGGATAACGGCCGAGTCATCGATGAAGACGCGCGCATGCGCTTGCAAAATGCCCAGCAACTGGCCGAACGCCTGGGCGGCGAAGTGGTGCTGCTGCGCGCAGGCGAGGTGGCCAAAACCCTGATCCAACACGCGGCGGAACGGCGTGCCAGTCTGGTGCTGGTGGGGCAGTCGCGCCCTCGTTTGCGCAGGCGGTTGTTTGGCGGAGGGCTTGCGGCGCGCTTGCTGCAAGATGCTCACGGTCTGGAAATCAATGTTCTGGACAGCGAGGCGCAGCATGATCAGCCTCGCGCTCGTTCAGCGCGGGCGGTGGTCTGGTTCGACTATGGGTTGGCACTGATCGCGACGATCCTGGCCAGCGCGCTGGCATGGGCGGTGGCCAGCGTGTTGGCACTGCCGAACATCTCCCTGGTATTCCTCGCCGCCGTGCTGCTGGTGGCGGTGCGCAGTAGCCTGGGCCCGGCGTTGGCCTGTGCCGCGATGTCATTTTTGGCTTACGATTTTCTGTTCATTCCACCGACGTTCTCCCTGAGCATCCAGCGCGAAGAAGACGTGCTGACGCTGCTGTTTTTTTTATTGATGGCCGCCTTGACCGGTAACCTCGCGGCCCGTCAACGCCAACAACTGCAAGCGTTGCGCGATACTCAAGAAGAGACCAGCGAGTTGCTCGACCTGTCCCGCAAACTCACCGCCGCCACCGACCGACAAGCGATGTTAAGCGCCGCTGAACAGCACCTGAGTGGCTGGAAAGATCTGCACATTTGCCTAATGGATCGCGATGGCCAAGGCGGCTGGAAAGTTGAAGTCGGTGGCGCGCTGCAGCTGTCAGAGGCTGAGCGCGCGGCGGCTGATTGGGCCTGGCAACACGATCAGGCGGCAGGTATGGGCACCGGCACATTACCCTTGGGTCATTGGTGGTGGTGGCCATTGTCCATGGAGGAGGGGCCGTTGGCGTTACTGGGCGTTTGCCCTCACGAGGGTCAGTCCTTCTCCGACCAGCGTCGTCGCTTGTTGACGGCACTCAGTCAACCGCTGGCTCAGGCGCTGGCCCGAGCGCAGTTGGCAGAACAGCTGGAAGCCGCGCGCTTGCATGGTGAAACCGAACAACTGCGCAGTGCCTTGCTGGCGTCGGTGTCCCACGACTTACGCACGCCACTGACTGCCATGCGCGGCAGCATCGACAGCCTGTTGGCGTTGGGCGAAGCAATCCCGCTGGAAGACCGTCATGAGTTGCTGGAAGGCACGCGGGACGAAGCGGAGCGTCTGGATCGCTATATTCAAAACCTGTTGGACATGACGCGCCTGGGTCATGGCGCGTTGAAATTGGCTCGGGACTGGGTCGCGCCCGGCGATATCGTCGGCAGTGCGCTCAATCGTCTGCGGGCGGTCATTGCGCCGTTGCAGGTCAGTACCCAGGTGCCGCAGGAGTTGCCGCTGTTGTATGTGCACGCGGCATTGATCGAACAAGCGTTGGTTAACGTACTGGAAAACGCGGCGCGATTCTCACCGCCGCACGGCCGATTGCAGGTGAGCGCGGGCATCAACGACAGCGAGCTGTTTTTCTCGGTAGGTGACGAAGGCCCCGGTATTCCCGAAGCCGAACGGGCGAAAATTTTCGACATGTTTTACACCGCTGCCCGAGGAGACCGTGGCGGGCAAGGCACCGGGCTGGGTCTGGCGATATGTCTGGGCATGGTCGGCGCACACGGTGGGCGAATCAGCGTCGCGGAGGGCATCGAGGGCCGGGGCACCTGCATTACCCTGTACCTGCCGCTACAAACACAACCCGAAGCCGAATTGGAGCACACGCTCTGATCCTGCATTGCGTTACGCTCAGCGCTTCATTTGATATGGCAAGACGACCATGAGTCAGACCTCGACCATTCTGGTGATCGACGATGAACCGCAGATTCGAAAATTCCTGCGCATCAGCCTGGTTTCTCAAGGCTACAAAGTGCTGGAAGCGGGAACCGGTAGCGAAGGGCTGAGCCAGGCGGCATTGAACAAACCTGATTTGTTGGTGCTCGACCTCGGGCTGCCGGACATGGACGGCCAAGAGGTGCTGCGTGAGTTTCGCGAATGGTCGACGGTGCCAGTGCTGGTGCTCTCGGTGCGCGCCAGTGAGGGACAGAAAGTCCAGGCGCTGGACAGTGGCGCCAATGATTACGTGACCAAACCGTTCGGCATTCAGGAATTTCTTGCACGGGTTCGGGCGTTATTGCGGCAGGCACCCAGCGGCGAACAACAAGAAGCCGCTTTGGTGTTCGGCCCGCTGACCGTCGACCTGGCGTATCGCCGCGTGCTGTTGGACGGCGCCGAGGTGGGCCTGACCCGCAAGGAATATGCGGTGCTGGCGCAACTGGCGCGACATCCGGGGCGAGTGATTACCCAGCAGCAGTTGCTCAAGGACATCTGGGGACCGACCCATACTGAAGACACTCATTACCTGCGCATCGTCGTCGGGCATTTACGCCAGAAGCTGCTTGACGACCCCGCCACCCCGAGGTTTATCGTGACTGAAGCGGGGGTTGGGTATCGATTGTTGGAGCGTTGAAACGGCGTTTAAGTCCTGCGGTGCTGCTTATATCGCCAACACGTTGGCTCCTGCAGGGGATTTGTGCAGTGCTGGAAGAATCATTCGCGGATGTCGTCAGGCAGATCAACCACAACCGGCAACCCAAAAAACGCCCGGGCGCAGTCGGTGGTGTGCGCGGCGACATCTTCCAGGCTTTCCCCTCGATGCAGCGCTACTTCGCGCAGTACTTCCGGTAGGTAAGCCGGTTCGTTTCGGCCGTTTTTTGGTTTCGGCCTCAAGCTACGTGGCAGTAGGTACGGCGCGTCGCTTTCCAGCATCAGCCGTCCCCGTGGAATGTCTTTCACCAAGGGATGCAAATGCGTGCCGCGTCGCTCATCACAAATCCAACCGGTGATGCCGATGTGCAGGTCTAGGTCAAGGTAGCTGAACAACGCCCGTTGCTCGCCGGTGAAACAATGCACCACCAAGGCAGGCAGGCGATCTCGGTAGTCGCGGAGTATCTCCAGCAAACGCTGATTGGCATCGCGCTCATGCAGAAACACCGGCAGTTGCAGGTCGACGGCCAACGCCAAATGTTCCTCCAGCACCTTCTCCTGTTGCGAACGAGGGGAGAAGTCGCGATTGAAATCCAGACCGCATTCACCCACGGCGCGAACCCGATCCTCGTTCAATAAAGCACGCAACTGGCGTTCGCTATTCGACGTCCAGTCGCTGGCCGAGTGAGGGTGGATGCCCGCGGTGGAAAACAGCCGCTGAGCGGAGTCATCGAGCCTGTGACATAACTCTAACGCCTGCTCGCTGCTCTCGACGTGGGTCCCGGTGAGCAGCAATTGAGCGACGCCCGATTGGTAAGCGCGGTCGAGGACCGCCTGCTCTTTATTGGCGAAGCTGGAATTGGTCAGGTTGACGCCGATGTCGATGAGTTGCATGGTGCTACCTCAAGCCGAAGGCTGAAGAGAATATCAGACCTGGCCCGATATCAAAAAAACTCAGCTGGTACAGCTGGTTGGAACACTCTGTTGAAGTGCTTTGCGAGTTGAGCCGGAAAAATCATCCGCTTCGACGCCAGGCTCTCAACGTTTTGCGGCTTATGTTTTGGCTTGCATTCCCTGGAAAGCGGATGACGCGACCCACGTTTTTGATCGTATTTTGTGCATTGGCATTGCTGCCGTTGCCAGCACTCGCGCGACTGACGGGACCGCCAGTGGTGGTGAAAAAAAGTCAGGTGCGGGACCTGTCGGCGATTCGCAGCAGTAAAGTCTTGCGCGTCCTGGTCAACCAAAGTCGTAACAGCTCGGGGCAAGTCCAGGGCGAACAAATCGGTGTCGAGTATCACCGGTTAAGTGCGTTCGAGCAGTACCTTAATGGCCACTCCCGCGATGGCCAGCAGTTGACACTCAAGATCATCCCTAAATCCAAGGATCAGTTACTGGCCGCTTTGCAGCGTGGAGAAGGCGATCTGGTGGCCCCCGGTGAAATTCTCGACACCAGTGCCGCCCGGGGCATTGATGCCAGTGAGCCAATTACCAGCCACGTCCCGCTGATTGTGGTGGGTATAAAAGGCGAGCGCGGTTTCAAGCATGTCGAGCAGTTGTCGGGGCGGACCGTCGCCTTGACCACCGGCAGCGCCGCTGACGAAGCCGTGCACCAACTGAACCAAACGCTGGCGTTGCGCAAACTGCCACCGGTCAATATCGAATGGGTCGACCCCAGCCTCGCCGTCGAAGACGTGCTGGAGATGGTTCAGGTCGGCGTTTATCACTTGACGGTGGTGGAGCAACCGATTGCCGAGCGCTGGTCCAAGGTCATGCCGAAGCTGCGTGTGGACCGCTCGCTGATGCTAAGCAATAGTGGTGACATGAACTGGTACGTGCGCCACGACGCGACGATGTTGCGCGCCAGCATCGACCGTTTCCTCAAGCAATATCAAGTGCCCTCCGACGAAAACCTGGCGTTTGAAAAGGCTTATCGCGGCCTTTATCAACTGCACTACCCCTTAGCCACCGAGGACCGCCAGCGCCTGGAAAAACTGCGGCCAGTGTTGCAGCGTTGTGCTGACCAACAAGGGATGGACTGGTTGAACCTGGCGGCGCTGGCGTTCAAGGAATCAGCCCTGAACCCCGGTATCAGGGGCGGTGGCAACGCTACCGGGTTACTGCAAATAACCCCTTCGGCAGCGCAACGGGTCGGGGTCGATGACATTCATAACGTCGACGGCAACGTTCTGGCCGGTGCGAAATATCTGGCGCTGATTCGCCGTAAATTTTTCTCCAGTTCCAGGTTCAACGAGCGTGAACGGATGGCGTTTGTGATGGCTGCGTACAACCTGGGCCCCGAGCGGGTCCAGACCATGCGGGAGGAAGCGCGGCGCCGGGGCTTAAATCCGTACCAGTGGTTTTTTCAGGTTGAACGCGTCGCAGCCGAGCAGGAAGGGCCCGGTGTTGTGAGCTACGTTAACAGTGTCAATAAATACTATTTAGCGTTCGATCGCGAGCGGGGCTCTCTGGAAGGTCCTGTGCCCGCGCCGCCTCAGAAAAAGTCCGCTTCGCAAAACAGTCGGTAAACGCGATTATCATTGACTCAGTACTGTCCGGCCAGTTCGCTGTAGGAGCCAACGTGTTGACGAGGCGGGATACCTGAACCAACGGATCCAGGTCCTCGCCAACACATTGAACGGGTCAAGTTCAGCCAGACAAACCGAGATCCCATTGACAGTAACTGTGCGGCATCTCTAGGATGCTGCCCATGCGCCGATTTAAACAGCTACTTGCGGGGCGCAAGGCAAGGACGAGATCCATGCCTGTCTGAAGTCCGAAGCGACTTCTAAATACCGCTAAAGCGCTGGTTCGGTGTTGCCTCTCACCGCTGCCCAGCGGGATTTTTGAGGCTGAGACAAACACCATGAGTAATCCGCGTCCCCTGATTCGCTTATCACCCTTCACTTCGCCCCTGACTCGGCGTAATCCCAGAATCCTGCTGGGTGGTTCGCACCAGCCGACGCTGCTGCGCTACCTCGAAGGTTGGCCCAAGCGAAACGGCAAACCCGCTGCTTTCCTGATCCAGTTTATCGACCAGCACGATTCCCTCGCCAAATTCGCCAACGATCGTTTCGACATCGCGGTGGTGCAAGCGCCAAGCGCCGATAACGCCGAACTATTCATCAAGCACCTGACACGTATCGCCCGCCAAGGATTGATAACCCGACGCTGAGTGCAGATGACTGTTTTGACACGCGCCCAAACGAACCCGGAATAAAGCGAGCGATCCATTGAGCACGAAGATCATTACGAAGGAAGGTCATGAGGCGCTGAAGCAGGAGCTTGATTATCTTTGGCGAGTCAAACGCCCGGACACCACGCAGAAAGTCACGTGGGCTGCATCGTTGGGTGATCGAAGTGAAAACGCCGACTATCAATACAATAAAAAATTGCTTCGGGAGATAGACCGTCGCGTGCGCTATTTGCGCAAGCGCCTGGAAGACATGCGCGTGGTGGAGTACTCACCCGAGCAAGAAGGCCGGGTCTTTTTTGGTGCCTGGGTCGAAATCGAAAACGAGGAGGGTGAAACCAAGCGCTTTCGCGTGGTGGGTTACGACGAGATTTATGGCCGGATGGACTACATCTCGATCGATTCGCCCATGGCCCGCGCCTTGCTCAAAAAAGAAGTCGGCGACGATGTGATCGTGCCGACCCCAGCAGGTGAAATGAGTTGGTGGATAAACGTGATCGAATACCCGAAATAATACGCTATGAAGTTAAAGCGCGAACCAGACAGGCATGCAGGCAGTTTTTCACAATCGAGCTGCGCAGGGTCCAATCGGTATTGATGATGTAAAAGCCCTGGATGTAACTGTTCTCGTCTATGGATTCGAACCATTCATCTATGGCCGGACTAAAGTCGTCAGGGGCGATGACGTATTTGGCGCACTGAATGGAGCGCAGATAATAATCCGACTTCCTTTCGCCCGCGTGCGTATCCATAAACGCCTTCAACCTATCCGTACTCGGAAAGTTCTCGCCTATCCATTGTTGATGAACGCTCGGCCAATAAAGCGGGGAATTACGGCGAGATTTAGCCACCACGATATTTTTACCGGGATGGTTGTACCAGATTTTACTGACGCTTAACTCCCGCAGGTTCCAGGGGATCATTCGGCGGCCAATGCTGTGGGTTATTAACTCATCAAGCTCAATGTGCGCCTCCTGCGTGAAATTTTGCAGAGTATGGAAATCCAGAATGATGATTTCCCTTGCGGTATCACCGGCTCTTTCGACCCCCCAGAGAAAATCATTGAGTGGCTTAAATATGTCCGTCGCCAGGTTTCTCCCGGTAAAGGTCAGGTGAAAGAGTTGGAAGCGCTTCGGATCGCCTGGGGCATAATCCGGGCAGAATTCTACCCGTAAGTCGAGTACACGGACGCCGCCCTTTAGTTGATCGAAAGGGGAGACATCCTGTGTTGTTTCAATAAAGAAACCACCTGGTGATTGCTTGTCTGCGGCAGAGTCATGAGAGCCGGGAAGGATCAGTTGGTCGATGCGGAGTGTGGCGAACGCAGCGTTTTTTCCCATCCAGCTATGGGGACGTGTATCGGGGTGAATGTTCATTATTATTCAATCATCCATGATTGGGGTTTTTAAACAGCTAGGAGGTTGTTTTTCGGGCAGGAAGTACCTGCCGTTTGCAACTCATCAAAGTTTATTCAAACAGCTGAAAACATCAATCAATCCCGCGTAGGAATTGGCGTCTGGTGACGGCGCCTGGTCAGCGCTGGTTGTAGTCCGGGGGGGGGCAGGATTCCCTCCCGGATAACGACGGTCTCGCGCTTGCGTCAGCCGTCTCGCAGCACGGTCAAAGGGCTGACATTCAGCGCCCGGCGGGTGCCGAACACGCCTGCGCCGCCCACCAGCGCCGCGCCAATGGCTGGCAATAAAAGTAACCAGACATGCGGGTGCCACTGCAGGTCGAAGGCATAGCGGTACAGCCCAAAACTCACCAGCTCACAGCCCAGCGCGGCCAGCACGCCGCTGGCTGCGCCGAGTAAACCGAACTCGATGCGCCGCGCCTTGATCAATAACGCCCGTTCCGCACCCAGCGCACGGAGCAGGGCGCCTTGGCGGATACGCTCATCCAGGGTGGCTTGCAAGCCGGAGAACAACACCGCAAGGCCCGCTGCAAGGACGAATAACAACACATATTCCACGGCTATCGTCACTTGGGCGAGAATGCTGCGCAGTTGCTCCAGCAACGCTTCGACCTGAAGGATGGTGACTGCCGGAAACGCCCGGGACAGGTCAACAATTTGTTGGTCGTTACCGGGTGCCAGATAGAAACTGGTCAGGTAAGTGGTGGGCAGGTCCTTCAAAGTGCCCGGTTGGAAAATCATGAAGAAATTTGGCTGAAAGTTGTCCCAGTTGACGTCGCGCAGGCTGGTGACCTGCGCCTGGCGGGTAATGCCGCCTACCACGAAACTCATGTGGTCGCCCAGCTTGAGCTTGAGGCTTTCAGCCAGTTTTGATTCCACCGACACACCGGGAAGCGTGTCGGGAGCAGCGGGGTCAACAGTGCCGTTCCACCACGTTCCGGCGCTCAGACGGTTGCCTTGGGGCATGTCTGCGGCCCACGTCAAACTGAGGTCACGTTCAGTCGCGTTTTCGCCACGGGAATCTTTGCTGACGATGTTGCGCACTGGCTCGTCGTTAATGCTGATCAGGCGCCCCGGTATGATCGGATACAGCGGCGAAGCATGGGTCGAGAGACTGGCCATGCGCTCGCTGAAGCCGTCTTTGTCCCCCGGCAGGATGTTCAGCACAAAATAATTGGGTGCGTCTTTGGGCAGCTGGTTTTGCCAGGTGTCGAGCAATTCACCGCGGAGTAAGGCAATCAGCGCCATGGACAGCAGGATCAGTCCGAACGCCAGGGTTTGCCCTGCAGCAGCCAGCGGGTGGCGCAGCAGTTGACCCAAACCCAGCCGCCATGGCAGCGAAGCACTGGCCAGCAGCCGGCGCAGGCTTTGCAACGCGACGAGTAGCAAACCGCCCAATACCACTGCGGCGATAATGCCACCGCCGAGTAAGGCGAAGGTCAGAACAAGGTCGAGGCTCAGGCGCCACATGATCAGGCCCAACGCGAACAACGCGGCGCCATACACCAGCCAGGAACTGGCTGGAATCGGCAGCATGTCCCGACGCAATACCCGCAACGGCGGAACGCGGCCCAAGGCAGCCAACGGTGGCAAGGCGAAACCGGCAAGGGCCACAAGGCCCGTGCCGATACCGGCGATAGCGGGCAGTAACCCTCCAGGCGGAACCGCGGCCGGCAGCAAATCATGCAGCAGTGCGAACAGGCCCAATTGCGCAAGCCAGCCTAATAGCGCACCACTGAGGCTGGCCAAAATCCCGAGTATTGCCAATTGCAGGCTGAACAACAGCAGCGCTTCTGCCCGCGACAAACCGAGGCAACGCAGCAGCGCACTGGCGTCGAAACGCCGAGCGGCAAAGCGTGTGGCAGACAACGCCACCGCCACGCCAGACAACAGCACCGCCACCAGGCTGGCCATGTTCAAGTAACGCTCGGCCTTGCCCAGCGCACCGCCGATCTGCCGGTTGCCGTCCCGGGCATCTTGCAGGCGTTGATTGGCTGCAAGCCCTGGGGTTATTTGTTGACGATAGGCCTCCAGTGACTCATGGCTGCCGCGCCACAGCTCCTTGTAGCTGACCCGGCTACCCGGCTGCACCACGCCGGTAGCGGCCAGGTCTGTCAGGTTGATCATGACTCTGGGCGTAAGGCTGTAGAAATTCCCGGCGCGGTCGGGTTCGTAAGTCAGCACCCGGCTCAGGCGCAGGGTTTTTGAGCCAACGTCGATGGTGTCACCGACTTTCAGATTCAATGCGGCAAACAAACGTGACTCGGCCCAGGCTTCACCCGGTTGCGGTCTGCCGCCGGCCTCTTCGGTTTGATAGGGGGCCGCCGCACTTTTCAGCTCACCGCGTAACGGGTAACCCTCGTCCACTGCTTTGACGCTGGCCAACTGAATACCCGCGTCGGTGGCGATCACGCTGGAAAACTCGATGACCCGGGCGTGGTCCAGCTTCAGCGGTCTGCCAGCGTCCACCTGCGCCGGGAGTGCCGGGCTGGTGCCTTCGAGAATCAAATCGGCGCCCAGGAATTCGGTGGCACGTAGCAGCATGGCGCCGTTCAGGCGGGCACCGAAGTAACCGATGGCAGTGCTTGCCGCCACGGCCACCAGCAAGGCAAAGAACAACACCCGCAACTCCCCGGCACGTGCATCACGCAGGAGTTGGCGGGTAGCGAGGCTCAGCAGACGAAGGAACGGCAAACGGGCCATCAAGGCTCCAGAGGGGCGACCAATCGGCCACCTTCAAGACGGATCAGGCGTCGGCAACGATGGGCCAGACGTTCGTCATGGGTCACCAATACCAACGTCGTGCGGCGCTCCTTGTTCAGTTCGAACAACAGATCGCTGATCCGTTCACCGGTGTGGCTGTCGAGATTCCCGGTGGGTTCATCGGCAAACAGTACGTCGGGGTCAGCAGCGAAGGCGCGGGCAATGGCAACCCGCTGCTGCTCGCCGCCCGACAGCTGACGGGGCGAATGGGTCAAGCGTTGGCCCAGACCGACCCGCTCCAGCAATAGGCGGGCCTGTGCACGGGCGTCTTTGCGGCCTTCTAGTTCCATGGGCAACATGACGTTTTCCAGCGCATTAAGGCTGTCGAGTAGCTGAAAAGACTGGAACACGAAACCCACGTGTTCGGCACGCACCCGTGCGCGCTGGTCTTCATCCAGCTCGCCCAGATTGCGCCCCGCCAAGGTCACGGTGCCGGCGCTCGGCAGGTCGAGCCCGGCAAGCAAGCCGAGGAGGGTAGATTTACCGGAACCGGAGGCGCCGACGATTGCCAAACTGTCACCCCTGTTCAGTTCCAGGGACAGTTCGTGCAGGATAGTCAGGTCACCTTCCGTGCTGGGGACCACTTTGCTGAGGTTCCAGGCACTAAGAATACTTTCGCTCATGGAGAATCCGATGCGTGCGTGGCTTTTAAGTGCTGGCCTGGGTTTACTGCTAATTGCTCAAGGGGCGGCGGCGGGCACGGTACTGATCGTTGGCGATAGTATCAGCGCAGCTTTCGGACTGGATACCCGCCTGGGGTGGGTATCGTTGCTGGATCAGCGTCTGCAGAAAGAGGGTATTGCCGATAAAGTGATCAATGCTTCGATTAGTGGCGACACCAGTGCCGGTGGCCAAGCGCGGCTGCCAGCGCTGCTTGCAGAGCATAAACCGCAGTTGGTCATCCTCGAATTGGGCGGTAACGATGGCCTCAGAGGGCAGCAGCCAGCTAATTTGCAACAAAATCTTGCGTCGATGATCGACGCCTCTCGGGCGGCGGGGGCCAAGGTCCTGTTGTTAGGCATGCGCATTCCGCCCAATTACGGCCCGCGGTATACCGAGGCGTTCGCGGCGGTGTACGGCAATCTGGCCCAAGAGAAAAAAGTGCCGCTGGTGCCGTTCTTTCTTGAGGGGGTGGGCGGTATCCCGGAATTGATGCAAGCGGACGGTTTGCACCCTGCGGTCGCCGCTCAGGGCAAGTTGCTGGACAATGTCTGGCCAACGCTGAAACCACTGCTTTGACACTGTTCTAACGGCGGGCTTTGGGCTAAGGTGTCGCCCCGATTTGGAGCCCCCGATGCCGCGTCCCGCCTGGTCTTTATTTGCTTATCAATTGATCGAACCTGACGACCAGCTTGACCTGTTCGCGTGTCAGGAGGTTCGGGTGCATCTGGTTGCGCGCCAACTCGAGTTAGGCGGCACCATTGACCGCACGCTGTGCGGCACCCTGCTGCCTGCTCAGCCGCGCTGGTTAGGCGTAAATCGGGTCAGGCTGCGGGACGAGCGCCTTTGTTCCTTGTGCCGAGCGATCCTGGAGGCGCAAAAACGTGGCACGCGGCCCATCTGGCCAGAGTTACGTTTCAGTCAATAAATCGGTTTCAGCCAGTAAATCGTTAGGCACCTCCCGATTATTGGGGCGGCGGTGTACAATCGCGCTACTTTTTTCATCGCATAGACCAAGGATTTTCCGGATGTTGTCGCGCATTCCTGCCGTCGCCCGCTGTTTTTCCCTTGCTGCGCTTTGTGCGGCGGGTCCTGTTGCTGCGTTAGAATTCCCGTTGCCGCCCCCAGGGGAAGACGTCGTAGGTCAGGTGCAAACCGTCACCGCTAAATACGAAGATACCTTTGCCGACCTTGGAACTCAGTACGACCTGGGCTATCTAGAAATGATCGCGGCCAACCCAGGGGTTGACCCATGGTTGCCCGGCGCAGGTACACAAATCGTATTGCCCACCCGTTTCGTGCTGCCCCCCGGCCCGCGGGAAGGGATTGTCATCAACATCGCCGAGTACCGTCTCTACTATTACCCAAAGGGTAAAAACGTAGTGGATACCTACCCGATCGGCATCGGTCGTGAAGGCTGGGGCTCGCCGGTTGCAATCACCAAAATCACCGCAAAAACCCCCAATCCAACCTGGACACCGCCAGCCTCGGTCAAGGCCGAACATTTGGCTGACGATGATCCGCTGCCAAACGTAGTACCGGCAGGACCGGATAATCCGCTGGGTCCGTTCAAATTCGGTCTTGGTTTGCCGGGTTACCTGATCCACGGGTCGAACAAAAAATTCGGCATTGGCATGCGCACCAGCCACGGCTGCTTCCGCATGTACAACAACAACGTGCTGGAGCTGGCGGGCATTGTGCCGATAGGAACTACCGTGCGGATCATGAGCGAGCCTTACAAGTTCGGCATCAGCGGCGGCAAGGTGTACCTGGAGGCGCATACTCCATTGGACGGAAACGGCGACCCTTCTGCCACCGATAAGCACACCGTGGTGATCAACGCCTTGCTCAAACGTGAGGACCTGGCGCCCAACCTGCAGATAAATTGGGATGTAGTACGGGACGTGACCGCTGCTGAAAATGGCATGCCGGTTGAAATTGCAGTGCCAGGGGGCAGCGCAGTCGTTTCGGGTGTTCAAAGCAACGTGCAGTAGATCGATCCGGCGGGAGCCCGTTTGTGTAACCTTGATGAGAATCGAGGTTGCCTGGACGGGTTTTTTATTGCCTGTAATACCCTTGGCTTACATAACGCAGCGGCCATAAAAAAGCCGACCCAAAACGCGGTCGGCTCATTAATAATCTCGAAAGATTATTACTTGCGGCTTGCCTTGTCCAACATACGCAGAGCGCGCTCGTTGGCTTCGTCAGCAGTTTGCTGAGCTTTTTGAGCAGCAGCCAAAGCTTCATCAGCCTTACGGTAGGCTTCATCGGCACGGGCTTGCGAACGAGCTGCTGCGTCTTCAGTAGCAGTCAGACGAGCTTCGGTTTCTTTTGATACGCTGCTGCAACCGGTGGCCAAAACTGCAGCCAGAGCCAGAGCAGAGAATTTCAGAACGTTGTTCATCGTGTTCCCCTTAAAGGACTTTCTAAAAATGGTCATCTCTCGAAGGTGAGAAAATGACCGGCGTACATACTACCCATTGTTTGTAGTAAGTAAACTGAGGAAGCGCAAGAAGCAGATAAAATTCTTCAGGGTTTGAAACTGTTGCATCAAACTTCTCAAGCCCTGCATGAAAATATCCATCGGCCTCACACCAACTTTACTACGCCTTGCCAAAAGCAGGACCAGGCTCGAACGCGCCGTGTCCGGCGACTAAAAATGATAGTCGATTTAATGCACAGTCTATTGAGTACGCTACGCGGCGATTGTTCCACAGCTGACACAGACCCATGAATTTACGTCCCTTTACGCGGCTTTTTTCCTGGGCAGAAGGTGACTTCTGAATGCTTGGCGCGTCTCAATCCCAGCGTCCGGCAAAGCGCCTGAAAGTAATCCCCCTATTAGCCAGTGTATTTATGACAAATGTAATGTGGATCGCGACTTTTTGTCGGACCTTCTTCCGCGCAGCTTGAGTAAATACGCCGATGACGCCTACTATTCGGGAGTGCTTGTGTTGGCCCGTAACCGGTTTGTCCGGCGTCCAAAACCGGCATAGGTGGCGTAGAGGTTCCTTCGCCGGACAAACATCGGTAAGGTACAGGTCTAATTTCAAGACCCGCGAGGAATAGTGATGAGCGAGGCGTTGTCCATCCAGCATGACCAGACCGGTCATCAATTTGAGACCACTGTGGACGGTTACCGGGCCTATCTGACCTACATGGATTTGGGAAAGCAGACGCTTGATATCTATCGGACCTTTGTGCCCAACGAACTCAGAGGTCGAGGCATTGCTGCGGCATTGACCGAGCAGGCGCTCGCCTACGCAGACAGCATGGGCTACACGGTGATTCCTTCCTGCTCTTACGTCGAGCGCTACATGGAACGCAATCAGCGACTCATGGCGAAAATCTGAACAGCTTCATTGCCGCTAGTTCCAAGGCAGCAGTTATAGTCGTAACGAAAAACGCCGAGCATATGCTCGGCGTTCCTTTATGTATTAAGTGGCGATATTAAAGGGCTGTATTAAGAAGCCGCATCAGCCGGCTTAAACGATTAGCCCCGTTGACGCTTAGGTAATACGTCCTTGAGTTTCGCGTGCATGCTGCGAAGGGTTTTCTCTGTGCTTTCCCAGTCGATGCAGGCGTCGGTGATCGAAACGCCGTACTGCAGATCAGCCAAATCTTTGGGAATTGATTGAGCGCCCCAATTGATGTGGCTTTCGACCATCAGGCCGATAATCGACTGGTTGCCTTCGAGAATCTGATTGGCAACGTTCTCCATCACCAACGGTTGCAGTGCAGGGTCCTTGTTGGAGTTGGCATGGCTGGCATCAACCATGATGTTGGGACGAATGCCGGCCTTGTTCAAGGCCTGCTCGCACAAGGCGACGCTGACCGAGTCATAGTTCGGCTTGCCATTGCCGCCGCGCAACACCACGTGGCCGTAGGCGTTACCTTTGGTGGTAACGATGGACACGCCGCCTTCCTGGTTGATGCCCAGGAAGCGATGGGGGCTGGAAACGGACTGCAAGGCGTTGATAGCAACCGTCAGGCCGCCATCAGTTCCATTTTTGAAGCCCACCGCTGACGATAATCCGGAAGCCATTTCACGGTGGGTTTGCGATTCTGTAGTGCGCGCGCCGATGGCCGACCAACTGATCAGGTCCTGCAAGTATTGCGGAGAGATCGGGTCAAGCGCTTCGGTAGCGGTTGGAAGGCCCATTTCAGCCAGATCCAGCAATAGCTGACGACCGATGTGCAAGCCGTCTTCGATCTTAAACGAGTCGTCCAGATACGGGTCGTTGATCAGGCCTTTCCAGCCGACGGTGGTGCGTGGCTTTTCGAAATAGACACGCATGACCAGGTACAACGTGTCGGACACTTCAGCGGCCAGCGCCTTGAGGCGATTGGCGTAGTCGTGGGCCGCTTTGATGTCGTGGATCGAACACGGGCCGATCACGATGAACAGGCGGTGGTCCTTGCCATCGAGAATATTGCGGATAACTTCGCGGCCTTTGGTCACCGTGTGCAGGGCAGCGTCGGTGAACGGGATTTCGCGCTTGAGCTGATCAGGCGTGATCAGGGTCTCGTTAGAGGAAACGTTGAGGTCGTCAATCGGTAAATCAGCCATCGTGTTACTCATCAGGTCACGGGTGCTGGCCGCCAACGATCCCCGTGCGGCGGAGCCGAGCATGATTGAGCGCGACGGGGTAGGAACCTTAGCGCGTTACCCGGTTGTTCGACAATGGGCAAACGCGGGTTTATGCCGTATTGGCAAGCTAATCCGCGGCTCTGCAAGGGCCAGCTTGTTGGCGAAAGATGTCCAGGCGCAGCGGTGTATCAGCGTTACCTCGTCGGCTTCTTCGTCAACACGTTCCCTCCCTCCGGGGTCTTGGCCTGACGCTTGGTTTGGGTTGCTTCGAAAATCCGATGATATGACGTCGGATTTACAAACAGTGCCGCGAAGTTGGATAGTGTGCAGCCAAACCTCAGGGCCTTCTGTGTGAATTCATTGGAACTGACAGATTTCGATATTGATCATCAATTGCTGGAACAGCCGGGTGTTTCATTGGTGATTTTCACCGGGGCCGGGTGTGCCAGCTGCCGCTGGGCGCGGCGTGAGTTGCCGGGCTTTGAGTTACCTATAGATCGCTTATGCTGGATAGACGCGGGCGATAACGGCGGCGCGGCGCAGCGTTATCAAGTCTTTCATTTGCCAGCGATGTTCGTGGTTCGTGATGGCCAATTTCATGGCCCATTGCATTCGCGGCTTACGGCAAGCGAGCTGGGTGCAGGCGTGAAGCAGGCCCTGAGATCCAATGCTGAAGAATTGCCCTGACGGGGAGTGTGCATGAGTACTGAAACGAAAAAACCCAGGATCGGCATTATTGGCACCGGCGCCATTGGTGGATTTTATGGCGTGATGCTAGCGCGTGCGGGTTTCGATGTGCATTTTTTACTGCGCAGCGAGTTTGCCGCCGTGTCGGAAAACGGCTTATTGATACGGCACGCCGAACTTGGCGACCTGACCTTGAATCCGGTGCAGGCGTATTCCTCGGTCAGCGACATGCCGCTGTGCGATTGGTTGTTGGTGGGGGCCAAAACCACGGGCAACGCTGATCTGGCGCCGGTCATCGTTCGAGCAGCAGCGCCCGGTGCCAAAGTGCTGTTAATGCAAAACGGGCTCGACGTAGAGGACAGCCTGCGGCCATTGCTGCCGAACGCTCTGCACCTGCTGGGCGGATTATGCTTCGTCGGTGTGCACCGCACTGCACCGGGAGTGGTCACCCATTTGGCCTTCGGTGCTGTCACCCTGGGTTACCACAGCGGTTCGGCAGTGGACCCAGAGGCTGGGCAGTTGATTGCCGAAGAGGGCGCTGACCTGTTCCGCAAGGCCGGCCTGGACTCCCGGACCACCGCCAGCGTACAACTGGCACGTTGGCAAAAGCTGGTTTGGAATATTCCCTACAACGGCTTATCGGTGTTGCTGCGGACCAGTACCACACCGCTGATGGAAGACCCTGACAGTCGCGCATTGATTCGGGCATTGATGAGCGAAGTGATCCAGGGCGCAGCCGCGTGCGGCTACAGTCTGCCGCAAGGTTATGCCGAGCAGCTGTTTGCGGCGACCGAACCGATGCCGGATTATCAGCCGAGCATGTACCTCGATTATCGGGAAAAGCGACCGCTGGAACTGGCCGCCATTTACGCAAAACCTTTGCACGCGGCGATGAGTGTCGGGCACGACATGCCAAAAACTCGTGCGCTGTATCAGGCGTTGGCCTTCATCGATACGCATAACAGCTGAATCAGCTGGGGGGCAACATGACTACAGGGCTAAGCAATAAATTGGTGTTGGCGATTTCATCGCGAGCGCTGTTCGATCTGGGTGAAAGCCATGCGGTGTACATGGCCGATGGCGTTGAAGCCTATCGGAAATATCAGATCGAGCATGAGGAAGAAATTCTCGAGCCGGGTGATGCGTACCTGTTGGTAGAAAAACTGTTGAGCTTGAATGCCCAGTTGGAGAAGGCCCGCGTTGAAGTGATTCTGGTGTCGCGCAACAGTGCCGACACCGGCCTGAGGGTGTTCAACTCGATTCAACACTACGGTCTCGACATCACCCGTGCGGCGTTCGTTGGCGGACGCAGTCCTTATCCTTATTTAGCGGCGTTCGGCTGTCATCTGTTTCTCTCGACCCATGCCGACGATGTGCGCAGTGCGCTGGATGCGGGTTTCGCTGCGGCGACCATTTTGTCCGGCGGCGCACGGCGCGCAGCAAGCGCCGAATTGCGTATCGCCTTCGACGGCGACGCGGTGTTGTTCTCGGATGAATCGGAGCGGGTCTACCAAAGTGGCGGACTGGAAGCGTTTCAGGCCAGCGAGCGCGAGTCGGCACGCGAACCGTTAGGCGGTGGTCCGTTCAAGCCTTTCCTGGCGGCGTTGAACCTGTTACAGCGTGAATTTCCGGAAGCGTCCTGCCCGATTCGAACGGCATTGGTGACCGCTCGATCCGCGCCGGCCCACGAGCGTGTGATTCGTACCTTGCGCGAATGGGATATTCGCCTGGACGAATCGCTGTTCCTTGGCGGTCTGGAAAAATCGGCGTTTCTTGAGGCATTTGCCGCCGACGTTTTCTTTGACGATCAACCGGGGCATTGCGAAAAAGCGCGGGATGTCGTTGCCACCGGCCATGTGCCCCACGGGATCAGTAATGAGGTAAAAACTTGAACCGTGATCTCCCGTGAGGTGCCAGCCGTCGCAGTCGCCAACGCGCTGCTAAGCTGAGTCCATCTCCGCCATATTGGCAGTCGAGGAGGTCATATGATTCGCTCCATGCTCTATGCCACTGACCTCGGTCTTTATGCCCCGTACGTGTTGCAGCATGCCTTGGCGCTGGCTAGAACGTTCAAAGCCGAGCTTTATGTCATTCATGTCGTCGAGCCCATGGGGCTGTTCGCAGAGTCGGTATTGCAGAGCTATCTTGATGAGGCGGCATTAAAGGAGTTTCACAGCCAGGGTTTGAATACGGTCATGGAGGGTATCGAACAACGTGTTCTGGATGGTTTTCGCGATGAGTTGGGGGAGGGGCACCAGGATTTGTCGTTGATCCGAACGGTGCAGGTGATTCAGGGCGATCCGTCGAACGTGATACTTGATCAGGCGCAAAAACTGGCAGTGGATTTATTGATTGTCGGCAGCCACAGTCACGACTCCGAAGGGGATACGCCCCTGGGTCGAACAGCGGCAAAGGTGCTGCAATTGTCCGAGGTTCCGGTCTACATGGTTCCCATGCTGCAACACAGAGGGCGCTGACAGCGAGACCGACTTTAATCTGCTTTTCAAAAATGATAAAAAAGTTCTAGCTTTCTACCTTGAACCTTCAATATAGTTATATACCGTCGCTGATGACCGTGGCGTCTACCGCTTTGAGGGACACATATGAAGCTTCAACAACTGCGCTACATCTGGGAAGTGGCGCACCACGACCTCAACGTTTCAGCCACGGCTCAGAGTCTGTACACCTCTCAGCCCGGTATCAGCAAGCAGATCCGTTTGCTCGAAGACGAATTGGGTGTCGAGGTCTTTGCTCGTAGCGGTAAACACCTGACTCGCGTGACGCCAGCCGGTGAAAGAATTATCACCACCGCAGGGGAAATCCTGCGCAAGGTCGAGAGCATCAAACAGATCGCTCAAGAATTTTCCAATGAGAAAAAAGGCACACTGTCCATCGCGACCACCCACACCCAGGCGCGTTATGCGTTGCCGCCGGTGATCAGCAATTTTATCAAGCAGTACCCCGACGTTGCGCTGCACATGCACCAGGGTTCTCCGATGCAGATCGCTGAGATGGCCGCTGATGGCACCGTGGATTTCGCCATCGCCACCGAAGCGCTGGAGTTGTTCGGCGACTTGGTGATGATGCCGTGCTACCGCTGGAACCGGTGCGTGGTGGTTCCCCAGGGGCACCCGCTGACCCGAGTGTCCAAGCTCACCCTGGAAGTACTGGCTGAATACCCGATCGTCACGTATGTGTTCGGCTTTACCGGCCGCTCGAAACTGGACGAAGCGTTCAGTCATCGCGGCCTGACGCCGAAAGTGGTGTTTACCGCGGCCGATGCCGACGTGATCAAGACCTACGTGCGCTTAGGCCTTGGCGTTGGCATCGTGGCGAAAATGGCGGTGGACGCCAAGCTCGACAGCGATCTGGTGGTGCTCGATGCCAGCGAATTATTCGAAGCCAGCGTGACCAAAATTGGCTTCCGACGCGGTACGTTCTTACGCGGTTTCATGTGTGATTTCATCGAGAAATTCGCACCGCACCTCACCCGCGACATCATGGCAAAAGCCATTCATTGCCATAACAAACAAGAGCTCGAAGAGCTGTTTGCCGACGTCGAATTGCCGGTGCATTGAGTTAAAACACACTGAACTCCCACCGAGTTTCGGCATGGCATTTTAAATTTAGCCAAGCCACACATCCGGTGGGAGCGAACGTGCTCACGGAGCAGGCAGCGCGGTGTATCAAGATTGACGCCTCGCCACGCCTACCGGTTCTGTGCAATAACGCCTATTCAGGCCTTCGCAATCAAGTTCCCTGAGTGCAGCCCACACTCTTTCTGTGTGGCTTCTTCCCACCACCAGCGGCCTTCGCGCTCGTGCTGGTTGGGCAATACCGGGCGGGTGCACGGCTCGCAGCCAATGCTGATAAACCCGCGCTCATGCAAGGTGTTGTAAGGCAGCTCCAGCATGCGGATGTAGCTCCAAACTTCTTCGCTGGTCATTTGCGCCAACGGGTTGAACTTGTACAAAGTCCGCTCCGGCGTCGAGAACGCGCTGTCGATTTCCATGACTGCCACTTCGCTACGGGTGCTTGGGCTTTGATCCCGGCGTTGTCCCGTGGCCCAGGCCTTGACGCCCGCCAGCTTGCGACGCAACGGCTCGATCTTGCGAATACCACAGCACTCGCCATGGCCATCTTTATAGAAGCTGAACAAACCCTTTTCTCTGACAAGCGGCTCCAGGGCCGTCCGGTCCGGCGTCATCAATTCGATGTCGATCTTGTAGTGTTCGCGGGTTTGCTCAATGAAGCGATAGGTTTCCGGGTGCAGGCGCCCAGTGTCGAGGCTGAAGACCTTGACGTTTTTGTTGAGTTTCCAGGCCATGTCCACCAGCACGATATCTTCAGCACCGCTGAATGAGATCCACACCTCATCACCGAAATGCTCGAAGGCCAGTTTCAAAATATCCTGGGCGGATTTTTTCGCATAGGTCGCGGCGAGGGCTGCGACGTCGAAGGGTTGGCTCATCAGGCGGCTTCCTGTTGTGTGTGGCGCTTAGCGCTCGTATGGGCGCGATAGTAGCAAAAACCCTGATCCAATTCCCGGTTTGGCGGGTGGCGCCGCCTCGATTGAGTGGTTAAAGTGCCGCTTGTTTTGCTGTCGTCTAATTGAAGTCGCCTTATTTTGAAGTGAAGGAGTGGTCTGTGGAAATTGCCTGTCTCGACCTGGAGGGTGTGTTGGTCCCGGAAATCTGGATCGCATTTGCCGAAAAAACCGGTATCGAATCCCTGAGAGCTACCACGCGGGACATTCCCGATTACGACGTACTAATGAAGCAGCGGCTGCGCATCCTTGATGAGCATGGGCTGAAGCTCTCCGATATCCAGGCAGTGATCGCAACGCTAAAGCCGCTGGAAGGCGCCATCGAATTCGTCAACTGGTTGCGTGAGCGCTTCCAGGTGGTGATCCTGTCGGACACCTTCTACGAATTTTCCCAGCCGCTGATGCGCCAGCTGGGTTTTCCCACCTTGCTGTGCCATCGCCTGATCACTGACGAGACTGATCGGGTGGTGAGCTATCAGTTGCGTCAGAAGGATCCGAAGCGCCAGTCGGTGTTGGCCTTCAAGAGTTTGTACTATCGGGTGGTGGCCGCCGGTGATTCCTATAACGACACCACCATGCTGGGGGAAGCGGACGCGGGGATTCTGTTCCATGCGCCGGAGAACGTGATTCGCGAATTTCCGCAGTTCCCAGCGGTGCATACCTTTGAAGACTTGAAAAAGGAATTCATCAAAGCGTCGAATCGTGAGCTGAGCCTGTAAGACACCTTCGTACATGGGTAGGAGGTTGCCCTTCGTCCAGACGCCGCGCTGTCGCGCAGTTCGACGTGTAGGCGCTGCCGAAGGCTTCGATAGGCCGGGGGTGCGGCCGACCGGCACGACCTTCAGCGGTCTAACCGAGGCGGCCGGTTCCCGGTCGAATCGCAGCCTTCGGCCGCTCCTACAGATTATTTTTAACTCAATAAGTAGAGCGGAATGGGCGCGTTTAACATCAAAGCCCCTGCAACGTCTCCAGCAATAGCCGCACCTTAGTGATGGACTCTTGATATTCCGCCTCACACTCTGAGTCCGCGACAATTCCGCCACCGCCCCAGCACGACACCTGTCCGTCTTTGACCAGCAAGCTGCGAATGGCGATGGAGCTGTCCATTTCGCCGCGCACGTCCAGGTACATCAACGATCCGCAATACAGTGCACGGCGTGTGGGCTCAAGTTCGTCGATAATTTGCATCGCCCGGATTTTCGGCGCGCCAGTGATCGAACCACCGGGAAAACTGCCTGCAATCAGGTCCAGGGCATCTTTACCGTCGGCCAGTTCGCCGATCACGCTGCTGACCAAATGATGCACATTCGGATACGTTTCCAGGCTGAATAATTCAGGCACCTTCACCGAGCCGATACGACAGCTGCGACCCAAGTCGTTGCGCAACAAATCGACAATCATCAGGTTTTCCGCCCGGTCTTTGTCGCTGACCAGCAATTCAGCGGCATAGGCCGCATCCTCGGTGGGATCACGTCCACGCGGGCGGGTGCCTTTGATCGGCCGTGTTTCTACCTGTTTGTTACTGACCTTGACGAAGCGCTCCGGTGACAAACTGAGCACTGCGTCGCCATCGGGCAACGCCATGTACCCGGAAAAAGGCGTCGGGCAGGCGAGACGCAAGCCGCAATAAGCGGCCCACGGATCACCTTGATAACTGGCCTGAAAGCGCTGGGCAAAATTGACCTGGTAACAATCGCCGGCCTGTATATAAGCCTCAATGCGCAGGAAGGCGCTGCGGTAGTCGCTGGCGCTGAGGTTCGCCGCAAAAGGCGTTGTTAGCGTGAACGTTGACAACTGAAGGTCTGAATCTTCAGAAAATAGCGTCAGCAAACGTTGCCGCTCCGTTTGAGCCAGTGTCGGATGAAACACCAACTGACTCGTACGCTGCAGGTGATCGCTGACCAGCGCCCAGGCATAAACACCCAGTCTCGCGTCCGGCAAATGCAAATCATCGAGGCCCTGAGCGGGAAGCGGCTCCAGTCGTCGACCGAAGTCATACGCGAGGTATCCGATGACTCCGCCTGCAAACGGCAATGGACAGTCTTCAGGTAACTCAGCGTGGCCCAACGCCTCGATACTGCTACGCAAGCGTTGAAAAAAGGCAAGACCATTTTCTTCGGGCTGGGTCAGCAATTCTGCGTAGGGCCAGGCGCTCATCAGGTCAAAACGCCCACGGTCGGCGGTTGGACGCCCACTGTCGAGCAGCACTGCGCCAGGTGCGCGCCGTATCCGCGAAAAGTATCCGGAAGGGTTGGGGCTGTAGGGCAGTGGGTGTACGGCGCAGGTGGGCATTTGAAGAAGATCAGTATCGGCGTGCGGGCGGCGATTGTAATCCTCCAGCGGGCGGGCAACTAGGGGGAAACGGTTGTCACATGCCCAAACAGCCCCTGCACGAACCGCACGCGCTCTTCCGGTGAATCCCGCCCGCCGGTGAGCGCCAGCTGTTCCAGCCGCTCTTCAACCGCCCGTGCTCGATGGGTCAAGCCGCAATCATTGGCGATTTGAATATTCAAGCCGGGCCGTGCATTGATCTCCAGAATCAACGGCCCCTGGTCCTGATCCAACACCATATCGACGCCTATGTAACCCAAGCCGCACAGCTCATAGCAGCGCGCCGAAAGCTTCATGAAGCCATCCCAATTGGGCAACTGCACGCCGTCTACCGCATTGGTGGTGTCTGGATGTTTATGAATAATAGTGTTGAGCCAAGTCCCGTGCAGGGTCAAACCGGTGGCCAGGTCGACGCCGACGCCGATGGCCCCCTGGTGCAGGTTGGCTTTGCCGTTGGACTGACGGGTCGGTAAGCGCAGCATTGCCATGATCGGATAACCCATCAGCACGATAACGCGGATGTCCGGCACGCCTTCAAAGCTGATGCTTCTAAAAATCTGGTCCGGCTTGACCCTGTATTCGATCAAGGCGCGGTCGCGATGACCGCCCAATGAATACAGGCCCGTAAGGATGCTGGAGATCAGATGCTCGATTTCTTCACGGCTGATGATCTTTCCGGACACTGTGCGAAAGCGCTCTTCGAAACGGTCGGCAATCACCAGAATTCCATCGCCACCGGCGCCCTTGGCCGGCTTGATTACAAAGTCGTCGCGCCCGCCAATAATTTCGTCCAGCCGCGAGATTTCCTTTTCGGTGGAGATTACGCCAAACATCTCTGGCACATGAATCCCGGCCTGAATCGCCCGCTCTTTGGTGACGATTTTGTCGTCGACGATGGGGTACAAGTTGCGCTTGTTGTACTTCAGTACGTAATCGGCGTTACGCCGGTTAATACCCATGATGCCCCTGGCTTCAAGGGCCTTCCAGGTTTTCCACAGACCGATCATTTAGCCTGTTCCTTCTCTGCTTTGAGCTCTTTGTCGAGGAAGGCTTTGAAACGGAACAACTCAGTCAGGCGATAGCCGCGATAACGACCCATGGCCAGCATAAAACCCACCAGAATCAGCAGCACGGCGGGGAAGGTGAAAACGAAATAGATCAGCTCCGGCACGCTCATGATGATGTGTGCCAGGGAAGCGGCGAACAGCGTGCCGATGGCGACTTTCATCGCATGGCCGCTGCCGCGCTCTTCCCAGGTGATGGACAGGCGTTCTATGGTCATGGTCAGAATCACCATGGGGAACAGGGCCACCGACAACCCGCGTTCCAGGCCCAATTTGTGGCTGAATAAACTGATGGCGGCGATCAGGACTACAACAAATGTCAGTACGACTGACAATCGCGGCAGCATTTGCAATTTCAAATGTTCCAGATAGGAGCGCAGGGACAAGCCCAGCGCGGTAATAATAGTGAACAAGACAATGCCGAACCCCAGTTGCGTCTCCCGGAATGCCAAGGCGATCAATACGGGAGTGAAAGTGCCCAGGGTTTCGAGGCCTACCAAATTGCGCAAAATCAAGATCACCAGCACGCCAATAGGGATCATCACCATGATCATAAAGGTCTGCTGGGTCTGCAACGGCAAGCCGTACAGTGAATAGCCGAGGAAGTCACCGTTGGTATTGGCGTCGGTCAATTTAGCCAGGCGAATGGCGTTCATTTCGCTGTTATTCAGGGTGAAGTTGACCGTGACTTTTTTCCCACCCTCGGCGCTGATCAAGTTTTCATCCCCGACCCACCACAACAGTCGGTCGGTGGGCATGCCTTGTTCGCCGGTATCCGGGTTGAAATACAGCCAGACCTTGCCGTTGAAGCTGCGTAACCATAGCTCTGGCGTTTGCGGCTGGTCAGCAACAAGCCGAATGGTGTGGACTTTTTCCACCGGTACGTGGGCAACCGACAGCAACAATTCGGTAATGCGGGCTTTGTTCGCGGTGGCGGTGTCGCCGGCCAGCAGCAGCTTTACGTTGTCATCGCTGAGGTTATTGACCCGCTTGATGGCTTCGGTGATGAAGGTTTCGGTGTCTGCCGAGTGCTGGCGAATCGGCGCTAGCAAAGCATCGGCGGCAATTTTTTCCGGGCCTTCAATGGCGATGCTGTCACGGAACGTCGGGCCTTTGATCTTGGGTTTGTCGCCGCTGTAGCGTTTGGTCAGCACCAGTCGGTAATAGAGGGTCTGGTTGCCGCTGGCGCGACGTGCCGACCATGTGACTTTGCGGTTGCCATCCACACGATTGACGCTGACCCCGTAATTATTTGAAATAAAGCTTTCATTAAGGCTGACGAAGTCGTGGCTCAATGGCGGCACGAACATTTGTATTTTGACCGGGTCTTTGGCATTGGCGACGAACTCGACTTTAGCGTCGATGTTCCACAGGTCGTCGGTCTCGTCCTCGGTAACCGGGATGCCAAGCACGAAAATCTGGTACGCCGTGACCGCTATCCCCAATGCCACCAGAACGGCAATCAAGATTTTCAGATGGAGGGTGATAGAACGCATTGGGTATTACTCTGCGATATGAGCGACGGTAGCGCAGGCCGGTTTGCCGGCCGCATATTTAAGACTGGGGTCGATCAGCGCATCAAAGTGCTTCAGTGCTTCTGAACCAATCAAAAGCGGGTATTGGAAAGCACTTCTATCAGTCAAGTTCACCTCGATGGTGCGTAAAGTATTTCCCAGGCACACATCCAGGCTGATAACCGGGCGGGCCGTGTATTTCTTATCGTCGTCAGGGTCGTAATCGCTGGCTCGGCGCTTGATCCGGCTGTCCCGGGCCAAGGGCCGTTCAATGGGGTGCGCATGGGCATCGTCAATGGCCAGGTAAAAACGTACCCAATGTTCGCCGTTGCGTTTGAAGCGTTTGATGTCACGGGCGCTCAAGGAAGCGGTTTTGGCGCCGGTATCGAGTTTTGCCGCCACTTGCAGATCAATATCCGAAAGGTTCGCGTACTCGTTCAGGCCATACACGGTTTTGTCAGCGGCGGTGCTGATACCGGGCAGGACTGATAAACAGAGAAGGGTTAGGAGGGGTTTGAGTCTCATAGGTCCTGGCGCAATAAAGGATGGCACTGCGTAGCAACTTGCGCGCGGCATTCTAGCATGAAGGATTTCGCCGCAGCGCTTAGTACGGATCGCCAGATGCTGTAGCGATATTCCCCATTGCACAGCCCTTCTGTAGGGCGAGCCTGTTGACGAAGGCCGGGCGCGGTACGTCAAGCACACCGCTTCGCCAACAAGTTTGCTCCTACAGAGGTTTCGTTGGCCTCATGAGATTGTCGACAGTATTGATTTTTTAATTGACGTATTAGCTGGTATTGGCTAGTTTTAGCGCCACTGGCGGACAAGGTGTAGACAATATGTCGGAAGCAACGCAAATAGCAGCTCCGCTACAGGATGACCCCGAGACCTTGTCTGAGAATGTCTTCCGGCGCATTCAGGCGGCAATCGTCAAAGGCGATATCGCGCCGGGCAGTAAAATCTCGGAGCCGGAGCTGGCCCGCACCTACGGTATCAGTCGCGGGCCGCTGCGTGAGGCCATTCACCGTCTGGAAGGGCAGCGCCTGCTGGTGCGTATTCCCCACGTCGGCGCTCGAGTGGTTTCCCTGAGCCACGCAGAACTGATCGAACTCTACGAAATCCGCGAGTCACTGGAAGGCATGGCCTGCCGCCTGGCGGCCGAACGCATGACCACCGAAGAGATCGACGAACTGCGTCGGGTGCTGGATACCCATGAGCGCGATGAAGCATTTCGGGCGGGCGTCGGCTATTACCAGCAGGAAGGCGATTTCGACTTTCATTACCGGATCATTCAGGGCAGTGGCAATCAGACATTGACCCAAATGCTCTGCGGCGACCTGTACCAACTGGTGCGCATGTACCGCATTCAATTTTCCGCCACCCCCAATCGCCCACACCAGGCGTTTGCCGAACACCACCGAATTCTGGATGCCATTGCCGAACGTGACGGCGAACTGGCTGAACTGTTGATGCGCCGACACATCGGCGCGTCGAAACGCAACATCGAGCGCCACTATCAGGCCGCTCCACACGCCACAGCCCGAGGTGAAAAATGAGCAATAAGAATACTCCCGGCCAACGCTTTCGTGATGCCGTCGCCAACGAACACCCGTTGCAAGTGGTTGGCGCGATCAACGCCAACCATGCGCTGCTGGCTAAACGCGCCGGATTCAAAGCTATTTACCTGTCGGGTGGCGGTGTGGCTGCGGGCTCGTTGGGCCTGCCAGACTTGGGCATTACCGGGCTGGATGACGTACTGACCGACGTACGCCGGATCACCGACGTGTGCGACCTGCCGCTGTTAGTGGATGTCGACACCGGTTTTGGCTCTTCAGCGTTCAACGTAGCGCGCACCGTGCGCTCGATGATAAAGTTCGGCGCAGCAGCGATTCACATCGAAGACCAGGTGGGTGCCAAGCGCTGCGGTCATCGTCCGGGTAAAGAAATTGTCTCCCAGCAAGAAATGGTCGACCGGATCAAGGCAGCGGTTGACGCCCGCACCGATGATAGCTTTGTGATCATGGCGCGCACTGATGCACTGGCCGTCGAAGGCCTGGAGTCGGCGCTGGACCGTGCCGCCGCCTGCATCGAAGCCGGCGCCGACATGGTGTTCCCGGAAGCCATTACCGAACTGGACATGTACAAACTGTTTGCGGCTCGGGTTGGTGCGCCGATTCTGGCGAACATCACTGAATTCGGCGCGACGCCCCTGTTCACGGTTGACGAATTGCAATCCGCTGATGTTTCTCTGGTGCTGTACCCGTTGTCGGCGTTCCGTGCGATGAACAAAGCAGCGGAAAACGTTTACGGCGCAATCCGCCGTGACGGCACCCAGAAAAACGTCGTGGACACCATGCAAACCCGCATGGAGTTGTACGACGCCATTGATTACCACACCTTCGAGCAGAAGCTTGATGCGCTGTTTGCCAACAAAAAATAATCGCGAAACCGCAATCCAGGCATAACCTGTCTGGAGGAAAATTGCCCTGTGCAGTTCGATGGTGCTCCCTAATAAATTCAAGATTGGAGAAAGCAATGGCTGAAGCAAAAGTGTTGAGCGGCGCTGGCCTGCGCGGTCAAGTCGCCGGACAGACGGCATTGTCCACCGTAGGGCAAGAGGGCGCGGGCCTGACCTATCGCGGCTGCGACGTGCGTGAACTGGCCGCCGAAGCGCGTTTCGAGGAAGTGGCGTATCTGCTGCTGTATGGCGAGTTGCCGACTAAAGCCGAATTGGCTGCTTACCTGAAGAAGCTGCAAGGCTTGCGTGATTTGCCCCAGGCCTTGAAAGAAGTGCTGGAACGCATTCCTGCCGACACCCATCCCATGGACGTGATGCGCACCGGTGCATCGATGCTGGGTACATTGGAGCCTGAAACAAGCTTCGACCAGCAACGGGACAGCACCGACCGGCTGTTGGCGGCATTTCCGGCGATCATGTGCTACTGGTATCGCTTCAGCCATGACGGCGTGCGCCTGAATTGCGTGACCGACGAAGAATCCATCGGCGGGCATTTCCTGCAATTGTTGCTGGATAAAAAACCCAGCGAGCTGCACCGAAAGGTGATGGATGTGTCGCTGATTCTCTACGCCGAACATGAATTCAACGCCTCGACCTTTACCGCTCGGGTCTGTGCATCGACCCTGTCGGACCTTTATTCCTGCATCACTGCGGCCATCGGCACCTTGCGCGGTCCATTGCACGGCGGCGCCAACGAAGCCGCCATGGAGATGATCGAGCGCTTCGGTTCGGCTGACGAGGCGGTCAAAGGCACGCTGGCCATGCTGGAGCGCAAAGACAAGATCATGGGCTTCGGTCATGCGATCTATAAAATCTCCGATCCGCGCAATGAAGTGATCAAAGGCTGGGCGAAGAAGCTCGCCGACGAAGCCGGTGATACGGTGCTGTACGCCGTCTCGGAAGCCATCGATAAAACCATGTGGGAACAGAAAAAATTGTTTCCAAATGCTGACTTCTATCACGCCTCGACGTACCACTTCATGGGCATTCCCACCAAGCTGTTCACGCCGATATTTGTCTGTTCGCGGCTGACGGGCTGGGCTGCTCACGTCTTCGAGCAGCGCGCCAATAATCGCATTATCCGTCCGAGCGCCGAATACATCGGCGTCGAACAGCGCAAGTTCGTGCCAATCGAACAGCGCTGATCAGGAACAGGGGAGCGGGCAGCCGTCCACCCGCCCCCTGACCCTTTGCCCGGACCTTTTGAACCGCCCCGTGATCGAGTTCCCAACGCCATGAACAGTGAATTTCGCAAGTCTTTGCCCGGCACTCGGCTGGATTATTTCGACACCCGCGCTGCGGTTGACGCCATCAAGCCTGGGGCCTACGACACGCTGCCGTACACCTCTCGCGTGTTTGCCGAAAACCTGGTGCGCCGCTGTGATCCGGCAACCCTGAACGCCTCTCTGGGCCAGTTGATTGATCGCAGGCGCGATCTCGACTTCCCGTGGTTTCCGGCGCGGGTGGTGTGCCACGACATTCTGGGCCAGACCGCGCTGGTTGACCTTGCGGGCTTGCGCGACGCCATTGCTGCCCAAGGCGGCGACCCTGCGTTGGTCAATCCCGTGGTGCCGACACAGCTGGTGGTTGACCACTCGCTGGCCGTCGAACACGGTGGTTTCGAGAAAGATGCGTTTGAAAAGAATCGCTCCATTGAAGACCGTCGTAACGAAGACCGTTTTCACTTTATTAACTGGACCAAGAAAGCCTTCAAGAACATTGACGTGATTCCACCCGGCAACGGCATCCTGCACCAGATCAACCTCGAGCGGATGTCCCCGGTGATCCAGGTGTTGAATGGCGTGGCGTTTCCGGACACGTTGGTCGGCACCGACAGCCATACGCCAATGGTGGATGCGCTGGGTGTGATCGCCATTGGTGTCGGTGGCCTTGAAGCCGAAAGCGTGATGCTTGGCCGTGCCTCGTGGATGCGCCTGCCGGACATCATCGGCGTTGAGCTTTCGGGCAAGCCTCAGGAAGGGATTACCGCCACTGACATCGTGTTGGCCCTGACCGAATTCTTGCGTAACCAAAAAGTCGTGTCGTCCTACCTGGAATTCTACGGTGAAGGCGCGTCCCACCTGACCCTGGGCGACCGCGCGACCATTTCCAACATGACCCCGGAGTTCGGCTCTACAGCGGCCATGTTCTACATCGATAAACAAACCATCGATTACCTGAAACTCACAGGGCGCGATGATGAGCAGGTTCGCTTGGTAGAGCTGTATGCCAAAGAAACCGGCCTGTGGGCCGACAGCCTGAAAAACGCTGAATACGAGCGGGTTATTGCTTTTGACCTGTCCACTGTGGTGCGTAACATCGCAGGGCCGTCGAATCCGCATAACCGGGTGCCGACCTCTGAGCTGGCAGCGCGCGGCATCAGCGGCATCGTCGAAAATGAGCCGGGCCTGATGCCAGATGGCGCGGTCATCATCGCGGCGATCACCAGCTGCACCAATACCAACAACCCGCGCAACATGATCGCTGCCGGGTTGCTCGCCCGTAACGCCAATCGCTTGGGCCTGACCCGTAAACCGTGGGTTAAAACCTCTCTGGCGCCGGGCTCGAAAACCGTGACCCTGTACCTGCAAGAAGGCGGTCTGCTCTCGGAGCTGGAACAGTTGGGCTTCGGCGTCGTGGCCTATGCTTGCACCTCGTGCAACGGCATGTCCGGCGCCCTGGACCCGGTGATTCAACAGGAAGTGGTGGACCGCAAGCTGTATGCCACCGCCGTGTTGTCCGGTAACCGCAACTTCGACGGACGGATTCATCCGTACGCGCAGCAGGCCTTTCTCGCTTCACCGCCGTTGGTGGTGGCCTATGCGATTGCCGGGACCATTCGTTTCGACATTGAGAAAGACGTGTTGGGCATCGACGCCGAGGGTCACGCGGTGACCTTGAAAGACATATGGCCGACTGACGAAGAAATCGACGCGGTGTTCAAGGCCAGCGTCAAGCCGGCGCAGTTCAATCAGGTTTACATCCCGATGTTCGCCATCCAGGAAGACGACGGCGTCAAAGTCGGCCCGCTTTATGACTGGCGTCCACAAAGCACCTATATCCGCCGCCCGCCGTACTGGGAGGGGGCCTTGGCTGGGGAACGCACGCTGACCGGCATGCGTCCATTGGCTGTGCTGCCGGACAACATCACCACTGACCATTTATCGCCGTCCAACGCGATCATGCTCGACAGTGCTGCCGGTGAATACCTGGCAAAAATGGGCCTGCCGGAAGTAGACTTCAACTCTTACGCTACGCACCGGGGCGACCACTTGACCGCCCAGCGTGCGACCTTTGCCAACCCACGCCTGCGCAACGAAATGGCCATGGTCGACGGCAAGCTGAAAGAAGGCTCGCTGACTCGTATAGAACCTGAAGGCCAGGTCACGCGCATGTGGGAAGCCATCGAAACATACATGGAACGCAAGCAGCCGCTGATCATCATTGCTGGCGCTGATTACGGTCAGGGTTCGTCCCGGGACTGGGCCGCCAAAGGTGTGCGTCTGGCCGGGGTTGAAGCCATCGCGGCGGAAGGCTTCGAGCGTATCCACCGCACCAACCTGGTGGGCATGGGCGTACTGCCGCTGGAATTCAAACCGGGGGTTAATCGCACCACGCTGGGCATCGACGGCAGCGAAACCTTCGACGTGATCGGCGAGCGTATTCCGCGTACTACCCTGACGCTGGTGATCAATCGCAAGAACGGCGAGCGGCTTGAAGTGCCCGTCACTTGCCGACTCGACACCGCAGAAGAAGCGTCGATCTACGAAGCGGGCGGGGTGCTGCAACGTTTCGCCCAAGACTTCCTCGAATCGGCCACGGCTTAAGCCAGCAGGAGACTATTTCCATGGCGCATCCAGCACAAATCAAGATCGCCGCCACCTACATGCGTGGCGGCACCAGCAAAGGTGTGTTCTTTCGCTTGCAAGACCTGCCCGAAGCGGCCCGGATTCCAGGGCCGGCCCGTGATGCACTGCTGTTGCGGGTGATCGGCAGCCCGGACCCGTACGATAAACAAATCGACGGCATGGGCGCCGCGACGTCCAGCACCAGCAAAACGGTAATTCTTTCGAAGAGCATCAAGGCCGATCATGACGTCGATTACCTGTTTGGTCAGGTGTCTATCGATAAGCCGTTCGTGGACTGGAGCGGCAACTGTGGCAACCTTTCTGCGGCAGTCGGCCCGTTTGCCATCAGCAATGGGCTGGTCGACGCGAGTCGTGTGCCCCAAAACGGTGTGGCCATCGTGCGGATCTGGCAAGCCAACATCGGCAAGACAATTATTGCCCACGTGCCGATGACTGAAGGCGCGGTGCAGGAAACCGGTGATTTTGAACTGGACGGCGTGACCTTCCCAGCGGCTGAAGTGCAGTTGGAGTTCATCAATCCGGCCGCCGAAGAAGAGGGGGCGGGCGGTTCGATGTTTCCCACCGGCAACCTGATCGACGAGCTGGAAGTGCCCGGCGTTGGCACCTTGAAGGTGACGATGATCAATGCGGGCATTCCGACCATTTTTGTTAACGCCCACGACATCGGTTACACCGGCACCGAGTTGCAAGGCGACATCAATGGCGACCCCAGGGCGCTGGCGATGTTCGAGACCATTCGTGCTTATGGTGCTTTGCGCATGGGGCTGATTCAGGACCTGGATGAAGCGGCAAAACGCCAACACACGCCCAAGGTTGCGATTGTCGCGGCACCGGCTGCTTATACGGCGTCCAGCGGCAAGGCAATCGCTGCGGCTGACGTTGATCTGTTGGTCCGCGCCCTGTCCATGGGCAAACTGCACCACGCCATGATGGGCACCGCGGCGGTAGCCATTGGCACCGCGGCGGCGATCTCCGGGACCTTGGTCAATCTGGCGGCAGGCGGTAGCAAACGCAGTGCGGTGCGTTTTGGCCATCCGTCCGGCACCTTGCGGGTTGGCGCCGAAGCGACCCAGGAAAACGGTGAGTGGAAAGTTACCAAAGCCATCATGAGCCGCAGCGCTCGGGTGTTGATGGAAGGAACCGTGCGGGTGCCGGGGGATGTGATTTAACCCCGCAGGTGGGCGTATTCCTCCTACAGAGAATGAAGAGGCCCGCGCGGCCAGTGAATTTGACTAAACGGAGAAGCAGTCATGAGCGCCAACGTTGAAACCAACAACCGTCCGGATTACGACAAGGTACTGCAAGACATTGCCGATTACGTCCTGGGCTACACCATCGAATCCAAAGAAGCGCTAAATACCGCGCGCAACTGTTTAATGGACACGTTGGGTTGTGGGTTGTTGGCGCTGCGTTTTCCCGAGTGCACCAAGCACCTGGGCCCGATTGTCGAAGGCACAGTCGTCCCGTTCGGCGCCCGCGTACCCGGTACCAGCTATCGTCTGGACCCGGTCAAGGCGGCATGGGACATTGGCTGCATTATCCGTTGGCTCGATTACAACGACACCTGGCTGGCGGCCGAGTGGGGTCATCCTTCGGACAACCTCGGCGGCATTCTTGCGGTGGCCGATCACCTGTCGCAAAAGCGTGTGGCCAATGGCGATGCGCCGTTGACCATGGGCACGGTGCTGGAGGCGATGATCATGGCCCATGAGATCCAGGGCGTGATGGCCTTGGAGAACTCCTTCAACCGAGTCGGCCTTGATCACGTGTTGCTGGTGAAAGTAGCGTCCACGGCGGTCACTGCCAAAATGATGGGGGCCAACCGTGAGCAACTGCTGGCGGCGTTGTCCCATGCCTTTGTCGATGGTCAGGCGTTGCGCACCTATAGGCATGCACCGAATGCTGGCTCACGTAAATCCTGGGCGGCGGGAGATGCGTCCAGTCGAGGGGTCCGTTTGGCCGATATTGCCATGCGCGGCGAGATGGGTATTCCCGGCGTGCTGAGTGCGCCGCAATGGGGTTTTTACGACGTCCTGTTCAGCCACACCAACAACGACTTGGCGCTTAAGCCCGACGACAAGCGCGCCTTTAGTCTGTCCCAGGCCTACGGCACGTATGTGATGGAAAATGTGCTGTTCAAAATCAGCTTTCCCGCCGAGTTTCACGCCCAGACGGCGTGCGAAGCAGCCGTGACGCTGCATCCCCAGGTCAGAAGTCGCCTGAGCGAGATCGACAAAATCGTCATCACCACTCATGAATCGGCGATTCGGATTATTTCGAAGCAAGGTAAATTGGCCAACGCTGCCGACCGTGACCACTGCATTCAGTACATGACCGCAGTGCCGTTGGCCTTCGGCAATCTGGTCGCCGAGCAGTACGAAGATGATTTCCACGCTTCGCATCCGATCATCGACCAACTGCGCGACAAGATGGTAATCGTCGAGGATCCTCGTTACACCCAGGAATATTTGGAAGCGGACAAGCGCTCGATTGCTAATGCGATTCAGGTGTTTTTCAAGGACGGGTCGGCCACTGAGAAAGTAGTGGTCGAATACCCCATTGGCCACCGGCGGCGTCGGGTGGAAGGCATTCCGTTACTGGAAGACAAGTTCAGCAGCAATTTAGCGACCCGATTTACTGCCCAGCGCAGCGCCGAGATCTTTGCGCTGTGTAAAAACCAGGAGCTGCTGGAGGCCATGCCGGTTCATCGGTTTGTGGATATGTTTGTGATTTAAACTCGGCATACAGGTCCACGGTAGGAGCCAACTTGTTGGTGAGGCGGTGTTTCTGGTGCCGCTTGGGGCCCTCTCGCCAACAAGTTGGCTCCTACAGATAGTATTGAGGCGTTATTTGAATCTGCGCTCCACGCCTTTTTCCACGAGGATTTTTGCCGAGATTTCTTCCACCGAAAAATGTGTGGAATTTATATGCGGGATGTTCTCACGGCGGAACAAGCTTTCTACTTCGCGCACTTCGAATTCGCACTGGGCAAAGCTGGAGTAACGACTGTTGGGTTTACGTTCATGGCGGATGGCGGTAAGGCGATCTGGATCGATGGTCAGGCCAAATAGCTTGCTACGATGCGCCTTGAGCGCGGCCGGCAATTGCAGGCGTTCCATGTCGTCTTCGGTCAACGGATAATTTGCCGCACGGATGCCGAATTGCATGGCCATGTACAGGCAGGTAGGGGTTTTACCGCAGCGCGAGACGCCTACCAGGATCAGGTCGGCCTTGTCGTAATAATGCGTGCGGGCGCCGTCATCGTTGTCCAGGGCGAAGTTCACCGCCTCGATGCGTTCCATGTAGTTGGAGTTGTGCCCGATAGAGTGAGATTTCCCCACTGAGTAGGACGAGTGTGAACTAAGCTCTTGCTCAAGGGGGGCAAGAAAGGTCGAAAAAATATCGATCATGAAACCGTTGGATGTCGCCAGGACCTCACGAATTTCCTGATTGACGATGGTGTCGAAAATAATCGGTCGCACCTCGTCTTTGTCCGCGGCGTTGTTGATCTGTTGTACCATTGCGCGCGCCTTTTCGATGCTGTCGATGTAGGGCCGCGTGAACTTGTTGAAGGTTATGTTTTCGAATTGCGCTAACAGGCTTTGACCGAGGGTTTCAGCGGTAATGCCGGTGCCGTCGGAGATAAAGAAAGCAGATCGTTTCATTTGCGCCGAGGCCTTAAGCTGAGGTCGATTGTTAGTTATGATAGGCCCGCTGGCGGACCTTGATAGTCGGCATTTTCACTTATTTTGCAGGTCCAGGCCATACACGCTCGGAACCGCTCGTGTAGTTTCAGCGCCCTGAGCTTTTCCCAACACAGTTAGTGGAGAGATCACCTTGGTAGAGTACGTAGTTTCCCTCGATAAGCTCGGCGTCCATGATGTGGAGCACGTGGGGGGCAAGAACGCATCCCTCGGCGAGATGATCAGCAACCTCGCGGGTGCCGGTGTTTCGGTTCCCGGTGGCTTCGCCACTACGGCTCAAGCGTATCGTGATTTCCTTGAGTTAAGCGGTTTGAATGATCAGATCCATGCAGCCCTTGATGCCCTTGATGTCGACGACGTCAATGCATTGGCCAAGACCGGTGCGCAAATTCGCGCCTGGATCATGGACGCCGAATTCCCGGAAAAACTCAACGCGGAAATTCGCACCGCTTTCGCCGAACTGTCGGCTGGCAACCCTAACCTCGCCGTCGCCGTGCGCTCTTCGGCCACCGCCGAAGACTTGCCAGACGCCTCGTTCGCCGGTCAGCAAGAAACCTTCCTGAACATCCGTGGCGTCGAAAACGTCATCCGGGCGGCCAAGGAAGTGTTCGCCTCGTTGTTCAACGACCGTGCCATTTCGTATCGAGTGCACCAGGGCTTCGATCACAAATTGGTCGCGTTGTCGGCTGGCGTGCAGCGCATGGTTCGTTCCGAAACCGGTACTGCTGGCGTGATGTTCACGCTGGACACCGAATCCGGCTTCCGTGACGTGGTATTCATCACCGGCGCTTACGGCCTGGGTGAAACCGTTGTTCAGGGCGCCGTGAACCCGGACGAATTCTACGTTCACAAAAATACCCTTGAAGCCGGTCGTCCTGCGATCTTGCGCCGCAACCTGGGCAGCAAAGCAATCATGATGATCTACGGCGACGAAGCCAAGGCCGGTAAATCGGTCAAGGTCATCGACGTCGCGCCTGCGGATCGCGCCCGCTTCTGCTTGAGCGATGCCGAGGTCAGCGAACTGGCCAAGCAAGCAATGATCATCGAAAAGCACTACAAGTGCCCGATGGACATCGAGTGGGCCAAAGACGGTGACGACGGCAAGCTGTACATCGTTCAGGCCCGTCCTGAAACCGTGAAAAGCCGTACCTCGGCCAATGTCATGGAGCGCTACCTGCTCAAGGAAACCGGCACCGTGCTGGTGGAGGGTCGCGCAATCGGTCAGCGGATCGGTGCCGGTAAAGTGCGGATCATCAAAGACGTTTCCGAGATGGACAAGGTTCAGCCGGGCGATGTACTCGTGTCCGACATGACCGACCCGGATTGGGAACCGGTGATGAAGCGCGCCAGTGCCATCGTCACCAACCGCGGTGGCCGGACGTGCCATGCGGCAATCATCGCTCGTGAACTGGGCATTCCGGCAGTGGTGGGTTGTGGCAATGCGACGGAACTGCTGAAAGACGGGCAGGGCGTTACTGTTTCGTGTGCCGAAGGCGACACCGGTTACATCTTCGAAGGTGAACTGGGCTTCGACATCAAGAAAAACTCCGTTGATGCCATGCCTGAACTGCCGTTCAAAATCATGATGAACGTTGGCAACCCCGACCGCGCATTCGATTTTGCCCAGTTGCCCAACGCCGGTGTCGGCCTGGCGCGTCTGGAGTTCATCATTAACCGCATGATCGGCGTGCACCCGAAGGCACTGTTGAACTACGCCGGTTTGCCCCAGGACATCAAAGACAGCGTCGACAAGCGCATCGCCGGCTACAACGATCCGGTGGGATTTTACGTGGAAAAACTGGTCGAGGGCATCAGCACCCTGGCCGCAGCGTTCACGCCGAAGAAAGTCATCGTACGTTTGTCGGACTTCAAGTCCAACGAGTACGCCAACCTGATCGGCGGCAAGCTGTACGAACCGGAAGAAGAGAACCCGATGTTGGGTTTCCGCGGCGCTTCGCGTTATATCAGCGAAAGCTTCCGTGACTGCTTCGAGCTAGAGTGCCGCGCGCTCAAGCGCGTGCGCAACGAGATGGGCCTGACCAACGTCGAAATCATGGTGCCGTTCGTGCGGACCCTGGGGGAAGCGAGCCAGGTGATTGACCTGTTGGCCGCCAATGGCCTGACACGGGGTGAAAACGGTCTGCGCATCATCATGATGTGCGAATTGCCGTCTAACGCGATTCTGGCAGAAGAGTTCCTTGAGTTCTTCGACGGCTTCTCCATTGGCTCCAACGACCTGACCCAACTGACGTTGGGCCTGGACCGTGACTCCGGGATCATTGCTCACCTGTTCGACGAGCGTAACCCTGCGGTCAAGAAGCTGTTGTCCAACGCGATTCAAGCGTGCAACAAGGCTGGTAAATACATCGGTATCTGCGGTCAAGGCCCTTCTGATCATCCGGATCTTGCGCGCTGGTTGATGGATCAAGGCATTGAAAGTGTCTCGCTGAACCCGGACTCCGTCTTGGAAACATGGTTCTTCCTGGCTGAAGAACAGGCTCCGGTCTGAGGTAGTACGCGCTAAACCCCGGCCCACTTCGGTGGGTCGGTCACATTCTGGCAAGGCGGTTTTTCATAAGCCGCCTTTTTTGTGCAAGAGCAATATGCAAAGCAGCAGCGATCTTTTTCCAGTGGCCTTGATTAGCGCCGAACGTCGTGGCGATCTGATCGAGGACGTATACCGTTTAAAACCCGCCAACAGCCCGGACATTAGCGTTGAGCTGGCCGTGACCCGTCTTGGGCTGGTGGACAGCGCTGATTCCCGTGGCGTGCCCGTGATTTTGTTGCACGGCAGTTTCTCCAACCGACGTTTCTGGTATTCACCCAAAGGTATCGGCTTAGGCGCGTATCTGGCCCGGGCCGGCTTTGATGTGTGGATCGCGGAAATGCGCGGGCACGGTCTTTCGTCGCGCAATCAACACTATCGACGTAACCGCGTCGCTGATTACGCGCGTTACGACCTGCCAGCGATTGGGGCATTTGTCCGTGAACAAAGTGGGCAAATTCCCCACTGGATCGGTCATTCCCTGGGCGGCATCACCTTGGCTGCAGCCCTGGGCGGGCATTACCTTGGCCAGGCCGCGGTGGCTTCGGTGGCATTGTTCGGCAGCCAGGTCAGTCGCAACTACTGGCCGTTGAAAGTACCCTTGGTGGAGTGGGGCGCACGCCTGCTGCTTAAGCGATTTGCGCACATTTCCGGATCGCGTTTTAAGCGCGGGCCGGAAGATGAACCTATAGGCCTGGCGCTGGAATGCATGCGCTGGTACGGGCTTTTCAGCCGCTTTGGTGACAAAGACCGCGATTGGTGGGCTGGCTTGAACGAGGTGCAGGTGCCGGTATTGGCCGTTGCCGCTGTCGGTGATCATCAAGACCCGCCCTGGGCCTGTCGCACACTCAGTGAGCAGTTTGCGTCGCCAGTGCGTCAGTTTGTATGTCTGGGTCGGGCTCAAGGTTTCAGCGATGATTTTGGTCATGTCGAGATGCTGGTCAGTAAAAGCGCGCAAACCCAAGTCTGGCCGATGGTGGTCAGTTGGTTACGCGACCCTTCGGTCTCGTTGGCCGGTCAAGCGCAGACGCGGGTTGATGTGCAGGGAGCAAGCGTCGGCGCTTGAAGCGTTTCAACGGCTGCCAGATGCGGCTAAGCTATGACCCTTCATGCTGTTTCAGCCTTTCTTGGATTGCGGTTCTTCCCTATGTTTTTTCCTCTTGAGCGGCTGATCAATTTGCACGAAGGCTACCGGCAAACCTTCAAGGTTGCTGGGCGCAATCTGTTATTAATGGTGGTCGATAATCAGCCATTGCTGCTCGAAGACAGCTGCCCGCATCAAGGCGCACCCTTGCGCACTGCCACGCTTATGGGTACGGTCTTGCGGTGCCAGCGCCACGGCATGGAATTTCAGCTACCCAGTGGGCGCGCGTCACAGCCCTCCTGTCCAAGCCTGAAAATGTTCGGGCTGGTCTATGACGGCGCCAGTATCGGCGTCGATGTCTAGCCTCATAGCCCAGGCTGCAGCTAAATAAATAATGGTCGTTCTTTCACTAAAGGAGCTCACCCATGCATTACATCACTCCCGATTTGTGCGATGCCTACCCGCAGTTGGTGCAGGTGGTAGAACCGATGTTCAGCAATTTCGGTGGTCGCGATTCATTTGGTGGCGAAATCGTCACCATCAAATGCTTCGAAGACAATTCGCTGGTCAAGGACCAGGTCGAACTGGCGGGCAAAGGTAAAGTGCTGGTGGTCGATGGCGGCGGATCGCTGCGTTGTGCATTGCTGGGTGACATGCTGGCTGAGAAAGCCGCCAAAAATGGCTGGGAAGGTTTGGTCATCTATGGCTGCATTCGCGACGTCGATGTGATTGCGCAAACCGATCTGGGTGTCCAGGCACTGGCCAGTCACCCGAAGAAAACCGACAAGCGCGGTATCGGCGATCTAAACGTGGCCGTGACCTTCGCTGGCGTGACCTTCCACCCAGGGCAGTTTGTCTACGCCGATAACAACGGCGTGATCGTTTCGCCGTCTGCGCTGAAAATGCCCGAATAACAGGACACCCAATGTTCGACGAAACAAACGCGCAATGGGGGCTGGTGCATGCCCTGGTGCTGGATGGTCAGGGCGGGGCGCGTTTCATAGCTCGAACCGATTTGGAAGGTCTTCAGTTGCAGCCGCAGGAAAGCGTTTGGCTGCACTGGGATCGTGGCCATCCACAAACCCAGACCTGGTTGCGCAGCGCCAGCGGGCTGAGTGAGTTCAGCTGCGACTTGCTGCTGGAAGAAAATACCCGGCCGCGTCTGGTGCCGTTGCCCAACTCCGAATTGCTGCTGTTCCTGCGCGGGGTCAACCTCAACCCCGGTGCCGAGCCCGAAGACATGGTCTCGGTGCGGATTTTTGCCGCGGCGCAACAAGTGATCTCCCTGCGTTTGCGTCAGTTAAGGGCTACCGATGAGCTGATCGAGAGATTCAATGCGGGTAGCGGTCCGAAAAACGCGTCTGAGTTGATTCTTTATCTCGCCCAATACATGACAGATAAGGTCCAGGCATTGGTTACCGAGTTGTCGGAATTAGTCGACGAGGAGGAAGAAAAAATAGATGCCGACGAACGGTATGCTTGTGACCACGGTGACATGCTGCATATACGACGTCGCGCGGCCGCTTTGCGGCGTTTTCTGGCTCCGCAGCGCGAGGTTTACGCGCAACTGACCCGGAACAAAGTGCCGTGGTTCGTCGAAGACGATGCCAACTACTGGAACGAGCTGAACAATAGCTTGACGCGGTATCTGGAAGAGCTGGAGCTGACCCGGGAACGTGTAGGATTGGTCCTGGAGACTGAGGATAGACGCCTCAGCGAACGGATGAACCGGGTCATGTACCGTTTTGGCATCGTGACCGGAATCTTCCTGCCTATGAGCTTTTTGACCGGCTTGCTTGGGGTCAATGTCGGTGGAATTCCCGGTTCGGCCAGTCCGTACGGCTTTTTGGTCGCATGCTCGATCATGGGCGCCGTGGGGATTGGTCAGTATTGGTTGTTTCGGCGTTGGCGCTGGGTGGTATAAATGTTCGAATATTTTCGCTACCGAATGACTCAGTTGTGACTCAGCCAGATTTTGTTGCGTCTTTCAGTGACATTGCGTGAGGTACCTATGCACGATCCGTTCGAAGAATCACTGCGTGACATGCTCAATTCATCATCCTCTAACCGGGATGACGATGCGTGCCTGGGGCGTGTGCTGAAAACCGCGAACCGTCAGGTCGGTGCCGGCGATTTGTTCAAGTTGCTCGGTCGTTGGTCACAAGCGCTGATGATTGGCCTCAATAACGGCTCGCCGCACGTGTCTCCGGTTTCGCGACGCACTTTTTCTTCTGCACGTCCCGCTGATAAGGCTGATTGAACATGGAACTCAACCTCTGGACGCAGAGCCTGGTCACCGCCATGACGGTGTTGTGGACCAAAGTCGCTAATTTCATTCCAAACCTGTTTGGCGCACTGATTTTAGTGTTGCTGGGTTTCGTTGTTGCAAAGCTGCTGGACACGTTGCTGTCGAAACTGCTCGCCAAGCTGGGCCTTGATCGCCTGATGGGTGGTACTGGCTTGACCAAGGTAATTGCCCGAGCCGGCGTTCAGGTGCCGATTTCGACCTTGGTTGGCAAAATAATTTATTGGTTCGTGCTGCTTATATTTCTGGTTTCCGCCGCTGAATCCCTTGGTCTTGAGCAAGTGTCGAGCACGTTGACTATGCTGACCCAGTACCTGCCAAAGGTATTTGGTGCTGCGCTGGTCCTGCTTGTAGGTGTGCTTCTGGCGCAGTTGGCCAATGGCCTGGTGCGCGGTGCTGCCGAGGGCGTCGGGATCGATTACGCCGCTGGTCTGGGAAGAATCGCTCAAGGGCTGGTCATAATCATCAGCATCTCCGTCGCAATCAGCCAGTTGGAGGTCAAAACTGACCTGCTTAACCATGTGATTGTGATTGGTTTGATTACCGTTGGTCTGGCAGTAGCGCTGGCCATGGGCCTGGGAAGTCGCGAAATTGCCGGGCAAATATTGGCAGGAATATATGTGCGTGAGCTGTATCGAGTGGGGCAACAAGTGCGTGTGGGCGATGTCGAGGGGCAGATCGAAGAAATTGGCACGGTCAAGACCACGGTGCTGACCGATGAGGGCGAGTTGGTATCATTGTCCAACCGAATCCTCCTCGAACAGCAAGTGAACAGCCGCTAACCCGGCAAATCCTGCTAATGTATGCCGCCACAAATCGCCAAGAGTACGGCAATGGCGGACATTAACCCGATTGATCTGACTGTCGGCATGAGTTTTTTTGAATAAGCCCCAATCGCTGTCCATGCGCTATGACCCCCGCGAACTCTCCGATGAGGAGTTGGTGGCGCGGTCGCACGCCGAGCTGTTTCATGTGACGCGAGCGTACGAAGAGTTGATGCGCCGGTATCAGCGAACACTTTTTAACGTATGTGCACGTTATTTAGGGAACGATCGCGATGCTGATGATGTCTGTCAGGAAGTGATGCTTAAAGTGTTGTACGGGTTGAAGAATTTTGAGGGAAAGTCGAAGTTCAAAACCTGGCTGTACAGCATCACTTACAACGAATGTATTACGCAGTACAGGAAGGAACGGCGAAAGCGTCGCTTGATGGACGCATTGAGTCTCGATCCACTTGAAGAGGCGATGGAGGATAAGACTCCAAAACCTGAAGAGCGGGGCGGGCTTGATCGCTGGCTTGTGTATGTGAATCCAATTGATCGGGAAATTCTGGTGCTACGATTCGTCGCGGAGTTAGAGTTTCAAGAGATTGCGGACATCATGCATATGGGCCTGAGTGCCACAAAAATGCGCTATAAACGTGCGCTTGATAAATTACGTGAGAAATTTGCCAGCATTACCGAAACTTAACTCGGGGTAAATATCTCTAACGTTCAGGTGAGTTCTGATAGACTTGCCGCTGAGTTGGCCTTCAGTACGATGGCCGCTTAACAATCACCAGATGGGGATTTAACGGATGAAACTTAAAAACACCTTGGGCTTTGCCATTGGTTCTATTGTAGCCGCAGCTTCGTTCGGCGTTCTGGCGCAAGGCCAAGGCGCGGTCGAGGGTGAGGCCTTCTACCAGAAGAACTACAACGACAGCGTTAAGCACGTAGAAGACGGCCGCACCGCTGGTGCCTCCATCGGCTACTTCTTGACCGACGACGTTGAAGTGATCCTGGGCTACGGCAAAACCAACTACACCCGTTCGAATGACGGTACTGGTAGCCAGAAAATCCACGGCGACACCGCTTCTCTGGCCGGTATGTACCACTTCGGCACCGTTGGCGACGCTATCCGTCCTTACGTTTCCGGCGGTTTTGCTCACCAGAGCATGACTGGCGTTGAAGCTGATGGTCACAATGGTCGTGACTCGTCCACGTTCGCAACTATCGGTGCAGGTGCCAAGTGGTACATCACTGACAATCTGTATGCACGTGCTGGCGTAGACGCTGACTACAAACTGGACAACGGCAAATGGGACTACGCTCCTACCGTTGGCCTGGGCGTAAACTTCGGTGGCGGCTCCAAGCCAGCACCGGCTCCAGCACCGGCTCCAGAGCCAGTTGCTGAAGCGCCTGTAGAAGCTCCAGTGGAAGCTGCTCCACAAGTCGTACGTGTTCAGTTGGACGTCAAATTTGACTTCAACAAAGCTGTTGTCAAGCCTAACAGCTACGCTGACATCAAGAACCTCGCTGACTTCATGAAGCAGTACCCACAGACCAGCACCACTGTTGAAGGTCACACTGACTCCGTCGGTCCTGACGCTTACAACCAAAAACTGTCTGAGAAGCGTGCAAACGCTGTCAAACAAGTTCTGGTTAGCCAGTACGGTGTTGGCGCTGGTCGTGTGAGCTCGGTTGGTTACGGCGAATCCCGTCCAGTTGCAGACAACAAAACTGAAGCTGGCCGCGCGATCAACCGTCGCGTAGAAGCTGAAGTTGAAGCAAAAGCTGCTCAGTAATCTGTAGCTAAAGCCTCAGAGAGAAGCCCGGCCCAGGCCGGGCTTTTCTTTGTCTGGGTTTTGGTGGAGAACGCCTCTGTAGGATCCATCTGTAGGCCATTTAAGCAGCACCGCCATGCTTCAGGAGTACCTCGTTGCATACCTCGCCAACATGTTGGCTCCTACAGATTCCGCAGCACTCGCAGCCACTGCACCGATGACCAATATCGCCGGGCTTTTCAGTTCGAAGACGAGGGCATCGGTTTGCATCTGGGCCAGTGTGCTGCGGCATTCCCGTTGATGGGGCAGGGAGGCGTTTTCGATCATCGCTACCGGCGTATTCGCCGACAACCCACCCGCCAACAGGTTATCGCGGATTTCCGAGAGTTTGGCCACGCCCATGTACACCACCAAGGTTGTGCCGCTTTGCGCCAGGGCTTGCCAACTCAGGCGGCTGTCGTCCTGCGTATGGGCGGTCACCAAGGTGACGCCACGGCTGACACCCCGCAAGGTCAGGGAAATACCGCACTGGGTCGCACCTGCCAGACCGGCAGTAATGCCGTTGACCAATTCCACTTCAATGCCTTGCGCTCGCAGCCAATCGGCTTCTTCGCCACCGCGTCCGAAAATGCAGGGATCGCCACCTTTCAGACGCACCACGCATTTTCCCTGACGGGCGTAGCGCAGCAACAGCCGGTTAATAAACGCTTGGGGTGTCGAACGACAGCCGCCGCGTTTACCCACCGCAATTACCCGTGCGCCAACACAATGCTCCAGCACCGCGACGTTGACCAAATCGTCGATCAGGACCACATCGGCTTCGCCCAAGGCCCGCACGGCCTTGAGTGTCAGCAATTCAGGATCGCCAGGACCTGCACCCACCAGCCAGACTTTAGCGCTCATGCTCTCACCCTTCATTGATGGATCGCGACTGGCAGCGGATTGACCGCCAGCAGCCGTTTGATTTCTGGTACGCAGGAGCCGCATTGGCTACCGCAACCCAATTGTGTTTTCAGTTGAATCAGGTCCAGCCCACGACCGACTCCGGCCAGTACCGCGCTTTCGCTGACGTTCATGCAGGTACACAACGTTTTGCTGCTGCGTGGCATGGCGGCTGCGCTGCCGGGTGGCGTGCTGATCGGCGCCAGCAGCCAACGGCGCAATTGCTCGTCGGCGCGACCTTCCAGCCACAAGCTTTGCAGCCAATGCCGGGCAATGGTTTCACCGGCGAGACGAATTGCCGTGATCCGGCCGTTTTCAATTCGTACCCGCTTGCCAATCGAGCGGCGGGTATCGTCGTACGCCAGCACCGGCCCTTGATTCAGGCCCAGCAATTGGTCGATCTGCGTCAGCAATTGACTGTCTGGCGGCGAGGCGCTGGCTGCGCGGATGAGCAGTGCCGGGCGCTCACGGCCCGCAAGGCTTAGGCTGACATAGGCAAACGCCTCACACAGCGGTCTCAGCGCCTCAATGTTGGTTTGCACGTCACCTTCAACCAGCGCAAACAACTGCCATGGCAAGGTCACCGCTTCGATGCGCACGCCGCTGTGTTTCAATTCAGGTTGCTTCGACAGCGGGTCGAACGCGGGCTGGGTCAGAATGTTTACCCCGCCCTTGAGAAAACGATCACCCCAATGCATGGGCAAGTAGGCTTGACCGGGACGGATGCTGTCGTCGATGCTAACCGGGACGATCAAGCTGCCACGGCGGCTTTTCAGGCTGACCAGATCACCGGCTTGCAGGCGATGGCGGCGCATTTCATCCGGGTGCAGGCTCAACACCGCTTCGCTGACATGTCCAAACGACTGGGCGGCAGTGCCGGTACGGCTCATGCCGTGCCATTGATCTCGTAGGCGGCCGGTGTTCAACGTCAGTGGAAAGCGCGCGTCTCGCAACTCCTTGGCCGCACGGTAAGGTTCGGTAACGAACATGGCGCGGCCAGATTCGGTAGGAAAAATCCCGTCGCCGTATAGCCGTGCAGTGCCGGTCTCGGCACCCGCCGGGAAGGGCCATTGCTGCGGGCCTCGCTCCTGGAGCAAGGCATAGCTGATGCCTGACAAATCCAAATCGCGTGCCTGGGTCAGGAATTTATATTCGTCGAACAGCGCCTGGGGCTGATCGAAGGCGAACAGACTCGGCTCGCCGGGACGCAGGCGTTGTTCAAGCCGCTGGGCGAAATCCACGGTAATCGCCCAATCCGAGCGGGCCTCGCCCGGCGTGGGGATCGCTTTGCGCACGCGGGAAATGCGCCGCTCGGAATTGGTCACCGTGCCGTCTTTTTCGCCCCAGCTCGCGGCCGGCAATAGTAGATCGGCAAAGGCGCAGGTTTCGGTGGTGCGGAAAGCTTCCTGTAACACCACAAACGGACAAGTAGTCAGCGCCTCTCGAACCCGTTGTTGATCAGGTAGCGACTGAGCGGGGTTAGTGCAGGCGATCCACAGCGCTTTAATCTTGCCGGTCTGTAACTGATCGAAGAGCTCGATGGCCGACAATCCGGGCGTGTCAGGCAGCGTGTCGACCCCCCAATACGCGGCTACCTGCTCACGGTGCTCCGGGTTGCTGGCCTCACGGTGGCCCGGCAACAAGTTCGACAAACTGCCGGTTTCTCGTCCGCCCATGGCATTTGGCTGCCCGGTCAGAGAGAACGGTCCTGCGCCGGGACGGCCGATTTGACCGGTGGCGAGGTGTAAATTGATCAGCGCACTGTTCTTCGCGCTGCCGGACGTGGACTGATTCAGCCCCATGCACCACAGCGACAAAAAGCTTGGCGCTGTGCCGATCCATTGCGCACACGCTTGCAGCTGAGCAACTGGAATCCCGCATATTTCTGCGACCATTTGCGGGGTGTAATCGCGCACCAGGGTTTTCAGTTCGGCGTAGCCCTGGGTATGGGCATCAATGAAGCTGCGGTCTATCCAGTCTTCCCACAGCAGTAAATGCAGGATCCCGTGGAACAGCGCGACATCGGTGCCCGGCTGGATGGCCAAGTGCATATCCGCCACCTCACAGGTGTCGGTACGGCGAGGATCAACGACGATGATTTTCATCTCGGGCCGTAGGCTTTTTGCTTCTTCCAGCCGCCGAAAGAGTACCGGATGGGCGTAGGCCATATTGCTGCCGACGATCATCACGCAATCGCTGAGTTCGATGTCCTCGTAGCTGCAAGGCGGTGAGTCGGCGCCCAGGCTGCGCTTGTAGCCGACCACCGCAGAAGACATGCACAGCCGGGAATTACTGTCGATGTTATTGGTGCCCACCAGCGCCCGGGCCAGTTTGTTGAACGCGTAATAGTCCTCGGTCAACAATTGCCCGGACACATAAAACGCCACACTGTCTGGCCCGTGTTCACGAATGGTCTCGGCAAATACACTGGCCGCGTGCTCCAGTGCGGTGTCCCAATCCGTTGGGCTGCGCGCCATGGTTTTACCCAGGCGCAATTCCGGGTACAGCGCCCGAGCCGTAATGTCGCCGGTCAGGTGCAGGCTCGCGCCTTTGCTGCACAGCTTGCCAAAGTTGGCCGGGTGTTGCGGATCGCCTCTGACGCCGAGAATGCGTTGGTGATCATGTTCGATCAGCACGCCGCAACCGACCCCACAGTAGCAGCAGGTCGATGCCGTGATCTGCGTGGCGGACTCTGTCACGGCTGGCGGGCGCATCAGGCGGCGTCCTTCAGTGACAACTGCACGCGACCCTTTTCGACCCGGGCCAAGTGTTTGTGCGCGCACCCGATATCAGGCGCTTGCGCATCGCCGCTTTCCAAGTCGATTTGCCAGTTGTGCAAAGGGCAGGAAACCCGCTTGCCGTAGATCAATCCCTGGGAAAGCGGTCCGCCTTTGTGTGGGCAGCGGTCGTCGAGAGCGAATACTTCGTCGTCGCTGGTGCGGAAAATGGCGATGTCGCCCTTGGGCCCCTCGATGATGCGCGAGCCCAGGGGGTTGATGTCTTCCAAGGCACAAATGTCGTACCAGTTCATGCCAGCACCTCCACAGCAATGCGTTCGAATTCTTTCTTCAGCAAGGGTTGTTCGATGCGTTCTTTCCAGGGGTCTTGCTCGAACGACAAGGAGAATTGCAGGCGCGCATTCAGCGCCTGACGGCGGTCGGCATCTTCCAGCACGGCTTTTTTGATGTGCTCCATGCCGACGCGCTGCAGGTAATGCACAGTGCGCTCAAGGTAAAAAGCTTCTTCGCGGTACAACTGCAGGAACGCACCGTTGTATTCGCGCACTTCCTCAGCGGTTTTCAGCTTGACGAAAAACTCCGCAACCTCAGTTTTGATCCCGCCGTTGCCGCCGATGTACATCTCCCAGCCGGATTCGACACCAATTATTCCGACGTCTTTAATCCCGGCTTCCGAGCAATTGCGTGGGCAGCCGGAAACGGCCAGCTTGACCTTGTGTGGCGACCACATATTGAAAAGGTCATGCTCCAATTCAATGCCAAGTTGTGTTGAATTTTGTGTGCCGAAGCGGCAGAACTCGCTGCCGACACAGGTCTTCACCGTGCGAATGGATTTTCCGTACGCATGGCCCGATGGCATGTCGAGGTCCTTCCAGACGCCTGGCAAGTCCTCCTTTTTGATCCCGAGCAGATCGATGCGCTGGCCGCCGGTGACCTTGACCATGGGTACGTTGTACTTGTCGGCGACGTCGGCAATGCGCCGCAGCTCCGATGGATTGGTCACGCCACCCCACATCCGAGGGACTACAGAATAGGTGCCGTCTTTCTGAATGTTGGCATGGGCGCGTTCGTTGATCAGGCGCGACTGTGGGTCATCTTTCGCTTCGCCTGGCCATGTCGAAATCAGGTAGTAGTTCAGGGCCGGGCGGCAGGTGGCGCAGCCGTTGGGCGTGCGCCAGTTCAGGGTGCCCATGACGTTAGCAATGGTGAGCAAATGCTGGTCGCGGATAGCCGCGCGAATTTGCCCGTGGTTCGAGTCGCTGCAACCGCAGATGGCTTTTTCGCTTTTCGGCTTTACATCGGCTGCGCCGCCCACGGTGTTGATCAGGATCTGTTCCACCAACCCTGCGCAGGATCCGCAGGAGCTGGCGGCCTTGGTGTGTTTTTTTACGTCATCGACGCTGAACAGTCCGTGTTCCTGGATCGCTTTGACGATGGTGCCTTTGCATACGCCGTTACAACCGCAGACCTCGGCGCTGTCGGCCATGCCCATGGCTTTGTCCTGACCTTGGTGGCCGGTATCGCCCAAGGCGTTCTCGCCGAACATTAGGTGATCGCGGATTTCATTGATTTGAGCGTTTTCGCGGATCTGTCTGAAATACCAGCCGCCGTCTGCCGTGTCTCCATACAAACAGGCGCCCACCAGCACGTCGTTCTTGATCACAAGTTTTTTGTATATCCCGCCGATGGGGTCAGACAAGGTGATGATTTCAGTCCCTTCGCCGCCCATGTAGTCGCCGGCGGAGAACAGGTCGACGCCAGTCACTTTCAATTTGGTTGAGGTCACCGAGCCTTGATAGCGAGCAAAACCCAACTGCGCCAGGTGGTTCGCACACACCTTGGCCTGTTCGAAAAGCGGCGCGACCAGGCCGTAGGCGATTCCGCGGTGGCTGGCGCATTCGCCAATGGCGTAGATGCGTGGGTCATAGGTTTGCATCGTGTCGCTGACCAAAATTCCCCGGTTGCAGGGAATACCAGACTGTTCAGCCAACTCGGTGGCAGGACGGATGCCCGCTGCCATCACCACCAGATCTGCGGGAATTACGTCACCGTTCTTGAACTGCACGGACTTGACGCGTCCTTTGCCATCGTCAAGTAAGGCCTGGGTTGATTCCTCCAGGCGAAAAGCCAGCCCGCGTGTTTCCAGTTCGGTTTGCAGCAATTGGCCGGACACCTCGTCCAGCTGGCGCTCCATCAACCAAGAGCCGATGTGCACCACGGTTACCTGCATGCCGCGCAACTTAAGGCCATTGGCCGCTTCCAGGCCCAGCAGACCGCCACCAATCACCACCGCGTAGGTGTGTGTTTTAGCGGTATTGATCATGGTTTGCGTGTCGGCAATGTCGCGATAGCCGATCACGCCCTGCAAGGTGTTACCCGGAATCGGCAGAATGAACGGTACTGAGCCGGTGGCGATCAGCAGTCGGTCGTACTGGGCTTCGGTGCCGTCGTCGGCGATCACCAGACGCTTGGCGCGGTCGATTTTCACGGCTTTGCGGTTGAGCAGCAGGTGGATGTTGTTTTCCAGGTACCAGCTCAAATCATTGAGGACGATGTCCTCGAACGTTTGCTCACCGGCCAAAACCGGAGACAGCAGGATACGGTTGTAATTAGGGTGCGGTTCGGCGCCGAACACGGTGATGTCGTAAAGGTCAGGGCTCAGTTTGATCAGTTCTTCGAGGGTGCGAACACCCGCCATGCCGTTGCCAATCATCACCAGTTTGAGTCGTTTCATGTGGCCTCCGAGAAACCGCCAGGGTGATCTCGACAAATTGCGCGCAAACAAAAAAAGGTGTCCCGCCAGTTACCTGGCGAGGACACCTTTGTCCGGTCCCGTTCTCTCGGGAAGTGCAGCCTTCGACGTTGAAAGCTGCAACTATGTAATTACTTGTGAAGGGTTATGCAGTGGTTGTGCCAAGTCTCATAGGCCCAGTATTTGCTGGGGTTGGCGCAGGTTTTGTGTTGATTTGATGCACCCTTATAAGGCGAGTCGCGCGTAAGTGGTGCGCTCGCATTCTGGAGGAGCCAACCTGTTGGCGAAGCGGCGTATCCGACACCGTCAAAGGCTCGCCAACACGTTGGTTCCTACAGATCTAACGGTGTAGCACCCAAACCATGACCACCAGATTCACCAACAAAGACACCAGCGCCACGGTTCGCCATACCTTCAGCGGTTCTCGCTCCAGCAGTGGGCGGGGTTTGGTTTTGAGGGTGTTGCGTTCGCCATGTTCAAGGCTGAGCAACCATTCTTCAGCCGTTTCATAACGTTTGGCGGGGTCGGCCTGTAGCGCTTTGCTCAGCACCTGCTCCAGCCAATCCGGAACGTCTGGTCGATAGCGGCTGGCCGGTACGGCGTTGCCAAAGCGTGGGTGTTGAAAGGCTTCGATTTCGCCGTAGGGATAATGCCCCGTCAGCAGGAAAAACAGGGTCACTCCTGCGCTGTACAAATCCTGTTGCGCGCTGGGGAGTGCGCCTCCGAACGCCTCGGGGGCGATGAAGCTTGGCGTTCCCGGCAGGTCATTCGCGCTGTCGGCTGACAAGCCGGGGCAGTAAGCCAGGCCGAAATCCAGCACCCGCAGTTTGCCGTTGTCATCCAGCAGCAGGTTTTCCGGTTTGATGTCGCGGTGCACAATGTTGCGGCGATGCAGCAAGCCCACGGCGCGCAGTAGGTGTGTCGCAATGCCTTGCCACTGAACCAATGGCAACGGACCGCTTTGCTTGAAGGCCTCGGCCAATGTCTGGCCGGGGTGTTCCCGCATCAGGTAATACAAATGCTGACGCTCGGTGGCGGCATGAACCTCCGGAAAATAACGCCCGGCGACCCGACGTAGAAACCATTCCTCCAGCAATAAGTTCTGTTGCCCATGCGCCTCAGCATGACGGCTCGTGGGCAGGGTCTTCAGCAGCCAGGATTGTTGTGATCGATCACGTACCCGGTACAGCAGCGACTGTCGCGACTGCCCAAGCAACGTTTCCACCTGCCAGCCTTCGAACAACTGGCCGGGTTTCAGGGCCGGTGGTAATGGCCATTGTTGTAGCTGGGCCAAGGTGTCACCGAGGTTGTCTTGGCCCAGCCGGTCTACCTGAATCACCAGCGCGCTGGCGTTGTCTCGGCTACCCGCCAGGTGTGCAGCCTTGACCAGGGTTTGCACGGCACTGTCCAGGTCGTCTTGTTCACGCAAAATCGAGGCGATGCTGGCATCGCCCAACGTCGCCCAGACGCCATCACTGAGCAGCAGCCAGCGTTCGCCCTCGCGCAGTTCGCCGTCGAGGTAATCCATGACCAAATATTGATCCAGCCCCAACGCGCGCTTTAGCACGTGCTGCATTTCCGGCTGCTCCCAGACGTGGTCCTCGCTGACCCGCTGCAGCGCTCCGGCGTGCCAGCGATACACCCGACAATCGCCAACATGGGCCAGGGTAAAACGACGTCCGCGAACCACCAGGGCGCTCAACGTGGTGAGCAACCCGTTGGCCAACAGCCAGCGATTCTGCGCCAATAACAAGCGGTCCAGGGATTGCGCGACGCCCCAGGTTTCCGGCGTTGCGTAGTAATCAAGGGCCAGGGCCTGCAAGGTCGAACGCGCCGCCAGTCCGCCGTCGAGGCAGTGGCTGACGCCGTCAGCCAAGGCGAACAAATAACCTTTGCTCGCAGCCAGCCCGGGCATCGGTGTCACCTGACGGCTCGCGTCCTGATTCTCGGCGCGGGGGCCGTTGGCGCTAAAGTGGGCGAAGCTCAGTTGCAGGCTCATCGACCGATTTATACCCGAGCAGCAGTCACAGCGGCCGAGCCCCAGGTGGTTCTCCAGCGACGTTTGACGTTATGCAGACCAAACCAGGCCAAGACCCCAAGGCTGGCAAACAACCACAAGCCCATTTGATAGCCGCCGGTATTCTGCTTGATCGCACCCAGACCGGCTGCCAATAGAAATCCGCCGACGCCGCCAGCCATGCCGATCAGTCCGGTCATGACACCGATTTCCTGACGAAAACGCTGTGGCACCAGTTGGAAGACTGCGCCGTTGCCTGCGCCAAGACCGAGCATGGCTGCCACAAACAGCGCCAGCGCCGCCCAGGAGCTTGGTAAGTTGAAACCCACCGCCGCGATGCAGACAGCCGCTACCGCGTACATGCCGGACAAGGTACGAATGCCGCCAAAGCGGTCAGCCAGGGCGCCACCCAAGGGGCGCATCATGCTGCCGCCGAACACGCAGGCTGCGGTGTAATAGCCGGCGGTGACCGGGCTCAATCCGTATTGGTCGTTGAAGTAGCCGGGCAGGGCGCTGGCCAGACCAATGAAGCCGCCAAACGTCATGCTGTAGAAGAACATGAACCACCAGGTGTCGCGGTCGCCCAAGGCTTTTGAATAGTCAGCCAGGGATTTGGCCTTTGCCCGCTGGGGGGAATTGCGCGCCATCAGGCTGAAGGCGATCAGCACCAGTACCAGTGGGATCAGGGCGAAGCCAAACACGTTGGTCCAGCCAAATGCCATGGCCAGTGCCGGAGCGATCAACGCAGCGAACACGGTGCCCGAGTTACCGGCACCGGCGATGCCCATGGCTTTGCCCTGGTGCTCTGGCGGATACCATTGCGAGGCTAAGGGCAACGCGACCGAGAACGAGGCACCGGCCATGCCGAGGAAGATGCCAAGTATCAACGCTTGTTCGTAGCTGTGAATGCCAAGCTGCCAAGCCGCGGACAGGGCGCCGATCACAATGACCTGGCCTATGATTCCAGCGGTTTTCGGTGACAGCTTGTCGGCCAGCAGACCCATCAGTACCCGCAAAAAGGCGCCCGCCAGAATCGGCGTGGCGACCATCAAGCCTCGCTGTTGGGTGGTCAGGTGCAAGTCGGCAGAGATTTGTACCGACATTGGGCCGAGCAGGTACCAGACCATGAAGCTCAGGTCGAAATACAAAAAGGCTGCGAACAGCGTCGGTTTGTGGCCGGCCTTCCAGAAGCTTGCATTCATAGAGCACCCCACCTGCATATTCTGCACATTTAGAAACAGCCCAAACGCAAAAACGCCGCAACCCCATTCGCCTGAGCGAGAAGGGTGTGCGACGTCTTTGTCGTGTACGGGGTAACCGCCTTTGGCTACCGGTGCAATGCTATAAGCAAGTACCGCGCCACAACTACAAATCCTTTAGGAACGGGCTTGCTTGTGATCGGCTGCGAAGCAGTCGCGGAATGGGCGTCGCAATTTTTCTGGAGTGGTACCGCTTTGAACGTTTGGGACCGCTTCGCGATCCATGGCGAGCAAGCCGACTCTTAGTTCAATAGAAATTTCAATCACTTACAGGGCTTATCTCTACCCCAATAATTCACTCATAGCAATGATTTGCTCCGCCACCTGGATCAGTTTCTGCTGGCGGCTCATGGCTTGCCGGCGCATCAGGGTGTAGGCCTCGTCCTCTTTGCAGTTTTTCATTTTCATCAGCAGACCCTTGGCCAATTCGATGCGTTTGCGTTCGGCCAATTGTTGATCCCGTGCCTGTAATTGGGCACGAAGTTCCTGGTCGCTCTCAAACCGTGCCATTGCGACGTCCAGAATCGGTTGCAGCCGCTGGGCGAGAATGCCCTCGACGATGTAGGCGCTGACCCCGGACTTTATCGCTTGGCGCATGACCAGTGGGTCATGCTCATCGGTGAACATTACGATGGGCCGTGGTTGATCGCGGCTGACCAGCACCACTTGCTCCATCACGTCGCGGCCGGGGGATTCGGTGTCAATCAGAATCACATCAGGCTGAACCGCCTCGACCCGTGCCGGAAGGTCGATAATCAGCCCGGATTCGTCAATGACCTCGAAACCGGCTTCCATCAGGGCCGCTTTGAGCCGACCGACTTTCTTCGGCGTGTCGTTGATCAACAGGATACGCAGCATATTCGCAGGCTCCTTCAGCGACTGAGACGAGAGGGGGAGGCGTCGGCCAAGGCGTGCAATTTAAAGCTGCGCGCATAGGCCGCCGGGTTGCTGCCGTCCCAGATTTTGCCGTCGATCAGCCGGCTGCTGCGCATGGCCGAGGCGGGCACGGAAATCCCGACAGCCTCGGCGGCCCGACCATAGAGTTCAAGCTGTTGGACCTGCCCGGCAATCGCCAGGTAATTCGGGTCTTCTCGCACTAGGCCCCAGCGGCGAAACTGGGTCATGAACCACATGCCGTCGGACAGGTAAGGCATGTTGACCTCTCCCGCACCGTGGAAGCGCACGGCATGTTGGTCTTGCCAGTGGTTGCCCAGGCCATCGCTGTAATCGCGCAGCAGGCGCGGTTCGATGCAGCCCACCGGGGTGTTCAAATAATCGCTGCCACTGAGCAGTTGCGCGGTACTGCGGCGGTTTTCGTCGTTTTGTTCAATAAACTTACTGGCTTCGAGCACCGCCATTACCAGTGCGCGGGCGGTGTTCGGGTTTTGCTCGACGAACTCCCGAGTGCAGCCCAGGACTTTTTCCGGGTGGTCGGGCCAGATCGCCTGGGAAGTCGCCAAGGTGAACCCCAGGCCTTGACTGACCGCACTGGCGCCCCAAGGCTCGCCAACGCAAAAGCCGTCGATACGCCCGGCCTGCAAGTGCGCAACCATTTGTGACGGTGGAACGACCACGCTGTCGACGTCGTTCAACGGGTGAATACCCTGACTCGCCAGCCAGTAATACAGCCACATAGCGTGATTGCCGGTGGGAAAGGTCTGGGCGAACGTCAGCTTGGTGCTGCTGTGTTGCACGAGTCGATCGAGGGCTTGTGGGTTGGTGACGTTGACATCTTGCAACGCTTTAGACAGGTTGATGCTTTGCCCGTTTTGATTCAGGCCCATCAACACCGCCATATCCACTGCGCCGGTTCCGCTGATGCCCAACTGCACGGCGTAGATCATTCCATACAGGCTGTGAGCCGCGTCCAGTTCGCCGCTAACCAGTTTGTCACGAAGATTGGCCCAGGAAGATTGGCGTTTTAAATTCAGAGTCAATCCATAAGGCTGGCCAAACCCTTGGGTGGCGGCCACCACCAGTGGCGCGCTATCGGTCAGGGCCATGAAGCCCAGATTAATGACATTTTTCTCCGGAGCATCACTGCCTCCGACCCAGTCCAGCGCATTGTTCGGTGAAATGATCATGAGCAGCTCTTTACTTATAAGGCGTCGGTAGGCGATGTCTATTCCAAACCTGGCGCGGGCGTCGGCAAAGATTACAGCATGTCTCGCCTCCAATGCCTCGGTCCGTCTATAATCGCCGCCCTGAATTCAGCCGCTTACGAGCCATGCCCGCCCATGTATAACCTGGCCCGCCAGTTATTGTTCAAACTTTCCCCGGAAACGTCCCATGACCTGTCGCTGGATCTCATCGGCGCGGGCGGGCGTTTGGGACTCAATGGCTTGTTGAGCAAGGCGCCTGCGCACTTGCCGGTCAAGGTCATGGGCCTGGATTTTCCGAATCCGGTCGGGTTGGCAGCGGGCCTGGACAAAAACGGTGCGGCCATTGATGGTTTTGCGCAGCTCGGTTTCGGTTTTGTTGAAGTCGGCACCGTGACCCCCAGGCCGCAACCGGGCAATCCGAAACCACGGATTTTCCGCTTGCCCCAGGCCGAGGCGATCATCAATCGCATGGGGTTCAACAACCTCGGCGTCGATCACTTGATCACCCGTGTGCAAGCATCGCGGTACAGCGGCATCCTGGGGATCAACATCGGCAAGAATTTCGACACGCCGGTGGAGCGGGCCGTGGACGACTACCTGATCTGCCTGGATAAGGTCTACGAACACGCCAGTTACGTGACGGTTAACGTCAGCTCGCCCAATACCCCAGGCCTGCGCAGCCTGCAATTTGGTGACTCGCTCAAGCAACTGCTGGAGGCGCTGCGTTTGCGCCAGGAAGACCTTGCGCAGAAATACGGTCGCCGTGTGCCGCTGGCGATCAAGATCGCACCGGACATGACCGATGAAGAAACCATTCAGGTCGCCGCTGCACTGATCGACTCGGGCATGGACGCGGTGATTGCTACCAACACCACGCTCAGCCGCAAGGGCGTCGAAGGCATGCCGCATGCCGACGAAGCGGGTGGCCTGTCGGGTGCACCGGTTCGGGAAAAGAGTACGCACACGGTCAAAGTGCTGGCCGGGGAATTGGCCGGGCGTTTGCCGATCATTGCTGCTGGTGGGATTACCGAGGGCAAGCACGCGGCGGAAAAAATCGCGGCGGGTGCAAGTTTGGTGCAGGTATATTCGGGCTTCATCTACAAAGGCCCTGGGCTGATCAGGCATTCGGTTGATGCCATCGCTGCAATGAATCGCAAATAAGCTTTTTGTTTCAAAAAAAGGGGCCCCTGAAAAGGAGCCCCTGGGCGCTAGCCCGCCGCCCGGATGGGGCGTGCATGTTTAATCGAATGTAGAACCTTTAAAAAGCTGGTCGGTGATTACCTGGTTAGCCGACCGCGTGAAGTTCGTTGAGTCTGTGGATGCCCGCAGTGCCGGTCATACCGTCCCAGTTGTCGCCGCGTCCTTCTCGCCAGCCATTGATCCAGGCTTGGCGCACCGACGGTAGAGTAAAGGGGCAAAGCTCACGGGATTTGCCATGAACACCAAATTGATATCCGCGTAAAAATGCTCTTTCCAACGGATCACGCTTAAGTCTTCTCATAGGGTGTTGCCCTCGTTTGTTGACTGTTATGTCCCTGGAGACCTCATGTCGAGGTCGGGCAGAATCTTCTGCCGTGAGTACCCGCTGCCGGCGTCGCGGGCTTCATGTTGTCGCCATTGCGGTAACAACCTGAGTGAAGTTCTAACCAATGCGCTGGACGCTGTGAATGATCAATTTGTCATAACGACGTCACAATTAGCGCGTTAAGGCCATAAGCAGCACAGGCATTTGGAGGGGTGTTTTTCCCACAACCCTCCTGAACCGAGGGTTTGGTTGAGAATGGAATCGATTTACTGAACCTAAAGATGGCTGAATGACGTCAACCGTTAATCGACGAAGGGTCATGGAATGTGACTTATTGTTGCAACTTTTTCGGTGATGCCGAAATCTCGTCGGGCTTGATAGCTGTGTGCCAGCTTGTTGGCAATATCAGCAGCACCACAGATACTCAGATGAACCGCGTCGCCTGCCTCGCCAACACGTTGGCTTCTACAGGCGACGTTTGTACTGTTGGACTGGCACACTCTGCGTGCCACGCAGGCGTTCTCCAAGAAAGGCGCCTGTTTAAAATCAGGTGGGGCAATGCGTTGCCCTGCCGCTGATCGCCTAAGGCGTTGGATTACCCATGTCGGACCGTTTTGAACTCTTCCTCACTTGCCCTAAGGGCCTTGAAGGCTTGCTCGCTGAGGAAGCCACTGGGCTTGGCCTTGAGGAAACCCGCGAACACACGTCAGCTATCCGTGGCTTGGCGGACATGGAAACCGCCTACCGGCTGTGCCTCTGGTCGCGCCTGGCCAACCGCGTGTTGCTGGTTATCAAGCGTTTCCCCATGAAAGACGCCGAGGACCTGTACCACGGCGTGCTCGATGTTGAATGGGAAGACCATCTGGACGCCGAAGGCAGCCTGGCAGTGGAGTTCAGCGGTAACGGTTCGGGTATCGACAACACCCACTTCGGTGCGCTGAAGGTCAAGGATGCAATCGTCGACAAGCTGCGTACCCCGTCAGGCTTGCGTCCTTCGGTGGACAAGCTTAATCCGGATTTGCGCGTGCATTTGCGCCTGGATCGCGGCGAAGCCATTTTGTCCCTTGATCTATCGGGCCACAGCTTGCACCAGCGCGGTTACCGTCTGCAGCAGGGGGCCGCGCCGCTGAAAGAAAACCTCGCAGCCGCGATTTTGGTGCGGTCCGGCTGGCCGCGCATCGCCGCCCAGGGTGGGGCACTGACCGACCCTATGTGTGGCGTCGGTACGTTCCTGGTTGAAGGCGCAATGATGGCGGCGGACATCGCGCCAAACCTTAAGCGTGAGCGTTGGGGCTTCTCTGCCTGGCTGGGACACATCCCGGCGATCTGGAAAAAGCTGCATGATGAAGCGCAGGCCCGAGCCGATATCGGTCTGGCCAAGCCACCATTGTGGGTGCGCGGTTATGAAGCCGACCCACGCCTGATCCAGCCTGCGCGCAACAACATTGAGCGTGCGGGTTTGAGTGAGTGGATCAAGGTCTATCAAGGGGAAGTCGCGACGTTTGAACCGCGTCCAGACCAGAATCAGAAAGGCCTGGTCATTTGTAACCCTCCGTACGGGGAGCGTCTGGGCGACGAAGCAAGCTTGCTTTATCTCTACCAGAACCTCGGCGAGCGTTTGCGTCAGGCATGCTTGAACTGGGAAGCCGCGGTGTTCACCGGCGCACCTGACCTGGGCAAGCGCATGGGTATCCGCAGCCACAAGCAATATGCATTCTGGAACGGTGCGTTACCCTGCAAACTGCTGTTGATCAAGGTATTGCCTGATCAATTCGTCACTGGCGAGCGCCGTACCGCTGAGCAGCGTCAAGTGGAGCGTGAGCAGGTTGAAGCGCAAGCTGCCGAATCAACCGAAGTCGAAGCACCGGGCAAATATGAGAAGTACAACAAAAACGGTAATCCGATCAAAACGCCTGAGCCGGTCGTCGAGCTGGCGCGCCTGAGCGAAGGCGGGCAGATGTTCGCTAACCGTCTGCAGAAGAATCTCAAATTGCTGGGCAAATGGGTGCGCCGCGAGGGCATCGACTGTTATCGCGTCTACGATGCCGATATGCCGGAATATTCCCTCGCCATCGACCTGTATCACGACTGGGTTCACGTCCAGGAATACGCGGCGCCCAAGTCCATCGACCCGGAAAAAGCCTCGGCCCGCTTGTTCGATGCATTGGCAGCCATCCCTCAGGCGCTAAACATTGATAAGAGTCGTGTCGTGATCAAGCGTCGCGAACGCCAGAGCGGCACCAAACAGTACGAGCGTCAAAGCGCCCAGGGTCAGTTTCGCGAAGTCAGTGAAGGCGGCGTCAAGTTGCTGGTCAACCTGACTGACTACCTGGACACCGGCCTGTTCCTCGATCATCGCCCGATGCGCATGCGTATCCAGCGCGAAGCGGCTGGCAAGCGGTTCCTCAATCTGTACAGCTACACGGGCACCGCAAGCGTGCATGCCGCCAAAGGTGGCGCTCGCACTACCACCAGTGTCGACCTGTCGAAGACCTATCTGGACTGGGCGCGGCGTAACCTGTCACTTAACGGCTTCTCGGATAAAAATCGCCTGGAGCAGGGTGATGTCATGGCCTGGCTGGATGCCTGCCGCGACGAATACGACTTGATCTTCATCGATCCGCCGACGTTCTCCAACTCCAAGCGCATGGAAGGCATCTTCGATGTGCAGCGAGACCAGGTGCAGTTGCTGGATCTGGCCATGGCGCGTTTGGCCCCGGGCGGCGTGTTGTACTTTTCCAACAACTTCCGCAAATTCCAGTTGGATGAGAATTTGAGCGAGCGTTATGCGATCGAGGAAATCACCGCACAAACGGTAGATCCGGATTTTGCCCGCAATACCAGGATTCACCGCGCCTGGCGCATTACTGCACGCTGAAATGGAGCCGTGTCTACACCTGTCTGAATTAGTCAGGTGTAGACACGAGTATGACTGGTCAAATTAGTGGCAAATAGCTATAACGGAGTTATTGCCACGGTGACGCTGAAACACACTGGCGTTATGAGTTTTATTGATGCCCTCCAACAGCCCTCAATCCAAGATTCCCGACACGATCAACGAGAATGCTCGCGCATGGCTCGCTGCCGTCGTGGCTTTCGGTGCGGGCGCTGTGCTGACCACCGTATTGGTGATGTCCAGCAACCAGCGCCATGAGCGTCAAGTGCAACTGCGCTTCAATATGTTGGCGGACGAGCGCCTCAGCCGTGTTCAGGAACGCCTCGACGATCAGGTCCAGCGGCTGGATGGCCTGCGACGGTTTTTTGTTTACTCCGATGAAGTCCTGCGCTCCGAATTCGACGGTTATGCTGCGCCGCTGTTGGTGTTGACCCAGGCTTATTCCTGGGCGCCGAAAGTCGCAGGGGCCGAGCGGGGGCGGTTTGAACAGCACGCGCGGGACGAGGGGTTGAGCGGTTATACCGTTCGCGAGATCGACACGGCGACCGGCGGGCTAAAGACCGCTGCCGAGCGTTCTGAGTATTTCCCGGTGCTTTTCACTCAGTCACGCAGCACGCAACCGCTGCCGCTGGGTTTTGACCTCAGCTCCGAGTCCATTCGCGACGCCACGCTGAAGCGAGCAACTCAAACGGGAAGCATGGCGGTGTCCACCAGGATGACGCTTGTAGGGATCGAGCCCGATATCGCCAGCGGAGTGCTGCTGGTCGCTCCGGTGCTGCATCCAGCGAGCAACAGCGACAGCCAGAATCAAGCCCTGTCTGGCTATGTCATGGCAGTGATTAGCTTCAGCAGATTGATGTCTGACGGCCTGCCCGGTGAGATCAGCGATAACCTTGCGTTGCAGTTGTTCGATGCTTCTTCGCCTGGGGTTCCAGACCTGCTGTATCAGTCGAGCAATACCGCCGCCCACAGCCATCTGCGGCTGATTGCGCGAGTGAGCCTGGCTGATCGGGAATACAGCCTGGTCATCCGTCCGGCCGCCGCGTTTCTGGTGGCCAATCAGTCGGTGGCGAGCGTGGTGGTGATGGGCGGCTTATTCAGCCTGATCCTCAGTGCGCTGTTGTATAGCCTGGTCAGCAGGCGTCAGCGGGCGTTGAAACTGGTTGAGCTGCGCACCATCGAGTTGCGTAGCGTGCTGGATGCCACGACTCAAGTAGCGATTATTGCCACCGATCTGACCGGCACCATCAGTACCTTCAATGCGGGTGCCCAGCAGATGCTCGGCTATAACGGCGATGAAGTGTTGGGACAACTGGCCCTAAGGGACTTGCATCTATTGGCTGAGTTGCAAACCCATGGTCGTTATTTAAGCCGGCGTTATGGCCGCGATGTCGCCGTTGCCGAAGTGATGTTGTTTGAGGCGCTGGAAGAGGGCGGTCATCCCACTCGGGAATGGACGTTTGTACGTAAAGACGGCAGTTCATTGATGGTTAATATGCTAGTGACCGCCGTGCGCAACGATCAGGACCAGTGGACAGGTTTTCTGGTCATTTGCATTGATGTGACGGAGGGCAAGCGCGTCCATGAGGCGTTGGCCGCGCGTGACTTGATGCTGGAAAAACTCAGCGCGCAGGTTCCGGGCGGTATCTATCAATATCAAGTGAATAGCGATGGCAGTTCGTGGTTTAACTACACCAACTCCGGGATGTGGAGGATTTACGAACTGTCTCAAGAGTCAATGCAAGGCGAAACCCAAGCGGTATTGAATCGGATTCACTCAGAGGACCGGGACCGAATTATAAAATCCATCGACTTTTCTGCTCAGAATTTGACTCATTGGTGCGAGGAATACCGTGTCGAATTACCGCGCCAGGGCCTTCGCTGGTTGCGAGGTGAAGCCACGCCGGAGCGACTGATCGATGGCGGGGTGCTGTGGCATGGCTTTGTTTCTGATATCTCGGATTTGAAACGGGTTGAAGAAGAGTTGCGCGGCCTGTCGGTAACGGACGTGCTAACGGGTGTTTATAACCGCCGCTTTTTTCAGGAGCGGCTTAAAGCGGAATTGTCTCGTGCACAACGGCACGGCGGCGCGTTGTCCGTGATCATGCTGGACATTGATCATTTCAAGCGTATCAACGATCAATTCGGTCACGCAGCAGGCGACCAGGCGTTGCAGGGGTTGTGTCAGCGTATCAACCAGCGTTTACGTCGCGATGACGTGTTCTGCAGGCTCGGTGGCGAAGAGTTCATGGTGTTGTGCCCGGATACCAATGGCGAAAACGCTTACACCTTGGCGGTGGAGCTGTGGGACGCCTTACGTCGCGAACCTATTGATGGCGTAGGCGCCGTCAGCGCCAGCTTCGGTATTGCCAGTTGGCGCACTGGCGAAAGTGAAGATGCGTTGCTGCTACGGGCGGATTCTGGGGTTTATGGGGCAAAACAGAGCGGGCGTGATCGGGTGATGCCGGAGCTGCCGTGAGGCAGTTCCCACAGAAAATATGCAGCCCCCGGGTGCGATCTGCCGTTCATCGAGGCTGTTGCAGTGAAATCGAGGTCGTCGGCAGTTTCGGTTGGCGATACAGGTCGAGCAGCACTTCATCCAGCACTGAAGCTGTGCCGCCCACGTTGGTACCGTTGAGGATGGCTACCACTACCCAGGTGTTGCCATTGCTATCGCGGCTGAAGCCTGCGATGGCACGTACGGTGTTCAAGGTGCCCGTTTTAACGTGAGCTTCACCACGCATTTGGGTGGTCTTCAGGCGTTTGCGCATGGTGCCGTCAACCCCGGCCAGCGGCAGGGAACTGATGTATTCCGCGGCGTAAGGGCTTTGCCAGGCAGATTGCAGCATCTGCGCCATTTCTCGGGCGCTGACCCGTTCGGCGCGGGACAGGCCAGAGCCGTTCTCCATCACTAAATGCGTGGCGATAATGCCTTTTTTGGCCAGCCACTGGCGAATCACACGCTGCGCTGACTTGGCGTCGTCACCATCGGCATCGCTACGAAATTTTGCGCCCAGGCTTAGGAACAGCTGCTGAGCCATGGTGTTGTTGCTGAATTTGTTGATGTCGCGAATGATCTCTGCCAAATCGGGGGAAAAGGCTTTAGCCAATAACTTCGCGTTGCTTGGTACCGCCTCTTCGCGGTCCTTGCCCAGAATCGTGCCGCCCAGTTCTTGCCAGATTGCGCGAACTGCCCCTGCGGTGTAGGTCGGATGGTCCAGCAACGACAGGTAGGTCTGTGAGCTGCAGCCCTGTCCCAACTGGCCGCTGATGACCACGGAGATACTGCCGTCCACTTGGGGGGTTGGGGTGTACCGGACCTCGCCATCGCATTTGTCCGACGCCAATGCCTTGACCTGATTATCAAGATGGATACTGGCAATCGGTGGTTCGACGGCGACTACAACTCTGCCACTGTCATTGCGTGCGATAAAGCGCAGCGCCTTGAGGTTCACCATCAGAGCATCTGGTTTGACCAGGAACGGCGCGTTTTCGTCGTTGCCGTCGTCATTGAACTCCGGCAACAACGGTCGAATGAAATGACTGCGGTCCAACACCAGATCGCCGGTGACTTGCAATACCCCGTTGGAGCGCAGGTCACGCATCAGCAGCCAGAGCTTTTCCATATTCAGCTTGGGATCACCGCCGCCCTTAAGGTAAAGGTTGCCGTGCAGCACACCGTTGCTGACGGTGCCGTCGGTGTAGAACTCCGTTTTCCATTGATGATTGGGTCCGAGCATTTCCAACGCGGCGTAGGTGGTGACCAGTTTCATGGTCGATGCCGGGTTGACCGAGACATCAGCGTTATAAACAGTGGCAATGCCAGGGCCGGTAAGCGGCAGTACGACGAGGGAGAGGGCGTCGCTGCGCAGCTTGGCAGCCTGCATGGCTTGTTGAACTTTGGGCGGTAACGAGGTGTTGATGGGGGCTGCGGAGACAGGCATTGCCAGCGGGAAAAAAAGGCTGGCGAATAACAAAGGGCGTAAAGATTTGATCATTGAAGTAGGACCCTACTGCTGCGAAGGGGAAAAATGTGAGGGCATGGATGGATTCCCTCGTTAATAGTGACAAATGCCGACATCAAAACGGCCATTCAACACGCTGATGCGCTGACGAACAAGGTGTCAGCGAGTATGAATCGCGTCAGAATTGAGCGGCATTATGCCCCAACCGCAGGTGACTTGGCCCGGCTCCGAAGCTCCCAGGCTGGAATTTTTTATCGATGGGCGGTTATATTTCGGTTTTGTGCCCGTTGGTACAGACAAACATGGGTGCCGGTACGGGCATTTTATGGGCCAAGCTGGTAAAGTGCCGCCCGTTATTACTTATGAGGATTGTTCCATGGCCACTAACCGCTCCCAGCGTCTGCGCAAAAAACTCTGCGTCGATGAATTCCAAGAGGTTGGTTTCGAACTCAACCTGGACTTCAAACAAGACCTGGATGATGACGCTATTGACGCCTTCCTCGATGCCTTCCTGACCGAAGCCATGGATGCCAACAACCTGAACTACGTTGGCGGTGAAGATTTTGGTCTTGTCTGCTTGAAAAAGCGCGGCTCGGTCAACGAAGAGCAGCGTGCAGTTGTTGAAGGCTGGCTTAAAGCCCGAAGCGAACTGACAGAAGTGACTGTCAGCCCGTTGATCGACGTCTGGTATCCGGAAAAGCCGATCAATCCGGTTGCTTGATGTAGCTTGATACAAAAATAGCAGGCTCCAGGGCCTGCTTTTTTTTGGGCGCGCGCAACGCTTACGCCCTGATTCATCCCGTCGATATGCCCCTGACCTTCCCTTCATCAACAACCGGTTTTTATCGATAGCCACGATTTGTTGCGGCTGTAGACGCCGGGATTGGAATCACTTGAATAATGGCCCGTCCTTGCTTGCTTGCTGCAGGCGAAGCGCTTGCTCCAGTTCTTTCATTGCGGCGTCAATGGCGCGTCGAAGTGTGTCGATAACCTCGACTGAGGCTGCTTCGAGGCAGGCTTGTTCCAGCGCTTCACATTGGGTAATGACATTACATGCCTGGATGATTTGAGCGGCACCTTTGATCTTGTGCGCCAAGTCACCCAGTCGCTTGAGATCGTTGCTCACGATTGCTTCAAGTTCTATACGGTCCTCCTGGCTGCTAGCGAGCAATTGCGTGAGTAGACGTGTAACCAATTCCGGTTTGCCCCCCGTCAGGGCGTTAACGCCATCTACACTGAACACCGCCAGGCTAACGGCGGGTGGCGGTTCAGACGCTTCGCCCGATTCAACCGTGGCCAGCGTTTCAGCCAAGGCATTAAGGCCTATGGGTTTGAACAGGCACGTGTTCATTCCGGCATCACGGCAGCGCTGATACTCTTCCGGTTGCGCATTTGCCGTGAAACCGAAGATGGAGCAGGGTGATAGCGAGTGGCTATGTTCATGTGCGCGAATTGCACGGCTCAGATCGTAGCCATTCATAACCGGCATGTTGCAATCGGCCAAGACCAGGTCGAATGGCTGGTCCAGCCAAAGCTGCAAGGCCTGCGCACCGTTTTCAGCGGACTGGAAGTGGTGGCCGAGGAAGCCAAGCTGTTGACCCATTAACAATCGATTGGCCGGATGGTCATCGGCGATCAAAACCTTCAACGGCCCGAGGCCTTCAGCTAACGTTTCGCTGTGTTGCGCAATAATACTGAGCGGCTCGAGGGTGGTCAGTGTCAGTGCAATCATCACCTGCGTGCCTTGGCCTGGCTGACTGCTCAGGCTCAACTGTCCGCCCATCATTTCACACAGGTTTCGGCAGATGACCAGGCCAAGTCCAGCGCCACTTCTGGCCAACTGGCCGGAATTGTCGGCTTGAGCGAAAGGCTCGAACAAGCGTTGCTGATCATCCTCGCTGATGCCGATCCCGCTGTCTTGAACGTGCAATTGCACACGTAATTGCAGCGGATCGGGACTGTCCTCGACGATCAAGCTGATCTTGACCTGGCCATGCTCGGTAAATTTGATGGCGTTGCTTAGTAGGTTGGACAAAACCTGCTTGAAACGTAAAGGGTCGAGCAGGACGTCGACATTAATACGGCTGTCTAGATCAAGCAGCAGGATCAAGTTTTTCTGTCGCGCAAGGCCGTCAAAAACGCGGACCACGGACTCAATAAGTGCTCGAAGATTGGTTCGTTCCGGGGATAGGCTGAGGCGACCGGATTCGATGCGGGCGATGTCGAGAATGTCACCGATCAGCTCAAGCAGATCTCGGGCCGAACTATAAGCGACTTCAATGGCGGGCCGGTCGAGATGACCTTGATCGGCGTGCTTGAGCGCTAGTTCGAGCATGCCGATAACTGCATTCATCGGGGTGCGAATTTCATGGCTCATGGTGGCCAGGAAGGTACTTTTAGCGCGGCTGGCCTCATCGGCGCGGTCCTTGGCGCCGCGTAGTTGCTCCAGAAGTTCGCGTCGTTCGCTGATGTCGATCCAGCCACCGATGATGCCTTGTACCTCGCCCAGCGAATCGCGAAAAGGAAGAATCCAATGGTAAATGGTCAGGTGGCGATCACCGATCTGTAGCTCCCGATCACCAATCTGCGAAGTGCCCTGGGCCATGACACGCTCGTAATCAGCCGCGAACTCGCGCGCCTCGGACACGTTATCCAGCACCCCGTCAGCTACGCTTTTGCCAATAACCTGTTCTCGGGTAACGGCAAAAGCAGCTATATAACTGTCGTTACAGGTTTGCAGCAGTCCATCACAATCACGTACATAGATGGGGTGGGGTGTGCCGTTGAGTAAGGTGCGCATGAATTCAAACTGGTCATTCAATGCACGCTCGGTCAGCTCACGTTGTTTAATCTGCCGGCGCATATAGGCGTTCCACGCCAGGGAGCCCAACAGCAGCAAACCGGTGCCCATGACGATTTGCGAAATCAGTTCATGGTAATTACGCCAGTACCCCCCGCTAGGCGGCACATAGGCACGCCAGCGGTTATTGATTACCGCGAGGTCTTCTGGGGCAATGCTTGAAAGCGCCTTGTCGAGAATCGAACTCAGCTCGGTGGCATCCCGAGCTGTGGCAATGGAAATACGGGCCTGATCGTCGCCAACGGTGGCGCTCATTCGCAACTGGTCTTCGAACAGTTGCGATGACAGAAAGTAATTGGCGCTAGGAAGCGACACGATGGCACCCTGCGCTTGTTGCTGGGCAAGCACATCCAGCGCCTGAAACGGATTGTCTGTTTCTACCAGCTCAATACCGGGGTGCTCGCGTCGAATGAAAGCTAGAGTCGGGCTGTTTCGGGTGACCGCGAGACGCTTGCCATCGAGTTCGTCCAGCTGGCTCGGACTCGAGGGCTCCTGACGGGTAACCAGAACAAACGAGGTGTCCAGATAAGGACGGCTGAAACTGAAGCGTGCCTCCCGTTCCTCACTCGGAATCATCGTGCCGATTACGTCGGCGTGACCTTCACTGACCTGCTTCATCATGTCGGCCATGCTCGGTTCGCGTCTGACCTCGAAGTTCAAGCCAGTACGTAGGCGTATCAGGTCGAACACGTCTGCGGTAATTCCGCGAAAATTGCCGCTGGCGTCCAGAAAGGTCAGTGGCGCATAGGCCTCGTTCATCACCACGCGCACCACCGGATGTTGCGCTACCCAGCGTTCCTCGCGCTGAGTAAGTTGCAGTTTCTGGTCAGTGAGAAGCAAGTCGCTACCAGCGCTCCAGCGTTTGGAGATGTCCACTCGTTCGGAGATGGGTATTGCTTTCAGCGCTTTGTTGACTATGTCCAGTAATTCGACGTCATCGTTACGCATGGCAAAACTGAAGCCGTCAGCTTCATGTTTACCAAAATTGGCCATCTGCACATTGTTTAGATAGCCCTTGTTGATCAGATAGTGGGTGGAAATCGTGTCGCCCAGAAAGACATCGGCCTGATTGAAGGCCACCGCGTTAATCGCGCTTTGAAACGACGGATAGGTTTGAAGAAGAGCATCGGGGTAAAGCGCTTCGACTTCTTCACGGGGCAGATAGTGATAAACCATGCTCACCCGCATACCCGCCAGACCATCGGTAAGCGCGCGGGTTTCTCCGGTCCGGGTGACCAGCACCGGTTGATCTACGGCATAGGGCAGGGACAACGTGATGTTCTTGCCTTGTGCCTCGAACCCGTTGGCGCTGCCCAGCAAGTCGATTTGCCCCTCGGTCAGGGCTTCAATCGCCGCTTCCCTTGATTCGAAGCGCAGCACCTTGATGGGCATATCCAGGGCGTGGCTGAGAATGCCGGCATAGTCTGCTGTGAATCCTTCGTAGTCGTGACCGGTGAGGGTCATGTCGAACGGCGGGTAATCCGGGGCTGAGGTGCCCAGCCTGAGTTCACGCTTGTTTTGCAGCCACTGCCATTGCGACCTGTCCAGCCGGGTGTCCATGTGGCTGGGACTGGACCGGCTGAGCAAGGTGTAGTTTTGTGACGCAAGGTCTGCTGCCTGCACACTGATGCTCAGGCACATGCCTGCAGTCAGCTTTAGATAATCCATTAAGCGCGTCGACATCCGGCCTCTCACACTAGCGCGTTGCGTTTTGCCAGCTCGATAAGTTCTACCAAGGTTTTTGCCTTGAGCTTTTGCATCAGGCGTGTTTTGTAGGTGCTGACGGTCTTGTTGCTGAGAAACATACCCTTGGCAATTTCCTTATTGGTCCGGCCTTGAGCAAACAACTGCAATACCATTAATTCACGATCATTGACCAATTTAAATAATTCGATTTCGGACGGTGGGCCCTCTTGGCGAGAAGCAGGGCTCAGGGCTTGGCTCGGAAAGTAATTGTAGCCCGATAATACCGCTCTTACCGAACTGAGCAGCTCACTCAAATCTTCCTGTTTGCACACATAACCGGCCGCTCCGGACTGCATACAGCGTATAGCGAAAAGATTCGGCGTCTGGGCCGTTAATATAAGAATTTTCGAGGGTAGGTTCATAGCGTTGAAGCGAGCCAGTACCTCCAGGCCGTCAAGCTTGGGGATGCTGATATCAAGGATGATCAGGTCAGGCATGCATTCGCGGACCATTTGCATGGCGTCGACGCCATTATCCGTTTCGCCAACGACCTCATAATTTTCGTTTTCCAATAACATCCGCACCGCGAGGCGAATAACGGGGTGATCGTCGATGATAAAAACGGTGTTCATAATTCAGTTCCATACACGTAGAGAATAATGCGCGCACCTTAGCTCAGAAGCTTGGGTTGGCACATGAACCTGCGGGGCCGCTAAGTGGATATAGGAAGTTTCCTACAAAAATTAACGTATTTCCGTACGTAAGTGTTCAGAAATCCACGGCTGATGTTTAATCTTGAGCGCCCATATTGTGTGGAATCGACAGGAAATCACAGTCGCTTTATAGCGTTTCGGAATATTCCTACATGCAATTAGGTATTAACTTACTTTGCGATTATGTTTATTAACGTGCGTCGGCTCTATGAAATGTTTAATCGCCGTTTATTGAGTTTATAAGGCTTGCGGGGAGGCGGGCTCGACGCTGGTTAGCAGCAGCTCGACCAGCGCCTGAACCCGTAGAGGCTTGCTCAAGCAGCCCAGCAGGGGCAGGCACAGTAGTTCGGCCTGCTGTTGTAGCTCCAGCAGGTGATCGTCACTTAGGCCACTGAGGATCACTGCACGGTCAATCAAGCGGCGCTGGCTGGTCAGGCCAATCAATTCCAATCCCGTCAGGTCAGGCAGGCATTGGTCGCACAGCAAGAGGTCGAACGGCTCTATGGCATTTTCCAGGGCTAGCATTGCCTCGGCAGCGCTCAGCGCCGGGGTCAATAGGTAATAGCCGTGATTGTTAAGCAGTATTTGCGTAGCGATAAGCTGAAAAGGGTGGTCTTCCACCAAGAGGATTCGCAGGGTGTTTTTTGGCATCTGGGTATTCCGGGCTAAAGCGATGGCGCGATACGCGCAAGTCCGACCGGTAGGGGCCAGAAAACAGGTCCGATTATTCGGCAGCCGAGCTTCACGGGCGATAGGAAATTTCCGAGCTGTGTGTAGTCCCCGTCCCTAATTGCAATGAGAGGACGTGTAAATACAGGCAAGTCGCCGCAAGAGCCACGTAATGTTGGCGCTACATCTCGTCTTTCATTCCCAGGGTTGCATCGGGTCGTTGTACCGATCCGGATTCATCGTCGTGCTGGGATCCAGATGCGCCAACACGTCGGCTCCGTCAGAGGATCTGCGGAGCGTCCGATACCTCTGTCGACAGGGTTAAACCGAGCTCGAACGGCCGGTCATTTCGCCTGCCATCTCACTGGCATAGCTATCAGTCATACCCGCGATAAAGTCGATCATGCGCAGGAACGAGGTATGCAGCGGCCAATGTGGGTCCGGGGCGTTATTACCCAGGAGGTCGAGAATGCGGCGATGCTTGAACGACGGCGTGCGTCCGCCGAATTGCTCAAGCGCGGCCCCACAAAACGCGTTGAGCAAAACCTCAAGGGTGGTGTAGGCGCCGATCTCATGCAGAGTTTTACGTTTGTCCTGGAAGATTTTTTTGCGCGCCATGTCCTTCGCGTCCAGAACGCAACGCTTGGCGGGACCGTGCATGTGTTCCACCAGATCGCCAGTCAGGGTGCCCGCCAGCAACGCGTCCTGTTGCTCGACGAATGCACGTGCAGCGGCATTGGTCAGGTGTTCGATGGCTTTGCCGCGCAGGATGGCCAGCTTGCGCCGACGTGAATCGGTGGGGCCCAACTGTCGATAGGTTTCCGGAATGTCATCGCCGACCAGACCCAGCAGCAAGGATTCCACCTCGGCGTACTCAAGCAAGTCCATTTCCAGACCGTCTTCGAGGTCAATCAAGGCGTAGCAGATGTCATCGGCTGCCTCCATCAGGTACACCAAGGGATGACGTGCCCAACGTTGTTCTTCCAGTTGCGGAAGGCCGAGCTTATGGGCGATCTGCTCGAGGATTGGCAGCTCGCTCTGGTAGCAACCGAACTTGTGCTTCTTGTAGCCCAGCGAGTCCGCGTGCCGCGCAGTCCACGGGTATTTCAAATAGGTGCCAAGGGTTGCGTAGGTCAGGCGAGTGCCGCCGTCAAACTGGTGGTATTCCAGTTGCGTCAGCACTCGAAAGCCTTGAGCGTTGCCTTCGAAATTCAAAAAGTCGTTGCGCTCGACGTCGCTCATGGCGTCCAGCCAGCCACGTCCTGCCGCTTGCAGAAACCAATGCCGGATCGCGTCTTCGCCCGAGTGGCCAAACGGCGGATTGCCGATGTCGTGGGCCAGGCACGCCGACTGCACGACCATGCCCAAATCGCTCGGCTCGCACCAGTCGGGCAGGGCATCACGGATGGTTTCGCCCACCCTCATCCCTAAGGAGCGGCCGACGCAGCTGACTTCCAGCGAGTGGGTAAGACGGGTATGAATATGGTCGTTGCTGGTAACCGGATGCACCTGGGTCTTTCGTCCCAGCCTGCGAAAGGCGCCGGAGAAGATGATGCGATCATGATCTTTGTGAAAAGGGCTGCGCCCCAGCTCTTGCGGGCTGTGTATAGGTTTGCCAAGTCGTTCACGGTTAAGCAGGGTGTGCCAATCCAAGGCGTTTACTCCATCTGTTGAAGACGCCTAGCTTCCCGGTTCAGTCCTTCGGCTGCAAGTGCTGGATGGGCGACTCTGTATCACAATCCAGCGGCATCGATATCGATCAGCAGCAGGCGTTGACCATTGTCGAAAAACTGCCCGGCAGTCAGGCAATATTGGTTGCTGGTTGCGTCGCGATACGTATTGGACAAAGTCAGACGGCGGTCATCCCATCCTTCAGCCAGGAGTTGATAGAAATAGGGGCGCCACGACCAGTTATGGCCAAGGTAGCTGGAGTCAGCGTTCCAGGCTCCGTCACGCCACTCCAGATTGGGCGTCAGTTGAGTGCCGTGCCGGTCGCATTGATAAAAGCGCAGAAACCAGGGGTAGTCGTGCAGTTTTGGCAGGTCACAAAGGGGCGCGCTACTTTCTGCCCAAGCTTGAAGGAGGTTCATGAGCTTGCCCAACTGCTTGCGAAGGGTCATGAGTCGAGCACGCTCATCAACTTTTTTCAGCACGTAGCGGTCGCGCAACTCGGCGAAGCGTTGGACAAATGCGTCCGCAGGCGGGAAATCCAGCTCGCCTTTGGCAAACAAAAAACCCTGAACGTATCGCGAGCCACATTCCAGGGCAAAGTCTAGCTCGGCTTCGGTTTCGACACCTTCGGCAATAATCCAGCAGCCGGTTTTTTCCGCCATTTGCGCCAGGGCTTTGACCACGTCACTGCTGGGGCCACCGCGGGCGGCGGCCTGAAACAGGCGCATATCGAGTTTTAAAATGTCTGGCTGCAATGCCAGTACCCGTTCCAACTGGGAATAACCCGCACCGAAATCATCGATGGCGATGCGCGCGCCCGCTTCGCGATAACGCGCTACAACGCCGGCCAGTCGCTGAGTGTCACCCACCAGTTCAGTAATTTCGTAAACGATACGTTGTGGCGCCACTCCATGGCGCTGCAATTGCTTGAGGCTCGGTAAAGGTTGCGCCGGACGTAAACGACTGATCCAACGAGGGGAGATATTGAGGCTAAGAAACCAGTCAGCGGGGACTTCGTGCATCCGGCTAAGGGCGTTGTCGCGAATTGCCCGGTCCAGACGGCGGAGTATCGCAGGCGAGATTTTTGGGTCGGCGAACAACGGGCCGACGGATAGAAGCTGACCATCACTTTGGCGCAGGCGGCCCAGCGCCTCAACCCCGGCAATGCGACCTGTAGCGGTATCGATGAACGGCTGAAAGCAGGCTAGCGGTTGCCCATCGATCACGGAGCCTCCTTAGTAGAACCGGAATGAGTCTGCCGGGCAGGCAGGACTGCTCACTCCATGGCGAACCATAAAGTGAACAGTCAATAACGCTCTGCAAGAATGCAGCCAGATAGAATAATCAGGGTTTGCGCGGGGAGCCCTGTAATACCAGTTTTATCAACGGCATAAGGGTCGTCCCTAATTTGACCAGGCGCGAAACGCTATTGAGTCCGCCGGCTTTGGTACCTTTGCCGCCAAGAAAGCCGAGGAGGGTAACGATGCCCATGCCCCACAGCGGCGCATGCTTGATGCCCAGCGTACCTTGCCAGTCTTGGCTCATGCCGCGTACGCGCAGCAGCGGCTGCATCAATTGGCCGGTTTCATGGCGAATCTCTTGACGGTGCATCTCCATGCGCAGGCGGATCAATGCCTTGCGCAGCTCGCGGCGAGAGTTGGGTTGCGGTTCGGTCAGGCTCATGGCGCCAGTCGCTCCCGGTCTTTGGCCAGCTCTTCAAGTGTCGCGCTGAAGGGCGAGGATTCATCGAAAATTGCCGCCTTCAAACGCATCCCGCAGAACGCAGCCGCCAATATATAAAACAGGCAAAGGCCAATAATGCCCGCAAGCCTGTAGGTGTCCCATACCAGGATCAGCACCAGTGTCGATAAACCAATGAACAGCAGCAAGGCAAACACCAGCGACAGCCCGGCAAATAACAACAGGCTGACGGTACGCGACTTTTGCTCCTGCAATTCAATGCCGAATAGCTCGACATGACTGTGCAACAAGCCAAGGAACGCTGCTCCAAGGCGCCGAGGTGAAGACGTAGGGTCCGCAGCTGACGGACCTGACTCTGTGCCCAAGGCCATATCCGTTAGCGCCTGGTAGCCAGAAGGCCCAGCAGGAACCCTACGCCAGCCGCAATACCAACGGACTGCCATGGATTGCTCTGCACGTAGTCTTCGGTGGCTACTACCGCAGCCTTGCCGCGTTCTTTCAGGGATTCTTCGGTGAGTTTCAGTGTTTCCCGCGCTTTGAGCAGGCTTTCGTGAATCTGCCCCCTTAGCTCGTCGGCCTGATCTCCGGCCAGTGTTGCGGTATGGGCGAGCAGCTTTTCCGTGTCGCTGACCAATGTCTGAAAATCGGCCATCAGTATTTCCTGAGCGTTCTGCGCTGTAGTGCGGGCCATGGTTATCTCCGTTTAGTGGCTTGCGATCTTTCGAGTCTACCGGTTTGCTGAAGGTTCATTTCATCCGCCATTCCCGTGTAAACCTCACTTGGTATAGGTTTTGCTTCCAGATGGTGCGCCATGGAGGGTTGATGCGCTTAATAAGGGCGAAGGCGGTGGCGAACCTGTCGCAGACCTGTCGCTCACACTAAAAATCATTTAAAAAACCCCTGAACGGATTATCGCCACGCTTATTCGTCCGCGCCAAATAGATTCATGCCTGCAGCTTTCGAGTGGGGGTGGCTCTGTTTAGGGGCGTATTTTAAGAGGATGACCCGTTCTGGTGCTTTTAAGCATATTTGCAGGCCTGCCCATCGATGGAAAACTTGAACAGCGCTGTGGACCATTTAGTCCAAAGCTCCAACACCGTCTTTATATTACTCGGCGCCGTAATGGTTCTGGCCATGCACGCCGGTTTTGCATTCCTTGAGGTCGGTACGGTTCGCCATAAAAATCAGGTGAATGCGTTATCCAAGATTCTCAGCGATTTCGCCATGTCGACCCTCGCGTATTTCTTTATAGGCTACTGGATTTCCTACGGGGTGAATTTTCTTCAGCCTGCCGCAGTGATCAGTGCTGATCATGGGTACGGGTTGGTGAAGTTTTTCTTCTTGCTGACCTTTGCCGCAGCAATTCCCGCGATAATTTCCGGTGGCATTGCGGAGCGGGCTCGATTCGCGCCGCAGATGTGCGCAACCGTATTGATCGTGGCGTTCGTTTATCCGTTTTTTGAAGGTATTGTCTGGAACGGCAATTTTGGTCTGCAGACCTGGTTACTGACGCACTTTGGCGCCAGCTTCCACGACTTTGCCGGCTCGGTCGTGGTCCACGCCATGGGCGGCTGGCTGGCGCTGGCAGCAGTGCTGTTGCTGGGGCCGCGCGATGGTCGCTACCGGGATGGGCGGCTGGTTGCCTACCCGCCATCGAGTATCCCGTTTCTGGCGCTGGGGTCATGGATTTTGATCGTAGGTTGGTTCGGTTTTAACGTGATGAGTGCGCAGACCCTGGAAAACGTCAGCGGGCTGGTGGCGGTCAACTCATTGATGGCAATGGTGGGCGGAACGGTCGCAGCACTCGTCGTCGGTCGCAACGATCCTGGTTTTTTACACAACGGCCCGTTAGCCGGGCTAGTGGCGATTTGTGCCGGGTCGGATTTGATGCACCCCGTGGGCGCATTGGTCACTGGACTCATCGCCGGCGGGCTGTTCGTCTGGTGTTTTACGGCGGCGCAGGTACGTTGGAAAATCGACGACGTTCTTGGCGTCTGGCCTTTGCATGGGTTGTGCGGCGTCTGGGGTGGTGTAGCCTGCGGAATCTTTGGTCAAAGCGGGTTGGGCGGACTCGGTGGAGTCAGTCTTATCAGTCAGCTGATAGGCACCGCATCGGGCGTTGCAGTGGCCTTGCTTGGCGGTTTTGTGGTGTATGGCGCAATCAAGATGGTGACTGGACTGCGCTTGAGTCAAGAGGAAGAGTACTACGGTGCTGACCTGTCGATTCACAAGATCGGCTCGGTCAGTCAGGATTGAATCCGGTGCGGGATTGATCTCGACGCGTCAGGCCGCAGCGGCCTAAACTATGGTTTTTCTCACGCTCAACGCGCTGTGCAAAGGTGTATCCATGCCTCCTGAATGCCAACTGTTCAGCACCCTCGGGTGTCACTTGTGTGAAGTCGCCGAAGCTGAACTGCTGCCTTTGGTCGAACACGGTTTGATGGTGGAACTGATCGACATTGGCGAGACGGAAGCGTTGTACGACGTCTATGGGTTGCGGATACCCGTGCTGCGGCGTGTAGATACCGGTGAAGAGCTGGACTGGCCGTTCGATGCTGCACAGGTGGTGCATTTTTTGCGCTAGGCACATCGATCAGGCACCTCTCACTGCATCGGCTGAAGACCGTTTATGGTCGAGGCGGTGGCCAGGCAGACCGCGGGGATCTTCGCCAACCAGGTTGGCTAAACAGGATGTGCGTCCCCCATCGGTCGCACGCTGGCCACAATCCAATGGTCAACAGTCCTCTATTCGGTTACTGTACGCATATACAGTCAGCCAGGGCATTCCCATGCATCAGCGATGCATTCGGCGTTTTCCTGGTGGTTGCGCTGTGCGCATTTGATACAGCCCAGCGGTTGACAACGCAGCCAAACCGTTATTGAACAGATGTAAAGAACACACAGAGAGCAACCGATATGGTCAACGTCGAACAACTGAAAAACAGCGTAAATCGGATGTCGGCCGAGGTGGTCAGCGAGGCCGTGCTGGAGCTGCGCATGGATGGTTTGGTCACCGAAGGCAAAACCCCGTTTACCAAAGTGCATTTCAATACCTGTTTTGCGGAAATCGAAGCGTTGTTTCAACGGGCTGGTTACCACCGTCAACTTGACGTGGTCGGTTATCAGGGCTTGCTTTACGCACTTTACGATCCTGGCCGGTGGGAGGCAGTCGACGTGTTGCGTTGGCTAAAAGAGTTTACCGATGCCGCTGCTGCACAAAATCCAATACTGGCTCGCGGTTGACCGCGAGTCGTGCCACCCATTAGGTTCCTGCCCAGCGTTGCGTGATAATGCGCAACCGGCCAATCAAGGCCGGTCACGTTGTTGAGCCCGTTTATGTCTGAATCCGCCTTTTCTCCCGCTCAAAGCCAAGCCAGCACGTTGTACCTTCCCGCCGGGCCTTGGGCGACCGTTCTGGACTGTCTGTGCGCGCATTTCGTGGCGATCAGTCGGGAGCAATGGCTGAGTCGAATCGCCAGGGGGCGGGTGCTGGACGCTAATGGTTTAGCCATCACCCCGGCGCTGGCTTATAAGGAAGGCCTGCGCGTGCACTACTTTCGCGAAGTGCCGAATGAAACACCGATTCCGGTTGTGGAAACTATCTTGTATGCAGACGAGCATTTGGTGGTGGCTGACAAGCCGCACTTTCTACCGGTGACGCCAGCGGGCGAATATGTCGAGCAGACGTTGCTGCGGCGCCTGATCCGGCGACTGGGCAATCCTGACCTGGTGCCGCTGCACCGCATCGATCGACACACGGCGGGGCTGGTGTTGTTCTCGGCCAACAAGAGCAGTCGCTCGGCCTATCAATCGCTGTTCCCAACCCGCGAAATCCACAAGCGGTATGAGGCCATCGCCCGAGCATTGCCAGAGGTTGAATTTCCCCAGGTGCACAAAAGCCGCCTGGTGGCAGGCGAACCGTTTTTCCGTATGTGCGAAGGGATTGGCGCCAGTAATACCGAAACACGAATTGAAGTCAGTGAACGGCAAGGCGACTGGTGGCGTTATGGCCTGTACCCGGTAACTGGCAAGAAGCATCAACTGCGCGTGCACATGGCGGCGTTGGGAGCGCCTATTTGCAACGACCCGTTTTATCCGGACGTGATCAATAGCGCTGCGGACGACTTCAACCTGCCATTGAAACTATTGGCGCAAGGCCTGCGTTTCGTTGATCCGCTGTCCGGTGAAGCTCGGCATTTCGAGAGTAAAATTGAGCTCAAATGGTAGCGAAACGAAGTATTTTCAGCGCTGCCTGATTCGGTTTCGGTCCCGGCTACGCGAGCTGAACAGCTATTTTAGGTATGTGTTGAACGAAGTTACATTGTTTGGCAACTTGCTGTTACTTTACACCGCATATGAATATTCAGCCGCTACCTGTGCCGCCGATCCACAGTGATTTGCGTGCTGCTACCTCGCACCTGCATCGACGTCTGGATGCACGTCTACCTTTCTCTACGACCGATGTCGCCGTGTACCGCCGCATGATGCAGGCTTATTACGGGTTTTATCTGGCATTCGAGGATTTGCTGGCGGCAACGGCGTCTGTCATTCCGGGCCTGGGCTGGGCGGGGCGCCTGAAGACTTCCGCTTTAACCCAGGACTTAATGGCCTTAGGTTTGACGGCGGCGCGCATCGACGCGTTGCCGCGCTGTTTATACCTGCCCGTCATTGAAACCCAGGCCCAGGCGCTGGGGGCGTTGTACGTCGTCGAGGGTGCAACCCTCGGTGGACAAGCTCTGCGCGGCATCATCAAGAAAAAACTCCACATCGACTCCGCCAGCGGCGGGAAATTCATGGATGTTTATGGCGCTGAAACCCGCACGTTGTGGCAAGGGTTTATAGCGTGCCTCTCGGTTTTGCAAGAACCCAAAGACATTGCACAAGCGGTGGCAGTCGCCCAGCAGACGTTTATCTGCTTCGAACAATGGCTGGAAACATCGGAGGTTCTGCAATGACCGACATGGAGTTAGACAATCCGCCTGCTGCGCTGGAAGCATGCGCCGATGAACCGATCCGAATCCCGGGTTCGATTCAGCCCCATGGCTTGCTCATGACGCTGGCTGAACCTGACCTCACCATCATGCAGGTCAGCGCCAACAGCCTTGAAGTGTTGGGTCTGCCTCCTGACCTGTTGCTGGGTCAATCGCTGATCACGGTGCTTGGCGATACGCAACTGCGCAGCCTGCGGCATGGGCTGGAAGACCTCGATGGAGATGATAACGAGCCGCTTGTACTCACGCTGAATGGCCGGATATTCGACGGTCTTCTGCATCGCCATCAGCAAGTGTTGATTCTAGAGCTGGAACGGGTACGTCCGGCAGTGGTTGATCAGCAGAAGCTTATCGCCCGTGCGTTACGGCGAATGCAAGCGGCGAAAACCCTTGAAGCCCTGTATCAGGTCAGTGTCAGTGAGATTCAGGCGCTGACGGGTTATGACCGGGTCATGATTTACCGCTTCGAGGATGAAGGGCACGGGCAAGTCATTGGTGAGGCCCTGGCGCCGGATATGGCACCTTATCTCGGGCACTTTTTTCCGGCATCGGATATTCCGCCCCAGGCCCGCGAACTGTATCGCTCGAACTGGATTCGGGTAATCCCAGACGCGCGGTATAAGCCCGTCTTGATCCTGCCCACCCTTCGTCCGGACACGTTGCAGCCACTGGACTTGAGTTTTGCGGTGCTGCGCAGTGTTTCGCCCTGGCATTGCGAGTATCTGCAAAATATGGGTGTGCGTTCGTCCATGAGTATTTCGTTGCTCAAGGACGATATGTTGTGGGGCTTGATTACGTGCGGCAATCGGTTGCCCCTGGAAGTCCCCCATGAGCTGCGCATAGCGTGTAAATCCATTGGTCAGTTGCTGTCCATGCAGATCAGCATGCTAGAGGACCTGGACACTCGGCGGCAGCAGTCGCAAAAAGCCGTTTTGGTCGATCAGTTAGTCGCGGCCATGGCCGGTGCCGCCCATGATGTGCTGGAGGGCTTGATCAATAATCCCGAAGAGTTGATGGCATTGACTGGCGCCACGGGCGCGGCGGTATTGATTGGCCACCAACTCCATCTGTTCGGAGAGTGCCCCAGCATCAAGGAGATCCGTGTGTTGTACCGCTGGGTGCGTCAGCAAGGGAAAGGCATCTTCTATTCGACGAGCCTGGGACTGGAATTTCCCCCAGCGCTGGCTTACCAGGGGGTCGCCAGTGGAATGCTCGGGTTTACCTTGCCCAAACCGGTGGATAACGCAGTCATGTGGTTCCGGGAGGAAGTGAAGGCAACCATTGAATGGAGCGGTAATCCCGATAAAAATGCCGACCAACCGACCTCAGGGCCCCGACGTCTGCACCCACGTTTATCGTTCGAAATCTGGAAGCAACAGGTTGAAGGCACCTGCCGACGCTGGAGTTCCGGCGATCTTTATGCCGTGGAGAACCTGCGCAGGTCTGCGCTGGAAAATGACCTGTCGCGCCAGGTTCAGCGTGAGCATCAGGCGGTGCGCGAACGCGACGACTTGGTGGCAGTGGTGTCTCATGACCTGCGCACACCGATGACCATCATTACCTTGCAGTGTGGCGTGATGCAAAACATGGTGGTCGTTGACGACAGCAAGGCCAGCCGTCGCATGGGCTCGGCCATTGACACCATGCGCCAGGCCACTTCGCGGATGAATACCCTGCTGGACGATTTGCTCGATACTTCAAAGCTCGAAGCCGGGCGTTACTCGGTCACGTTGCATATCACCGACGCCAACGTGATGCTTGAGCAGATATGCACGATTCTATCGCCGTTGGCTGCGGCCAAACACATCGAGTTTGCCTACAGGGCGCAAGACAACCTGACGATCCTGGCTGACCCTGATCGACTGTTTCAGGTGTTTTCGAACTTATTGGGTAATGCGCTTAAATTCACCCCTATGACCGGCAAGATCGACATATCAGCCGAACGGGTCAATGACGACGTGGTGTTCACGGTTCGGGATACCGGAGCTGGCATCAGTCCGGAACAGTTGCCCTACGTCTTTGACCGGTATTGGGCCAGTCGTGAAGGCAACCCGACGGGCAGCGGCCTTGGCCTGTACATTTCCCATGGGATTGTCGAGGCGCATGGCGGTCGGATGTGGGTGCAAAGCGAACTGGGGCATGGCAGTACCTTCAGTTTCAGTATTCCGGTGCCCCGAGTGGTCTAATTGATCAAGCCACAGCCCCGTCAGCGCTGGCGCAAAATGGAAAAACCCGCACTTGGCGGGTTTTTCGCTGTTTCGACCTGAACAGCGCGAGTCGAGACCTGCCATGGTGGTCGGGGAGACAGGATTCGAACCTGCGGCCTTCTCGTCCCGAACGAGACGCGCTACCTGGCTGCGCTACACCCCGAAATCAACTGGCGATGAATCCGATCGTTGCCGCCACCCACTCGCGGCAGGTCGCGATCGCTACTGCAAAAGCATGAAGCCGCTAACTCTTACAATTCTTTAACGGTGCGAACTTGATCTTTGTTGACGCGGGTTTCTTTGCCATCGAGCTGTTTGAATTCGTAGAATCCAGTGTCTTCATCGAACTTCGGCGTATCAACAGCCTGGATTTCGCGACCATCATTCAGCGTTATTACAGTCGGCGAAGCGCAACCGGCAAGGCTGGCCATGCTCAGCGCGAGCAGGAAGGCGGCGGTTAGGGTCCGTTGAGTCATTACAAATCTCCGTCAGGGAATGCTGGGTTTGAAGCTTACGTCCTTGAGACGTATACATCACTGGCAAGTTCCCTGAATAGTACCGCGGCAGGTCAATCGCGATAACGGGCTAACCCGAAGGCCGGGAAAACGGTGCTGTGATATAACAGCGGGCTATTTCTCTCTCTTTGGATTGAGCCTATGAAAGCCAAGGCTGATACACCTTTTGTTCCGCTGAATATCGCCGTGTTGACCGTCAGCGACACCCGCACACGTGAAACCGATACCTCGGGCCAAGTGTTCGTCGATCGCCTGACCGAAGCGGGCCATAGCCTGATAGAGCGCGTGTTGCTCAAAGATGATCTGTATAAAATCCGCGCACAAGTCGCTACCTGGATCGCCGACGATGAAGTGCAGGTGGTGTTGATTACCGGCGGCACAGGATTTACTGGCCGTGACAGTACCCCCGAAGCGGTGAGCTGTTTGCTTGACAAAAAAGTCGACGGTTTCGGTGAAATGTTCCGGCAGATCTCCATGGCAGATATTGGTTCTTCTACCGTGCAATCCCGCGCCCTGGCTGGGTTGGCCAACGGCACATTGGTGTGTTGTCTGCCGGGCTCGACCAACGCCTGCCGTACCGGTTGGGACGGCATTCTCGCCGAACAGCTTGATTCAAGGTTTCGTCCGTGCAACTTCGTTTCTCATCTCAAGCAGGCAGAGCCCTGCGCAACGCGCGGGTAAACGAACATGAGCGACACTAAATCGCGACCAATGATGCCGGTTGAAGCCGCCATGGCGCGCTTGTTGGAGATGGCTGCAGCGACGCCGATCCTTGAGCGCGAGCGGGTTTTACTGGCACAGGCAGAAGGGCGTGTGCTGGCTGACGGGTTGGTCTCTACCCTGGATTTACCGCCATGGCCCAACAGCGCCATGGACGGTTATGCGGTGCGCCTGGCGGATTGGACGGGCGAACCGCTCGTGGTCAGTCAGCGAATATTTGCCGGTCAAGCCCCGGAAGCACTTACCCCCGGCACCTGTGCGCGCATTTTTACGGGAGCTCCGGTACCGGCCGGGGCCGATTGTGTGGAGATGCAGGAAAATGCCGAGGTTGGGGCCGATCAGCGGGTGCGTTTCACTGAGAAAATGAGTTCCGGGCAAAACATCCGTCCGCAAGGCCAGGAAACCACCGTCGGCGAGCAGGTGTTGGCCGCGGGTACGCGCTTGGGGCCGATCGAATTGGGGCTTGCCGCTTCGTTGGGTCTGGCTGAGCTGAGCGTGATTCGGCGTGTGCGGGTGGCGGTACTGTCTACCGGCGATGAGCTGATTGAGCCAGGCCTGCCATTGGGCCCAGGGCAGATCTACAACAGTAATCGGATCCTGCTGTGCAGTTGGTTACAGCGTCTGGGTTGCGAGGTGGTGGACGCAGGTATCTTGCCAGACGACCTGGAAAAAACCCGTAGCACACTGGGCAGCCTCGGCCATGTTGACTTGATTTTGTCGACGGGTGGCGTGTCGGTGGGCGAAGCGGACTATCTCGGGCATGCATTGCGCGAAGACGGTGAATTGTCGCTATGGAAACTGGCGATCAAACCCGGAAAACCCCTGACCTTTGGCCATTTTCGCGGCGTACCGGTGATCGGCCTGCCAGGTAATCCGGCCTCTACCCTGGTGACGTTTGCACTGCTGGCTCGGCCTTATCTACTGCGCCGCCAGGGAGTAATGGACGTTGCGCCCATGCAGTTTCCGGTTCCCGCCGGATTCACCTGGAACAAGCCGGGCGATCGCCGAGAGTATTTGCGCGGACGACTCGAACAGGGGCGGGTGGTGTATTACAGCAACCAAAGTTCAGGCGTGTTGCGTAGCGCGGCCTGGGCTGAAGGCCTCATTGAAGTGCGTGAAGGCACCACCGTGGCTGAAGGCGATTGGTTGAACTTCATTCCACTGAGTGAAGTGTTGGGTTAAAGCCAAAGCCAAAGCCAAAGCCAAAGCCAAAGCCTATCAATCAACCCGTTAATCCGCTGCCTTTTCCTCTTCCAATCGATCCGCCTCGAATAGCTTCGCTAGCTCAGTTCGTGCCTCTACGGCGGACTGCATGACTTTCGCCGCATCGTCGTACACCAGATGCTGCGCGTTAAGCAGTTGCTCATCATGGCGTTTGAAGCGGCTGATTCGCGCATCGGCCTGGGCTTGGCTCAAACCAAGCCCGACCAAGGTGCGGCGGCTCATTTCCAGGCTGGAGTAGAACGTCTCGCGCACCGCCTGCGCGTCCACTTCCATCAGACGATGCACATGCTGGCGGTTACGGGCGCGGGCGAGGATTTTCATTTGTGGGTACAGCTTGCGTACCAGTTCAGCGGTCTTGATGTTGGTATCGGGGTCGTCGGTGGCAATGATGAAGAATTCAGCCTGATCGACCTTGGCTGCGCGCAATATCTCCGGGCGCAATGGATCACCATAAAACACCGGCATATGGCCAAAGCTGCGCGAGAACTCAATGGACTCCACTGAAGTGTCCAGCGCCACAAACGATATCTTTTGCGCCCGCAGAATCCGCGCAATGATCTGTCCCATACGACCCATCCCTGCAATCACCACCCGTGGTGCATCGCTTTCAATATCCCGATATTCATCAGGCACGACTTGAGGGACGACCTTGCGCTTGAGTACGCGTGAAATCAGCAGCAACAACAACGGCGTCAGGGCCATGGATAAAGTGATGGTCAATATCAGCAGGTCGTACAGCTGCGGCTCGAACAGCCCTTGATCGCGGCCGATCTTGAACACCACAAAGGCAAACTCCCCACCTGCCGCCAGCACCACGCCCAGGCGCAAGGCGCTCTGTTTGCCGAGGCCACCCGCCAGCCGGCCAATGCAGTACAACAGCGGCAGTTTCAGCAGAATCAACAGCACCATCAGGCCCAGCACCAAGCCGGGCATACTGAACAAGAGTGCGATGTTGGCACCCATGCCCACGCTAATGAAAAACAACCCGAGCAACAAACCCTTGAACGGTTCGATTTGCGATTCAAGTTCGTGGCGGTACTCGGAATCGGCCAGCAACATTCCGGCGAGAAAGGCGCCAAGCGCCATCGATACACCCACCAGACTCATGAGCCATGCGGTGCCAATCACCACCAGCAATGCGGTTGCGGTCGAGACTTCCTGTAAGCCGGTTTTGGCCACGATGCGAAATACCGGTTTTAGCAGGTAGCGACCCCCAACGACCAAAAACGCGATACTGCCGACCACCTGGGCGGCATGGGTCAGCTTATCGGCCTGGCTGACGTGGTCATTGACTCCGGCCAGGAAGGGCACAATGGCGATCAGCGGAATAGCAGCGATGTCCTGAAACAACAAGATTGCGAAGGCCGCTCGCCCATGTGGGCTATTAAGCTCCTTGCGCTCGGCCAGGCTTTGCAAACCAAACGCTGTGGACGACAAGGCCAAACCAAGCCCAAGCACCACAGCGCTGTTTAGCGGCTGGTCAAAAAAGAACAACGCCACGCCGCCGATCACCAATCCGGTCACCAGCACTTGGGCCAGGCCGACACCAAACACTGCCTTGCGCATCACCCACAATCGTCGCGGTGACAGTTCAAGGCCAATGATGAACAGCAACAGCACCACGCCCAACTCGGAAATATCGCTGACGCTTTGCGGGTTACCGATCAAGCCCAGAACCGAGGGGCCGATGATGACTCCGGCAAACAAATACCCCAGCACCGCACCCAATTGCAGACGTTTAGCTAGCGGCACAGTCAGAACTGCGGCGAGTAAAAATACAACCGCGGCCTGCAACAAGTTGGCTTCGTGGGGCATTGTTTATTCCTTGAAAGATTCTCCGTTACTGGAAACGGCTGGCATTAGACCATGCAACGGTGACTCATTGAATGTCGTCTGGCACTGATTAGATGAAACGCTACGGTCTCCACCGAGGCAGATTTGATCGAGGGAGCAGCAGTCACGGCGTTGCCAGACTGACAGGTCAGATCAACGGCGTTACCATGAGCGCGCATTTGCTTAGAGCAGATGATTTCTACGCACATTCAGGAAGCCGCAATGACTAACAAACAACGTTTGAGCTATTCGATTGTGATCGCCCTTGTGGTGCTGGCTATTATGCTGGGTCTGTCGCACCTGCAAAATACCGGTGTGATCACTGAACAAACCTTTCAATACATCGCGATTGCGGTTGCCGTCGTGGTAGTGGTGATCAATGGCTTCATGCGTCGCAAGGTAAAACACTGAGTGCTAACTGCCGCCGAGAGGGATTGCTGATGAGTGTTCGAATAGACGTTTCGCAAGCGCCTGGTGAAGCTGAGTATTTGGCAATTCTCAAGCCATTGCGGGCTTATAACGTTGCCCAGGCGGGTGACGCCAAACCCGAGCGATTCGCGCTATTGATCCGTGACGAGTTAAGTAACGAGGTCATCGGCGGCCTCTATGGGCGGAGCTTGTACAGCTGGCTGTTTATCGAGTTATTGGCCGTGCCTGACCAGTGCCGAGGGCAGGGCATGGGTTCGCGATTGATGCATATGGCCGAAGACCACGCGCGCAAAAACGAATGTATCGGAATCTGGCTGGACACGTTCAGCTTCCAGGCGCCCGAGTTCTATCGCAAGCATGGGTTCGTCGAGTTTGCCAAAGTCGAGGATTTTCCGCCGGGACATCAGCGTTTCTTCTTTCAAAAACGTCTGAATTTGTCGACGGTAATCAGCTGATCAGCAGCCTGCTGAGAGGTTCGTTGTCGACTTGGGTGAGGTAGATGGGCATCAGATGTTGGCCGCTGCTACGGCTATGCATAGCCGTTTTGGGCATTGCCCAGGCGCTGGCGCTGATGGCCAGGATCATCGAAGTAAAGATTACCGCCAAGAAGCTTTTCATCAGTTGACTTCCCTTACATTCATTGAAGAAGGTTCGGGAAGGTCAGTGCGGCAGTGGCTGCAGCAAGCAAAAAAACCAGCGGCGCTGAGGACCCGATTGCCAACGGCAGCAGCGTTGCTACTGGCACGGACTCAGCTTAAAACCGGGCGGTTAGCAATGCTATCTGAATGCTGCCCGGTTCTTGCCTGATTCTGTTATGTGTCGCTGTTGAGTCTTACCCTGGGCGTTAAATTCCACCGAGGAAATCCATCTTGCCAATCGCTACGCCTTTATGGCGCAGGATGTCGTAAGCCGTGGTCAGGTGAAAGTAGAAGTTCGGGTGGGCGAAATGCAGCAGGTAATCCTGCTGGCTGAAGATCATGTCCCGACCCGGAGTTTTCAGGGTGATGGTCTTGCCCGCATTGGCTTCGTACTGTTCTGGCGTCACGCTGCGGATAAACGCTTGGGTGTTGACGATACGCTCACGCAGCTGCTCAAGGGTCGTTTCGGTATCCGGATAGCTCGGCGCGGATACGCCAGCCAAACGTGCGGTACACAGTTTAGAGGCGTCGCTGGCGGTCTGGATCTGGCCTGTAAGGGTGAACATGTCCGGAGCGAGACGGGCCAGTAACAGTTCTTCCATCGCCACGCCATTAGCGGCGCAATGTTCAACAGCCTTATCCAGCAACTTCGACAGGTTATCGAGGCCGCGCAAAAAAACCGGGACGGATAATTGGTAATAAGACAGGCTCATGCTGGTTCCTCGAAAGATTCAACAGGGTGTTTAAGGACGTGCATCGTCCTCCGGGTCTTAGGCATCGCGCAACTGACTGTAATGGGAGAATTCATTCGCGAAGGCGGTGTGTCAGGTACGCCCCATTCCCAAATGCCGCCATGAGGCCGGGTTATCCGCGATTTTCTGGCATGTCGACCCCAACCAATTCATCCCGATACGGCAGGTCCGGTCCGACCTTGGTGCAGGTCAGCGCCGCTGCTGCCACGGCGAATTGCATCATCTCGGTGATGTGTTCCCGTGACAGGGCTTCCAGGCCGGACGGGCTGTCGAGTTGGTGTTCGGTGAGATAGGTGATCAAGGCGGCTTGAAAAGTGTCGCCCGCGCCGACGGTATCGGCGGTGATGACTTCTCGGGCGGGAACCGACCACGTGCCGTGCTGGCGGGTGAAAACGCTGACCCCTTGAGCGCCGCGGGTGAGGAACACCAATTGGCAGCGTTGGTTTAACCAGCCTTCGGCGACGGTTTGTGGGTCAAGGTCCGGGTACAACAACGAAAGGTCCTCGTCGCTGACTTTGATCAAGTGCGCGTGCTCGGCAAAGGCACTGATCTGCTCGCGCCAGCGTTGAATGTCCGGCTCTGGGTTGAGGCGAATATTAGGGTCCAGGCTGATCAGCCGTTGTGAGCTTTCGCGCCTGACCAAGGCCAGCAACGTATCCGCTATCGGGCGCACCACCAAGGAAAACGAGCCAATGTGAAGGCCACGCACCTGTTCGTCCAGCACCGGCAAATGCTCGAGCCGTAACTGACGGTCTGCACAGCCTTCACCACGAAAGCTGTACTGTGGCGACCCGTCATCGCCCACGGCGACCATGGCCAATGTCGTGGGCGCTTCGAAATCAACCAGGTAATCAGGCCGCACACCTTCGTCTTTAAGTACGGTGCGCAGGCGATGGCCCAAATAGTCAGAGGAAAGACCAGCAAACAGCGCCGAGTCAATGCCCAGTCTGCTCAATCCGACCGCGACGTTAAATGGCGAGCCGCCGGCAACGGCTTGGAAGTCCACCCGATTGCTGTGATTGCCGCCTTCCGGCTGGCTGAAAAAATCGAACAGCGCTTCGCCACACACTAAAAACATAAAAGCTCCAAAACTTAAACGGCCTCAAAGGGCCTGCAAACACAAACGGTAATGATCATAAACCTGCTGATACGCCAACACGTTTTCAGCTATCGGCTGGGTCTCGCTGGCGGCATCAAGGCTGACGCAACGTTGGCACAACTCCTTGAGCCCGGATGTTTGTCCGTTTTCTTCGCCCCAGCACCATGCAGCCTGAATGGCTGCGCCTAGGGCTGCCGCTTCGCTATGGTCGGTACAAACGACTGGAGTATCCATGATGTCAGCGACAATTTGCCGCCAAATCGCGCTTTTTGCACCGCCGCCGATCAACCGGATCGCCTGGCTTTTGATTCCGCTGGCTCGCAACAAATCCAGTCCGTAGCGCAAACCGAAGGTCGTGCCTTCGACCACCGCGCGGCAAAGATTGGCTTGATTCAGGTTGGTGCTGTCGAGCCCCAGGATACTGCCCGTAGCGTTGGGCAGGGCAGGTACGCGTTCGCCGTTGAGAAACGGCAACATCAACACCCCTTGCGCACCAATGGGTGCCTCGGCGATGGCCAGGTTGAATTCGCCGATATTCAGCGCGAATAGCTCGCGGACGGCGCTGGTGGCGTTAGTCAGGTTCATGGTGCAGATCAGCGGCAACCAACCGCCCGATGACGAACAGAAAGTCGCCACCGAGGCTTGATCGCTGACCCGGGCTTCGTCGGCATAGGCGTAAACCGTGCCGGAGGAGCCAAGGCTCATGGTGATCGAACCCGGCCCGATATTGCCGGTGCCGATGGCGCCCATCATGTTGTCACCGCCGCCGCTGGAGACAATCGCCTCGGGGTTGAGCCCCAACAGTTGAGCAATCTCTGACCGAATCTTGCCGACGCTTTGCTGAGCATCCAGCAATTGCGGCAAGGCCCGACTCAAATGACCACTGGGGTCGATATAGTCCAGCAGGGCCAAATCCCAGCTGCGGGTGCGCACGTTGAAATAACCCGTGCCAGAGGCGTCACCAAATTCGCTGCAGCAGCGGCCAGTGAGCCAGTAATTCAGGTAATCGTGGGGTAACAGGATTTTGTCGATGCGGGCGAACACATCCGGGTGCTGTTCCTTGGTCCACAGCAGCTTAGACACCGTATAACCGGGTGCGATAGCAACGCCGAGACGTTCCAATGAGCCTTTCTCGCCGCCTAAATAGTCCAGCAGTCGATCGTTCTCAGGGGTGGTTTCGGTGTCGCACCAGAGTTTGGCGGGGCGTAATACCTCGCCACTCTGATCCAGCAGTACCAGCCCGTGCTGCTGCCCGGAAACTCCGATGGCCTGGATCTGCGCGCCGCTGACGCCCGCTTCAGCCAACGCCTCACGGGTTGCCTGTTGGAAGGCAGCCAGCCATTGCGACACGTCTTGCTCGCGCCGCCCATTGGCGGCGCTGATCAACGTGTGTGGGCCTGAGCCCTGGCCAAGGACCTTCCCGCTCTCGGCATCGAGCACAATCGCTTTGGTGCCTTGGGTGCCGCAGTCAATACCGAGAAACATAGGGTCACCTCAGGCGCTTTTGGCCAGCAGATTTTCCAGGGTTTTTTGCACGCCCAGTTCACGCAGGCTGTTCAGGTTATGTTCGAACGACGCGACGAACTCAGGCGACTGCGGAATAGCTGCACCGAAAATTTCTTCGACCGCTAGCAAGCGCTGGGTGATCAATACATCATCGGCCACCAATGCCTGGCAGAACTCGGCACGCGGGTCGGGAATCTTGAACGTCACGCCGTTCTCGTCTTCGCCCTTGAGGTACAGCGCCCAAGCGGCAACTACCAGGGAGGCGCGGTCGAGGTTACCCTTATCAAGAATCAGCCGATTAATGGTCGGCACGGTGAATTTGGGAAACTTCGACGAACCGTCGGAGCATACGCGCTCCAGTTGATCGGCAATGGCCTGGTTGGAGAAGCGCTGAATCAGCGTGTCCTTGTAGGTTTCCAGGTCGATACCTGGCACCGACGCCAATTGTGGCGTGACGTCCAGGTCCATGTAGGTGCGGATGTACCGCACGAACAACGGATCGTTCATGGTTTCGTGAACGAAACGATAACCCTGCAAGAAGCCCAAATAGGTCAACGCCAAATGGCTGCCGTTGAGCAATTTGATCTTCATCTCTTCGTAGGGCGTGACGTCGTCGGTGAACTGCACGCCGACGTTTTCCCACGCTGGACGGCCATTGACGAACTTGTCTTCCAGCACCCATTGCACAAACGGTTCACAGACCACTGGCCAGGCATCGTCGATGCCTTTTTCATCATGCAGTTGCAGACGGTGAGCGGTGCTGGTCATGGGCGTGATGCGATCGACCATGGCGTTAGGGAAGCTGACGTTGGAAGCAATCCAGTCGTGCAAATCAGCGTCGCGCAGTGCGGCAAAAGCCAGCAGGGCTTTGCGGGCGACAGCACCGTTGTGCGGCAGGTTATCGCACGACATCAAGGTAAATGCGGGCGTGCCGTTTTGCCGGCGTTTGGCCAAGGCTGCGCACAGCAGGCCGAACACGGTGGTTGGTTCGCCAGGGTGCGCCAGGTCGTGGCGAATCTGGGGCAGGTGCGCCATGAATTCGCCGTTGCTGTCATCGATGCAATAACCGCCTTCAGTGATGGTCAGCGAGACGATACGAATCTGCGGACTGGCGAGCTTGTCGATCAACGCCTGAATGCCGTCGGCGGCCAGCAACATCTCGCTGATGGAGCCGATGACGCGGGTTTCTGTGTCGTCGGTATCACCCAGTTCATACAGCGTATAAAGATAATCCTGATCTTGCAGTGCGTCGCGCACCCCAAGGTCTTCCGGGCGCAGGCCAATGCCGCAGATGCACCAGTCGTAGCCTTGGCCTTTGTTCATCAGCGCATCGGTGTAAAACGCCTGATGCGCCCGATGGAAACCACCGACACCGATGTGCGCGATGCCTTGGCTGGTATCCTTCGGCGAATAGGCCGGGCGAGCAATGTGCGGATCCAGTTGCGACAGGTTTTGCTTGTTAAGCTTCATGGTCAGGGTTCCCGGGTACTTAAGCGGCGACCTGCAAGGCGTTGGCGATAACCAGGCCTTGGGCGTCGAACAAATGACAATGGGCGCTATCCAGGTGCAGGTGCAGCGTTTCGCCGTAATTGCTCGCAAGATCGCCACGGATACGCATGGTCAAGGCTTCGCCGGATTGAGTGCGGACATGGCAATAGGTGTCACTGCCCAGGCGTTCGCTGACGTCCGCAATCACCTGCATCTGACAATCGCCGGTGTTGGCGATGTTCAAGTGCTCCGGACGAATACCCAGTGTTACCGGGCTGCCGACGCTGACGCTGGCGCCATTCAATGGCAGGCTGACAATTGCCCCGGCATCCAGCGACACATCACAGCCCGTGCTGTCGACGCGGCTTATTTTGCCCTTGAGAAAGCCCATTTTCGGCGTGCCGAGAAAGCCCGCGACAAACAGGTTGGCCGGGTGGTGATACAGCTCCAGCGGTGTGCCGACCTGTTCCACTTTGCCCGCGTTCAGCACGACGACTTTGTCGGCCAGGGTCATGGCTTCGACCTGGTCGTGGGTCACGTAAATCATCGTCGCTTTCAGTTCTTTGTGCAGACGCGACAGCTCTAGGCGGGTTTGCACACGCAAGGCGGCGTCGAGGTTGGACAGCGGCTCATCGAACAGGAAGATTTTCGGGTTGCGCACGATGGCACGGCCGATGGCGACACGCTGGCGTTGCCCACCGGAAAGCTGCTTCGGTTTACGGTCAAGTAGCGGTTCCAATTGCAAGATGCGCGCTGCTTCGCCGACCTTACGATCAACCTCGGCTTTCTTTCCGCCCGCCAGGTCAAGGGCGAACGACATGTTTTTGCGCACCGTCATGTGCGGGTATAAGGCGTAGGTTTGAAACACCATGGCCAGGTCGCGCTTGGCCGGGGACACCTCGGTGATGTCGCGGCCATCCAGTTCGATAGTGCCGCCAGTGACGTCTTCAAGCCCGGCGATGCACCGCAGCAGGGTGGATTTGCCACAGCCGGACGGGCCGACGAAGACCACGAACTCGCGGTCGCGAACATCCAGGTCAATACCCTTGAGGATGGAATGGCCGTCGAAGCCTTTTTGTAAATTTCTGATGCTCAGGTTAGCCATATGGCCTCCGTTCTGCGCTCGTTGAAGAGGCTGAAACTTGTTATTTGACGGCGCCGAAAGACAGGCCGCGAACCAGTTGTTTTTGGCTGATCCAGCCGAAGATCAGGATCGGTGCACAGGCCAGCGTCGAGACGGCGGACAGCTTGGCCCAGAACAGACCTTCGGGGCTTGAGTAGGACGCGATCAAAGCCGTCAATGGGGCGGCTTGGGATGAGGTCAGGTTCAGCGACCAGAACGCCTCGTTCCAACACAGGATCAATGACAACAGCGCGGTCGATGCCAGACCGCCTTTACAGATCGGCACCAGCACCCGGAAGATTTCCTGGGCGGTGGTGGCCCCGTCCAGACGTGCGGCTTCGAGAATGTCCGGTGGAATGTCCTTGAAGTAGGTGTAAATCATCCAGACCACAATCGGCAGGTTGATCAGGGTATAGATGGCGATCAGCGCAAAACGCGTGTCCAGGAGGCCGAAGGTTTTGGCCAGTAAGTAGATCGGCATCAGTACGCCAACGGGCGGCAGCATTTTGGTCGAGAGCATCCACAACAGTGTGCCTTTGGTACGCTTGGTCTCGAAGAAGGCCATGGAGTAGGCTGCCGGCACCGCGATGATCAGGCAAAGGATGGTTGCGCTGAACGAGATGACTATCGAGTTCCAGGCGAAGTGAAAATAATCACTGCGTTCCTGGATGTGAATGTAATTTTCCAGGGTAGGGGTGAAGAAGAACTGTGGCGGCGTGGCGAAAGCGTCGATCTCGGTCTTGAAACTGGTCAAGACCATCCAGAAAATCGGGAAAAAGATCAGTGCCGCAATCGCCCACGACAGCGCGCCAAGCAACACGCTCTGCATACGACGAGATTGTTTTAGCGTCATCATGGCAAGGCCCTCATGACTTGTCGGTGAGGTTTTTGCCGATCATCCGAATCAGGATAATCGCGGCAATGTTGGCGATGACCACGGCGATCAAGCCGCCAGCCGATGCCATACCGACGTCGAATTGCAGCAACGCCTGGTTATAGATCAGGTACGCCAGGTTGGTCGAGGCAAAGCCCGGGCCGCCGTTGGTGGTCGTAAAGATTTCAGCGAACACCGAGAGCAGGAAAATCGTCTCGATCATGATCACCACCGCAATTGGGCGCGCCAGGTGCGGCAGGGTCAGATACCAGAAAATCGCGATAGGACCGGCGCCGTCCAGCCGCGCTGCTTCTTTCTGTTCTTGATCCAGGGATTGCATGGCGGTCATCAGGATCAGGATAGCGAAGGGCAGCCATTGCCAAGAGACAATGATGATGATCGACATCAGTGGGTAGTTGGCGAGCCAATCCACTGGCTGGGCACCGAACGCTCTCCATACGGCCGCGAGAATTCCCGAGACCGGGTGGAAAAGCAGGTTTTTCCAAATTAAAGCGCTGACGGTTGGCATGATGAAAAACGGTGAAATCAACATCACACGCACAATGCCGCGGCCGAGGAATTCGCTGGCCTCCAGCAGGGCGGAAATCAATACGCCAAGGATCACGCTGATCGCCAGTACGCTGCCCACCAGCAACAGCGTGTTGGTTGCACCTGGAATAAAACCACTGTCGGTGACGAAATAGACGAAGTTTTCTATGCCAACGAACTCTTCGTCACCGGGCGACAGCAGGTTGTAACGAATGGTTGAGAAGTAGATGGTCATGCCCAGCGGTACGATCATCCATACCAGCAACAACAACACCGAGGGGCTCACCAGAAACCAGCCCGGTTTAGTCAGGTGACTTTTTGCTTTGGGGGTCGGGCTGGACGTATCCAGATGAGGATTGATGGCAGAAGTATTCATGGTGACTCCGAAACTCGGTGCAAGCCTGGACAAGGTGCCGAGGGGCAAGCCGCTCGGCACAGACAACAGTCAATCGTGATTATTTCTTTGGATAGCCCGCGCGCTTCATGTCTCGCTCGGTAGCGGTCTGCGCGGTAGCCAGCGCTGCATCAACCGTGCTCGAACCGACCAGCGCCGCCGAGAACTGTTGCCCAACGGACGTACCGATCGCCTGGAACTCAGGGATGGTCACCAACTGAATGCCAACATACGGCACCGGCTTGAGAGTCGGCGTTTTTGGCGTAACCGCTTTGAGCGATTCCAGGGTGATTTTGGCGAAAGGTGCAGCGGCCATGTACGCGTCGCTGTAGGTCGACGCACGGGTGCCGGGTGGCACGTTGGCGACGCCGTCAGTCTTGGCGACTAACGCGGCGTATTCCTTGGAAGTCGCCCATTGACTGAAGGCCTTAGCGTCAGTCTGGTTTTTTGCGCTGGTTGGAATCGCCAGAGCCCACGAGTACAACCAGGCAGAGCCTTTATCGGTCACTTCATGGGGCGCGTAGGTGAAACCTACATTGTCAGCCACTTTGCTTTGGGTCTTGTCGGTGACGAACGAGCCGGCAACGGTAGCATCGACCCAGATTGCACATTTGCCGCTGTTGAACAGCGCCAGGTTTTCATTAAAACCGTTACTGGAGGCGCCAGGAGGACCAGACGCTTTCATCGTATTGACGTAGAAATTCAGCGCGTTTTTCCATTCCGGCTGGTCGAACTGTGGTTTCCACTGTTCGTCGAACCAGCGTGCGCCAAACGAGTTGGCGACGGTGCTGATCAGCGCCATGTTTTCGCCCCAGCCCGCTTTACCGCGCAGGCAGATACCGTACTGTTCTTTGGTCTTGTCGGTCAGCTTTGCTGCGTACTCGGCTATCTGCGTCCAGGTGGGGCGCTCAGGCATGGTCAACCCGGCAGCCTTGAACAAGTCGGTGCGGTAATACGTCATCGAGCTTTCAGCGTAGAACGGCAGGGCGAAGAGTTTACCGTCGACGGACAGGCCGTCACGTACCGAAGGGAAGACGTCGTCCAGGGCATAGCTGGCCGGCAAATCCTTCATCTCTTGCAGCCAGCCTTTCTGACCCCAGAGTGAGGCTTCGTACATGCCGATCGTCAGCACATCGAACTGTCCGCCCTTGGTGGCGATGTCAGTAGTCAAGCGTTGACGCAGGACGTTTTCTTCCAGCACTACCCAATTGAGTTTGATGTCGGGGTGTTCTTGCTCGAAGGTTTTGGAGAGACGCTGCATGCGGATCATGTCACTGTTGTTGACCGTGGCGATGGTCACAGTGCCAGCTGAGGCGACGCCGCTGAGAACCAGACAGGTGCTTGCCAGTAGCAATTTTGCGGGGGTCTTCATCGATTACTCCTCTTCTGTGCCCAGGGGCTACAGAGGGTCGGTTATTGTTTTTGTAGCTTCCGGAGGTACGGAAACTGTGAACTGATTACAACGGTCTCAGCGCGCAATGACAAATCCTGCGCAGCACTCAAACCGATACTTTTTTGCACTGGGTACGTAAATGTAAACGCACTGAAATACCGCCCCTGCATAGCATAGAGCGGTTTCAGCATTTTTGAAGGGCGTCGGGGCGGGGTAATTCAGTACAGGTTTTGTTCAGTCATGCGTTGCACCGCCAATCGGCGGTAGTGGGACGGCGTCATGCCTTTGAGTTGTTGGAAGCGCCGGTTGAAGTTGGAAATGTTATTGAACCCCGATTCGAAACAGACGTCGGTCACCGGTTTATCGCCTACTGTCAGCAGTTCGCAGGATTTACTGATGCGTAACCGGTTGACGAACTCAACGAAGCAACGCCCCGTGGCCTGCTTGAACACCCGGGAAAAGTAGGTGGGTTTCATGCCCAGATAGTCGGCAACTTCTTCAAGGGGCAACTCGCGAGCGTAGTGGGCAAAAATATAATCCACGGCGCGGTTGGTGCGGTCGACGCTGTGTTCGTCGGGCAACTGCGGTGACTGGGTGCCAGACAGTAGTTGAATATCGTCGCTGGCGGCCAGCAGCTCCAGCAGGATGAAAAAATGCCCCAAACGGCTAATGCCTTTGCTGTCGGCGATCTTTTGCATCAACTTCATGGCCTGACGAATGGTGCGCTTGCAGCGAAATTCCACACCGTACTGGGCGCGCTCCAGCAACGGGGTTAGCGTTTTGAGTTCAGCGAATACCAAATTCCCGCTTTCGAACAGCTCATCGGTGAAATTCACCAGCATATCGCGCTTGGGCACCACTTCATGCTCATCGACCTGACTGATCCAGTTGTGTGGCAGGTTAGGGCCAGTCAGAAACAGGCTCTCCGGGTAAAAGTTACCAATGTAATCGCCGACGAAGACCTTTCCTGAACTGGCCACAATCAAATGTAGCTCGTATTCCTTGTGAAAATGCCAGCGCACCAACGGGCACGGGAAACCATGCTCGCGGTAGATGATCGAGAGGCCATTGTGGTCGTCCATCAGCTCGTAGGACGGATCGGTGATTCTCGTCGTTTTTGTCATTATTAGGTCGTCGTGTTGATGTAACAGTCAGGACGGTCGATCAGGCAAATATTACTACCACACGTCCTTCACCCCGGGATTTCGGTGCAGTCTTGACGACAATTTGTACGTCGCGGCCCAAACGTGCAAGGCAGTCGATCATTTTTGATTCGCTGATGCCGCGAAACTTGCCCCGCAGCATTTCAGAAACCTTGGGTTGGGGCATGGCGAGAATTTCGGCGGCCTGGACCTGGGTCAGATGCCGGGCCTTTATGATGCTACCTATTTTTGCCGCCAGTTGGGCTTTGACCAGCATCTCGCTGGCGCCGGTCTGGCCAACATCGGCGTAGACGTTACCGCTGCCGGATTCTATCTCAGTCATGGGTGCATCCTTTTGAATGGAGTTCTGCCGCCAGGAAGCGAGCCTTGATCAAGGAGGTTCCCGGTTGAGGCGTCTGGATACCCTTGACGGACTTTTTCTGGAAACAATGCAGCACATAAACCGTGCCGCCGAAACGAACGGTGTATACCGCGCGATACGTGTTGGTGTCCTGACTCTCGACCACTTGCATCTGGATGCTTGCCGCCTTGCTGGGCAAGGTGAAGGGCAAAACCAAATGTGTCTTGGACTGCTTCGGGCATGTTGGTTAAATCCTTTTTACTGCTTGCGACCCAGTACAGGCGCTTGTCATTTCCGTATGGCATGGGTGAAATTATACCTGTTTGGGGATAAAGTCAATCTGCTGCTTTGCGTACGCTTGAGCAGTGGTCCAATATCCACACGCTCGCGGTTGGCGTCACTTAGGGAGTTGTTACTAATGAAAAAAATCCTGCTAATTGGCATTGGCGCAGGGCATCCCGAGCAGATCACGGTGCAGGCGGTGAATGCGCTTAATCGGACTGACGTGTTCTTTTTGCTCGATAAGGGCTACGCAAACGACGATCTGCTGCGTTTGAGAACGGACATTTGTGAACGCTACATCACCCATGATGACTACCGGATCGTTCAGGTACTTGACCCTAAGCGGCTCGGCAACCCGCAGTCTTATGAGGCAGGAATTGAGGCGTGGCATGAACAGCGCGCGGTGCTGTTCGAGCAATTGATTGCTGATGAAGTGGGCGAGGGCGAGGTGGGGGGATTTCTGGTTTGGGGTGACCCGTCGCTTTACGACAGCACCTTGCGCATTCTTGACCGGGTACTGGCCCGCGGCGCTCAGCTGTTTGATTATCAGGTCATTCCCGGGATCACCAGCGTGCAGGCACTGGTGGCACAGCATCGAATACCACTGAATCGTATCGGAGAGCCGATCCAGATCACCACTGGACGGCGTTTGGCAGAGTGTCGCGAGGACCAGATCACTAATGTCGTGGTGATGCTTGATGCGAACTGCGGGTTTGAGGCGTTCGCGGAGACTGATCTGCACATTTATTGGGGCGCCTATTTGGGCACGCCAGATGAAATCCTGATCGCAGGTAAGCTAAAAGATGTCAGCGCAGAAATCCAGCGTGTTCGCGAAACGGTCCGGCGTGAAAAAGGCTGGATAATGGACACTTATTTACTGCGCAAACCTGACTGACGCGTCGGCCAAGTAGAAGGCCGCTGATCGGCAAAGCCCGACGCGGCCTCTCTTACTGCATCGACCCTAATTCACCGCTGATAGATGTCAGGCTGGTATTCATCACGTGGTAGTCATCGCTGCTACGGCGGACAATGACTTGGCTGTGAAACCGATCAATGCGTCCGGCCAACCAAAGTTTCAATTCCGCGCCACGGGATTCAATCCTTATTTTCGGGTCCTTTGTGATGAGGAACGGGGAGGCGTTGACGAGTGACGATAGAATCTCATCATCGTTACTGGATCCACCGTTTCTCAAATAATATCGGTAACTGAACCCGCCGGTCGCGCCGCCGCCATCTGTGCGGATGCCGTAGATAACTTCTTGGTCTCCAATCGGATATTTAAGGACGACCTTGTCGAGCCGAGGTGGATTCGGGCTGATAAACCAAATCCAGCCGTTACAGAGCAGCGAGGACGCAAGCAATAAGTAAATAAACAGCCGTTTAGTCAGCATAATGCCCTTTGGAGCATTGGCATGAGCATCTGTCCTTGGATTGAAAGCACAGTAATCTTATCAATCCAGGATATTCGGTACGGCGTTGAGCCAGATTTCAGGAGATTCCCCTACGCGGGAACCTCCAGCTTCTTACGTGCCACCGCAAACGCCCAACTCAAGACTCATTATGAAACCCGATTCTTTGCCTCAATCCACTGTGCCATGTATTGGGTACTTTTATGGTGATGGTGACGGAGCATGGCGCCGGTGAAGTTGTCGGTGCGGTGGTGTGCCAGGTTTGCTCGGCAGGCTTCAATTTTGGCAATCAGGCTCGCGCAATGCGGTTTGAATGGATAGCGATCGGCCAATATCCCCCGGCAGTCGCTTTGCGCTTTGTCCCACAGCGCTTCGTTTCGATAGAGTTCAACGGCTGAGTCAGCAAGGTGTCGGGCACTGGTTGCGATTGCGCCGGGCCACGGCAGGTCGCCGTGCATGCCTTCGGCACCGATGGGTGTGGTCACGCTGGGTGTGCCGCAGATCATGGCGTCAACGAGCTTGCCCTTGATTCCAGCGCCAAAACGCAACGGCGCCAGGCAAACCCGCGCAGTAGACATTACCTGAAGCGCGTCTTCGGCCCAGTTCATGACATGGAACCCCTGCGCCGGGTTGTGCAGCGCAGTAGCTTTCGGCGGCGTGTAGGACCCATAAATATGTAACTGCGCTGTTGGCAACTGTTGACGGATCAGCGGCCAAATGGCTGTCTTCATCCACAACACCGCGTCCCAGTTGGGGGCGTGGCGGAAATTACCGATGCTGAGGAAGTTCGCTCGTTCAACGAAGGAGGGCGATGTGGTGGGCACGGTTGCCAGCAGCAATGGACACCAGTGCAGCAAGGCGCTGGGCACTTTGAACTGCTCAACCAGCAGGTCAATTTCCTTGTCAGAGATCATCAAACTGAGGTCAGACCGGTAGATGGCCGCTATTTCACGCTGCGCTGCGTCACTGTTAGCCATAGGTTGGAACATGGCATGTTCTGACGCGGCAAAAAAATCCGTAAGATCATCGGGTTGGGGGGCGTTGTTAAGGTGATTTTTTAACAGCTGATGACGAGCTTCGCGCAGGCTGTGCAAGTCGACTGTTTCAAGAATGCGCAGGGCGTTGGGGCAAAATTTCTCCACGCGCCAGCCGAATTGCTCTTCCATCATGAAGCGGTCAAACAGCACGATGTCAGGATTCAACTCGGTAATAAAGGTATCGAAACTGCTGCTGTTAAGCTCAATGCCGACTTCGGTGATCCCCAAGGCCACAAGATCAGCCTTGTGTTCGCCCGCTGCTGCCGGGCTGCTGAAGGTAATCTGCCACCCTTGCTCCTGAAAACACTCGATCAGCTGCATCATGTGCCCACCCGCCGCGGATGAACGCGGTTCGGGCCAGACGTAACCAATGATGAGCACATGGGTGGGAGTGCTTGGCAGAAGGGAGAGCATGGACATAAACTTCTTGAAAACGCGGGAGGCAATTAAAGCACAGGACGCTGTCAACAACGGCCAGGAACCCGGCCGTTGCGTTACGTCTGTCGAGGTTAGCCCGCGACTGGAGTGCGCCAATCGTCAGAACCAGTAGATTTGCTGACTTCATGGTCCCAAGTGATTTTGCGATAGCTGAAGTAGACATCTTCCAGGTGGGTGAAATGAGAGTTGCCTGGATCCTGGCAGTTAGGCATATGCGAGTTTACTTCGACGATGATCGCATCGAACAACGCGATGGTGAAGTAGTGTTCCTGAGCCCCCGTGGAAGAAGTTCGGAAGAATTGCAGATTGCATTCTTCCAGCATCTCGCCAGACGTTAATGCGTTGAAAATCAGCGGCGAAGACTTGTCGAAAACTTTAGTGATCATCAACGGCCTGTGAACACGCTGGCCGGTTGGTTGGCCGGACTGCGGGTCACGTGGAATGATAATTTGATGATTAAAGGCCTGAACCAGAATCTGGTTTTCATGACCTTCTTGATAGATGTTGCCAACCGACTGGGCGGTGAATGTATTTTCGGTGATCAGGCCTTGCTTGGAACCTTTGATCGTCAAATATGCGGGTGTTGGCATGGAGCTCTCCTGACTAATAAATACACGGTCCCACGCCTGATGCACTACTGCGTGGGCGACGTGTCTTCATCAAGAGTCATGCCAATCAATTTTTTACCAACAAAAACAGTAGCCTAAGGCCGTTGTGTCACAACTTTCAGCCCTGAAATCATGATTTTTGTGCCAAGTTGCGCAGGCTTCAGCGCACTAACAAGTCTCAGTCTGCGCAACGCCTGTAGGGCATTTCCCTCGCACAAACAGCTAGCTGGCAATCACGGAACAGCGACGTCTCGAGCAATCCCCTGGACATCAATGCACCTGACTCAAAATCGCCCGGACCTTGTCACGCAGTTGATCAATCGAGAACGGCTTGCCGATCACATGCATCCCTTTCGGGACGTCGATATTCTCCGCATAGCCGCTGGCAAACAGCACTGGCAATGCAGGGCGCAATACCAATGCCCGTTGCGCAAGATCAACGCCTTTCATGTCGGGCAAGCCTTGATCAGTCATCAGCAAATCGAACGTTTTTTCCTGATCGCTCAGCTGCGCCAGGGCGGATTCGGCGTCGGCCGCTTCGAACACGGTGTATTCCAGTTCCTCAAGCACGTCCACTATCAACATACGCACGATGTTGTCATCTTCCACTACGAGAATGGTGCTGGTTGCTGGGGACATGGGGTTGCTCCTGATGATGGCGGCCTAGTGGGTGGTCAATTGTCTCTGTTTAGCCTATTCATCAGTGAGTAAAAGATGAGAACAAGTTCAAAAATAGACGAGTTTGTATTCAAATGAGTGGTTGTTCATGGGTTTTATGGGTTAATGCCTTGCAAATCGACCGGACCGTGGAATTGGTAGCTGAAATATTTGTTTTTTACGTTACTAATCAAGTCTTTTTCTGACATTTGCGGCAAACTCTGCGGTTTCGATGAATTCGCCCGGACCTCCCCGATGAACCATCCGTCTTCGATTGACGAACAACGCTTCCGTAAAATGTTGACCCGCAACATCGCCTTGCCATTAGGCGTGGGGGTGTTGAGTGCGGTGTTTTTTATCGTTTTAATCAGTTATCTACTGTCGGTTATTCAATGGGTTGAGCACACCGATCGGGTCATCAACAACGCTGATCGCGCCCTCAAGTTGTCAGTCGATATGGAAACAGGCATGCGCGGTTTCTTGCTGACCGGCGATGAGCATTTTCTCGACCCCTATGAAGTGGCCAAGCCAGCCATAAGAAACGAGCTGAAAGGCCTTGAAGCACTCGTCCAGGATAATCCCACCCAGGTCGACCGCTTTCAGCGCCTGTCTGCGCTGCAAAACGACTGGAACGACTTCGCCCAGGAAATGATCACCCTGCGGCGACAAAACGGCGACTACCAAAGTGCAATCCTGGCGGGTCGCGGCAAGCGTTTGTCCGATGAGATTCGTAGCCAGTACGAAGTCGCGGTGCAGACCGAACAACAGTTGCGGACCACGCGCAACGAAGACGTCACGCGGACTACCATTTTTACCGTCACGCTCTACTTGATCTTCGTGCTCTTGATCAGCGGCCTGATCGCCTATATCGGTCGTCGCGATATGCTTACGTTATCAAACAATTACAGCGAGAACCTCAAGCTGCAGGTGAGCAATGCCCAGCGCTTGGAGCATGTGGCCTGGTTGCGTAACGGCCAGAGCGAGTTGGCCGAACAGGTTCTTGGCCAACTAACGGTGAGTCTGCTAGGGCGCAATGTCCTGCAGTTTTTTGCTCAATACCTCGGGTCTGTGGTGGCGGCGATGTACGTGCGGCAGGAGCACGGCGGGTTTCGGCGCGTGGCTTCTTACGGATTCTCGCGGGATCAGGAGCAGCACGAACAATCGATCTACAGCGGCGAAGGTGTGATCGGTCAAGCGGCGCAGCAAGACAAAATCATCACTCTGGACGATGTGCCCCACGAGTACTTCAAGGTCAGTTCAGGTTTAGGCGACGCCTCGCCACGCAGCGTGATGATAGTGCCTACCAGTAACGACGATCAGGTCAACGGCATTATCGAACTGGGATTTTTGCGACCACTGACCGACCGTGATGTGGAATTTCTCAAGGTTATTTCTGACAACATCGGCACGTCCATGGAGGCGGCGCGCTACCGTCAGCGGTTACAGGAAGTGTTGGCTGAAACCCAGCAATTGAACGAAGAATTGCAAGTTCAGCAAGAAGAGCTGAAAACCGCCAACGAGGAGCTTGAGGAGCAGTCGCGGATTCTCAAGGAGTCCCAGGTCCATCTGGAAACTCAACAGGCAGAACTTGAACAGACCAACGAACAGTTGGCAGCGCAAAGCCAGGCCATCGCAGACCAGCGTGATGCCTTGGACCGTAACAATGAAAAACTGAGTGTCGCCCAGGTCGAGCTGGAAGCACGTGCCGATGAGCTGCAACGCTCCAGTAAGTACAAGTCAGAATTCCTCGCCAACATGTCCCACGAGCTGCGTACACCGCTAAACAGTTCGTTGATTTTGGCGAAGCTGCTGGCAGAGAACCCACTGGATAACTTGACCGGTGAGCAGGTCAAATTCGCCGAATCAATTTATTCCGCCGGCAACGACTTGCTGAACCTGATCAACGACATTCTCGACATCTCTAAAGTCGAAGCCGGCAAGCTCGATATGCGCCCGGAAAATACCAGCGTCGCGCGTCTGGTCGAAGGCCTGCGCAGCATGTTTCAACCGATGGCCAACGACAAAAAGCTCGATTTCCAGGTCGATTTGCAGGCGGGTACGCCGACCATCCTGTACACGGACCGCCAGCGTCTTGAGCAAATTCTCAAGAATTTGTTATCCAACGCAATCAAATTCACCGAGCGCGGCAGTGTCGGTTTGATCGTGTCCCGGCAGCCTGGCGAAGGCATCACGTTTACCATTCGCGATTCAGGCATCGGGATTGCCGAAGAACAGCAGCAGAGCATCTTTGAGGCGTTCAGGCAGGCAGACGGCACCACTAACCGGCGTTACGGCGGCACCGGCCTCGGCTTATCGATCTCACGGGACCTGGCGAAGCTGCTGGGCGGTTCCATCACCGTGACCAGCGCCCCTGAGCAAGGCAGCATCTTCAGCTTGGTATTGCCTGAGCAATACGTCGAGCAGGTGCAACTTGAGTACGGCGAGCAGCCGGCAGTGGTCAAAGCGCCGATGCTTTCCGTCGTGATGACGCCGGTCGTGCTTCCCGTTGCGATGCAAGAGCCGATCCCGGTGTTCGCCGACGACCGAAACAACGCGCCGTTCAACAAACGTTGTATTTTGGTGATTGAAGACGAAGTGCGGTTTGCGCAAATCCTCTTCGACCTGGCCCATGAACTGGGCTACCAATGCCTGGTGGCCCACGCGGCAGATGAAGGCTTCGATCTCGCGGTGCAATTCATACCCGACGCTATTTTGCTGGACATGCGCTTGCCAGATCATTCGGGCCTGACCGTGCTGCAGCGCCTGAAAGAGCTAGCGCCCACCCGGCATATCCCGGTGCACGTGATCTCGGTAGAGGATCGTCAGGAAGCGGCCATGCACATGGGTGCCATCGGTTATGCGGTTAAACCGACCACCCGTGAAGAACTCAAGGATGTGTTCGCCAAGCTCGAAGCGAAATTGACGCAAAAGGTCAAACGCATCCTGTTGGTGGAAGACGATGCCCTGCAACGCGACAGCATTGCCCGCCTGATCGGCGATGACGACATCGAAATCACCGCCGTTGGCTTCGCTCAGGATGCGTTGGCCTTGTTGCGGGACAATGTTTATGACTGCATGATCATCGACCTGAAACTGCCTGACATGCTCGGCAACGACTTGCTCAAGCGCATGGCAACCGATGATATCTGTGCATTTCCACCCGTCATTGTCTACACCGGGCGCAACCTGACCCGGGATGAAGAAGCGGAGCTGCTCAAATACTCCCGTTCAATCATCATCAAAGGCGCCCGTTCACCGGAGCGACTGCTCGACGAAGTGACGTTGTTCCTGCACAAAGTCGAATCCAAACTCTCCAGCGAACGCCAGTCAATGCTTAAAACCGCTCGTAGCAGGGACAAAGTCTTTGAAGGGCGGAAAATCCTCGTTGTCGATGACGACGTGCGCAACATCTTTGCCCTGACCAGTGCCCTGGAGCATAAAGGCGCTGTTGTTGAAATAGCCCGCAATGGCATCGAGGCGATCAAGAAACTCGGTGAAGTCGATGATATCGACCTGGTCCTGATGGACGTGATGATGCCGGAAATGGATGGGTATGAAGCCACCATCGAAATTCGCAAAGACCCACGCTGGCGTAAATTGCCGATCATTGCGGTCACTGCCAAGGCCATGAAAGATGACCAGGAGCGCTGCCTGCAAGCGGGTTCCAACGATTATCTGGCCAAACCCATCGACCTTGATCGGCTGTTCTCGCTGATCCGCGTGTGGCTGCCAAAAATGGAGCGGATCTGAATTGAACGTCTACGATTTGGCAGCTACTAAGATGGACCTCAGTCTTGTGCCACTGGATGTATGTCATGCCTCATGAACGAAACGCTGAGATTGAATTGCGTCTGTTGATTGAGGCCATTTATCTCAAGTACAGCTATGACTTCCGCGATTACTCGGGTGCTTCAATCAAGCGTCGGGTGAACCATGCCTTGCTCCAGTTCGATTGCAAAACGATTTCAGCTCTGCAAGAGCGGGTATTGCACGACTCGTCGGCGTTCTTGCAGTTGTTGCAGTTCCTGACGATTCCGGTCAGTGAGATGTTTCGCGATCCGACGCATTTCCTGGCAATTCGTCAAGAAGTCGTGCCTTTGCTTAAAACTTATCCGTCGATCAAGATCTGGATCGCGGGGTGCAGTACCGGTGAAGAGGTCTATTCCATGGCCATCCTGTTGCGCGAGGAGGGCTTGCTTGAGCGCACGATTATTTACGCGACAGACATCAACCCTCGCTCTCTGGAAAAAGCCAAGCAGGGCATTTTTGCCCTGGGAAATATCCGTGCGTACACCGAAAATTATCAGAAGGCCGGCGGCCAGCGGGCTTTTTCGGACTATTACACGGCCGCTTATGACTTTGCCATTTTCGATAAAACCCTGCGCGAGAATGTGACATTTGCTGACCACAGTCTCGCCACCGACAGTGTTTTCTCCGAAACGCAGCTTATATCGTGCCGTAACGTCTTGATTTATTTCAATAAAAAATTACAGGACCGTGCTTTCGGTCTGTTCCACGACTCGCTCTGCCACCGGGGGTTTTTGGTGTTGGGCAGTAAAGAGACGCTCGATTTTTCGGCCTATAGCAATGACTTCGAGGCCTTGGTCAAGCAAGAACGGATCTACCGTAAATCATGAACAGCCCTGAGATCGCGTCGCTTTTGCCGCGCAAGCCGTTACCGATTGTCGACGCGATTGTCATTGGCGCATCGGCGGGCGGCGTTGAGGCCTTGCTGAAGGTTTTCTCAGAGCTGCCAGTTGTCTTTCTTCTGCCAATCATTGTTGTCCTGCACTTGCCAAACGAGCGCCATAGCCGCTTGGCTGAGGTTTTTCAGCAGCACCTGAAAATGCCGGTGAAGGAAGTGGATGACAAAGAAGTCATCGTAGCCGGCACGCTGTATTTTGCCGCTCCCGGTTATCACGTGTCGGTAGAGAATGATCTGAGCTTGTCGTTGAGCCTGGAGGACCGGGTGCACCATTCTCGCCCCAGCATCGACATCCTCTTCGAGTCGGCCTCCGATGCCTTCGGTCGACGCCTGGCGGGCGTGCTGCTGACGGGCGCCAACGCGGATGGCGCGCAGGGTTTGGCTCAGATCAAACGGCGAGGCGGATTCACTATCGTCCAAGACCCGGGGACTGCCCAGGCATCGATCATGCCCGAAGCCGCGTTGGCTCTGAGCGCTCCCGATTACATCCTGTCTTTGAATAACATTGGCCAAATGCTTGTCGAGTTGGAAAGAATCGCATGCTAAGTGAAGTCCAAGCCAAACTGCTGATCGTTGACGATCTGCCAGAAAACCTACTGGCCCTTGAAGCACTGATCAAGCGCGAAGACCGCGCCGTCTATAAGGCGCTGTCCGCCGACGAGGCGCTGTCGTTGCTGCTGCAACATGAATTTGCGATGGCCATCCTTGACGTGCAGATGCCGGGGATGAACGGTTTCCAACTGGCCGAGCTGATGCGCGGCACAGAAAAAACCAAAAACATCCCCATCGTATTTGTCAGCGCTGCCGGTCGCGAGCTGAACTATGCCTTCAAGGGTTACGAAAGTGGTGCGGTGGATTTTTTGCACAAACCGCTGGATATCCATGCGGTGAAAAGCAAGGTCAACGTCTTCGTGGACCTTTATCGCCAACGCAAGGCTATGAATCGTCAGGTTGAGGCGCTGGAGCGTAGCCGCCAGGAACAAGAAGCTTTGCTTAAACAACTGCAGGCCACGCAGAACGAACTGGAACACGCCGTACGTATGCGCGATGACTTTATGTCGATCGTCTCCCATGAAGTGCGTACGCCACTCAACGGGTTGATTCTGGAGACCCAGTTGCGCAAGCTGCATCTGGCCAAAGACAATACTGCGGCGTTCACGCTGGACAAGCTCCGGGCGATGGTCGACCGTGACGAGCGGCAGATTCAAAGCTTGATCAGGTTGATCGAGGACATGCTCGATGTGTCGCGAATCCGTACCGGCAAGTTGTCGATCCGTCCCAGTCGTTTCGACCTGGCGCAACTGGTGAGTAACCTGCTGGAAAGCTTCTCGGCGCAGATCGCCGCCGCCGAAACCAGTGTTTCACTGACCGGTGATCAACCGGTGGTGGGCACATGGGACGAGTTTCGCATCGAACAAGTGATTGCCAATCTACTGACCAACGCCCTGCGCTATGGTGCACGCAAACCCATCGATATCCGGGTTTATAGCCAGGATGGGCAGGCGCGAGTGGATGTCCTTGATCACGGCATCGGCGTCAGCAAAGAGAATCAGAAGCGAATTTTCCAGCAATTTGAACGAGTGTCGGCCAAGCACGCCATTGCTGGCTTGGGTCTGGGCTTGTTCATTTCCGAACAGATCGTCACCGCCCACGCCGGCACCATTAGCGTGGAAAGCGAGGAGGGCGCCGGGGCTTTGTTTCGGGTCTGCCTGCCACTTTGACGCTTGGTACGAATTATCTGACAGGCGACGCAACCTCCGCCCCGGGGCATGGTCGTAATGGCAGCGAATTAAAGTCAAAGGCATACCCATGAGCTCAGATGCAGAAAACGTCGTACTTATTGTCGAAGACGAGCCGCTGATTTTAATGCTGCTGGCCGATTATCTATCGGGCGAGGGCTATAAGGTGTTGCAGGCTGAGAATGGCGAGCAAGCGTTTGAAATTCTTGCAACCAAACCTCATTTGGACTTGATGATCACTGATTACCGCCTGCCCGGTGGTATTTCCGGCGTGATGATTGCCGAACCAGCGATTAAATTACGGCCTGAACTGAAAGTTATTTTTATCAGTGGCTACCCTGCGGAAATCACCGAGTCGGGCAGTCCTCTGGCCTTTAAGGCGCCGATATTGGCCAAGCCGTTTACGATGGACAGCTTGCATAATCAGATTAAAAGTTTGTTGCGTTGATTTCAGGATAAAGAGGGCGCTGATAAGCCGGGACTGCGCACAGCGCGTTCAGGCTTGAATCATTTCCCGCACCTTGGCCGTCAAGTGATCAAAAACGAAGGGTTTGGTGATCAGTTGCATGCCTGAGTCGAGGAACCCGGCGCGTACCGCTGCGTGTTCCGCATAACCGGTGATGAACAACACCTTCAATGCCGGACGCAGTTGCCGGCCTATCTCAGCCAATTGCCGCCCGTTCATCCCCGGTAAGCCAACGTCGCTGATCATCAAGTCGATGCGCTGTGAGGATTCGAGTATGGGGACGGCGCTGTGTGCATCGCTGGCCTGGACGAAGGCGTAACCAAGTTCGCTGAGCACCTCGCTGACCAGCACTCTTACCGCTGGGTCGTCTTCGACGATCAGAACCGTTTCGCCCTCTTTGGCATACGGAGCGTTGCTCTGATAGACCTGTTCATCCTGCTGCTCCTCGCCGGGGAAGCGGGGTAGATAAAGGCGGACCGTGGTGCCTACAGACACTTCGCTTTGAATCGCCACATGGCCGTGGGACTGTTTGCTAAAGCCATAGATCATTGACAGCCCGAGGCCGGTGCCTTGGCCAATCGGTTTGGTGGTAAAAAACGGGTCAAACGCGCGGCTGATGACGCTTTGTGGCATGCCGCAACCGGTGTCACTCACACTGAGGACCACGTACTCCCCAGGCTGCAAATTTTCCTGGGTGCTGGTGAAGTTTTTATCCAGCCGCTGGTTGTAGGTGCTAATGGTGAGTTGGCCACCTTCAGGCATGGCATCACGGGCGTTCAATACCAGGTTGAGCAAGGCGCTTTCAAGTTGGTTTGGATCGGCTTCTGCGGTCCACAATTGCTCGTCCATCTGCGCGTCCAGGCGAATGCTTTCGTTCAGACTGCGATGAATAAGTTCGCCCATGGAGTCAACCAGTTGGTTCATATGCACCGGTTTGGAGTCGAGGGACTGGCGACGGGAAAACGCCAGCAAGCGGTGGGTCAGGGCGGCGGCACGGTTAGCCGACGTCACGCCCAGGTCGATCAGGCTGTCGAGGTCCTCGGTGCGACCGCGGGATAATCGTCTACGCAATAATTCAAGACTGCCGATAATTCCGGTCAACATGTTATTGAAGTCGTGGGCAATGCCGCCCGTGAGCTGTCCAACGGCTTCCATTTTCTGTGACTGGCGCAGGGCTTCCTCGTTGTGTCGCAGTTGTGAGGTGCGCTCTTCTACCTGCTGCTCAAGGGTTTCGTTAAGCCGGTGAAGTTGCGCTTCGCCGTGCTTGCGCTCACTGATGTCCGAGGTCACGCCGGCCAATGAATGCACGGCGCCCTGTTGGTCACGAATGGCTCTGGCGCGTACATCGACCCAGTTGATAGAACCGTTGGGCCAGACATTGCGGTACTCGATGATTAAGTCATCACCGGTTTTCAGGCTGTTGTGCAACGCCAATTGCATCGCCGACTGGTCTTCGATCAGTACCGAACCGAGCCAGTCATCGAAGGTGAAACTCTCATCTTCGGCACGTCCGTAATGGGATTTACTGATAGCGGAGCAGGTCAGCGTCAGCTCGCTGATGCTGAGTTGCCACGAACCCAGGCGTCCGGCCTTTAGTGCAATCTGCAAGCGTTGTTCGCTTTCCAGAATATCTTCCATGCGCACCCGGGCTTCATATTGTCGACGACGGCCGCGCAGGGCTGTGGTGACTAGACTGACCAGTGTGGCTGGGTGAAACGGGCGTTCGAGAAAGGTAACGTTGCCCAGGCGGGCGCCTAGGCGCGTCGACGGGTTTTGCTCAGGCCCACCGTGGTGAGTCAGCAATACGATGGGCATGTCAGACCAGGTTGGCTGATTATCCATCAACCCGAGCAAGGCACTGATGTTGGTTCCATGCAAGGCCTCGTCAGCAATGATCGCCATGCCGGCGCCCAATGCCAGCTCTTCACACAAATGCGCCAGGTCCCGAGCCATGAGCGCGGAAAAGCCTGCTTCTTCGAGCAGCATTTTGGCGATTTGGCTGTCGCGTCCACACGGTGCAAGGATGATCGCTCGTTCAGAAAAGCCCGGAATGCTCACGCGTCTTCTTCCCTCATCAACGGTTTACTCTCCCCATGATATTCAGGCACGCCGCGCAGCACACCCTGGAATGCGTCCAACGGTGCACCAATGGTCAAGCCTTGCGCATCAATTCGATATTCGCGGATCGTCGACTCGTGGGTGCCAGTACGCTTTTTGATGACGGAAATAGCCCGACGAACCTGGCCCATGGCTTCGAAGTAACGCAACAGAATGACGCTGTCAGCCAAGTACGTTATGTCCACCGGCGCGCGCATGTCGCCCACCAGGCCATGTTGGGCCACCGTCATAAAGGTCGAAGCGCCTTGGCGGTTCAAGTACAACAGCAACTCGTGCATGTGCAGGATTAACGCGTTTTCCCCAGGCATCGCGGCCTGGTAACCATTGATGCTGTCGATCACGACGGTTTTGATGTGCTTGTCATCGACGCAACGTCGAACTCGGTGTGAAAACTCACCGGGTGACAGCTCTGCAGCGTCGACCTGTTCGATGGTCAAGTAGCCGGTCTCTTGCAGCGCCTGGAGGTCGATGCCGAGGCCTTTCATACGGTGGAACAGCAGTCCCAGCTCTTCGTCGAAGATGAACAGCCCGACCTTTTCACCGCGTGCAACAGCGGCCGCGGCAAACACTAGGGAAATAAGCGATTTGCCCGTGCCCGCCGGGCCCAGTATCAGCGTGCCGGACCCACTGTCGATACCGCCACCGAGCAAGGCGTCAAGTTGCGGAATATGGCTACTCAACTGGGTTCGTTGATAGCGCTGGCGATGTTCGGCTGCCACCAGGCGCGGGAAGACATGAATGCCATCGCTCATGATGGTGAAATCGTGAAACCCGCCTCGGTATTTCTGTCCGCGATACTTGACCACCCGCAACCGTCGTCGTTCTGCGCCGTAGTCGGGGGTCAGTTCTTCGAGACGGATAACGCCGTGGGCAACGCTGTGTACCGTCTTGTCCAACGACTCAGTGGTCAGGTCGTCAAGCAAGACGACAGTAGCGTCGTAGCGCGCAAAATAGTGTTTGATCGCCAGAATCTGCCGCCGATAACGTAGCGAACTCTGTGCCAACAGCCGGATCTCCGACAAGCTGTCAATGATCACGCGCGACGGTTTGATTTGCTCAACCACTTCAAAAATCTGCCGGGTCGCTTCACCGAGTTCCAGATCAGATGAATACAACAAACTTTGCTGATGCTCAGCGTTGAGTAAGCTTTCGGGTGGTGTCAGCTCGTAAATATCAATGGAATCATCCAGCTCCCAACCGTGGGACCGGGCACCATCGCGCAACTCACGCTCGGTTTCAGACAACGTGATGTACAGCGAACGTTCGCCGATGGCAGCCCCTGCCAGCAGAAATTGCAGGGCGATAGTGGTTTTGCCCGTTCCTGGCTGGCCTTCAAGGAGGAAGACGTGACTGCGAGAAAGTCCCCCTGACAGGATGTCATCCAAACCCGCTATGCCGGTTGCCGCTTTCAATGTGATCAAGAATCGCCCTCTTACGACCTGGAAATAACGATCAAGCAGTGGTGTATTAGCCACAACGCTGCGGCCGTCTGAAGGCGCCCACACACAGTTTTGGCGACTCAATAACGGCCTTAAGTCTCTTGACCTCAGTAACAGTCGGCCGTTCCCCTGTTTTTACAGCGGGTATTGCCAAAAAAATCATACGCCTATGAGCGTGTCGGGCATCCGGAGAATGGCGCAACCGCTGCCTTACGGCTGTCCTGTCAGGCTTGTTATAGTTTGCCCCGTGTTAACCCCGTCGCTTTTGCTCTCCAGGAGGACTGCCATGCTCGATTACAAATCCGATTACCAAGCGTTTCACGTCGAATTGTCCGATAACATTGCCCACGTGCAGATCAACCGGCCGGAAAAAATCAATGCCATGAACGCTGCGTTCTGGACTGAGATCATCGAAATTTTTCAATGGATCGATGACACCGACGAAGTGCGTGTGGTGATACTGAGTGGCGCCGGAAAACATTTTTCTTCCGGCATCGATCTGATGCTTTTGGCCGCTGTAGCCTCCGAATTAGGCAAAGACGTGGGCCGCAACGCCCGTCTGCTACGGCGCAAAATTCTTAAGATGCAGGCGTCTTTCAATGCGGTCGACAATTGCCGCAAGCCAGTGCTGGCGGCGATTCAGGGCTATTGCATCGGCGGCGCAATCGATCTGATTTCGGCCTGTGACATGCGCTATGCCGCCGAAGACGCGCAGTTCTCGATTAAAGAAATCGACATGGGCATGGCCGCAGACGTCGGCACTTTGCAGCGATTGCCGCGAATCATTGGTGACGGTATGTTGCGCGAACTGGCCTACACCGGGCGTACTATTGGCGCAGAGGAAGCGTGCCGCATTGGTTTGGTGAATCGCAGGTTCGCGGATACGCCCAGCCTGTTGCAAGGTGTGCTGGAGATCGCTCGGGAAATTGCCGCTAAATCACCGATCGCGATCGCCGGCACCAAGGAGATGATCAGTTACATGCGCGACCACCGAATCGATGATGGTTTGGAATACGTTGCGACCTGGAACGCAGCCATGCTGCAATCTGCCGATTTACGCTTGGCAGTGGCTGCACACATGAATAAACAGAAAGCGGCGTTTGATCATTAGCCTTTGATAAGTAAGCATTGGCCTGGAGATTTTCATGACACGTTGGACAACTGCCGTCCTTGATACCCAACTCAGTGGCGGTTGGGCTGTGGTGCATAGCCCGGAAGGGTTTCTGCGCGATGAAAATGGCGCGATGTTCCCTCGGGAATGGTTGAAGCGTCAGGAACTTTCAATACTGAGTGAACACGGTATTGGCCATTTTGATGGCGAGCCGGTGTATCTGTTGGTGCTCAGGCAGCCTGCGGCTATCGACGGCTGCACCTGGCAGGGGCTGCGTCAGTTCATGCTGGAAGGCGAGTTCGACGTCTACAAAAAACTTGGATACGCGGCTCAGATCAGCACGTGGGCGCGGGAGCACCGTTTTTGCGGCAGTTGTGGTTTGCCGATGCAGCAAGTGCCGGGCGAGCGTGCGATGTATTGCGAGCACTGTAATCTGCGCCATTACCCGCGTATTTCGCCAAGCATGATCGTGCTGGTCACACGAGGTGACGAGATCCTGCTGGCACGATCGCCGCGGTTCGTCACTGGGGTTTACAGCACCTTGGCAGGCTTTGCTGAACCGGGTGAGTCAGTGGAGGACTGTGTGCGTCGCGAGGTCATGGAAGAGGTGCAACTGAAGGTCAAAAACATTCAGTACATGGGCAGCCAGTGCTGGCCGTTCCCGCATTCGATGATGCTGGGCTTCCATGCCGAATACGAAAGCGGCGAGATTGTCCCCCAGGCTGATGAAATTGAAGACGCGCGCTGGTTTCACGTCAACGACTTGCCGCCGCTGCCAGCGAACCGCTCAATCGCTCGCTACCTGATTGATGTCTATTTGGCCCGGCATGCCGGCTTAGCTGAACCAGTGCTGCCAGGCTAGGCGTATGGTCAGGCCGAGCACCACAATGATGAACACCGGGCGGATGAACCTGGCGCCTCCCTGGATCGCGGTACGCGCACCGAAGAAGGCTCCGACCATCAATGAGGAGCCCATGCACAGGCCGATCAGCCAATCCACTTGCCCGGAGAATATGAACACTGACAGCGCTGCGGCATTGCTGACGAAGTTCATGGACCGTGCGACACCGCTGGCTCTTACCAAGTCTATGGGATAGATCAATAAGGTGCTGACGGTCCAGAACGCGCCGGTGCCAGGTCCGGCAACGCCATCATAAAACCCGAGGCCCAGGCCCTGGGGCAGTTGCCATTTCTTTTTGATCGGCAGGTCGCTGTCCAGGGGAGCCTTGGGCACACCGCCGAACAATAAATACAGGCCGCAACCAAAAACGATCACTGGCAGCATCTGATTGATCCATTCTGCGGGCAGGTAATGGGCGACCACTGCGCCGATCAAGGCACCCGCAGCCGTGCCCAGCAATGCGTGAATCCATTGTTTGGGATCGAATAATTTGCGCCGGAAAAAGGTGTAACTGGCCATTGCTGAACCAAACGTCGAGCTGAGTTTGTTGGTGCCCAGCACAAGGTGCGGCGGCAAGCCTGCAGTCATCAAGGCTGGGGTGGTCAACAGACCGCCGCCGCCAGCGATGGCATCGATAAAACCTGCTACAAAAGCCACGGCGGTAAGAGCGACGAGGGTGGTCAGATCAACACTGAGTTCGAGCGACATGGGGAGTTTTTCGACTTATACGGCAGTGCGCAGAATAGCTGCGCCAGAAGCCGCGCATTTTACCCATAACCGAGAGTGGCAGACACCCTCATTGCGTAGGGGCAGCCTGACCGAGCGCTGCTTCGCTACCGAGTATCTACAGGCGAAGCGATCTACCTTACAGCTCTGTAATCCGCACCCACCGCTGTTCCCGCGCCGCCATCCGAATCGCTGCCGCCAAACGCTCTACCTGCCAGGCTTCTTCGAAGTCCGGGCCGTCCTTGCCTTGGTTGAAAACGGCCTGAATGAGCGCATGCACTTCAAGGGTTTTCAGCTCGTTATAACCCAGTTGATGGCCAGGCGCGGGGCAGAACGCGGCGTAGCCGGGCAATGCAGGGCCGGCTAAAACCCGCTGAAAGCTACCTTGGTCCGCACGACACACCCGCAGTTCATTGAGTCGCTCTTGATCGAACGCAATCGTGCCTCGGGTTCCGCTAATTTCAAACGCCAGATGATTTTTATAGCCGTGTTTCAGCCAACTGCTGCTGAACGTTCCACGGGCGCCGCTGGCGAAGCGCAGCAGGGCGTGAGTTTGATCGTCTACGGCAATAAAACGTTTCTCGCGGCTGCCAACCGTGGCAGGGCGTTGCGGATGCACAGTGTTGGCGTCCGCGCATACGGCCTCGACGTCGCCCATCAAATGGCGAGCCAGCGCCAGTAAGTGGCTGCCCAAATCAGCCAGTGCGCCTCCCGCGTGGGCTTCTTCGCAGCGCCACGACCAAGGGGACGCAGGATCGGCCATGAAGTCTTCGCTGAACTCACCCTGGAAACTGACGATTTGCCCCAGCTCGCCGCTTTCGATCATCTGCCGCGCCAGACCGATAATAGGGTTGTGCTGATAGTTGTAACCCACTCGCGTGACCACACCCGCTTTTTTTGCGGCGTTACGCATGTCGTCTGCCTGGGCGAGGCTGACGGCCAAAGGCTTTTCGCAGTACACGGTTTTACCCGCTTCTACCGCTGCCATGGCCATGGGGTAATGCAGATGATTGGGGGTGGTGATCGCAATAATATCTACTTCGGGGTCGCTGATCAGCTGTTGCCAGTCACTGTGGGCATGGTCGAACCCCCAGTCGCTGGCGCACCGGGTTGCGCGTGCGGCATCGGCATCGGCCAACGCGGCGAGACGCAGCTGGACAGGGAGTGCGAACGCAGCGCTGACGTTGCGGAACGCCATAGCATGGGCGCGCCCCATGAAGCCGGTGCCAATCAGGCCGATTCCAAGCTGCGGTAACCCTGCGGCGGATCGAGAAAACTGACGCATGACGGTGTCCTTTGGCGTTATTGTCCGGAAAATATATTCTTTAAATAAAATAAATGGAATATAAATTCTCTAGACAGCCCATAAAAAAACAGCCCGAAGAGGCTGTTTTTTTAGACAGGAATCAGGCTCAGGAAAGGAAACCGCCGTCCACGTTCAACGCAACACCGGTGGTGTAGCTTGATGCATCACTGGCCAGATAAAGCACCGCGCCAGCCATTTCACTCGGCGCTGCCACGCGCTTGAGTGGAATTTGCGCCAACGCCATATTAAGGATCGCGTCGTTTTTCACCAACGCCGAGGCGAACTTGGTGTCAGTCAGGCCCGGCAGCAGGGCATTGCAACGAATCCCGAAGGCAGCACATTCCTTGGCAAACACTTTGGTCATGTTGATGACGGCAGCTTTGGTCACCGAATAGATGCCCTGAAACACGCCCGGTGAAATGCCGTTGATCGATGCGACGTTGATGATGCTGCCACCACCGTGTTCGCGCATCAGCTTGCCGGCTTCCACCGACATAAAGAAATAACCACGGATGTTCACGTCCACGGTTTTCTGGAACGCGCTGAGGTCGGTGTCCAGGACGTTGCAAAATTGTGGGTTGGTCGCTGCGTTGTTGACCAGAATGTCCAGGCGCCCGAACTGTTCGCGGATCTGCGCAAATGTGCTCTGGATCTGTTCCATCTCGCCAATATGGCAGGCAATGGCTGTGGCCTTGCCGCCATCGGCAATAATCGCATCCGCCACATGCTGGCAGCCGTCGATTTTGCGGCTGGAGACAATTACGTGGGCGCCTTGCTGGGCCAGGAGCCTGGCGATGGCTTCACCGATGCCACGGCTGGCGCCTGAGACGAAAGCGACCTTGCCATCGAGGTCGAAGAGTTGGGTCTTGGACATTTTTTCTTCCTTATAGTGTCGCAGTCAAAGGTTGGATTTATCGATCACTTTCAGGCTCATGTGCTCCAGCAGCGTGTTCATATGAATGAACTGCGCGAAGCGTTTGTCCTGGGTCTGGCCGTGAAAAAACCGGTAATAAATTTGCTGGACGATGCCCGCCAGGCGGAAAAGCCCATAGGTGTAGTAAAAATCGAAATTGTCGATCCGGGTGCCCGAGCGCTCGGCGTAATAATCGACAAACTCACGGCGGGTCAGCATCCCCGGTGCATGGCTCGGCTGACGACGCATCAGTTGCACGGGTGCCGGGTCGCCTGCTTCGATCCAGTAGGCGAGGGTGTTGCCCAGGTCCATTAACGGGTCGCCAATGGTCGTCAACTCCCAATCCAGCACGCCGATGATCTGCATCGGATTGGCCGGATCGAGAATCACGTTATCGAAGCGGTAGTCGTTGTGCACGATGCTGGCGGCCGATGGGTTGGTCGGCATTTTTTCTCTTAGCCAAGTCCTGACGCTTTCCCAGCTGGGCGCATCCGGTGTACGGGCTTTTTCATAACGATCACTCCAACCGCTGATCTGACGCTGGACATAACCCTCGGGCTTGCCGAGGTCCGCCAGCCCGCAAGCCGCGTAATCGACTTGGTGCAACTCCACCAGCTTGTCGATGAAGTTCTTGCACAGCGCCGTGGTTTGCTGAGTGTCGAAGTGTAATTCGGCAGGCAGTTCGGAGCGCAGGATGATCCCGTTGACCCGCTCCATGACGTAAAACTCTGAGCCGATCAAACTCTCGTCGGTGCAGTGTGCATACGCTTTGGGGCAATAGGGGAAGCCATCGCTGAGCTGATTCAGAATCCGATATTCGCGGCCCATGTCGTGGGCGGATTTGGCTTTGCTGCCAAACGGCGGACGACGCAGCACGAATTCATGCTCGGGGTAACGGATCAGGTAGGTCAGGTTCGAGGCTCCGCCGGGAAACTGGCTGATTTCCGGTGAGCCACTCAGGCCAGGGATATGGCTTTTGAGGTAAGGGTCAATGAGGCTGGCGTCGAGTTCTTCGCCAGCGCGAATCTGTGTGGACTGATCAGTAAGCGCCATGCTTATCCCTTCTGCTTATTATTAGGGGCAGAGATTATTGACTAATCTAATGCGGCAGCCGGTTGCTCACAAGGCACAATCGGCCTTATAGACCGGCGTGTTGCAGCCAAATCAATGGCTATGATTACTCCTCGATCCTGTCTTCCAGACGAAAAAAAACCGAAGCCCGCAAGCTTCGGTTCTTGAGGGCGGCGCTTAGGAAGGGAACAGTTCGCTGAGCTTCATCGCCAACATCATGTCGCCTTCAGCACGCAGTTTGCCGCCCATGAAAGCTTGCATGCCGTCGGTTTCGCCGCTGACAATGCCTTCCAGGGTTTCGCCGTCCATCACCAGCGTTACTTGCGCGTTGGGGTTTACGCCTTCCTGTAGCTCGCAGGTGCTGTCTTTAACGATCAGCGAAAAATTCTTCTCTTCATCGATACGAAAGCCGAAAACCAGGTCCAGGCCCGCAGCGGCACTTGGGTTGAACTTGGCTTTCATTGCTTGAACGGCGTCGGCTACGGAAGTCATGGTGTTGATCCTTGTTGGGGCTGATTAGCATATGGTTAGGTTCCCTGCGAGCTTCAGCATCGCGATGGGGCCTGATGCAGCGGTAAATAATTCAGCGATACGTTATGAGCGTCGGATCTTTCATCAGTTGCAAGTGGGCGTGACTGTTGAAAGACGCCAGGGCAACCTCGCGCCCCCGAAACCTGAGCTGGTTCAGCGAGGTATTAACAATTTGCCAATTGAGTTCGAACGCCTGACGCACAGGCATTTGGGTCATCAAGTGGAGCAGGGCGGTGATGGTGCCGCCAGAGGTGAAAATAGCGATATTGTCTTTACTGCCTGCGCTGTCCAGCACCCGGTGCAGGCCAGAGTGCACCTGTTCAGCGAAACCCAGCCAGCTTTGCAGTCCAGGCGTGTCGTAGTTGCCGCTGAGCCAGCGATCGATGATCAAGGCGAACAGACGCTGAAATTCGGCGCGGTGTTGTGCGGCATTTCGCAGTACGTGCAGCGCTTCCGGTTCCTCGGGCAGAATCGCCGGCAGCAGGGCTCGGATTATTCCATCGGCGTCGAGTTCGTTGAAGGCTGAATCAATTTCCAGCGTGGGCGTGGTGTACCCGGCTGCATTCATTTGCGCCATTGCGGTTTGCGCAGTGTCTCGCTGCCGTAGCAGGTCACCCGACAGGCAACGATCCAGGCGCACGTCCAACTGAGCCAGGTGCGCGCCGACGATTTCTGCCTGACGAAAGCCCATCGGTGAAAGAACGTCGTAATCGTCCGCACCAAAAGAGGCCTGGCCATGTCGAATCAAATAGATGCTGCCCACGTCCGCTTCATCCCGGTGCGTTGAAGGTCTGGCGAGGTTAGGAGGATGCTCAAACGCTGTCAATGAAAAAACATACGCTTGTTTGAATGAGATTCACGAGTCAACAGTTACTTGCTCGCAGACTGGCTGTCTGCAAGGCGCGCCGGTATGCTGGGACAATTAGTAGTTTTTTATTAGCTTTTCTGTAGCCCTTTTATAAAGGGGGCGTAATGTTTTTGAGGAGAAACTGTGGATTTTCTAGCTGAATATGCGAGCTTTTTAGCCAAGACGGTGACCTTGGTGGTCGCCATTCTGATCGTGTTGGCGGCATTCGCTTCAGTGCGCAGCAAAGGCCGTCGCAAATCTGCTGGCCAGTTACAGGTCAGTAAGCTCAACGACTTTTATAAAGCGCTGCGCGACCGGCTTGAACAGTCAATGCTGGACAAGGACCGGCTCAAGGCATTGCGCAAAGAGCAGGCCAAGAGCCTCAAGAAGCAGAAGAAGCTCGCCGAGCCAAAACCTCGGGTGTACGTGCTGGACTTCGACGGTGACATCAAGGCCTCCGCCACTGAAAGCATGCGCCATGAAATCACCGCGCTGTTGACCCTGGCGACGGCAAAAGACGAAGTGGTGCTGCGCCTGGAAAGCGGCGGCGGCATGGTCCATAGCTACGGCTTGGCATCGTCGCAACTGGCGCGAATCCGTCAGGCGGGTATTCCGTTGACGATCTGTATCGATAAGGTTGCGGCCAGCGGCGGCTACATGATGGCGTGCATTGGGGACAAGATTATCAGCGCCCCATTCGCCATTCTCGGCTCGATCGGCGTGGTGGCGCAGCTGCCTAACGTCAATCGCCTACTGAAGAAGCACGACATTGATTTCGAAGTCCTGACGGCGGGTGAATACAAGCGCACATTGACGGTGTTTGGCGAAAACACCGAGAAGGGCCGTGAGAAGTTTCAGGAAGATCTGGACATCACCCACGAGCTGTTCAAGAACTTTGTCGCCCGCTACCGTCCGCAATTGGCCATTGATGATGTAGCCACCGGTGAAGTCTGGCTGGGCATGGCTGCACTGGACAAGCAATTGGTTGATGAGCTGAAGACCAGCGATGAATACCTGTCAGAGCGAGCCAAGGTAGCTGAAATTTTCCACCTGCATTATTCCGAACGTAAAAGCCTTCAGGAGCGAGTAGGGCTGGCTGCCAGCGCTTCAGTTGATCGGGTACTGACCTCCTGGTGGAACCGATTAACGCAACAGCGTTTTTGGTAAATACGGCGGAATAAGCGGGCGGCGCGGTATCGTCTGGCAGATCGCGGTGTTGTCTTCGCGAACGAGTTCGCTCCCAGCGGATCCGTGGTTGAACCACTTCACAAAAAAAAGCCCGGTGCTCTTGCGAGCCCCGGGCTTTTTTGCAACGTGCGATCAGCGTCTGCGGAACAGTGGCAGAGGCTCGTCGGTGGCGGCCTGGTAGGTCACCGAGAAGTCCTTCAAACCTTGGAGGGCCTCGTACGGGTCTTTATCCGGGCGAACGGCGAACGCATCGAAGCCACAGCGTCGCATGTAGAACAACTGGTCACGCAGCACGTCACCAATGGCCCGTAATTCACCTTTGTAGCCAAACCGGTCACGCAGCAGGCGGGCGTTGGAAAAGCTGCGGCCATCAGTGAATGCCGGGAAGTTCAGGGCAATAACCTGAAACTCATGAACGTCGTCACCGATGTGTTCGGCCTCTTCGTCACTGTCCAGCCATACGCCAAGGCCACCATCACGTGCCTTGAGCGCATGACCGTGGTCCAGCCATAACCCTAACGGGACGATCAGGTCGTCGCAATTGGACAACTCGTCCAATGTCACGTCCTTGGGCAGCAGGTGCCAGGTCTCGTCGATGACTTCGTTGTTCTTAATTATTCGCTGCATAGACGCGCTCCTTGAAAGGGTCAATGCCAATACGCTGGAAGGTGTCGATGAAGCGCTCATCTTCGGTGCGTTTTTCAACGTACACATCAATCAGCTTTTCAATCACATCAGGCATCACTTCCTGGGCAAACGACGGGCCGAGGATCTTGCCCAGGCTGGCGTCACGGTTGCTGCTGCCACCCAGGGACACCTGATAGAACTCTGCGCCTTTCTTGTCGACACCGAGAATACCGATGTGGCCCACATGGTGGTGACCACAGGCGTTCATGCAACCGGAAATATTCAAGTCCAGCTCGCCGATGTCGAACAGGTAGTCCAAGTCGTCGAAACGACGCTGAATCGACTCGGCTATCGGGATCGATTTGGCGTTGGCCAGGGAGCAGAAGTCGCCGCCAGGGCAGCAAATGATATCGGTCAGCAAACCGATGTTTGGCGTGGCGAAACCTTGTTCGCGCAGCTCACCCCACATCGTGAACAGCTGGCTCTGCTCGACGTCGGCCAGAATTATATTCTGCTCGTGAGACGTACGCAGCTCACCGAAGCTATAACGGTCGGCCAGATCGGCAATCCCGTCGAGTTGTTTGTCGGTGATGTCGCCTGGCGCAACGCCGGTGGGCTTGAGTGACAGGGTCACGGCAGCGTAACCAGGTTTTTTGTGCGCCTGGACGTTGCGTGAACGCCAGCGCGCAAAGCCTGGGTGTTCAAGGTCCAGTTGCGCCAATTCAGCGCTTTGATCGCTGAGGGCTTTGTACTCGGGGTCGATAAAGTGCTTCGAGACGCGTTGCACTTCAGCTTCGGTCAGCGTGGTCTGGCCGCCTTTAAGGTGGACCATCTCTGCTTCGACTCTTTCAGCGAAGACTTCAGGCGTCAGCGCCTTGACCAAAATCTTGATCCGCGCCTTGTACTTGTTATCGCGACGGCCATAGCGGTTGTAGACCCGCAGGATAGCGTCGAGATAGCTCAGCAGGTCTTGCCACGGCAGGAATTCGTTGATGAACGCACCCACCACCGGCGTACGACCAAGGCCGCCACCGACCAACACCCGGAAGCCCAGCTCGCCCGCGTCGTTGAGCAGTGGTTCAAGACCGATGTCATGCACTTCGATCGCCACACGGTCGCTGCGCGAACCGTTGAGGGCGATTTTAAATTTGCGCGGCAGGTAAGCGAATTCGGGGTGGAACGTGGTCCATTGCCGAATAATCTCGCACCAGGGGCGCGGATCGACCAGTTCGTCGGCGGCAACGCCCGCAAATTGGTCGGTGGTCACGTTACGCAGGCAGTTACCGCTGGTCTGAATCGCGTGCATTTGCACGGTCGCCAGTTCAGCCAGAATGTCCGGCACGTCTTCCAGGGCTGGCCAGTTGAACTGGATGTTCTGCCGAGTACTGACGTGGGCGTAACCCTTGTCGTAGTCGCGGGCAATTTTGGCCATCATTCGCATCTGGCGCGAGGTCAGCTGACCGTAAGGCACAGCCACCCGTAACATGGGCGCAAAGCGTTGAACGTACAGGCCATTTTGTAGGCGTAGCGGGCGAAACTCTTCTTCGCTCAGCTCTCCGGCCAGATAGCGTCGGGTCTGATCTCGGAACTGCTTTACGCGGTCCTCGATGATCTGCTGATCATAATCATCATATACGTACATATAGGTCCTGTTCTCAGCTGCTTACAGCAAATCCGCGCGCACGGCCGCGCACTCCGAACGGAGCCGGGGGAAGATACCAGTTTGCAGTTATGCGCAAAAGTGAAGTTTGAGTATATGCAAAGAACTAAAAGTACTAATCGTGGCGGGTGGTTTAGATAACCCCACTTGAGGGAAGGGCAATGCTGGACTTAACTGTGTTCGTGGCCCCGCAGTCTGACGGCAGAGTGCTGGTCATTTTTCATGTGCAATCTCCAATAAAACAGAAAAGAGGCGATGCAATGAGCAACCCTGTCAAGACAGCAAAACCCGATAGCAAAGTAGATGCCTGGGCCATTCTCTTCATTATCATCCTGGTCGTTTCAACGGCCGTATTTTGGGTGAGTCACCAATAACTGCCAACCTGCGGCTGTCCGGCACCTGTGTCGGACAGTGCGTTGATCTGATCAAGTCACGGCCAAGTGCAACACCAGCTGGACAATGCCGAACAGCGTCAGGGCAAATATCATTGTGAAAATTATGCCGAGGATTACAAAATGGCTGGGTTTACCGTGGGTGAAATCCCGGGCTCTGTTCTTGCCGCTTTGGACGCCAAACGCCGCCGCCATGACGCTCTGGACCATCTGCCAGAAAGTGGGTGGCTTGCCGTTGGAATCGGATGAGTTGTCCATAGGTCCTCGCAGGTGCTCGGCCACCGTAGGAGCTGCCGAAGGCTGCGATTTTTTTGCGGCCTATCGCAGCCTTTGGCAGCTCCTACAGGAAATGTGATTGTGCGGGTTGCGATGTCAGCGCGTCTCATCAGGAGCATAGGCCACAAATGAAAAACGGCCCCGAAAGGCCGTTTTTTGTTCAAACACTATCAGTTGTCATACCCCAGGTTCGGCGACAGCCAGCGCTCTGTCACGCTGATGTCCTGACCTTTGCGCTCCGTGTAGCTCTCGATCTGATCTTTGTCGATCTTGCCCACGGCGAAGTATTGCGCCTGTGGGTGGGCGAAATACCATCCGCTCACGGAGGCCGCAGGGAACATTGCAAAGCTCTCGGTCAGGAACACGCCGCTGTGGCCAGTCTGGCCATCGTCGGCGCGGTCCAGCAGATCGAACAAGGTGCCTTTCTCAGTGTGATCCGGGCACGCGGGATAGCCCGGCGCCGGGCGGATACCGACATACTGCTCTTTAATCAGGTCTTCGTTGGCCAGTTGTTCATCTTTGGCGTAGCCCCAGTAATTTATACGCACTTGTTTGTGCAGCCATTCGGCGCAGGCTTCGGCCAGGCGGTCGGCCAAGGCTTTAACCATGATCGCGTTGTAATCGTCGCCAGCGTCCTGATACGCCTTGGACACTTCTTCAGCGCCAATGCCCGCCGTGGTGATAAACCCACCCACATAGTCGGTCACGCCGCTGTCTTTAGGCGCCACGAAATCCGCCAGGGAGAAGTTCGGCTTGCCATCGGTCTTGATGATCTGCTGACGCAGGTGATGCAGTTTCGCCCGAGGCTGGCCGTCATCGCCGTACAGCTCCACATCGTCGTCGTTTACTTGATTTGCCGGCCAGAAACCAAATACCGCACGGGCGCTGATCAGCTTTTCGTCGATGAGTTTGCGCAGCAGCTCTTTAGCATCGGCGAACAAGGACGTCGCTGCTTCACCCACCACTTCGTCGGTGAGGATGCGCGGGTACTTGCCCGCCAGGTCCCACGAGATAAAGAACGGAGTCCAGTCGATGTATTCGGCCAGCACGTTAAGATCGATGTTCTCCAGCACTTTGATCCCGGTAAACGTTGGCTTGACCGGTTGATAACTGGACCAGTCGAACTGAGGTTTTTTCGCCAGTGCGGCGCCGTAGCTCAAACGCTCGGTACGCGAACTGCGAGCGGCGGTGCGTTCGCGGACCTCAATGTATTCGAGCCGGGTTTTCTCGATAAACGCGGGTTTCAATTCCTTGGACAGCAGCTGAGTAGCGACGCCCACGGCGCGGGAGGCGTCGGTGACATAAATCACTGCATCGTTGCTGTACTTGGGTTCGATCTTTACCGCTGTGTGCGCTTTGGAGGTGGTGGCACCGCCGATCATCAAGGGCAGGAAGAAGTTTTGCCGCTGCATTTCTCGTGCGACATGCACCATTTCGTCAAGGGACGGCGTAATCAGCCCCGACAAGCCAATGATGTCGCACTTATGCTCCTTGGCCGCTTGCAGGATTTTCTCGGCGGGCACCATTACCCCAAGATCGACGATGTCGTAGCCGTTGCAACCCAACACCACGCCAACGATGTTCTTGCCGATGTCGTGCACGTCACCCTTGACCGTGGCCATCAGGATTTTGCCCTTGGCCTCCGGTTTGTCGCCTTTTTCTTCTTCAATGAAAGGGATCAGGTGCGCTACGGCTTGCTTCATGACCCGCGCCGATTTGACTACCTGCGGCAGAAACATTTTGCCGGAGCCAAACAGGTCGCCGACGATGTTCATGCCAGACATCAACGGGCCTTCGATGACTTCGATCGGGCGCTTGAAAGACTGCCGCGACTCTTCAGTGTCCTCGACAATGTGCGTAGTGATGCCCTTGACCAAGGCATGTTCCAGGCGTTTGTTGACCGGCCAGGTACGCCATTCTTCAGTTTCTGCTTCCTTGACGCTGCCATCACCCTTGTACTTGTCAGCGATGGCTACCAGCGCATCGGTGCCGTTTGGCGTGCGATTGAGCACCACGTCTTCGACAATGTCGCGCAATTCCGTAGGGATCTGGTCATAGATCTCCAGTTGCCCGGCGTTGACGATGCCCATGCTCAAGCCGTTGCGGATCGCATACAGCAGGAACACCGAGTGAATCGCCTCGCGCACGGGGTTGTTGCCACGGAAGGAGAACGACACGTTGGACACGCCGCCGGAGGTCAAGGCATGGGGCAGGTGGTCGCGAATGTAGGCGCAGGCGTTAATGAAATCGACCGCGTAATTATTGTGTTCTTCAATGCCCGTAGCGATGGCAAAGATGTTCGGGTCAAAAATAATGTCTTCCGGCGGGAAGCCGACGTCGTTGACCAGAATGTCGTAGGAGCGCTTACAGATTTCTTTTTTGCGTTTTTCCGTATCGGCCTGGCCGTCTTCATCGAAAGCCATGACCACCACTGCCGCGCCGTAACGCTTGCACAGCTTGGCGTGATGGATGAACTGTTCAACGCCTTCCTTCATGCTGATGGAGTTGACGATGCCTTTGCCCTGGATGCACTTGAGCCCGGCTTCGATCACTTCCCATTTGGAGGAATCGATCATGATCGGCACTCGGGAGATGTCCGGCTCGCCGGCAATCAGATTGAGGAAGGTCACCATGGCCTTCTTCGAATCGAGCATGCCCTCGTCCATGTTGATGTCGATTACCTGGGCGCCGGACTCAACCTGTTGCAAGGCGACTTCCAGGGCTTCGGTGTAGTTGTCTTCACGGATAAGTCGGGCGAAACGCGCCGAACCGGTGATGTTCGTGCGTTCGCCAACGTTGATGAACAGCGAGCTGCGATCAATGGTGAACGGCTCCAGACCCGACAGGCGACAGGCTTTCGGGATATCCGGAATGGCCCGGGGCGGGTACTTGCTCACCGCATTGGCGATGGCCTTGATGTGCGCGGGGGTGGTGCCGCAGCAGCCGCCGACAATGTTCAGGAAGCCACTTTGAGCGAATTCTTCGATGATCGCAGCGGTCTGGTTTGGCTCTTCGTCGTATTCGCCAAAAGCGTTGGGCAAGCCAGCGTTTGGGTGCGCCGAGACGTAGGTGCCGGCCTTGTTCGACAATTCTTCCAAATAAGGGCGCAAGTCAGCAGCACCCAGGGCGCAGTTCAAACCCACGGAGATTGGTTTTGCGTGGGCCACCGAGTTCCAGAACGCTTCGGTGGTTTGCCCGGACAACGTGCGTCCCGAGGCGTCAGTGATGGTCCCGGAAATCATTATCGGCAACTCAAAGCCAACGTCTTCGAACACACCTTGCACCGCAAAGATCGCTGCTTTGGCGTTCAGGGTGTCGAAGATAGTCTCGATCAGAATCAGATCTGCGCCGCCCTCGATCAGTCCGCGGGTGGCTTCGGTATAGTTCTCGACCAGTTCATCAAAGGTGACGTTGCGGTAGCCGGGGTTGTTGACATCAGGTGACAGCGAACAGGTACGACTTGTAGGACCGAGAACCCCAGCCACAAAACGTGGTTTATCTGGGGTTTCCAGGGTTTTTGCATCGGCCACCTTGCGGGCGAGGCGGGCGCCTTCTACGTTCAACTCATAGACCAGCGCCTCCATGCCATAATCGGCCTGGGACACTTGGGTAGCGTTAAAGGTGTTGGTTTCGAGAATGTCGGCGCCTGCGTCGAGGTAGGCCTTCTCAATGGCGCCAATCACGTCTGGACGACTGAGAATCAGTAGGTCGTTATTGCCTTTGACATCACTTGGCCAGTCGGCGAAGCGTTTGCCACGGTAATCCTCTTCTTCTAACCGATAGCTTTGGATCATGGTGCCCATGCCGCCATCGAGAATCAGAATGCGCTCTTTGAGGGCTTGCTGGAGAGCTGAGAGGCGTACGCTGCGATCGGACATTGGACTACCTGAAATAGGCTGATACAGAAGGGTCGGAATGATAACAAACCTGCGTGCTTTTAGTGAGAGTCGCGGTTTTACATGAATTTCGCTCATGTTGAACGCTGGCTGACACCTTGATGCACAGACCCCGGTGGGAGTGATTTTGTTCGCGAAGAATTCACCTCAGTATTACAGGCTGCATAGGATTAGTGTGTGGGGATTGACGCCTGAATGCCTGGATAAACATGGCCCGCAGCCATGTACCGGTCATCAAACAATCGCAACCTTTTTGCCTGTTACGCGTCGAAGTTGCGAACACGTCCTGGAACAGCATCTTGTTCGAGGTTCTTGATCGTGATTGGAAAACAGTGAGTTGCGGATGTTGATTTCGGTTCAAGCCTTGCGGGCACTCGCCGCATGGGTCGTTGTATGTCACCACTTCATGCAGATATTTTTTGATTTTCATGCGTCCGGCCCGATAGGGCAATTTTTCACCGATAGGGGAGCGGTCGGGGTGGACATCTTCTTCGTCATCAGCGGTCTGGTGATTTATCTGTCGACCCAAAGCAAAGACATGCCGGTCGGACGTTTCATGGTCAATCGCATCATTCGCATCGTCCCCGCGTATTGGGTCTACACCGCAGCCATGGGTTTGCTGATCGTATTTGCCAGGCCATGGATGCCGCACACCATCGCCGTGGTCGATTGGCAGCATTTCATCCTGTCATTGCTGTTCATACCCTCGGAAAATCCCGGCGGTTACGGCCTGTACCCGACGCTGAACGTGGGCTGGACGCTGAATTACGAGATGCTCTTCTATTTATTGTTCTCTCTGGTGTTTCTGTTCAACCCGCGACACCGTCCGCTTATCATCGGCGTCGCCTTGTTCGCCGTCTGCGGTGTGCTGGCTCGTTATGGTCTGATCAGTCGTTTTTACCGCAATGACATCGTTTATGAGTTTCTGTTGGGGATCGCCATTGGCGTGATGTACCGCCGCGGCTGGATCGCCAATGGCCTCTGGATGCCGCTGATGGCAATTGCCGGTGCGCTGGTGACGATCTACCAGTTGCCAGCAGATGACCGGTTCATTAATTGGGGGCTGCCGAGTGCCTTGATCGTCGTCGCCTGCATTTCCATGGAGCCGTACTTCAAAGGCAATCGCTGGTTAAAAGCCTTGGGTGATTGCTCGTACTCGGTGTATTTGCTGCACGTTTTAGTGCTATACGGCGGATGGCTGGCTGCCGGGCGTTTCGGACTCAATCCCTACGCAGTGTTCGCGATTTGCGTGCCGGTGATTGGAATTGGCGCCTGGGTCAGTTATGAATGGATAGAAAAAGGTCTTTATCACCGCCTCAAGGGTTGGCTGGACCAGCGCAGAACGGAAAAGGCCGAGGCGTCTCTTTCCCGACAAAATTACTAGGACTTTGTGCGGCGCCAATGATTGGCGTAAACTGCGCTCACGTCTGCGAGGAATTTTCATGACCGCTATTACTATTACCGATGCTGCCCACGACTATCTGGCCGATCTGCTCGAAAAGCAGAACGCCCCGGGCATCGGCATCCGCGTGTTTATTACCCAGCCTGGCACCCAATATGCTGAAACCTGCATTGCCTATTGCAAGCCGGGCGAAGAAAAACCTGAAGACAAGGCCATCGGCCTGAAAAGCTTTACTGCCTGGATCGATAATTTCAGCGAAGCTTTCCTTGACGATGCCGTTGTCGATTACGCCACTGATCGCATGGGCGGCCAACTGACCATCAAGGCGCCAAACGCCAAGGTACCGATGGTTAATGCCGACAGCCCGATTAACGAGCGTATCAACTATTACCTGCAAACCGAGATCAATCCGGGTCTTGCCAGTCATGGCGGCCAGGTGACGTTGATCGATGTCGTCGAAGAAAATGACGAGAACATCGCGGTGTTGCAATTTGGTGGCGGTTGCCAGGGCTGCGGCCAGGCCGACGTTACCTTAAGAGAAGGGATCGAACGCACCCTGCTCGAACGCATTCCTGAACTCAAAGGCGTCCGCGACGTCACCGACCACACGCAAAAAGAGCATGCCTATTACTAAGGCTGGCGATTGGACAGTGAAAATACCCCGACTGGTTCGGGGTATTTTTTTGTGTGGAATACCCGAATCAGACGCGGGGTTTATCAAGACCGAAACAGATGGGCATGCCCGGCACGGTACAGCGACGACTCGGCAAAGCTGTCACTGGCCAGCACTCGGCCCACCAAAATCAACGCCGTGCGGCGAAAGCCTTTGGCCTGGACCTTTTCCTGGATATCCGCCAGCGTACCCAGCACCCAGTCCTGATCCGGCCAACTGGCCCGATGGACCACGGCAATCGGGCAGTCGGCGCCGTAATGGGGCAGCAGGTCGGCGACTATCTTATGCAGGTTGTTAACCCCCAGGTGAATGGCCATGGTCGCTCGATGCTGCGCCAGAGCGGCCAACTCTTCACCCGCCGGCATTGCGGTTTTATCGGCGTAGCGGGTGAGTATTACACTCTGCGAGATGTCCGGCAGGGTCAATTCCACACCTAACAGCGCGGCGCAGGCGGCGGCGGCGGTGACCCCTGGAATGATTTCAAATGGAATATTCAGCTCGCGTAAATAACGAATCTGTTCGCCAATCGCGCCGTACAAGCTCGGATCGCCGGAGTGAACCCGGGCCACGTCCTGACCTTGTTCATGAGCCGACTTCATCAGCGCAATGATTTGCTCCAGGTGCAACTCAGCACTGTTCACCACTTGCAACGCCTGATGGCCGTCCAAAACCGCCATGGGCACTAGCGAACCGGCGTAGATAATCACCGGGCAATTGCGAATCAAACGTTGGCCTTTGACCGTGATCAGCTCTGGGTCACCGGGGCCTGCGCCGATAAAAAAAACGGTCATGGATGCTCCTGAAACTAAAAAGTAGAGTCCGAAATAAACGGATCACGTGCAATTATGGATGATTCGGCGCATCACCCGCCAAGGCGAACGTCGCTTGCTGACTTTTTTGCCGGCGAATCAATAGTTTTGCCGGGCGCCCAGCCATGCGCTGGGCCAAGACCAACGCGGCGCTTTCCGCTACACCCTGGCAGCCGGTGTGGGCAAATGTCACTGCCGAGCGGTGACTGAGCAGCGCTTCAACCTCGGCCAGTTCCGCTGCGCTGAAACATACCAAGGGCAGGTCTAACTGCGCAGCCAGAGCAAGCAGCCCTGGTTCTGCGCTTTTCTGATCAATGGAGGCCAGGGCAGTAATCTCGTCAATGGCCACGCCGTGGGCCTGCAGGCTTCGATCGATCAGTTCGCGTAACAGGCTGGCGGAACAGCCGCGTCGGCAGCCAAGGCCCACCACCAATGTTGTCGACATGTCGCTGTCCTCGCGGCGTAGGAAAAAACGTCGCAGGTAACCACGCTCATGCGCGCAACGTCAATCATTGGCCTGGATAAGACTGAGTGGGTGATTGACCTGTATCGGGTCACTGCGTAGCCTTGTGCCCTTGAGGTTCTCCGGCGCCGGTCGGAGCTAAGAAGGGAACGCGGTTGATGCCGCGGCTGCCCCCGCAACTGTAAACGGTCATGTTTGTTGCACAGCCACTGCGATTGCCACTGTGCAAGCTCGGGAAGGCGCAATGAACGCGAACAAGACGCCTCGTCATGGGGCTGTCGACTCGCCGCCGTAAGCCAGGAGACCTGCCTCAAAACCAGAATTCTCACTACAACCGGGCGGGGTGATCCGGTGGCGAATTGATCCACGTGCTGATGCTGCGCGGTTCTCGTCCTGCTTGCCCGCCGCTTTGCCAAAGGGCATCCGATGAAAACACTGGCCAAACTTCCTGTCACCATCGTTACTGGCTTCCTCGGTTCGGGCAAGACCACCTTGCTGCGGCACATGCTCGATAACGCTGATGGTCGGCGTATCGCGGTCATCGTCAACGAGTTCGGCGAACTGGGCATTGACGGCGAAATCCTCAAGCAATGCACCATCGGCTGCACCGAAGAAGAAGCCAACGGCCGGATTTTCGAGCTGGCCAATGGTTGCTTGTGTTGCACCGTCCAGGAAGAGTTTTTCCCGGTGATGCGTGAGCTGGTCGCCCGTCGTGGCGATCTAGATCATATTCTCATCGAAACCTCGGGCCTGGCCTTGCCGAAACCACTGGTTCAGGCTTTCCAGTGGCCGGAAATCCGCAACGCTTGCACCGTTGACGCGGTCATTACCGTGGTAGACAGCCCGGCAGTGCTGGCCGGGACCTTCGCAGCGTTTCCGGATCAGGTCGACGCCCAGCGCAAACTCGATCCAAATCTGGACCACGAATCACCCTTGCATGAGCTATTCGCCGATCAGCTGTCCAGCGCCGATCTGGTCATCCTTAACAAAGCCGACAAGATGGACGCCGCAGGCTTGGCCGCTGTCCGTGCCGAAGTGTCGGAAGAGCTGCCGCCTGCGGTCAAAGTCATCGAAGCCAGTAACGGCAGGTTGCCGATCAGCGTGTTGCTGGGCTTGGGCGCTGAGTCTGAGCTGCACATCGACGGTCGCCACAGCCACCACGACTCCCACGAAGGCGAAGACCACGCCGACCATGACCACGATGCGTTCGATTCGATTTCGATCAAATTGCCCCAGGCCGACGAAAGCCTGTTGCTGGATGCCTTGACCCAACTGGTGGTGCAGCACGGCATCTTGCGGGTTAAGGGCTTTGCAGCGATTCCGGGCAAACCGATGCGCTTGCTGATCCAGGGTGTCGGCACCCGCTTCGACAAACACTTCGACCGTGCATGGCGCGCCGATGAGGAGCGAGCGACCCACCTGGTGTTGATCGGTCAAGAACTCGACGCAACCGTGCTTGAAGCCCAACTGCGCGCAGCGGTCGCTGGCTGACCCATGCATTTACTGAGAACCCAGCCCGGCGGATTTGTCCCGGACGACAGCATTGCTGATTTGGGGCAAACCCCGGCCGAGCTGGTGATTCTCTGTAGCGGCGACTCCCATCTGGCGTTGCTCGCTGAAGCGGCGCAACAGTTACCCGACGATTATCCAAGCTTGCGTCTGGCCAACCCGATGCAGGTGCAAAACCACGCCTCTGTGGACATGTATGTCGATCAGGTGCTGCGGCACGCCAAGGTCATCCTGATTTCCCTGCACGGCGGGATCGGCTATTGGCGCTACGGCGTCGAGCGGCTGGTGGAGTTGGCTGCGTGTGGGGTAAAGCTGATTCTGGTGCCGGGCGACGACCGGCCTGACCCCGAACTCAGCGGCTTGAGTAATGTGTCCGCCCAAGAAGGCGAGCGGCTTTGGCATTTCTTGCGCCAAGGCGGCATGCACAATGCGCTGGAGCTATATCGCTGCCTGGCCAGCCGCTGGCTGGGGCGTGATTATCCCTGGGCTGAACCGGCAATCCTGCCGCGTACCGCTATTTACCATCCGAACAAAGCCAATGCCTGCTTGAGCGATTGGCAAGCCCAATGGCAGCCGTCACAGCCTGTTGTAGGGCTGCTGTTTTACCGATCCCATCTGCAAGCCGCCAACACCGGTTTTATCGATGTTTTTTGCGCCCGCTTGCAGGCTCAGGGGCTGAATCCATTACCCATCGCGGTTGCCAGTCTGAAAGAGGCCGGCTGCCTGACGGCCGTCGAAGACCTGTTTGATGAGGCCCAGGTTGAGCTGATCCTGAACACCACCGGCTTCGCCCAATCCAGCCCGGAATCGCCCCATCTGCGACCGTTTCGGCGCAATGTTCCGGTGATTCAGGCGATTTGTGCCCAAGACAACGAACCTGCCTGGCGTGCCAGTGAACAAGGGTTGGGCGCACGGGATCTGGCGATGCACATCGCTTTGCCAGAATTGGACGGGCGGATTATCAGCCGACCCATCAGCTTCAAGGATCTGGCGTGGCACAGCGAGCGCAGTCAATCGGACGTGGTGTGTTATCGCGCTCAACCCGAACGGATGGATTTTGTCGCAGAGTTAGCGCGCCGCTGGATCGACCTGGCCCGCTTGCCGAATGAGCAAAAACACGTTGCGCTGATATTGGCTAACTACCCGACCCGTGATGGCCGCATCGGCAACGGGGTGGGATTGGACACACCCGCTGCGGCGCTGAATATCTTGCGCGCCATGCAAGCGGAAGGTTACCCACTGGCGCCGCTACCGGAGAGCGGCACGGCACTGATACATGCGCTGCTGGGTGGGGTAACCAATGATTTGGAAACCATTGACCAGCGTCCGTGCGGACAAAGCCTGGCGCTGGACGATTATCTGATGGCCTTCCATCGACTGCCGTTGGCGAATCAGCAAGCGGTGAGCGCACGTTGGGGTGCGCCCGAGGCCGATCCCATGTTTCGCTCCGGGCGCATGATGGTCGCCGGGCTGCGTTTTGGCATGACCTTCGTCGGCATTCAGCCCGCCCGTGGTTATCAAGTGGACGCCAGCGCGGTGTACCACGACCCGGACTTGGTACCGCCCCACGGTTATCTTGCGTTTTATTTCTGGTTGCGCAAAGCCTATGGCGTCCACGCGGTAATCCATGTGGGCAAGCACGGCAACCTCGAATGGCTGCCGGGCAAAGGTGTCGGGCTCTCGGAAAGCTGCTGGCCGGACGTCGTACTGGGCGCCATGCCGAACATTTATCCCTTTATTGTCAACGATCCGGGCGAGGGCGCTCAGGCCAAACGTCGCACCCAAGCGGTGATCATCGATCATCTGATGCCGCCATTGACCCGAGCAGAAACCTACGGCCCCTTGCGTGATCTGGAAGTGCTGGCTGACGAATTCTACGAAGCGCAATTGCTCGACCCGCGCCGTGCCCGAGAATTGCAGCGCGACATCCTGACCTTGGTGCGCGAAACCCACATCGACCGCGAATTACAACTGAGCGACCTCGATAGCGAAGCGGATGCAGGCGTCTGGTTGCCGCGCCTGGACACTTACCTGTGTGACCTCAAGGAGTCGCAGATTCGCGACGGTTTGCACATCTTCGGCGAATCACCCAGCGGGCGATTGCGCATCGACACCTTGCTGGCATTGTTGCGTATTCCCCGTGGCGATGGGCGCGGCGCTCAATCGAGCCTGTTGCGTGCTTTGGGTCAAGCGTTCGAGCTGGGTTTTGATCCGCTGAATTGCGAATTGTCTGAGCCTTGGACCGGTCCTCGACCTGGGGTGCTACTCAATATCAGCACAGAGCCATGGCGCACTGCGGGGGACGCCAGGGAGCGATTAGAACGTTATGCTGCCTGGTTGATTCAGCAGGTCTTGAATGGGGTTTCCATCGGTGAACTGACTGAAAACAATGAGTTGAGGCTTATTCTTAAGGCCTTACACGAGGTGGTTGCGCCTCGACTGGACGCATGCGGTCCGGCAGAAATGCAAGGCTTGTTAAACGCATTGGACGGCCAGTTCATCCCGGCAGGTCCTAGCGGCGCCCCCAGTCGTGGCCGGCTGGACGTACTCCCGACAGGACGCAACTTCTTCTCGGTGGACGTGCGCAACCTGCCGACTACCACAGCGTGGCGTATCGGTTTTCAGTCGGCGAACCTGTTGCTGGAACGTCATCTGCAAGACCACGGCGATCATTTGCGTCAGTTGGGTCTGTCGGTGTGGGGCACTGCAACCATGCGCACCGGAGGCGACGATATTGCTCAGGCCATGGCGCTGATGGGCGTGCGTCCGGTGTGGGCCACCGGGAGTCAGCGGGTCGATGATTTTGAAATTTTGCCGCTGAGCCTGCTTGACCGACCGCGAGTGGATGTAACGCTGCGGGTGTCAGGTTTCTTTCGCGATGCGTTCTCTAACCTTATCCGCCTGTTCGACGCGGCGGTGCAGGCGGTGGCAGCCCTTGATGAACCGGATGACCTGAACCCGCTGGCGGCCAAGGTCCGGGAAGAATGTGCACGCTTTGAAAGCGAAGGGCTGACCAGTGAGGACGCTGCGCGCCAGGCGGGCTGGCGTATTTTCGGCGCCAAGCCCGGTGCCTATGGCGCTGGCGTGCAAGGCGCCATTGATGGCCGCTTGTGGCAAACACGCGACGATTTGGCTGAGGTATACCTCAACTGGGGCGGTTACGCCTACGGCGTGACCGATGAAGGCACCCCGGCACGGGAACGCTTCGCGCAACGGTTGGAGCAAGTGCAAGCGGTTCTGCAGAACCAGGACAACCGGGAACACGACCTGCTGGACTCCAACGACTATTACCAGTTTCAGGGCGGGATGCTGGCTGCCGTGGAAAGCCTTAGCGGTCAAACGGCCGCGAGCTACCATGGTGATCACAGCCAGCCGGACCTGCCAAGAATTCGCACCCTTAAAGAGGAGCTGAATAGAGTAGTTCGCTCCCGTGCCGCCAACCCAAAATGGATCGAAGGGGTCAAACGCCACGGTTATAAAGGTGCGTTTGAAATGGCCGCTACGGTAGATTTTTTATTCGCCTTCGATGCCACTACCCAACTGATTGATGATCACCAGTACGCGCTGCTGGCCGACGCGTATTTGCTGGATCCGTCGACCCGACAGTTTATCGAGCAGCATAATCCCGACGCGTTACGGGACATGACTGAGCGCATGCTCGAAGCCCAGCAACGTGGACTGTGGCAGGAGCCTGGCGACTACCGCGAGGCCCTGGAAAACCTGCTATTGGACATCGAAGAAAATTGACCACTTTTGAGAGCCGCCCATGAGCGATATCCCGCATTTTCCCTTGGCTGCGGTGGTTGGCGCCGACGAGCTCAAGTTGGCGCTGTGCCTGACGGCCATTGACCCTAAAATCGGTGGCGTGTTGATCGAAGGTCCCAGGGGCATGGCCAAGTCAACCCTCGCGCGGGGCTTGGCTGACTTGCTCGCCAGTGGGCAGTTCGTCACCTTGCCGCTGGGTGCCACTGAAGAGCGTCTGGTGGGCACACTGGATCTTGACGCGGCGCTCAGCGAAGGCCGCTCGCGGTTTTCTCCCGGTGTGCTGGCCAAGGCTGACGGCGGGGTGCTGTATGTGGATGAGGTCAACTTGCTGCCCGATCATTTGGTCGATGTGCTGCTGGACGTTGCGGCCAGTGGAGTCAATGTGGTGGAGCGTGACGGTATTTCCCATCGACATGCCGCGCGTTTTGTCTTGATCGGCACCATGAACCCGGAAGAAGGGGAACTGCGCCCGCAATTGCTTGATCGCTTTGGCTTGAATGTCGCGCTGAGTGGGCATACGGCACCTGCCGAACGTGGGCAGATCATTCGCCGTCGTCTGGATTTTGATAATGACCCAGTGGCGTTTTGTACGCTGTGGGCTGCCCAACAAGGGGCGTTGAAGCAGCGCTGCGAGCAGGCTCGGGCACGGTTGGCGAGTATCCCGCTGGATGATCATTCCCTGGGGCAAATCACCGAGCGTTGTTTCGCTGCCGGGGTGGATGGACTAAGGGCGGACTTGGTCTGGCTGCGTGGGGCGCGTGCCCATGCTGCATGGCGTGGCGCTTGCGAAATAGCCGCTGAGGACATTGATGCCGTGGCCGAATTTGCCTTGCGTCATCGTCGGCGTCATTCGCCGCCGCCCAGCGAGGCATCTGCGCCTCCGGCACCGGAGCAACAGCGGCCTGCCGATCAGCCGCCAAGTGAAGCGCAGGAACGCGGCGGGCAGGGCGATTGGGGTGCGCTGCCCGCGCAACCCGTACCAATCGGCCAGCGCCGCGATGTGCCGAGCTGGCCAAAAAAGCCGTAGGCATCCGCCCTCGTGTCGCGCTGGGGGCGGATGCCACGCCCCGACCGGGCAAGCTTCGCGCAGGTAACACTGGCGCCATGGGGCCTGGGACCGACGGTGTCGTTCGCTGGCTCCCGACCCTGTTGCGCGGTCGGCCCAAGACGGCTAAAGATTTGGTTCGTACGCCACGCAGCAGTCGCCCCCAGGAATTGTGGTTGGTGATTGTCGACGCATCGGCTTCGACCCGACGGCATCACGCTTTAAGCCACGCCAAGGGTGTATTAAGCCAGGTGTTCGATGACGCTTATCGACGCCGGGTGCGCCTTGCGTTGCTGACGGCCAGCGGCAATACGCCACGCTGGCAGCATCAAGGCCTAAAAGCTTCGGCCAGTTTGCAACCGTGGCTCGACGCATTGGGGGCTGGAGGTGGAACGCCGCTGTTTGCCGCTCTGGAACAGGCGGGTCATTGGCTGGCGCTGCGGCAAAGGCAGCGGCCTGATGAGCAGCAACGGGTATTGCTGATGACCGATGGCCGAGTGAAGGACATTCCGGTATTGGCCAGACTTCAATGCCCAAGCCTACTCATCGACATCGAATCAGGTCCTATTCGCTTGGGCCGAGCGCAGCAACTGGCAGTAGCGCTAGGGGCCGTTTACCGCCATATCGATTCGCTGCGCGGTTTGTAAAAAACATTCTGTAGAGCCAACGTGTTGGCGAGGCGGTGTGTCAGGCAAACCGTGTTAACGCCTCTCGCCAACAATTTCGCTCCTACAGAGGGAGGCCGTAGGTATGTCTCCTCTGGATCCTTCGTCTCAGGCCGGCATGGTCCACGGCTTCAAATCATACCCACCCAGACTGATCTCGGCACGCGCTTGCTCCAGCAGATGGGCCAACTGCGCTGGATCGCAGTAAGCGCTGCTTGGAATCTGTTTGCGGCCAATGCGAGTGTTAGTGCGGTCGATAACGGTCAGGCTGAGTTCGCCATTCCCGTCTTGTGGGGCCCAAGCGACGCATTGAAAAGGTTCAAATGCGTGACCAGCGATCAAAAGTGCGTCGTTAAAGCGCAGTGGGGCGTTCATGGGTATTCCTCTCTGAGCCCGAGAAAGTTTAATCACCGTCGGTGGGCTTACCGTTCGGCTGGTACTTGTACTGATGACCCGAGCGGTGGGGTAAGTCACAACGTGGTGTAAAAAAATTAATAAATGACTGTTTCATCCATAAGTGCCTAGGGCCGGGTATCTCCGGGCAGAACGCTGTTTTCAGACACGCTCGGGACCCTTGGTCGGCACGCTCCGGAATTGCAAATATTAGTTATCTGGCTATATAGATATTCCTAAATAATATAAGAGAACGTCAATATTTTGCTACTGTTACAGCCGGACCTGCCAACATGCTGTTTCTAAAAGAGTTATATAAACTGGCGTCAAAAGGATAACTATGCATGAATCGGCTCCACTGCGTCGCCTGTTGGTAGTAGATCCTTGCGACGATTGTCATCGTTTGATCCCCTTTTTGCGCGACGCAGGATGGGGCGTTGATAGCAGCACCCTAGAGTCGGCCGCCGAACGGACCTGTGATGTCGGCTTGCTGCGCCTTATGCCTTACCACGTTGAGCGCCCCGAAGCGGTCAAGGAGTTAATCACTCGCAGTCATACTGAATGGATCGCTGTGGTCAGCCCGGAAGACCTTCGCCGTCAGCAATTCGGTGATTTTGTGTGCGAGTGGTTTTTTGATTTCCATACGTTGCCGTTCGACGTTTCACGGGTTCAAGTCACGCTCGGCCGCGCTTATGGCATGGCGCGCCTGCGCGGACAAGGTTCGATCCAGGTTCGGGAGCAGGAGCATGAATTGCTGGGCGAAAGCCGGCCGATTCGAGAACTGCGCAAACTGCTGAATAAGCTGGCCCCTACCGAATCTCCGGTATTGATCCGGGGCGAAAGTGGCACCGGCAAGGAATTGGTCGCCCGCACGTTGCATCAGCAATCACATCGTAAAGGCAAGCCGTTTATTTCGATCAACTGCGGTGCCCTACCCGAACACCTTATTCAGTCCGAGTTGTTTGGCCATGAAAAAGGTGCGTTCCCCGGCGCGCATCAACGCAAGATCGGGCGCATCGAAGCGGCAAATGGCGGTACCTTGTTCCTGGATGAAATCGGCGATCTCCCGTTGGAATTGCAAGCCAACCTGCTGCGATTTCTCCAGGAAAAGCAGATTGAGCGGGTAGGCGGGCGGGAGCCAATATCAGTCGACGTTCGTGTGTTGGCCGCTACCCATATCGACCTCGAAGCGGCCATTGCCCTGGGCCAATTCCGTGAGGATTTGTATTACCGGCTGAACGTACTCCAGGTCGGGACCGCGCCATTGCGTGAGCGGCACGGCGATCTGGCGATGCTGGCCAACCACTTTGCGCATTTTTATAGCGAGGAAACAGGTCGTCGTCCGCGTAATTTCAGCCAGGACGCATTGGTCGCGATGGGCAAGCACGACTGGCCGGGCAATGTGCGTGAACTGGCTAATCGCGTCCGGCGTGGCCTGGTATTGGCTGAAGGCCGCCAGATAGAAGCGGCGGACCTCGGGTTAGTCGGCCAGCACGAAGCGACCGGCATCATGGGCACGTTGGATGATTACAAGTCGCGGGCCGAGCGTCAGGCGTTGTGTGATGTGCTGACCCGGCACAGCGATAACCTCAGTGTTGCCGCTAAAGTGCTGGGCGTGTCGCGGCCGACGTTTTATCGGCTACTGCACAAACACCAGATTAGATGAATGAATAGGTGCGCTGCACCGGCTACACCCGAAATTGTCCCAGTAATCCATTCAGCCGTTCGCTGAGCGTGCGCAATTGGGTACTTGCCAGGCTTGAACGTTCTGCTGCAAGCGCGGCGTCTTGCGACAGGCTTGCCGCTTGGGTGACGTTTTGGTTGATGTCTTCGACCACGTGGGCCTGTTGCAACGTGGCACTGGCGATGGAAGCGTTAAGGCCATTTAGATTGTGCAAGGCCTGGGTGATGGAGGTGAGGCTTGCACCGGCCTGGCTGGCTTCATCAATGGTCAGCTGCGAGGCATGGCTGCTGTCTCCGATTACTTTGACCGCTGCATTGGAGTGCCCCTGCAGGCGCTCGATCATCACTTGAATCTCGGCCGTGGATTTTTGCGTGCGCTGCGCAAGCAGACGGACCTCATCAGCCACTACCGCAAAACCACGGCCTTGCTCACCGGCCCTGGCGGCTTCAATGGCGGCGTTTAATGCGAGCAGGTTGGTCTGGTCGGCAATGGAGCGAATCACTTCCAGCACGCCACCAATCTGCGTGCTTTCTGCGGCCAGTGTCTGGATCACGCCCACGGCTTGGGTGATGGTGCTAGACAGTAGGTCAATCTGGCGCAGGCTGCTGTCGATGTTGACTTGGCCTTGTCTGGCTTGATCTTGCGCGTCACGCATTTCCCTGGCGGCTTGCTCAGCATTTTTTGCCACATCCTGAACACCGTGGGTCACTTCATTGATCGCTGTAGCGACCCGTTCCATCTGCTGTGATTGTTGTTGGCTATGCACCTGCGCCTGATTGGCATTGCTGCCCAGTTCAGTAGAGGCTTGGCCAAGGGCTGTGGCCGCGTCCAGCAATTGTTGGACTACCTGCTTTAACTTGGTGGTAAACGCGTTGAAATGAGTCGCCAGTTGCGTCACTTCATCTCGGCCGCGTGTATCCAGGTTCCGAGTCAGGTCGCTGTCACCGCTGGCGATATTCGCCATGGCGTCTACCGCATCCTGTAAAGGCCCGACAATGCTTCGGGATATCATCACCACCAACAACGCCATAATTAACGCAATGCTTAGGCCCACAAGCGATGCTTTCCAGACTTGTCCATAGAACTCGCTCTGCAGGTCGTCGATGTAAACTCCGGAACCTACTATCCAACCCCAGGGTTCAAATAATTGTACAAACGAGGTTTTTTCCACCGGTGTGCTGGAACCCGGTTTAGGCCAGAGGTAATTCAACGGGCCTGCGCCTTTGCTTTTGGCGATGGCGACCATTTCATTGAACACAAACACGCCTTCAGGGTCTTTAATACCTGATAGGTCCTGGCCTTCAAGTTTTTGATTGACCGGGTGCATGATCATTACCGGCCGCAGATCGTTGATCCAAAAGTATTCGTTCTGGTTGTAACGCAGTCCACGTATTGTCCCTTGCGCTTGCTGCTGCGCCTGTTCGCGACTGAGCTTGCCCGCGACTTCCTGATCGTGAAAGTAGGTGAGAATGCCACTGACGGTTTCGACAAGGTGATGGGTTTTCTCTGTTTTGCCGGCATACAGGTCAGTGTGGACTTGCTTCAGCATGAGCATTCCAAGGGTCAACAGCATTAATACCGCGACCACCAGAATCAGCCACAAGCGACGGCTGATCGACATATTGCGCAAGCTGTTCATGATGCTTCACTCCTATCGTTTTTATTCTTATTCGTTGTCATGCCATTGCATCAACGCCTACGCCACACTGCTCACGATTCGTCCTGAATGCAGGTTGCCTAATAGCGTCTCGGCATTAAGTGGTTAAACATGAGAGGCTCACACCTTTTTCACGTAATGATGGTCACACTGTTGTCCGTTGCACATCGAACGACGACGTAAGCAATTTTTGAACATACTAATAAGGCCTGCCAAGAGCATGGCCTGATGGGGGAATGATGGATCTTTGGACCGCCGCACAAGCGACGATACTTGGGGTTGTTGAAGGGCTGACAGAGTTTTTGCCGATTTCCAGTACGGGACACCAGATTATTGTCGCGGACTTGATCGGCTTCGGTGGCGAGCGGGCAATGGCGTTCAACATCATTATCCAGCTCGGGGCAATTCTGGCGGTGGTGTGGGAATTCAGGCGGAAAATCCTTGATGTGATTACCGGTTTGCCCAAGCAACGTGAAGCCCAGCGCTTTACGATTAACTTGGTCATTGCAGTGCTGCCGGCAGTCATCCTTGGGATCATGTTTGCTGACTTGATACACCAATACCTGTTTAACCCGATTACGGTTGCCGCGGCATTGGTTATCGGGGGGGTGATTATGCTGTGGGCCGAGCGTCGTGTGCATACAGTACACGCCGAGACCGTGGATGAAATGACCTGGGTCGATGCCTTGAAAGTGGGTTGTGCGCAATGTCTGGCGATGATTCCCGGTACATCCCGTTCGGGTGCGACCATTATCAGCGGTCTGTTGTTCGGCCTTTCGCGTAAGACTGCCACTGAGTTTTCGTTCTTTCTGGCCATGCCGACCATGGTCGGTGCAGCGGTGTACTCGGGATTTAAATACCGTCATCTGTTCCAGCCTGATGACTTTCCAGTCATTGCAATTGGCTTCGTGGTGTCGTTTATTTTCGCGATGATCGCAGTGCGTGCGCTGCTGAAGTTTATCGCCAGCCACAGCTACGCGGCGTTTGCCTGGTACCGGATTGTTTTCGGGCTGTTGATCCTTGCCAGCTGGAAGTTTGGCTGGATTGATTGGGCATCGGCGACTGTGTAAGGGACTATGTGATGGACCCGCATGCTCGTTCACGTTCGGTTAAACAGCCTGTGCAGCAGTTGCGCCTCAAGCTTTTCATTCTGTTGGGGTTGTGTGCATTGCCAGTGTTTGGCGCGTTGTCGATGCTGGTCCGGCATGTCTCAGTCATCCCTGCGTGTCTGTACGCAGGGATGAGTATTCTGACCTTCTTTCTTTACTGGCGGGATAAACACCAGGCGAGAAACGAAGGTTGGCGTACCCCTGAAAAATTCCTGCATGGCGCTGAAGCACTAGGTGGTTGGCCTGGCGCGCTGCTGGCTCAGCAAGTGTTTCGACACAAAACCTGCAAAGTTTCTTATCAGGCGGTGTTCTGGTTAATTGTCGTTCTGCACCAGCTGTTCTGGATGGACAGGCTACTGCTGGGTGGGCGGTTTCTGGCCCGGCATCTTTACTGATCGAGCTTCAGACCAATCTGACGGATCTTGGGCAACTTGCTGACCACCAGTTGGTGAGAACGTGTGAGCAGATCGTGCAGTTCGTTATCGCTGAGCGCATAGGGCGGGGCGATACTGACCCAGTAAGCGCGAGCCAGGTAGGGCGCTGGTCGAATGCCCGGGCGATCGACATAGCCCAAAAACAGCTCCGGGCCAATCTTGAACGACAGGCCTGTGCCCGCCAGATCAAGCACTGCAAACATCTTGTTTTGCAGCACCGAAAACACCCGAGTGCCGCCCCACTTGTAATCCTCCCGAGCGCCCGGAAGCGTCAGGCAAAATTGTGCAGCCTGTTCTGGGGTCATGGTTTGCTCCTGTTAAACATATAAATCAACACGGTATCTCCTACAAAAATGTACGCGACCCCTCAAACCCGGCGGGAGCGAACGTGTTCGCGAAGAAAACCATTCGGTCTGCCTGTGCCCTCGCTAAACGCTGCGCTGATGTGGTCAATCCAGGCTCTTACGGCCGGCAGTGTGCCTCGGCGTTGGGTGTAAGCCGCTTGCAGAAACCCCCCCGGCAATGACCAATCAGGCAGTATTTGAATCAACCGGCCATCGGCCAGCTCTTCGCGACAGTTGATCATCGGCAGCATGGTCAACCCCAGGCCCCGGAGCGCGGCTGTTTTCCGAATAGGGAAATCGTCGATGGCCAACCGCGCATCCAGTGCTACTTCGCACTGCTTGCCACTGTGGTGCACCAGCTTGAAATGAACCTTGCTGTCGGCTTCGATTGCGCCCAACACTGGAAGACTCGCCAAGTCCTGTGGCGCAGTAATTTTTCGGTTCGCCAGTAATGTTGGCGCTGCTACTAAAACGCCTTCGGCGGGGGCCAGGTGACGAACGATCAGGCTTGGGTCTTCGTCGCCAATATCCCTGACCCGCAATGCCACGTCGATCCCTTCATTGACCAGATCCACCCGCCGATTCACCAGTAGCATTTCGAACTGGACCTGAGGAAAGTTAGCCACAAAATCGCTGACCACGTCGGCCAGTTCCCACTGAATCAAACCCACCGGACACGATACCCGCAAGCGTCCGCGTGGTTCTGCCGATAAGGACGCAACGGCTTCATCAGCCATCTCTGCTTCCAGCAGCATTGCCTGACAATGTTGCAGGTATCGTTCGCCGACCGTAGTCAGTGCCAATTTGCGGGTGGTACGGTGCAGCAAACTGGCGTTCAGGCGGGTTTCCAGTTCGGCTATCCGCCGTGATAAACGTGATTTCGGAATGCCTAACGAACGCCCGGCGGCGGCGAACCCACCGGCTTCGACCACTTTGACAAAATAATAAAGGTCGTTAAGGTCCTGCATCAGATGACTCTCCGATTGTCCTATGGATGGGACGATCTATCGCATTTCTGCGGACTAATCAGCCATTGCGTTGCACTGTAGGATTATCACCACTTGATCGCCCCGTGGCGATTCCTACTTGGAGAGCTTCATGAAACTTCTGCATCTCGATTCCAGCATTCTTGGTGATCACTCTGCTTCGCGCCAGCTCAGCACTAGCGTCGTCCAGGCATGGAAAGCGGTCGAGACCGACGGCCAAGTGATCTACCGTGACCTGGCCAAAGACGCGCTGGGCCATTTCGATGCCGCAACACTGGCCGCTGGCGGCACGCCGAGTGAAGGCCGTGACGCAGCTCAGCAGGCTGAAGTCGATAACAACGAAGCCATTCTGCAAGAGTTCCTTGGCGCTGACATCGTTGTGATCGGTGCGCCGATGTACAACTTCACGTTGCCGACCCAGTTAAAAGCCTGGATCGACCGTATCTCGGTTGCCGGCCGCACCTTTGCCTACGATGAAAATGGCCCAAAAGGCCTGTGCGGCGGTAAGAAGATCATCATCGTTTCAACGTCGGGAGGCTTGCATGAAGGTCAACCCTCGGGCGTTGCTCATGAAGGCTATCTTAAGTTGCTGTTTGGTTTTCTTGGTATCACTGATCTGCAATTTGTGTTCGCCCACGGCCTGGCTTACGGTGATGAACCCCGCGCCAACGCCATGACCTCCGCGCAAAAACAGATCGCTGAAACGGTATTCGCCGCTGCATGATTGTGCGTCCGATCTAAGCCACACCGTTAGAGACAAACTCCGTATACCCCGCGCCGTAAAGGCAGCGGGATACGGAGTTTTTGCGTTTGGCGCCGTTTAAACAGTTATTTGCGACCAATCATCATTCTTGATGGAGAACTGACAGGAAAGTCGAGGTCATTAGCAGTAACATCGCTGCTATGAACGTTGACAGGAACAGGCTCGGCGACTGTTAAACGCGTTTCCCGATGGTTTGGCCTGGCTTATGCATTAACAATCGGGCAGCTACTCTTATCCTGGTCAGCACGGACAACCGTTGACGGTGCGGAGCGCGAAAACTCGCAGCGGACTGCACAAATGATTTTTCATGGATAGACAAAGGTGGGGCCTCGAAATGGTACGTCTTTGTGCGCTGTTAGTGTTTTGTATGGTTACCAGCCTGATTTCGGTGCAAGTCGAAGCGGCTGAGCATTGGAGCGCTGGATTTCACCGACTGACGTTTCTCGATCCTTTGGATCTGCAGCCGATGCAGGCCCTTGCGTTTTATCCTTCTACCGCAGAAACAACGACCAATCGAGTTGATGGCTACCTGATAGATGCCAGGGAAGACGCTGACATCGCCATGGGTCGATTCCCGCTATTAATGCTGTCCCATGGCAACACCGGAACCCCACTGGCGCTGCATGATCTCGCTACGTCTTTGGCGCGCAAGGGCTTTATCGTGGTGGCGGTGATTCACCCCGGCGACAACTATCTGGATCACAGCCGTTTAGGCAGCTTGAGCAATCTCTACGGACGTCCCCTGCAAATCTCAGAGGCCATCAGCGCAGCGTTGATTGACCCGATGCTTTCGCCTTACGTCGACGCGCAGCAAGTGGGTGTAATCGGTTATTCGGCAGGCGGTGAGACGGCGCTGATTTTGGCGGGTGCCCAGCCTGATCTGAACCGTTTGCGTAAATATTGCGCGGAACGTC
>NZ_JAQGNX010000006.1 GCF_028293835.1 Pseudomonas sp.
GCCAGTCGGTCATGTCCCTGAGCCGATACGCACAACCACGGGGGTTGCACGTTGGGGACGGTGTGCATGTCCGCTTGACGGAAAGCCTTAAGTCCTCCTGCAATCTCCACCTTGAACTTTCGGGTTCAAGGGCTACACCGACAGCGGTTCGTCGGGGAGTCTAATTTTTAGTCCATTGCCAGTTTGCTGTCTGGCGATGGTTTTTACGAATCGGCAGTCAGCCCCGATTTATTTATTTCGGGATCAGCCGACTCTGGACCAGCCTGAATGACCAGTCCCGCGCCTCTTTCGCGCCAGCAACTGCGTACCCAGTTGCGCAAAACCCGCCGCGCTTTAAACCGCACTCAGCAACGCCAAGCCGCCCGCGGCCTGTACCGTCAGCTCTCGCAAAACCCTCTGTTTCGCCGCGCCAGACACATCGCGCTATACATTCCCAATGACGGCGAAATTGATCCCCGTATGCTGCTGCGTGCTGCCCAAAGACGCGGCAAAAAAACCTATCTGCCTGTGCTGAGTGCCTGGCCAAGAACCAAGATGGTTTTTCAGCGCGTACGGCCCGGGGAAAAATTCATACCTAACCGTTTTCGCATCCCCGAGCCGCGCGTCAACCTTGCCCGGCAACGTGTTGTGTGGGCACTGGATTTGATTCTTTTGCCGTTGGTGGGGTTTGATGAGCTGGGCGGTCGGCTGGGCATGGGCGGTGGTTTTTACGACCGCAGCCTTGCGTATCAATCCCGCAGAAAAAACTGGCAGAAGCCGGTATTGCTCGGATTGGCCCACGAATGTCAAAAGGTCCATAGATTGGCCCAGGCAAGTTGGGACGTACCTATGCAAGGCACCGTGACCGATAAGCGCTGGTACGGCGTGAAGAACGAAGAGCGGGGCTAGACGCTGCCGTTGATAGCAGCGTCGAAAAGGTCAATCAATGACGCGTCGGTTTCTGCGGTTTCTGTTGTTGAGACTGCTGTTGTTGCTGAGAAATCTCGACAGGGGCGTCTGCTTTATTTGTCCACAAACTCTGCGCGTAGCCGGTAGTTACTACACCCAAACCGAACAAAAAAGCCAGAATCCACAATATATCCGGTTTGCGTTTCATCGATTGCCCCCCTTGGGCAAATCAATGCGCTGCAAGCACGGCTTTTTTATAGGCGGTGCGGCAACGCGATGCTTAAAATCCCGGGCATTCTCCGACAACATTGAGGCGCGCGCAAATGATGGCGTCAACCGACCGTCGGTTTGTCATAAAATTGCTTACACATTACCAACCCCCCGATGAAGGAGCACCAACCATGGCCTACTGGCTGATGAAATCGGAGCCGCAAGAACTCTCGATCAAAGACTTTCAACGCTTGGGCGAAACACGCTGGGACGGCGTGCGCAATTACCAGGCACGAAATTTCATCCGCGCCATGGCGTCTGACGACACCTTCTTTTTCTACCACTCCAGCTGCTCGCAACCCGGGATTGTCGGCATTGGCCGTATTGTCGATGTCGCCTATCCGGATCCGAGTGCTCTGGACCCCGGTGGCAAGTACTTCGACCCTAAATCCAGCGAAAACAAGAATCGTTGGAGTGCGGTGAATGTCAGCTTCATCGAAGCTTTTCCCCAAGTGCTGAAAATCAGCTTCTTGAAGCAGCAAAAAGCGCTGGAACAACTCCCGCTGGTACAAAAAGGCACCCGGCTTTCGGTGATGCCAGTGACCGCCGAACAATGGCAAGCGATCCTGGCTTTACGTTGAGCGCAGTTACTGAATGATCAGGTTGTTGAAGAGCAGGTCTTCAACAACAGGCTTGCCCTCTTCGTCATTCATAACTTGCCGGGTTTGCTTCAGCGCTTCCTGACGCAGCTTTTCCTTGGCCTCGACACTGTTCATGTCGTCGACGGTCTGCTGGGCGAACAACGCAACCAATTGGTTACGAATCAGCGGTTCGTTGTGCCTCACGGACTTCTCGGCATCGGCACCTGTGACCCGCAAAGCGATATCGGCTTTGTAGACGTGCAGCTTCGGTCCGCCATCAAGGCCATAATTGCCGACAAGCGCTGGGCTGAGGCTGACATACGCGACTTTGCCGGCATCGCCCTCTTTAGACTCTTCGGCCATCGCCACTATGGGCAGTGAAAAAGCCAACAACATGATGGTCCACGCTTTCACAGTTCACACCTCTTCCGATTTGCTGCGTAGCTTACTGCAACTTATGGCTGCTTATATGGCTCCGGCATTCTGATTGACCCAGAAACCCGCTTATCTACACTTATCGGCCATCACTCGAAAAGGAATAGCCCGATGAAAGCCGTGCTGTGCAAAGCGTTCGGTCCCGCCGAAACATTGGTGCTGGAAGAAGTCGCCCGTCCAGAAGCGAAGAAAAACGAAATCGTCCTGGACGTGCATGCGGCGGGGGTCAATTTCCCGGACACGCTCATCATCGAAGGCAAATACCAATTCAAACCGCCTTTCCCTTTCTCACCGGGCGGCGAAGCATCAGGCGTGATTTCAGCCGTCGGCGAAAAGGTAAGCCACCTGAAAGTCGGTGACCGAGTCATGGCACTGACCGGGTGGGGCAGCTTTGCAGAACAAATCGCAGTAGCAGGCTACAACGTGCTGCCTATTCCTGAGGCAATGGACTACATCACCGCCGCCGGTTTCAGCATGACCTACGGCACCTCCATGCACGCGCTCAAACAACGCGCCAACCTGCAGCCCGGCGAAACGTTGCTAGTGTTAGGCGCCTCAGGTGGCGTAGGCCTCGCTGCCGTCGAAATTGGTAAAGCCATGGGCGCCAGAGTCATCGCCGCCGCGAGCAGCGCCGAAAAACTCGCCGTGGCTCAGGCCGCAGGCGCAGATGAGTTGATCAACTACAGCGAGACCAACCTCAAGGAGGAAATCAAACGGCTTACCAACGGGGTCGGTGTTGATGTTATTTATGATCCAGTTGGCGGTGATCTTTTTGATCAGGCAGTGAGGTCCATTGCCTGGAATGGCCGGTTATTGGTGGTGGGGTTTGCCAGCGGGCGTATTCCTGAATTACCGGTGAACTTGGCGTTGTTAAAAGGCGCCTCGGTGGTAGGGGTTTTTTGGGGGTCTTTTGCGCAGCGGCAGCCGCAGGATAATGCCGCGAACTTTCAGCAGTTGTTTGCTTGGTATGCGGAGGGAAAGTTGAAGCCGTTGGTATCGCAGGTTTATCCGTTGGAAAAGGCCGGAGAGGCAATTGATTCGTTGGCGCAGCGGAAAGCGGTCGGGAAGGTAGTTGTCCAAGTCAGGTAACTGCGATTTAAGCCTGGGCTGCCGCAATGGCGGCTCGGGAGTTAATGAATAACTATTACCCCATTCCCCCCGTGGGACCGAATTCATTCGGGAAGCTTTATCGGGTCGCAGCGCTACACCCATTCGCGAATTAACTAGCGCCCACCAGATTGTTATGTATTTTCCAATATGCGCACGCGCCCCCCCCTGTAGGAGCCAACTGGTTGGCGAGGCGCCGTATGTGACCCACCATGTTAAATCTTTGCTAACAAGCTAGCTTCTACAGAAGACCTTTGCGCCTTATCATTTCATTGCGCTTTATCAAAGTAAAATAGCACCGGGGCCATGGCTTCGATTTCCGATGGACTATCGTTTTCCATGGACCATGGCTCAAACCGCCAACTTGATACTGTTTGCAAAGCAGACTCGGCAAATTCGGTGTGGGAGGCTTCGAATATTTCGGCGGTTTTCACCACGCCGTTGGCGGCGACTATGAAATAGACTTTCACCGCCCCCTCCACTTTGGAACTCTTCAACTTGTCAGGGTAAACGGGGTCGGGCTTATAGACCGGAACAAGCTCAATATTGTGCGCCGGCACAACTGTCGGCCACAGCATAACTAAGGCACACATTGCCAACTTCATTTTCACCCCTCCTCCATTCGTGCTTAAATATAGCGAACGAAATGATAATGCGATGTGATTGCAAAATATAGGCGTAACCTTCTTGCCCGGATGTAGGATCCATCTGAAAAAAAGCTCTCCATGGGAGGGTTGGAATCAGAAAGGCAAGTATTTGGAAAACTGACAACGGGTTAGGATCCGTTGCAGAAGAGAGCCTGCTCGCGACCAACTGCATAGCAGTCGTTAATGAAGCAATTTAATTTCCCTGTGAAAACCGGTTTGGACATTGGGGGCGGCTTCGAGGTCCATCGCGAGCAAGCCCGCTCCTACAATGAATTTTGCATAACGCTGACGCTGACGGGCGCTGCAATAATATTGATGATTGTGATCAAAGGAACTTTCTAATGTCATGTGGAAAATAACCGACATAAATTGCGCCTAGGTTGTCACGGCAGTTACCACCACCCCATCGAACTGTATTGAAATACGTACCACGACATTTCCGAACACACTCTCATGCTTCAACTGCTCAGGATATTTTGGGCTCGGCGTATTGAGCGGAATAAGCAGAGGCTTTTCCGCTTTCGCTATCAATGAAAGCAACATCAGTAACAAACACAGACAGATCTTCATTCTTGGCACCTATTTCGTGGGTCAAGAATGATAATTAGCTTGTAGAATGATGTTAATCCTGACGCTTCCCGTTTGGATGTAGGACGTTTCTCAAATATTTTCGATATACCGTGCCGTATTGTTCGCGAACAAGTTCGCTCCCACCCAATCCACGATCAAGTCAAATCTTATGCGGGATCAATGCAGTCGATGTGCGGTCAAGCCACGCGAATTTCAGCGCCCTGTCCACAACGCTTGAGCGTCGCTTCCAGGTTCAAGTCCGGCATGGCGTGTCTGCGCAGGCAGTTGGCGGTTTGTTCGACGTAATCGCGGGTGGTGCCATAGCGGCCGGTGGCGCTGGCCAGTACCTGGCTGAGGATGTTGTCGGGCAGGTTGCCGGCGTAGCTAGGCAGGTGGCGCTCCAGTACGAAGCCTAATGCCTGGACGCGGGTGCCGTCTTCGAGACGGCAGCTTAACCAGTGGGGGCGATAAGAGGGGTACGGCATTTCGCGCTGCCACAGGGCGAGCAGTGATTCTTGTAGGCATTCGTCGGGCAAGCGGTAAGCAAACCCGCTGCATGAGCCGCCGCGATCGAGGCCGAATACCAGGCCAGGAAGCTCTGGAGTGCCGCGGTGTTCGTGGGACCAAAGGTACAAACCGCGATGATAACCGTGCACCCGTCCGCGCTGACGCTCCACGGCGGAGCATTCTGGACGCCAAATGAGCGATCCATAAGCGAACAGCCACACCGGACCGCCTTTATGCAGCAGCATGGTGGCTTGCATCGAGCCAAGCAGTTGTTCGCGAGTCAGTTGCGGGCCTATGTCAATAACCGGCGGGTAGCTAAGCTCAAGGCCGAGATGGTCAGCCGTGATCAAACTATTGAGTTCGTTCCCCATTACGTTCCCCTCTGGCATTGCCACACCAGTTGTCGCTGACCTGATTCTTTATGCAATTTGTACTCCACTGCCTGCGTTGTTCTTCCAGGCGGTAGTGAAAACAAAGACGCTGCGGCTTATTCATCGGTCACGGTTATAGCTTAGATGCGTTAACCGTCGATCCTAAATACCAAAATCGAATAGCCTCCGACGAAAAGTGTCAACGCCTGTCAGGGCAAGTCCGCTTCCCCACTCACTCGCCGACCGCCCGACCATATCGGAAAACTCCTACATCCTTTGTCGGCAGGACACCCTATCAAGCAACCAGACAGGTGCGTATAAAGCCGCCCCTGGCTACCGAATGCCGAGGAGATAAAGATGAAAAAAGGTTCATTCACACTTTCGGTTCTGATCGGGCTGCTAACCGCGTCAACGGGAATCGAGGCGACTGAAGCGCTGCAGCAGAGCCAAGATGGCTTTTGGTTACTACAAACCAGCGCTTATACGCGGCACTTTTCCCCTGATCCAGATCATAACAATCGGCAACAACTGATCGGTCTTGAGCGCAACGAGGGATCAGGATTGCTTTACGGAGTGGCGACGTTTCGCAATTCTTATGACCAGCAATCGACGTATGGATATATCGGCAAACGCTTCGACAGTGCGGACTATCCGGTCTACGTAAAAGTGTCAGGGGGGCTCATGCATGGCTATCGCGGTGAATATCGCGACAAGATTCCTTTCAACCGCTTTGGCATCGCGCCGGTAATTATTCCATCGGCAGGGGTCCATCTGGGCCCTGTCACGGCCGAGGCGGTGTTATTGGGGCTTTCGGCAACAATGGTGAACGTCGGGGTTCGGTTCTAAATTAAATAAAGCGCATCAACCTCTGGGCGCGTAGGCAAATACATCGGCGTGCATTTGGTGCGCGTCCATTCCGGCGCTGACCAATGCATCGAGGGTGGCGTAAACCATGTTCGGCGAGCCGCTGGCGTACACAATTACCGACGACAGATCGCTGATGTCTTCGCAGACCGCTTCGTGCAGCATGCCGCAGCGCCCTTCCCAGCCGCATAAATCGCTGACGACTTTATGCAAGAACAGGTTGGGCAGTTGCTTCCACTCGTCCCAGTGAGGCATCTCGTAGAATTCTTCTGGCCGCCGAACGCCCCAATATAAGTGCACAGGGTGTGGAAAACCTTCGGCGCGACAATGCTCGATCAGGCTTTGCATCTGGCCCATGCCGGTCCCTGCGGCAATCAACACCAGCGGGCCTTCCGGCAGATCGGCAAGGTGTGAATCGCCATAAGGCAATTCGACGTTGACCATGCTGTTGCGTTGTAGCTGCGCGATCAGGCTCAACGCGCTGGCCTCACGGGCCAGCACGTGCATCTCAAGATCACGGCCCCGATGTGGCGACGAAGCCATTGAGAACGCCGATTTCTCTCCGTTTTCGCGCTCGATCATCAGGTACTGCCCGGCGTGATAACGCGGGGGTTTGCCAGCAGGTGCTCGCAGGCGGATGCGCCATACGTCGCCGCCGACATCGACGCACTCGGTGACCTGACACGCCAACTTGCGCAACGGCAATTCGTTACGCGCCAACACGCCGTCCCACATCACCACGCAGTCTTCCAGCGGTTCGGCCAGGCAGGCGTAAAACTCGCCATGGTCGCGCGTCTCACCCGCCTGTGACACCCGGCCCTCGACCAACAACGCCGCGCAGATATGGCAATTGCCATTTCGGCAGCTCTGCGGACAGTCATAACCGAGGCGTTGTGCAGCGTCGAGTATTCGCTCGCCGGGCAACATCTCTAGTACCGCACCTGACGGCTGCAACGTTACGCGCATCA
>NZ_JAQGNX010000015.1 GCF_028293835.1 Pseudomonas sp.
AAATGGAGCGGGAAACGAGACTCGAACTCGCGACCCCGACCTTGGCAAGGTCGTGCTCTACCAACTGAGCTATTCCCGCAAATGGCGTCCCCTAGGGGACTCGAACCCCTGTTACCGCCGTGAAAGGGCGGTGTCCTAGGCCACTAGACGAAGGGGACGCTGCCCGGAACATACGCTGTATGTCCCAGTGTCCAAAACACGATCCGAAAACCTTGTCTTGGTTTCACCAGCCCTGTCCGAAAACAAGACTGCTTAAAAATGGAGCGGGAAACGAGACTCGAACTCGCGACCCCGACCTTGGCAAGGTCGTGCTCTACCAACTGAGCTATTCCCGCTTAATGGCGTCCCCTAGGGGACTCGAACCCCTGTTACCGCCGTGAAAGGGCGGTGTCCTAGGCCACTAGACGAAGGGGACACACGTACAACATTCACTACTTATTTGCGCTTCGCTGTGTGCTTTACGCTGTAAGTGGCGCGCATTCTATGGATGCAGGGGCAGGTCGTCAACCCCAATCTATAAATATATCTAAATCAATGACTTCGCCATGCATTCGCTGTGCATTGACGCTTGATGCCTTTATAGGCGCGCCGGATAATCAGCGCCGTTAGTTTGACGAACGACCGTTGCACCTATCGGTCAATCAGCTTTTACCACTACACTCCGCCTGCACATTACCTGAACGAGGTTATAACGGTGACACCACTCATAATCGCCCTACTGATTGTCGCCGGCATTGCCATTCTGATAGCCATCGGCTTCCTTAACCACGTGGCCGAAAACAAGAAGCTGGAACGGGCTCGTGCCAGGATCGAGCTGGATGATCGCCTGCGTCGCTGCGGCGAGATCACCGAAACGTTCCCCGGTCAGTTAATGACGCCCGACCTCAAGCTGCTGCTGACGCGCCTGGAGCTCAACGTCAATCAACGCATGCTCGGGCTGAATCGCGGCAACAGCGCGCTCCAGGGGCGTATCGCTGCGTTGACCGCGCTGATCGATAAAGGCAACGACATTCCAATCAACAACCCGCCGAGCCCGATTCAAACCGAGGCCAAGGCCAAAGATGTGCGCTTTTTACTGGAAGCGTTACATGGCCAGGTGACCCGCGCCGCTCACGATGGTTTTTTGCCGACCGCCGAAGCCAAGCATTGGGTAAAGCAGATTCGCCACATATTGGTCATGCTGCACATCGAATTCTTCAATAACCTCGGGCAACTGGCGTTTACCCAGGAACAACCTGGTCAGGCACGTCTGGCATACGAGCGTGGCGTGCAGTACTTGAGTAAACAGCCGGAGCCAGCGGTTTATGCCGAACAGCTCAAGTACATGCAAAAGATGCTGGCGCGCTCCAACTCAATGGTGCTGACCAATATTGAACTGGTCGAAGGCGAAGAGAACGAACTGACCGACGGCCTGAAAGTCGCCGACGAACAAGCCGAATGGAAAAAGAAAGCCGTTTACGACTGATGCCGGTGTGGGGCAGACAACCCTTGCGCTTGTCTGCCCTGGCCGTATTGCCTACAGCTAAAGTGTCTGGCAGGTCGTGAGCTTAAGAAAGACCGCTACCAACTGTTCAACCCCCGCCCGATCCTCTTCAGAAAAACGCCCAACGCGTGGGCTGTCCAGATCCAGCACGCCAATCAGCTCTCCGTCCTTTATCAACGGCACTACCAGTTCGCTGGCGGAAGCGCTGTCGCAGGCGATGTGTCCGTCGAAGTCATGGACGTCCTCTACTCGCTGAGTGAGGCGAGTGGCCGCTGCCGTGCCGCAAACGCCACGCCCAAATGGAATTCGCACGCAGGCGATCTGGCCCTGGAACGGGCCAAGTACCAGCTCATCGCCACGGGCCAGGTAAAAACCGGCCCAGTTAAGGTCATCGAGCTGACTGAACAGGAATGCCGAAAACTGCGCGGCATTGGCGATGAAGTCACGCTCGTCCGCCAACAATGATTCCAGCTGTGCAACCAGCAAGGTGTAGCCATCGAGGCCTGCGCCGGCGCTTTTTAAGTCGATCATGCCTGCTGCTCCAAAAGCTGAAGCCCTACCCAATACCGGGCAAATTGATACGCACAGCGGCCATTGCGGTTACCGCGCCCGGTGGCCCAGCGCACTGCGGTGATGTCCAATTCTTCGTCGCGCTGCCACTTGAGCCCGGACTTGGCGGCCAATTCACCGATCCAGTGCTCAACCACATTCAAGAAGTGCTCTTGGGTGAACGGATAGAACGACAGCCACAGGCCGAAACGGTCGGACAAGGCGATCTTGTCTTCCACGCCTTCGCTCGGGTGAATTTCGCCATCGACCTGTTTCCAGTTTTCATTATCGCTGGCCTTCTCTGGCACCAAATGGCGACGGTTGGACGTGGCATACAGCAGCACGTTGTCGGGCGCCTGTTCCAGCGAACCGTCGAGCACACTTTTAAGCACCCGGTAATCACTCTCGCCCGCTTCGAACGACAGGTCATCGCAAAACAACACGAAACGTTGTGGCAGCTTCTGTAATTGCTCTACAACCCGGGGTAAATCCGCCAGGTGGTCACGCTCAATCTCAATCAGACGCAGGCCGTCCGCATGATTTTCTGCGAGCAGTGCGCGAACCAGCGATGACTTGCCAGTGCCCCGTGAGCCCCAGAGCAAAGCGTGGTTGGCCGGCAGGCCATCGATGAACTGTTGGGTGTTGCGCGACAACTGGTCGCGCTGACGATCAACGCCAATCAGGTCAGAAAGGCGCATGTCGAGGCTGACTTCCAGCGGCATCAGATAGCCCGTACGACCTTCCTTTACCCAGCGTGCTGCAAGGGTGCCGGACCAGTCGACGGGCTGGCGAAGCGCCGGCAACAAGGGCTCCAATCGCGCCAGTACTGCGTCGGCACGCTCGAGAAATGCAATTAACCGAGAGTCCACAATGTCTCCTTAATTAAACTGATAAAAGGCAAAGCTCAATCAGCTATGCTCCTCGTGACGGAACACTAGAATTGGCTCTGCCCTTATGGATATATCGTTCATCCATCGCCTGTCATTCAAGCAAGCACGATTGACAGTGCTGGTTGGCTTCATGCTGGGGACCCTGCTAAGTCTGGGTCAAATCGCTTTCGATTATGCCAGCGAAGACGCATCGATCGATCGTGAAATTCGTTCTTTGTTGGAAATCAGTCACAATCCGGCTTCGCGCATCGCCTACAACATTGATGCGGAACTGGCACAGGAGCTGGTCCTTGGGCTGCTGCACTCGCCCGCCGTTATTGGCGTTCGAATCGCCGACAACAATGACATAACCCTGGCCAGCGTTGAACGTCCCCCGGCGCAAAACCGCTACCGCATGGTCAGCGACGCCCTGTTTGGTGCAAGCCGTAAGTTCGAGGATTCCTTGCACCTTGACCACATGCCCACCGAGGCCATGGGCACCCTGCGCCTGACCGTGGACACGTTCGCGTTCGGCAGTCATTTCCTACAACGCGCCGGCATTACCCTTGTTACCGGTTTTACCCGTAGCCTGCTGCTGTCCGGGATTTTGATGTTGCTGTACTACATGACCCTCACCAAGCCGCTGGTCAGGGTGATTACGGCGCTGGCTGAAAGCGATCCGCGACGGCCGCTGCACTCATCTTTGCCCTGCCCGCCCGGCCATGAGCTGGATGAAATTGGTGTACTGGTGCGCGTAGCGAATCAGCAGTTCGACATGGTGGCTAGCGAGTTCGACCGACGCCGCGCTGCTGAAAACAGTGTGATCGATCATTTAAATGAGCTGGAAAATATCGTCTCGGCGCGCACAACAGAGCTCAAGGCCAGTAACACCCGCCTCACTCAATCCAACGATGAGTTACAGGCCGCGCGCAGTATTGCGGTAGAAATGGCCCATGCGCGCGGAGCGTTCCTGGCAAACATGAGCCATGAAATACGCACGCCACTCAACGGCTTGCTGGGAATGCTTTCGCTGTCCCTCGATAGCCCGCTCAACCCGGAGCAACGTCAGCAACTGTCCATTGCCCACGACTCGGGCAAGGTGCTAGTAGAGTTGCTCAACGATATCCTTGACCTGTCAAAGTTCGATGCGGGCCAATTGGAGCTGGAACATATCCCCTTCGATCTGGGCGCGCTGATCGAAGACACGGCCAATCTACTCTCGCAAAACGCAGCGCCCGCTGTCGAGTTAGTCTGCCTGATCGACCCGCTGTTTCCATCCCTGGTCCTTGGCGATCCTACCCGCGTGCGGCAGATCGTCAGCAACCTGCTTTCCAACGCATTGAAGTTTACGCGTTTTGGCCGTGTAGACGTCTGCCTGACAACACAGGAGGGCGGCATTCGAATCGACGTTTCTGATACCGGCATCGGCATCGCCGCAGCTGATCAGGCGAAAATATTCCAACCTTTTACCCAAGCGGCAGGCATCACACGCCTGTACGGCGGCACCGGCCTGGGCCTTGCGCTGACCCACAACCTGTGTGGCGCAATGCAAGGCCGACTGAGCGTGACGTCCGAGTTGGGCTTCGGCAGCCGCTTTAGCGCGGAGCTGCCGTTGATCACCCACACACCTGCGCCGGTGTTGGGGAAACTCAAAGGCCGGGTGGTCGCGGTCAGCGCTGCCGACAGCGGTCTGGCTGAACTACTGGCGAGCCTGCTGCCGGGATGGGGTATTGATTACCAGCGTAGCGGCATAGGCGACAGCTTGTTCGGCCTCGACCCGGACCTGCTGATTACTGACTGTCCGGAATGCCTGTTTGGCTTACGCCCCGCCATCTCCGCGCCGATCCTGCTGGTGACCGCTTATGGCAACTTCATGCCCAGCGAACAGGTCAGCGCCCTTGCCCCGTTGCATCAACAAGCACGGCCCCTGGCCCGCAACGCTCTTTATCAGACCCTGAGCCGCACGCTGCAACCCGAAGAGCACATTACTCAAGAGCTGCGGTTGCGCGACCAGGCGGCGACCCACCGCGCGCGAATTCTGCTGGTGGAAGACAACCCAGTGAATCAACTGGTGGCCAAAGGCATGCTGGGTAAACTGGGGTGCGAGGTGATTGTCAGCGGCCATGGCGCAGAGGCACTTGAACAGCTTGAGCTACTGCGCTTCGATCTGGTGCTGATGGACTGCAATATGCCGGTGATGGATGGTTATGAAGCCAGCCGGCAAATTCGCCAGAGCGGACGCTGGCCAAACCTGCCCATCATTGCCCTGACCGCCAACGCCATGCCCGAAGAGCGCGAACGCTGCCGTGCGGCCGGCATGAGCGACTACCTGGCCAAGCCCTTTCGCCGGGAAGAGCTGGTCAGTTTGCTGGATCAGTGGCTGACGCCAGCAGTCGTGGAATGAACCTGGAAGCCAACGGGTTGGCGAGGCAATCGACCAGCACCAGGGATTACCTCAGCAGCGCTTCAATGTCGCTGGTCAGGTCCTGGGGTTTGGTCAGCGGTGCGAAGCGCTTCACCAGTTTGCCGTCTTTGCCTATCAGGAACTTGGTGAAGTTCCACTTGATACGCTCCGAGCCCAATACGCCGGGCGCCTGCTTTTTCAGCTGGACGAATAACGGATGGGCGTCGCTGCCATTGACGTCGATCTTCTTGAACAGCGGGAAACTCACCCCGAAATTCAATTCGCAGAATTCCGATATCGCGCCTTCATTGCCCGGCTCCTGGTGGCCGAACTGGTTGCACGGGAAACCCAGCACCACCAACCCTTGATCCTTATAGGTCTGCCACAGCTGCTCAAGGCCCTTGTACTGCGGGGTGAAGCCGCACTTGCTGGCGGTATTGACCACCAGCACCGCCTTGCCCGCAAAGTCTGCCAGGGTTTTCTGCTCACCTTTTATGGTGGTACACGGAATTGTCAGCAGATTTTCGCTCATGGCAGCACCTTCGAAAGCAGAGGAATGTGCAGGAAACATAGTGCGCAATTGACTTGCGCACAATTTAATTCATCCCGCCGATATCACGCCATAACAGGTTAGCCCAACGCCCGCTTACTCGCGCGGGACCAGATCCAGGCACACCGAATTGATGCAGTAGCGCAAACCGGTTGGGGGCGGACCGTCTGGAAACACGTGGCCCAAATGCGCATCGCATTTGGCGCACACCACTTCGGTACGGATCATCCCGTGAGTCATGTCGCGGATTTCAATCACCGCGCTGCCTTCAAGGGGCGCGTAAAAACTCGGCCAACCGCAGCCGGAATCAAATTTCGTTTCGGAGTCGAACAACGGCTCGTTACAGCACACGCAGTGGTAGACGCCAGCGGTCTTGGTGCTGTTGTACTTACCGGAAAAGGGCCGTTCGGTCCCCTTCAGGCGACAGACGTTGTACTGCTCCGGATCAAGCATCGCTTGCCATTCTTCGCGGGTTTTTTCCAGCTTTTCCACGGGTACACCTCCAAAGCTTAAAAAGCCCGATCTGTATCTTTTCCAAGGATCGGGCGGCACGTATGATTGCGCCTCGTTAGGCGCCAGTCTGTCATCCACGTTTCATGCATACAAATCCATTTTCATGGCGTTCTGCTCGGCGAGCCAGGTTGTGTGAATACACTGGACCGTCCATTTTCGGGATCAATCACCATGCAGGTCAGCAAATCGAACAAGCTCGCCAACGTCTGTTATGACATACGCGGGCCAGTGCTCAAGCATGCCAAGCGTCTGGAGGAGGAAGGGCATCGCATCCTCAAGCTGAATATCGGCAACCCGGCGCCGTTTGGTTTCGAAGCGCCGGACGAAATCCTGCAGGACGTGATCCGCAACCTGCCGACCGCACAGGGCTACAGCGACTCGAAAGGCTTGTTCAGCGCACGTAAGGCAGTGATGCAGTACTACCAGCAGAAACAGGTCGAAGGCGTCGGCATCGAAGACATTTACCTGGGCAACGGTGTTTCCGAGCTGATCGTGATGTCGATGCAGGCGCTGCTTAACAATGGCGACGAAGTGTTGATCCCGGCCCCGGACTACCCGCTGTGGACCGCGGCCGTGAGCCTTGCTGGCGGCAATCCGGTGCATTACCTGTGCGACGAACAGACGTACTGGTGGCCAGACCTGCAAGACATGAAGGCCAAGATTACGCCAAATACCAAGGCCATGGTCATCATCAATCCGAACAACCCGACCGGCGCGGTTTACCCGAAGGAAGTGTTGCTGGGCATGCTTGAAATTGCCCGCCAGCACAACCTGGTGGTGTTCTCCGATGAAATCTACGACAAGATTCTCTATGACGACGCTGTCCATATCGCCACCGCGTCATTGGCCCCAGACCTGCTGTGCCTAACGTTCAACGGCCTGTCCAAGTCCTACCGCGTCGCCGGCTTCCGTTCTGGCTGGGTAGCGATTTCCGGGCCCAAACATAACGCCCAGAGCTACATCGAAGGCATCGACATGCTGGCCAACATGCGCCTGTGCGCCAACGTGCCGAGCCAACACGCGATTCAGACCGCACTGGGCGGCTATCAGAGCATCAATGATTTGGTGTTGCCTGCTGGCCGCCTGCTGGAGCAGCGCAACCGAACCTGGGAATTGCTCAACGACATTCCCGGTGTCAGTTGCGTCAAGCCCATGGGCGCGCTGTACGCTTTCCCGCGCATCGACCCGAAAATCTGCCCGATCCATAACGATGAGAAGTTTGTCCTCGACTTGCTTCTGTCGGAGAAACTGCTGGTGGTTCAAGGCACGGCTTTCAACTGGCCGTGGCCGGATCATTTCCGTGTCGTCACGCTACCGCGCGTCGACGACCTCGATCAGGCCATCGGCAGGATTGGTAATTTTCTCAAGACGTATCGTCAGTAAGCAATCAGCGCGCCTACCTTTCGTGTGGCCTGAACAGGCCGCACAGCATGCCTCGTGCCCCCGATCAACCGCGCACTGCTCTGGCTCGCGGGTTGTTCGGGCGCGCGGATTCGCAGCCAATAGCGAACAGGCGACACAGTTTGAAATAGTCCGTCTGTTGAATAGCAGTGGGCATCGCCTTATATACCCCGCATACGTTACATTTTTCATGAGGAGAACGTTTCAACCATGATGCGCATCTTGCTGTTTTTGGCCACAAACCTGGCGGTCGTGCTCATAGCGAGCATTACCCTGAGCCTTTTTGGCTTTAACGGGATAATGGCGGCCAATAAGGTTGATCTGAACCTTAATCAGCTATTGATCTTCTGTGCTGTGTTTGGCTTCGCCGGTTCGCTGTTTTCGCTGTTCATCTCCAAGTGGATGGCGAAGATGAGTACCGGCACGCAAATCATTACTCAGCCCCGCACCCGCCACGAACAATGGCTGCTGCAAACGGTTGAGCAACTGTCCCGCGATGCCGGTATCAAAATGCCCGAAGTCGGCATTTTCCCTGCCTACGAGGCCAACGCATTTGCCACGGGCTGGAACAAGAACGACGCCCTGGTTGCGGTGAGCCAGGGTTTGCTCGAGCGTTTTTCGCCCGATGAAGTCAAGGCGGTGCTGGCCCACGAAATAGGCCACGTCTCCAACGGCGACATGGTGACCCTGGCCTTGGTGCAGGGCGTGGTGAACACCTTTGTGATGTTCTTCGCACGGATCATCGGTAATTTTGTCGACAAGGTGATCTTCAAAAATGAAGAAGGCCAAGGCATGGCTTATTACATCGCGACTATTTTTGCCGAATTGGTCCTGGGCTTCCTCGCCAGCTCTATCGTCATGTGGTTCTCGCGTAAACGCGAATACCGCGCAGACGAAGCCGGTGCTCGACTGGCAGGCACCACCGCAATGATTGGCGCCTTGCAGCGTTTACGTTCGGAACAGGGCGTGCCGGTGCAGATGCCGGACAGCCTGACTGCCTTTGGTATTAATGGCGGGCTTAAACACGGCTTGGCTGGCTTGTTCATGAGCCACCCGGCACTGGAAGACCGCATCGAGGCGCTTCGCCGTCTTGGCTGATAAGCTTCATGCACGATGACCAAAGGGCGACGCGAGTCGCCTTTTTGTTTGGTCAGGAATAAGGTGCCTATCAATATTAAGGAACACTTTATTTAGGAGCGGCCCATGCGCCAATTCGCCCTTGCTTGCATCGCCCTGTTCGCTCTGAGTGGCTGCCAAAGCGCGTATTTCGCGGCCATGGACAAAGCTGGCATTCCGAAACGCCAGATGTTGGCTGGTCGGGTCGAGGACGCACGGGACGCGCAGAAGGACACCAGCAAGCATTTATCCAACGCGCTGGAAAGCTATCGCCGCGTCGTACATTTTGACGGTGGCGATCTCGAGAAACGCTATGACGCGTTGAACGATCAGTATCAAGCCAGTGTAAAAAGTGCTGACGCCATTCATCAACGGATCGACTCGGTTGAAAACGTTGCCGATGCGTTGTTTGACGAATGGAATGGCGAGCTTGATCAATACACCAGCCAAGACCTGCGTGCGGCGAGCGCTAGGGAACTGGAACGAACCCAAACCGAATACCGCGCGTTATTGACAACCATGAAAGCCACCGAGAGCCGTATTCCACCGGTTCTGAACGTGTTACACGATCAAGTACTGTTCCTCAAACACAACCTCAACGCCCAAGCGATTGGGGCGCTGAAAGACCAAAGCGGTCATCTGCAAAACAGCGTCTATGACTTGCTCAAGGACATGCAACGCTCGATAGATAGCTCTGATGCGTTTGTTCGCCACCTGCAAAACAGTGCCGCGCCTTAAACGCGTTTTAAACCATAAACCTGCTCATCCAACCGTGTAGCACCCGCACTGACGAATTTGCCGCTGACACTGAGGACATCGCAGGTTTCCAGGGTTTGGATCTGCCAATCCGTTCCCAGCAATTGCTGCACTTCGGCGTCGGGCACTGAAAACGGCGGGCCGTCGATTTCTGATTGCGGGTAGTCCAGGCTGATCAATAGCCCTCGGCAATCTGTCGGAAGCAAGGATGCCAGGTGCCTGGCATAACGCTGGCGCATCTCGGGTGGCAGGGCGATCAATGCCGCACGGTCATAAAGCCCCGCGCACCCGCCGACATCCGCGGCGGTCAAGGCAAAAAAATCGCCGCACCATAGCTCGATGGATTCGGCGCTGTAAACCTTGAACGGCCCGCGTCGGGTGATGGTCGCGGTCAACTGCTGCTCGCTGAAAAAATCGTCCACGGCTTTTTCCGAAAGCTCGACACCCACGACGCTGAACCCCTGCCCCGCCAACCACGCCAGATCAGGGCTTTTCCCGCACAACGGCACCAGCACCCGAACGCCGGACGTAAGTTCAAGGCCAGGCCAGAAGCGTTGCAGGTAAGGATTAACTTGCGGCAGGTGAAAGCCGATCTGATTGGCTGCCCAACGTTTATGCCAAAACTCCGGTTGCATGCTGACTCCTGATAATTCGATCAAATCAGGCTAAAACTTATATTAGATTTAGATCAATCTTTTGCCTGAATATGACGCCATCTTAACGCTCAGGACTCCGACTATGTTCCCTAGCTTGTTTATCTCCCATGGCTCGCCAATGCTCGCGCTGGAACCTGGCGCAAGCGGTCCGGCCCTGTTGCGTCTCGCGGCCGAGATGCCCAAGCCAAGGGCCATTGTGATCGTGTCGGCGCACTGGGAAAGTCAGGAACTGCTGGTAAACGGTAATCCGCAACCGGAAACCTGGCATGACTTCGGCGGTTTCCCGCCGGCGTTGTTTGCTGTGCAGTACCCCGCGCCCGGTTTGCCGGAATTGACTGCGCAAGTTGTTGAGTTGCTAGCAGCAGATGGGCTGCTCGCGCGCATTGATTCCCGGCGCCCGTTTGACCACGGGGTGTGGGTGCCTTTGTCATTGATGTACCCCCAGGCCGATATTCCGGTGGTGCAGGTGTCGTTGCCGAGCCGTCTGGGTCCGGCGCTTCAGACTCGGGTCGGCCGAGCATTGGCGAGCCTGCGAGAACAAGACGTGCTGGTGATTGGTTCTGGCAGCATTACCCACAACCTGGGCGAATTGGACTGGCACGCCGGGCCAGAAAGCATTGAGCCGTGGGCACTGGCGTTTCGTAACTGGATGGTGGATAAGCTGGCGAGCGGTGATGAGGCGGCACTGCACGATTATCGGCGGCAGGCGCCCAGCGCGGCGCGTAACCATCCGAGTGATGAGCACCTGCTACCCCTTTATTTTGCACGCGGCGCGGGAGGGGAATTCAGTATCGCGCATCAGGGATTTACCATGGGTGCGTTGGGGATGGATATCTATCGGTTTGGTTGAAATTGATGCCTTGCGGTTCTGTTGATTGATAAGCGCCGTCAGAAGCATCTGGTGGCGCCAGCATCCAGGTGATGCACACTCTCTGTTTGCTGCGCGACAGCGCGGCGTCGGAGACATGGCGGAACCTCCTACAGAATCCTCGAAACAAAAAAATCCCCGAACCAGTCGGGGATTTTTTATTCAGACTCGATCAGCTCAAGAGCAGATCAGTCTTCGCGATAGCGACGCAGCTTCAATTGCTTGCCTGCAACGCGGGTGTCCTTGAGTTTGGTCAGCAGACGCTCAAGGCCATCTTCCGGGAGCTCAACCAGGCTGAAGCTGTCGCGCACCTGGATGCGGCCGATTGCTTCGCGGGCCAGGCCGCCTTCGTTGAGGATTGCACCCAACAGGTTTTTAGCAGCGATGCCATCACGGGCACCCAGCGCGGTACGGCAACGAGCACGGCCTTCAGCCAACGGAACCGGAGCGCGACGCTCGCGATCAGCACCGCTGCGCTCAGGACGCTCGCTCGACGACGAACGATCGCTGCGCTCACGTGGTGCGCTGGTCGGAACCAGTGGGCGATCACGTTCGATGGCAGCCAAGGTCAACGCTTGACCGTTGGTTGCTTTGCGCAACAGAGCAGCAGCAAGGGCACGCGGGCTGCAACCGATATCGGCGATCAGGCGATCCAGCAGGTCACCGTGGGTCGATTCAGCATCGGCAACCAGCGGAGTCAGGCTGTTAGTCAACTTCTTGATGCGAGCATCGAGAACGGCCTGAGCGTCCGGAAGGCGGACTTCAGCAACCTTCTGGCCCGTCACACGTTCGATCACTTGCAGCATGCGGCGCTCGCGAGGCGTCACCAGCAACAACGCACGACCTTCGCGACCGGCACGGCCAGTACGGCCGATACGGTGAACGTAGGACTCTGGATCGTAAGGCATGTCCACGTTGAACACGTGGGTGATACGCGGTACGTCGAGGCCACGGGCAGCAACGTCGGTCGCAACAACGATGTCCAGACGGCCATCTTTCAGCGATTCGATGACGCGTTCACGTTGGTTCTGAGCGATGTCGCCGTTCAGCGCGGCAGCCTTGTAGCCTTTGGCTTCAAGGGCGCTGGCCAGGTCCAGGGTCGCTTGCTTGGTACGCACGAACATGATCAGTGCGTCGAAGTCTTCAACTTCCAGCAGGCTAAGAACAGCCGAGGTCTTCTGGTCAGCGTGAACCAACAGGTGAGCCTGTTCGATCGCGGTAACGGTTTGGGTCTTGGTCTGAATCTTTACGTGCTTCGGATCGCGCAGATGGCGTTCAGCGATGGCACGGATCGATTGAGGCAAGGTGGCCGAGAACAGAACGGTCTGGCGAGTCGGTGGCAGAGCCTTGAAGATAACTTCCAGGTCGTCCATGAAGCCCAGCTTCAGCATTTCGTCTGCTTCGTCGAGAACCAGGTGGTTCACGGTAGCCAGTACTTTTTCGTCGCGGCGAAGGTGATCGCACAGACGACCCGGCGTGGCGACAACGATCTGCGCGCCATTACGGATAGCTTTCAACTGCGGGCCCATCGGCGCACCGCCGTAGACAGCCACAACCGTTACGCCCGGCATTTGCTTGGCGTAGGTTTCGAAAGCGGTGGCTACTTGCAGGGCCAGTTCGCGAGTTGGCGCGAGGATCAGCGCTTGTGGTTCGCGTTTTGCCGGGTCGATGCGATGCAGGATTGGCAGTGCGAACGCAGCGGTTTTACCCGTACCGGTTTGCGCCTGGCCAATCATGTCATGGCCTTCCATGATGATCGGGATCGATTGCTGCTGAATAGCCGAAGGCTCTTCGTAGCCCGTTGCGATAACGGCTGCGAGGATATTTGGATGAAGTTCAAAAGCGGCGAAGCCGCCGAATTCCTGGGTCATGGGTCTGCCTCTAGTGCATCCGCAAAGACCCATGTTCCAAAGCTGCGCGTGCCGTGTAAGACCCTAGAGTCGCCCTGGCTGCTTTGTCGGCGGGGATTTGCGAAAACGTTTGAATGAATGGATCGTCAAGGATAGCCCGCAGAGCGGACAAGCAGCCGAAGCTGGCTTCGGGGAATTGCAATACCTGTAACGAGGGCCCGGTTAAAGGCCGGCGCGTACTATACCGGAATTACTGGAAAAAGTGAGGGTTATTTTTGCACAGCCACGACTGGGCCTCTGTGCAACTCAGGCGTTGTGCAAATCCGAGTCCGTACCTGATAGCCAATCGTCCGCCTTCGTTGAGACGGGCTGCTAAACCGGTTCACCCCCACTGCGTATGCAGCCGGCTGTGCGCCTCAGGTTGCGGGGCGAATGGCTTTGATCAGCGGCAGCAGTGAGTAACCCAAACGCGGCGCCAGCGCCTCGGCTCGTTCGGTTAACGCTTGCAGGTCCATCACCTGTTCAAGGTCAGCCGGTACCATAAGGATAACGTTGCCTTCCTTTACCGGCAGCTCCCAATAATGGCGATGATAAAGGCCCCGCAGCAGCGCCGCACCCAGGGGCTTACCGTCATCGGCCGCCCATTGATTGATGACCAGCCAGCCGCCCGAATTCAGACGTTTCTGACAGTTTTCCAGGAATTTCCAAGCGAGATGACCGACACCCGGGCCGTGATCGGTATACAGGTCGACGAAGATCAAATCGGCGGACTCGGCACTGTCGAGCAATTCCAGCGCATCGCCAATGCGGATATATAAACGAGGGTCGTCTTCGAGACCAAGAAATTCCATGGCCAGGCGCGGAACATCCGGACGCAATTCGATGGCTTCGACGTCTTCCAATGGCAGGAACCTGAGGCACGCCTGGGTCAGTGTTCCTGCACCGAGGCCCAGAAACAAGGCGCTTTCCGGTGCTTCGTGACACAGCGCGGCAATAAACATTGCGCGGGTGTAGTCATATTCCAGCCAACTCGGGTCCGCCGTGAAGGTGCAGCTTTGCTCGATGGCATCGCCGAATTCCAGGAATCGATACTCGTCCACTTCCAGCACACGGATCATGCCAAAGGCATCGTGCACTTCAGCCAGCAAACGCTCGACGCGCTCCTCAGTCATTACTTCTCCTGTCAAACGATGCGAAATTAACCTAGATGTGTAGGAGCGCGCTTGCCCGCGATGGAGCGCGCAGCGTTCCCAGAATATAGAACTCCATCTCACTGGAGGGATCGAGTGCCTGGTTTACGACTGCTTCGCAGCCGATCGCGGGCAAGCGCGTTCCTGCATTGACCGGGTATCGGGGCCAATCAGGCGCGGATTGTCGTCTGTGCAGCCATTGGCAAGCAAGCCTGCTAACACCGGGGCTGTTAACATGGCGGTCCGACTGCATTGACCTGGATTTTCAACATGAGCCAACCCTGGAGCCCCGATAGCTGGCGGGCACTGCCTATTCAGCAACAACCCCAATACCCCGACGCCGCGCATTTGTTGCAGGTCGAGCAGACACTGGCGAGTTATCCGCCGCTGGTGTTCGCCGGGGAAGCGCGTGAATTGCGTCGGCAGTTTTCCGAGGTCACCCAGGGTCGGGCGTTTTTGCTGCAAGGCGGTGATTGCGCCGAGAGCTTTGTCGAGTTTTCGGCGGCGAAAATTCGCGACACCTTCAAAGTGCTGCTGCAGATGGCGATTGTTATGACTTTCGCCGCCGGCTGCCCGGTGGTCAAGGTCGGGCGCATGGCCGGTCAGTTCGCCAAACCGCGTTCAGCCAACGATGAAACCATCGACGGTGTAACGCTCCCCGCGTACCGGGGCGACATCGTCAATGGCATCGGCTTTGATCAAAAGAGCCGGGTGCCGGACCCGGACCGTTTGCTTCAGGCCTATCACCAGTCCACCGCGACACTGAACCTGCTGCGTGCGTTTGCCCAAGGCGGTTTTGCTGATTTGCATCAGGTGCACCAATGGAACCTGGATTTCATCGCCAACTCGGCGCTGGCAGACAAGTACAGTCAATTGGCTGGCCGAATTGATGAAACCCTGGCGTTCATGCGCGCGTGTGGCCTGGACACTTCGCCACAATTGCGCGAAACCAGTTTCTTCACCGCCCACGAAGCCTTGCTGCTGAACTTCGAACAGGCCTTCGTCCGCCGTGACAGCTTGACCAACGATTACTACGATTGCTCGGCACACATGCTGTGGATTGGCGACCGCACCCGGCAACTGGACGGTGCGCATGTGGAGTTCTTGCGTGGGGTGAACAATCCGATTGGGGTCAAGGTCGGCCCGAGCATGGACCCTGAAGACCTGATTCGGTTGATTGACACGCTGAACCCCAGCAACGATCCGGGACGCCTGAATCTGATTGCACGCATGGGCGCCAATAAGGTGGGCGATCATTTGCCGCAGTTGATTCGCGCGGTGGAACGCGAAGGTCGCAAGGTGCTATGGAGTTCGGACCCCATGCACGGCAATACGATCAAAGCCAGCAGCGGTTACAAGACCCGTGACTTCGCGCAGATTCTCAATGAGGTCAAACAGTTCTTTCAGGTGCATCAGGCTGAGGGCACCTACGCCGGGGGTATCCACATCGAGATGACGGGGCAAAATGTGACCGAGTGCATCGGCGGCGCCCGGCCCATCACTGAAGACGGCTTGTCGGACCGCTACCACACCCACTGCGACCCCCGGATGAACGCTGATCAATCGCTGGAGCTGGCGTTTTTGATTGCCGAGACGTTGAAGCAGGTTAGACCGCGCTAGGCCTTTCGCGAACACGTTCGCTCCACCGGGATTGGGGATTGCCTCAATCCGTTTCCAAGCGCAAAAACGCCACCCGCAAGCGCGCTGCACTGGCGCGCTGGCAGTTAATCTGAACCTGCGCCAAGCCCAGCCAATCAGCCATTTGTCGCAGGTTTATCGCCAAGGCCAGCATTCCCTCTTCGTCCAGACCTAGCGCCTCTTCTTCATGCACCGCGTGCACGGCCAGCCGGCCAAGGGCGCGTTCGGCGCGCAAGTCGACGCGGGCGGCGATCCGCTCGTTGTGCAAAAACGGCAGCACGTAATAGCCGTACACCCGCTTCTGCTGCGGGGTATAAATTTCCAGGCGATAACGAAAATCGAATAACCGCTCAGTACGGCTGCGTTCCCAAATCAGCGAATCGAAGGGCGACAGCAGCGCGCTGGCCGTGACCTTGCGTGGCAGTTTCGCCTCCGGCAGGCAATACGCCAACTGGCGCCAGCCTTGCACTTGAACCACTTGCAGCGCTCCCGCATCGACCAACTCGGCCAAGCCCGAACGACTCTCCGCTGGGGTCAGCCGAAAATAGTCGCGCAAGTCTTTATCGGTGCCGACGCCCAAGGCCGCCGCCGCGTGTAACAGCAAACCACGCTGCGCCTCACCCTCGCTGATCTCTGGATGATCAAGAATCGCTGCCGGTAGCACCCGCTCCGGTATGTCGTACAAGCGCTCGAACCCACGGCGCCCGGACACAGTCACCTGCCCCGCCGCGAACAACCATTCCAAGGCGTGTTTTTCGGCGCTCCAGTCCCACCAAGGCCCGGCACGCTCCTGGCGAGTACTCAAACTGCCCGCACCCAACGCACCCTGCTCGCGAACTGTCTGCAACACCCGAGCAATGGTCGTTTGCTGCTCGCGGCCAAACTTCGCCATCTGCTGATAAATACCCACGCCTTGTGACGCCTGGCGCATGCGCCATCGCAACAGAGGGTACAAGCTCAATGGCAACAACGATGCCTCATGGCCCCAATACTCGAACAGCGTGCGCTTTCGACCCTGGCTCCAGGCGGCCTGGTCCAACAACGGCTGGGCATAATTGCCTACCCGGGAAAATAACGGCAGATAATGCGAACGCACCAACGCGTTAACCGAATCGATCTGCAAAATGCCAAGCCGCTCGATCAACTGGTTGATGTGCGCGGCCTTGATAGACACTGGCGGCTGGCGCCCGTTAAATCCTTGAGCGGCCAGCGCCAGACGACGTGCTTGTTTCAGTGACAGTTCTGCGGACATTCCGGCCTCCTGATCAGTCGACAAAACTACCTGATCGAAAGCCGCCCTGTCAGTGTTTCATCGGGTCATACCAGAACGGACGAGCGACTTCCTGCTCAATATCTGCCCGACTCAAACCGATATCCTTCAGCGCGTCGTCACTGAGACGCGCCAATTCCTGGCGTTGACGGTACAACGTCAACCAACGCAACACATGACGTTTAAGCGCGATAAAGGGACGCGCAGCTGTGGGAGCTTTACGGGAGCGCTTCTGAACCAACACATAACCTTTTTGACCTTTCATCATCCTGACCTCCGTCTTGGGATGACAAGAGTTTCGCGCCGGGCTTATGATCAATCCAACGAATGTTTCTTATGTGTCACATCTTGGAGATTGATGAGTTGGCCAACTACCCAAGCATTGACAGCGAGCTGTTACGAACCTTTGTCGCCATCGCCGACGAAGGCGGTTTCACCCGTGCTGGCGAATTGGTCAACCGCACGCAGTCCGCAGTCAGCATGCAGATGAAACGCCTTGAGGACGATGTGGTTCAGCGCGCGCTGTTTCGCAAAGACGGGCGCACCGTCAGCCTTACGGCAGAGGGCCAAGTGCTGCTGGGCTATGCCCGGCGCATCCTCAAATTACACAGTGAAGTGTTCAATACCCTGCGCGAGCCGCACATGGTCGGTGTGGTGAAAATCGGTTCGCCAGACGATTACGTGATGCGCTTTTTGCCTGGGGTTTTACAGCGGTTCGCCCAAGCTTATCCGCTGATTCAGGTTGAAGTGCATTGCGAGCCGTCCAGGCAATTGCTGCAACGTCACGACTTGGATTTGAGCATTGTGACTCGAGAGCCCGGCACTGAAATCGGCCAGATCCTGCGTCATGAGCGCTTTGTCTGGATGGAAGCCGCAGGGTATTGCCCACATGAACAAACGCCCATTCCGCTGGCAATGTTCAACGATGATTGTTTTTGCCGTACCTGGGCCTGTAATGCACTGGACGCAGCGGAGCGCGAATACCGGATTGCGTATACCAGTGCCAGCCTGGCGGCGATCAGTGCCGTGGTCAGCGCCGGTTTGGCAGTGACCGCACAGCTTGAAAGTTTGTTGACCTCGGACTTGCGCATTGTCGGCGAAGCCGAAGGTTTGCCGCTGCTGCCCTCCGCCAGCATTGTGCTGCTGCGCAATCCGAATAACCCGTCGCCCATCGTTGAATGCCTGGCTGAATATATTGCAGAAGGGTTCAAACTTTAAACGCGAGTACCACGGCGCAGATCACAAGGAAGCCGCAGAATAAGGTTCGCAGGGTTTTTTCCGGCAGTGAATGGGCCAGCCTCACACCCCAACTGATGCTGGCCAGGCCGCCGACGGCCAAGGGAATACCCATCTGCCAATTGACGTGACCATGCACCGCGTAAGTAATCAGGGTGATGGTGGTGCTGGGCGTCGCCAACGCTAAGGCCAAGCCTTGGGCGACCACCTGTGTCGCGCCGAATATCCCGGTGAGAATCGGCGTGGCGATGACCCCGCCGCCGACCCCAAACAAACCACCCGTGACCCCGGAGCCGATGCCTAATACCCACAGCCATTTTGCGTGGCGCAACTCTGCGCCGGGGTTGCCGTTACGCCAGTACATCTGAATCAGGTTGAACGCGGTCAGGATGATCAAAAAACCGACGAATGCCAGACGCATGCTGTGAGGGTCAAGCCTTACTGCCCACAATGAAGTCAGCCAGGCCAGGCAAAAGCTCGGGATTATCAGCATCAGGGCATTGCGCGGGGAAATCCGGTTACGCTGGTTGTAGCGCCATAACGCCAACAGCACGTTGGGCAACACCATCAGCAACGCGGTGCCCTGAGCCAGTTGCTGATCCAGACCGAATAACACACCCAGGGTGGGAATCGCTACCAGGCCGCCACCGATGCCAAACAGGCCACCCAGTGTGCCCATGGCCGCTCCCATCAACACAAACATCACGACTTCAATCACACCGCACCCCAATCAACTGATGCGCGCATGCTACGCAGTCCGGCCGAGGCAGGAAATGCAAGGGCGGCACTATTTGCTTAGCATTTGCTGAACAGGGGATTCACGGTTCATGAACGGTGCGTATGACACGCTGATCAGATGACCGAAATTTATCTGGCGCATTAAACATCGCGGCACTAAATTAAAGGACACCTGATACAGAGGATTTCTTATGAGCACTGACCACAACGCCAGCAAAAAAGCGGGGACGTACGATCATCTGCTGCTCGACAGTCAACTGTGCTTCGCCCTGTACTCGACGTCTCTGATGATGACCAAAGTGTATAAGCCGATGCTGCAAGCGTTGGGGCTGACGTACCCGCAATATCTGGCGATGATGGTGCTGTGGGAGCAAGACGGCTTGACCGTCGGCGACGTCAGCACGCGTCTGCTGACTGACCCGGGTTCATTGACGCCACTGCTCAAACGTCTTGAGGTTGAAGGGCTGCTGAGTCGGACCCGGAGCAAGGAGGATGAACGGGTGGTGCTGCTGCATCTGACCGAGCAAGGCCGCGAGCTGCGAGAAAAAGCCAAAACCATCCCCTCCTGCATCCTCGGTGCCTCCGGCAAGACCGTGGCCGAGCTGAAACTGATGCAGACCGACCTCATCGCCCTGCGCGGAAATTTGCATCAGAGTCTGTGATGACTGGGTTTTACAGGCCTCTGTAGGAGGTCGCCCGTCGCGCAGCTGACGTGAGAACACAGTTGCTACAGTTTTATTTGCGCTGCAAATTGCAAAATTTACCTTGCGCACTAAATACTAGCGCGATACATTTGCTTGGCACTTAGTTAGCGCGCAAACATTTAGCGCAATAAACCCAACCATTGATATGAGGATTTCACCATGGACACTCTCTACACTGCAGTTGCAACCGCCACCGGTGGCCGTGATGGCCGTGCTGTTTCCAGCGACAACGTCCTTGATGTCAAACTGTCCACCCCGAAAGCACTCGGTGGTGCTGGCGGTACAGGCACTAATCCTGAGCAGCTGTTTGCTGCCGGTTACTCGGCTTGCTTCATCGGCGCACTGAAGTTCGTCGCCAGCCAAACCAAGGGCACCGTCCCCGCAGACGCTTCGATCACCGCCCATGTCGGCATCGGTCAGATCCCAGGCGGCTTTGGTCTGGACATCGACTTACACATCAGCTTGCCAGGCCTGGAACAAGCCGCTGCACAAGCCTTGGTCGATGCGGCTCACCTCGTCTGCCCTTACTCCAACGCCACCCGTGGCAACGTTGACGTACGCCTGCACGTAACGGTCTAAGGCCCCTGGCTTTGGTTGCACCCACAAAAAAACCCGACGCGATGGTCGGGTTTTTTTGTGGGTGCGTAAAAGGCTGCGCTTATTTAGCGCGGCCTTTGTACGAACCGCCTTCACGGGTGTCGATTTCGATCTTGTCGCCAATGTTGACGAAGTCGGCAACGCTCAGCTCAGTACCGTTTTTCAGTTTGGCTGGCTTCATCACTTTGCCCGACGTGTCGCCACGTGCGGAACCTTCGGTGTAGTCAACTTCACGAACGATAGTGGTCGGCAGTTCCACCGATACCAGACGCTCTTCAAAGAAGATCGCTTCGCAGACGTCAGTCATGCCTTCTTCGATGAACGGCAGAACAGCTTCCAGATCTTCAGCGTTCAGCTCGTACATGGTGTAGTCAGTGGTGTCCATGAACGTATAAGTGTCACCGCTGATGAAAGACAGGGTGGCTTCTTTACGGTCGAGAATCACGTCGTCCAGTTTGTCGTCGGCGCTGTATACGATCTCGGTCTTGTAACCGGTCAACAGGTTCTACAACTTGGTCTTCATGATTGCGCTGTTACGACCGGACTTGGTGAATTCCGCTTTCTGAACCAACCAAGGGTCATTTTCGAGCTTAATCACTGTGCCGGGTTTGAGTTCTTTACCAGTTTTCATTACGAATATCCGAATTTGGATGGATTTACAAAAATCTAGGCCGCGTATCATAGCCAATTTAGATAAAACAGTACTAGCGCCGCGGCGAGATCGGCCTGGGAGGCCTGTTCCAGACACCAGTGCTCAGCGTGTTTGGTGACCTGGGGCCAGTGTAGTTGCAGCTCCGACCAGCGTTGGCCCATTTCATTGCCACTGTTCCAGGCCCGCCACAGGTTCCTTAAGGCCTCACTGGCGGCCGGCGACAGGCCTTTGAGGTACATCTCAAGGAAGGCATCCAGTTTGAGCCAATGCGCGTCGTCGTCCTGTTGATAGATGTGCCACAGCAGCGGACGCCCGGCCCATTGCGCGCGAACGAATGAGTCTTCACCCCGCACTGCGTTGAAATCGCAGCTCCACAGCAGCCGGTCGTAATCGTCCTGCCGGACAAAAGGTAATATCTGCACGGTCAATGCGCCACGGCGTTGTACTGCTCCGGCGCGTAACTCATCAACCTCCAGCCAACGCTGCACATCGCTCAGAATCCGCCCTTCTGGTACTAGCAGGTGCGTTGGCCGAGGGTCCTGCGCCAAGACCTCCAGCCAGTTGGCTAACCCGGCGTTCTCGTAGGCGAACAGTGAAATCAGCCGCGCGTTCTCAACCGGCTCGACACCCAGGCCCTGCAAGAAGGCCCGCTGAGCGCCGATGTCTTGCTGGAAAGCATGGCGCCTGTCCAACAGCCCCGCTTCGCGCAACAAGCCGCCGGTGTCCGGACGAAACCCCGGGAAGAAGAAGATTTTGCGTAGGCCATTGGGCTGCGGCGACGGCAGCGCATGGCAACCAGACACCCACTGCTCGGCGCTGAGGTATTCCAGGTTCAGCCACAACGGTGGCAGCGAGCGCTTGGGCATTGCATCGAAATACGCGGGCGGCAAACGGCAGGCAAATGCCTCGATCACCACGTCCGCGACTTCGGTCGGCTGCCAGTCTTTGCTCCAGTGACAGACGCTTACCCCGTCGTGCCATTGCTGTGCAGCCGTTGCATCGGCGCCGGGACACAGACGCGTGAAGGGCTGGAGATCATCCACCCACAAGCGCACCGCACAGGAATGCTCGGCGGCCAGTTGCCGGGCGAGTCGCCACGTCACGCCGATGTCGCCGTAGTTATCCACAACGCTGCAAAAAATATCCCAGGTGGCTTTCATGCCCGGCTCTCATCAAAAATAAATTGTCGCTGTACGAGGGGTTGCGTTTGCTGCGTTACAGCGCGGCGGGCTTTCCCACGACTGACCAACGATTGTCCGTCAAAACCCGCTACGAGCTCCAGCTTTGGGCGCGGGTCGTGCGACAATCGCCAGCATCCACCGCCCACGCCAGGAAGTCCCTATGCCCACCCGTCCGTTAAAACTGATTTTGTGCATCGCGCTGGGGGTCTGGCTCGGTTGTATGGCGGTGGCGGCTACTGCCATGTTCGCTTACACCTCATTGTTCGCCAGCAAGGTCAGCGCCGTGGGCGCGGCGGTTAGCCAGATCAAGCTGCATGTTCCGCACAAGAACCCATCGGCATCGGCGTCGGTTCCGGCCGTATCGGGGCCAGATGAGGAGTCGGAGCAAGGGTCGGACAATCCAATGTTCGAGAAATACAAACAGAACCTGCTAGACACCCAGGCACGGCAGGACGAAGACGATACCAAGGCAGCCCGGGAAAAACGCATCAGCGGCCCTAAATGCCAGTTCTGGTTGCAGCAGGACCAGACCGCGCCTAGCGAAAAAACCCGCGCTAACGTCAACCAGTTCTGTGGTTAAAGGTTGATGCCAACGTCCCTGGATAAAAACGCAGTCCTGCAACTGATCGTCGCCACGCTCAAGGTTGATTTGGACCTGTTGCAGCGGGCCGCGCAAACCGCTTACGAGACCGCGACCCACGAAGAGAATATTGCCGAGAACAAGTACGACACCCTCGGTCTGGAAGCATCCTACCTGGCCACCGGCCAAGCCCGACGCGTGGAAGAGATCCGCCAGTCGCTGGTGTTATTTCAAAACCTCAACCTGCGCCCCTTCGAGGCCGCCCGGGGGGTTCAGATCGGCGACCTGATAAGCCTCGAAGCCGACAATGGCAGCCAGCAGCAGCTGTTCATCGGGCCTGACGCCGCCGGTCTGAAAATCCAGCACGACGAGGTGTTGATTACCGTCATTACGCCACGGGCGCCACTGGGCAAAAGCCTGATCGGCAAGGCGCAGAACGACAGTGTTGAAATACTAATCAAAGGTATACGGCAGTCGTTCGAAATCGTCCAAGCGTTGTAACCAATCCGTTTGGAGGGTTGATCAGCTTAACTTTTTCTGGGTAAGGTGGCGGCAGCATCACCATCAGTGTCCTGGACGGATATCTCCAACTGATATCTCCAGGTGCATGGACTCATTAAAAGGAGATTTTTCATGTCAAACGTCGTTAGTTTCCCAGACGCCCATGAACGTGATCGCCTCAAGTCCAATGATCATCCTGGGTTGTTATATTTAAGCAAAAAAGAGCGCCTGCTGATCGAGGAGCTCCGCGTGACCAGCCATGCCGGTCGGCAATATATTTATGAGTACGCGCACATCATGCAGGCGTCCAAGCCCTTGCATCCAGATTGACCCGCTGCCTCGCCGTTAGCCTGTCGCTCGGTAAACACGGTCTTCTGTAGGGGCCAGCTCGTTGGCGAAGCGGTGTAGCGGATACGCCGTGAAACGCGTTGGCGCCTACCGTTATTATCAAAGCGAATCCCATCTCTTGCGCCATGTGAGTGCTTGCTCCTGCACGTCATCTAACGCGTCGTCGTCCATAGTTGCCAACTGCGATAAACCCTCAGCCGACGACTACGTGGATCGCCGAGAATCAGCGTGAGTTGGGCCGGTTTAATCTGCCAAAGATGGCGTGGCGTTAGAGGGCCGAAGATTGACCAGTGTTCAGCCTTCATTCAGGCACAAGGGATGGCCAACATATCGAGTCGGCGGGTGGTGACTTATAGTGGCGCACGGGCGACAAGTTGCCCGCTCGATTTCAATTGATCAGGAATTTGTCATGACCTCCGTCACGCCCGAGACTGCTAGCGAACCTGTCGCGCCGAAGAAACCACTGATCGACCATTTACGCTTTCACAAACCCCATTCACACCTGACAACGACGTTCGGTAACGATACGTTCGCCCTCAAGGCCGAGGCGTTTGCGCGGTTCTTCGGGACGCCGACCTTTCTCGGCGCGCAGACCCTCATCGTAATTTTGTGGGTGGGCGCCAACATCGCAGGGCTGACCCATTTCGATGTCTACCCGTTCATCTTGCTCAACCTGGCGTTCAGCCTGCAATCAGCCTATGCCGCGCCGTTGATACTGCTGGCGCAAACCCGCCAGGCCGCACGCGACAAGGCCAACGCCGATGCCGACGCACAGCACCGTGAAGCCCTGGCAGTTGCCAATGAACAACGACTGGCCGACGCGGCGCAAAACTCGGCGCTGATGCTCGATCTGCTGCAACAAAACACTCGCTTGACTGAGCTGACAAAAACCCTCACCGAACGGATTGAAACCCTGACGCTGGACATGCACCAGCACTTCGTGAAGAAGCCTGCGGGGCAGTCATAGTGGGGGATAACCGAAACACCGCGCTGCCTGTTTCGCGAAGGTTTCGGATGCTCTAAATGTCTCGAGTCCGCACATTTATATTGCGACCATAATAAAATATAGGGATTATGTCCGTCATCCAACCGGCCGATGACGCCTTGACTGCTACACGGAGTTTCTCGCTATGCAGATCCCGACTCGTGAAGAAAAGATCGCTCAGTGGCTCGCGCAAGAAGATGCCGCGCGTAGTCGTCTGGCCAAGCCCGGCACCACCAGCCTCGCAGAGGTCAGCACGATGACGCCGAGCGAGTTTTTCGAAGGCATCAGCAGCGGTGAATTGCCCTGCCCGCCTATTGGCGTGTTAGTGGATTTCATTCCGTTGGAATGGTCGCCCGGTCGGTTTGTTTTTCAGGGTACCCCCGATGAGCGTCATTACAACCCGCTGGGGACGGTGCATGGCGGGTACGCCGCGACGTTGCTGGATTCGTGCATGGGGTGCGCGATTCATACCCAACTGAAAAAAGGCCAGGCCTACACCACGCTGGATCTGCGCGTAAGTTATGTCCGTGCCATGGGCAGTCATACCGGTCCGGTGCGGGCTGAGGGCAAAGTCATTCATCTGGGTCGTTCCACGGCCTTGGCTGAAGGGCGTTTGTACGACGTGGATGGCCGGTTGTATGCCACCGGCACCACCACCTGCATGATTTTCGACATGCCTCAATAATCACCAAAGCAGGAGGCGCTTGCCCCTGGGTAATCGGCTGTTCCGTGTCACTAACGGCTCAAGTGCGCGTATCGGCCGGTAAAACCCTTGCCCAGCGGGAAGGCCAAATCGCCGTGTTTCGACGTACCGAGACCCAATTCCACCAATGACTCGGCAAGTTTCACCGCCGCGCTGACGCCTTCCACCACGGGGATGCCAATGGCCTCGCTTAACACTTGGCGAAGGTCAGCCATACCACCACACCCCAGCACGATAGCGCCTGCGCCCTCTTCATCGCGCAACCGGCGCCCTTCAACAGCAATACGCTCGATCAATGCGTCGTCGCAGGCTTCCAACGCGAGCACAGGAATTTCCAGGCAACTGACCGATGTGCAAAGGCCCTGCATGCCATAACGCTGCAACAAATGCTCAGCAATGATCCGCGTGCGGCCCAAGGTAGTGATTACCGCAAAGCGGGTAGAAACAAGGCTGGCCAAGTGAAACGCCGCCTCGGCAATACCAATGACCGGCCCGATGGCCAACTCCCGCGCAGCCAACAAGCCTGGATCGCCAAAGCAAGCGATGACATGGGCGTCGTAACCGTGGGCCACGCCTTTTCGAATTTCTTCGAGCAGGCCAACGGCAGCAATCGCCTCGTCGAAATGCCCTTCAATGGATTCAGGACCGTCCTGCGGGCAGCACGGGAAAATCTCGGTGCCCGCCCGTGCGACGGCTTGTGCAGCGACGCCGATTTTATGGGTCATGGCTTGGCTGGTGTTGGGGTTGATCACCTGAATACGCATCGACACGCCTCGCTTCTGAGCAAACTATCAAATAATTGTATACAACTATAAGTCAGCACGAGACCGCCGATCCAGCCTTGATTAATGCTTCCAATAAAGCTGCTGATGCTTGCACCGCATAGGCGCAGGTGCACCGCCATTGGGCGTTCGGGCGGCGCTCAAGTTCTGCCCCGGATTGACGCGACGCCTTGCAACCTCCTGAAACCACCGGTTTGAACGTGCTTGCGTTGTGGCCATGGCTCCATTGGCACACATCGTGCGTATCGAATCGTATACAACAATACAAAGTCCCGTACCCGATGTCAGTGCAAGCACACCCTACAGGGAGAACGTGTCATGAATGAGCAACGTCCGGCGGGTTATAGCTCACGCCTCTATAACAAAGACCTCGGCCCACTGCCGCAAACGTGGAATTGGTACAACATTTTTGCCTTCTGGATGAGCGACGTGCACAGCGTTGGCGGCTATGTGTTTGCTTCCAGCTTGTTCGCCCTGGGCCTGGCCAGTTGGCAAGTACTGATCGCATTGCTGGTCGGCATTTGCTTCATCCAGGTAATCGCCAATTTGATCGCCAAACCCAGCCAACAAGCCGCCGTGCCCTACCCGGTGATTTGTCGATTGGCGTTCGGCGTGTTTGGCGCAAACATACCGGCAGTGATTCGCGGCCTGATCGCCGTAGCCTGGTATGGCGTGCAAACCTATTTGGCGTCCAGCGCGTTGATCATCGTGGTGCTGCGCTTTTTTCCTGAGTTATCTGCCTATCAGCAAATAACCTTTGCCGGACTTTCCTATCTCGGCTGGTTCGGTTTTCTGACCTTGTGGGTGCTGCAAGCCGTGGTGTTTTGGACCGGCATGGACTCGATCCGTCGCTTCATCGATTGGGCCGGGCCGGCGGTGTATGCGGTGATGTTTTTATTGGCGGGCTGGATCGTTTGGCGCGCTGGCTGGAGCAATATAAGTTTCACCCTGGCGGAGAAAAAACTTTCCGGCTGGGAAGCTTTTGGGCAAACCGTGATGGCGACCGCGCTGGTGGTCTCGTACTTCTCCGGCCCCACACTTAACTTCGGCGATTTCAGCCGTTATGCACGGAGCATGGCGGACGTGCGCCGAGGTAATTTCTGGGGGCTGCCGGTCAACTTCCTGGCCTTTTCGCTGGTCACGGTGGTGATTGTGTCCGGTACGTTGCCTATCTTTGGCGAAATGATCCACGATCCGATTGCCACCGTGGCACGTATCGACAACACCACGGCGGTATTGCTCGGCGCCTTTGCTTTTGTAACGGCAACCATTGGCATCAATATCGTTGCCAACTTCGTTTCGCCTGCCTTCGATTTCGCCAACGTAGCCCCCAGCAAAATCAGCTGGCGCATGGGCGGCATGATTGCTGCTGTGCTGTCGGTATTCATCACGCCGTGGAACCTGTTCAATAACCCGGCCGTTATCCACTACACCCTGGACGTACTGGCCGCCTGCATCGGCCCGCTGTTCGGCATTCTGCTGGTGGATTATTACCTGGTGAAACGTCAGCAGATTGATGTCGACGCGCTGTTCGATGACACGCCGTCCGGGCGCTACTGGTACAGCAACGGCTTTAACTGGACCGCCATCAATGCATTGATCGCAGCGGGGGTGATTGGTCTGTGCTTCAGCTTCGTGCCGTGGTTCCAACCGATTGCCAACTTTGCCTGGTTCACCGGCTGCATTCTCGGCGGCGCGTTTTACTACTTGCTCGAACTGCGCTCTCCAGCGGTATTCTCGCCGTCTGGCAGCAGGGCCTGAGTCCGAAGCGGCAGGTGCAATTCGACGCTTAAGCCAAGGACTTGAGTGTCGAACTCAAGTGAGCCCGCACAGCGTTGAACGATGGCCTGGACGATCGCCAGACCCAACCCGCACCCGGCGCTTTTGCCGTTGCGCCAAAAACGTTGGGTCAGGTGTTTCAGGTCTTCAGGGGCTATACCTGGGCCGTGATCACGCACGCGGAAGCAGGCTTTGTCGGCCAAGGTTTCAACCTGTAATTCAACCTGGGCATCAGCCGGTGTGTGGTGCAATGCATTGTCCAGCAGGTTGCGCAAACCAGCGACGGCCAACACCGAAGGCATCGCCAGACAAGTCGAAGCCAGTCCAGGCGCCAGTTGCAATAGGATACGCTGGGTGCCGCCAGGGCCGGCATCCTGCATCGCCAACCGGGCTACTTCTTCGGCGCTGTATTGCACGCCATCTTCAAACGACAGACTGCCTTCAACCCTGGCCAGTAATAGCAGTTGCTCCAGGGTGCGGTGCAAGCGGTCTGCGCCCTCCTCGGCATTGGCCAACGAACGATCCCGTGCCTCGCCTTCGGTCATGCGCGCCACTTGCAAGTGAGTTTTGATTGCGGTCAACGGGCTGCGCAGTTCGTGGGCCGCGTCGCCGGTCAGACGCCGTTCACGCTCCATCGCCTGGGCAATGCGCTGAAACAGTTGGTTCTGGGTTTCCAACAGCGGCCATAGCTCCCGAGGCAGGCCCGACACGTCCAGCGGATCTAACGAATCCGCACTGCGCCGACGCAAGGCGTCGCGCATGCGGTTGAGCGGCGCCAGACCCTGCCCTATCCCGCCCCACAGCAAGGCGAGGCTGCCCAACAATGCCACGGCCACCGGCACGGAAGCAGCGAACAATATCGAGTATTGCAGGGCCTCGCGCTCGTCCAGGCGGTCGGCTGTGGTAATCCGCACGTCACCCTGGGTCACGGTGAAAGTGCGCCAACGGTCACCGTTTATCTGTTGGTCACTAAAACCGGATTGTTCGGCATCAAGGGTTTGATCGGGATTGGCATGGCTGCGCACCAGCACTTCACCGCGCAGCGAACTGACCTGACATGTCATGCCGCTGGGCATGCCCATTTGTTCAGCGGTCATGGGCGTGCTGTCGCTTTTGCTGGGCATTGGCATTTGTTCCAGCAGCCCGGCCACCATGTGTGCCGACGCACCCAGACGCGCATCAAGCGACTGCATCATTTGCTGACGCAAATCACACAGCATCCAAGCGGCCGCCAACGACCAGATCAGCACGAACACCGAGCCGAGAATCAGGCTCAAGCGTAATCGCAAGCTCATGGCGGCGATCCGGGCGAAGTGTTCGCGGCGTCGGCGGGGCCTAAGCGATAGCCCACGCCGCGTACGGTTTCGACGATGGTCGCGCCGAGCTTGCGGCGCAGATTGAAGATATGAACGTTGAGCGCATTACTTTCTACTTCATCGCCAACACCGTAGACGCTGTCTTTCAATTGGTCGCTGGACAGCACCCTTGCGCGACTGTGCAGCAGCGCATGCAGCAACGATTGCTCACGCCGCGAAAGGTCCACCACGCGACCGGCCAACAGGGTTTCGCGGCTGCTGGGGTCATAACTCAGGCTGCCATGTACGATGAGATTCACCGAGCGCCCGGCCACTCGACGAATCAGCGTGTGCAAGCGCGCGCTGAGTTCACGCAGGTCAAAGGGTTTGAGCAGGTAGTCATCGGCTCCGGACTGCAAACCGGCAACCCGATCGGTCACGCTGTCACGGGCGGTAAGAATCAGTACCGGGAGTTGCAGACCGTTCTGACGCAAATCCCGCAGCAGCTTCAAGCCATCTTCATCGGGAAGACCGAGGTCCAGAACCATCACATCGAAGTGCGCCACCCGCACCATCGCCCGCGCAGCCGCCGCTGTGGCCACATGATCCACTGTCAAGCCCTGGGCATTGAGGCCGGCGACAATGCCGCTGGCAATCAGGTCATCGTCTTCGCAGAGCAATACGTGCATGGGTGGCGGCTCGGGAAAATGGGCTATTGAAACGGGTGAAGATTAAGAGGGGATTATGCCCCGTTTTCGACGCCGCACTGTGGCGCGGCGCGCGGGATCCTTGTCGGGCGGTTTAAAAATCCGGGTTGGCCTGATGCTATGCCTATTAATCCTCGGTTAATCGACACCCTGCATTCTTGCGTGCCTCGACTTTGGACAGTAAGGCTTTCGATGCGTATTTTCTGGTTGTTCATCTTTCTGTTAGTACCCGGGCTGGCTCAGGCTTTGCCCGCCAGCGACCCGTTTAAACAGGCTGATTTTCTGCCGGTAGCGCAAGCATTCTCTTTCACTTCCGAGAAGTTGACGTCGGGCGAAACCCGGCTGCAATGGCAGATCAGCGACGGTTATTACCTGTATCAACAGCGATTGAAGTTCGACGGACTCTCTGGGCAGAACACGCCCCAGCTGCCTGACGGCGAGGCCCACTCCGACGAATTTTTCGGCGAGCAAAAGGTCTATCGGCACTCGCTGGAATTGCTGATTCCCGCTGCGGCCAACGGGCAAGTAAAGATCGGCTGGCAAGGCTGCGCCGATGCCGGACTCTGTTACCCGCCCCAGAGCACAATGTTGAATCTGGGCGGCAGCAGCGCCACGCCTGTCGTGGATCAAGCTCAGGATCAAGCGTTGGCCAGTTCCCTGCAACGGCGGTCGCCTGGCTGGAGTCTGTTGGTTTTCTTCGGGCTGGGTTTGCTGCTGGCCTTCACCCCCTGTTCTCTGCCTATGCTGCCGATTCTGGCCGGTGTCGTGGTGGGCAGCGGTGCGAGTATGAAGCGCGGCGTGCTGCTGGCGGGCATCTATGTGCTGAGCATGGCGTCGATCTATGCCGGGCTGGGCGTGCTGGCGGCGTTGCTGGGCGGCAATTTGCAAGCCGTTCTGCAACAGCCCTGGCTGCTTGGCAGTTTCGCCGCGTTGTTCGTGGTGCTGTCGCTGCCGATGTTTGGCTTGTTCGAATTGCAGTTGCCGGCGTTTTTGCGTGATCGACTGGCAAATACCGGACCGCAACAGGGTGGCGGCAGTTTGGTCGGCGCGGGTGTGTTGGGGGCGTTATCCGGGTTGATGGTCGGGCCCTGCATGACCGCGCCGCTGGCCGGTGCCCTGCTCTATATTGCACAAAGCGGCAACGCACTGCTTGGCGGTTTGGTGTTGTTCGCCATGGGCTTGGGCATTGGCGTACCACTGTTGTTGCTGGTGACCGTGGGTAATCGATTCATGCCCAAGCCGGGGCCGTGGATGAATCGGGTAAAGAAATTGTTTGGCGTGCTGCTTCTCGGTACTGCGCTGTTCATTGCATGGCCGCTGTTGAATACATCAGGGCGCTCAGCGCCAGGACACGATTCGTTTCTGACGATCACTGAGCCCGCCGTGTTGCAGCAAGAGCTCGACGCCGCCAAGGCACAAGGACAATGGGTATTGGTTGATTACTATGCCGACTGGTGTGTGTCCTGCAAGATCATGGAGAAACAGGTGTTTGCCAAGCCCGACGTCCAATATGCGTTGGAACGTGTGCGCTTGTTGCGTCTGGACGTGACCGCTGACTCCGAGGCCAGCCGTCAACTGCTGAGTCGTTACAACGTGCCTGGACCGCCGAGCCTGATCTGGGTTGGCCCCAACGGTGAAGAACGGCGTGACCGGCGTATTACCGGTGAAATTGATGCGGAGACTTTTCTGCAGCATTGGAAAACTACCCAGGGGCGAGGCTGATGCTGAGTTTTTTGATCGGCCCTTTCGCCTTGGCCTTGAATCATCTGCTGTTATTCCTCGCGCTGGGGTTGGCGACACTAGTCGGCTGGTTAGCGGCTAATCGCGGCGGCTCGGCCCCTGGCTCGACAGTGTTCAACCTGTTCTTGCTGGGGTTGTTCACGGCGCGGATTGGCTTCGTGATCAGTTACTGGCCACAGTTTCGCGGCGAGCCGTGGCAGATAATCGACATCCGCGACGGTGGTTTTCTGATCTGGCCGGGGGTGCTGGCGGTCGTTGCCGGTGGCGTATGGCGCGCCTGGCGCCAACCGGAAATGCGCCGGACTTTGGGGCTTGGGATCGGCAGCGGTTTGTTGTTCTGGTTGCTGGCGAACATGGGCGCGGGCATCTACGAGAACAATGCGCAGCTGCCAGCGCTGACCTTGCGCAACGCAGCCGGTGAGTCGGTGCAATTGTCGGATTACCGGGGCAAAAATCTGGTGATCAATTTATGGGCGACCTGGTGCCCACCCTGCCGCCGAGAAATGCCGGTGCTGGAAAAGGCGCAGAACGAACGCGACGACGTGGTTTTTCTGTTCGTGAATCAAGCCGAAAGCCCCCAGACCGTCAGCACCTTCATCGCCCAACAGCGTCTGAATCTACGTAATGTGTTGTTTGATGGCGGCGGCCAACTGGCGCAACACGTCGGCACCATGGCCTTGCCAACCACGGTTTTTTATAAGGCTGACGGCCGACTGCTCGGTAGCCATCTGGGCGAACTGTCCAACGCCAGCCTGACCCATTTGCTCGACAGTTTCGACTCTTCTTTACGTCCAAGGACAACACCATGACTGTTTCTCGCCCCCTGTTAGTCGCGGCCATCGGCCTGATCGCCCTGCAAAATTCGCTGCTGCATGCCGAAGAGCTGCCGTCCGCGATCAAGGCAATGGAAAGCAAAGGCGCGAAAATCGCCGGCAGTTTCGATGCGCCCGATGGGTTGCGTGGCTATGCCGCGGAGTATCAAAACCACGGCATTGCGCTGTACCTGACGGCAGACCGCAAGCATGTATTGGTGGGTAATTTGTACGACGAACAAGGCAACGATTTGAGTAAAGGGCCGTTGGACACCCTGGTTTACGCGCCGATGGCGAAGGAAGTCTGGGCGAAGATGGAAAACAGCGCCTGGATCGCTGACGGCAGCAAAACCGCACCTCGCGTGGTGTACCTGTTCAGCGATCCGAACTGCCCGTACTGCAACATGTTTTGGGAACAGGCGCGACCGTGGGTGAACTCCGGCAAAGTGCAGCTGCGGCACATAATGGTCGGCATCATCAGCGAAACCAGCCCGGCCAAAGCCGCCGCACTGCTGGCTGACAAATCCCCCGAAAACGCGTTGCAAGCCCACGAAAAGGCCGGGAAGAGCAGCTCATTGAAACCGCTGGCCAATATTCCAAAAGACATACAGACCAAGCTGGATGACAACCAGCAATTGATGACCGACCTGGGATTATCAGCAACGCCCTCGATTTTCTACCTGGACGACCAAGGCCACATGCAACAGCAACAGGGCGCCCCTCGGCCAGAGATGCTGCAGAAGATATTAGGATTGAAATAAGGGGTTATCTGCCCAGCCGCATTGATGAGTTTGGCTGGGCACTCGATCTGACCGGCGGAACGTGGAACCTCAAATGAATGCTGCGGCACGTTGTGTATCCATGACAAAATTATGCCCAGCATTTTATAGAGCCACGCTCGGGAGCCCCGGCAATGCGTTACTCGGAAGACCATAAAGCCCAAACCCACCAACGAATCATCAACGAGGCCTCTGCGCGTTTTCGCCGCGATGGCATTGGCGCAACTGGCTTGCAACCGCTGATGAAAGCGTTGGGGCTGACCCACGGCGGCTTTTATGCTCACTTCAAGTCCAAAGACGACTTGGTGGAGAAGTCTCTGCGCCAAGCGGTGGATACTCTTGCCACTCATTGCGATGGTTTGTTCGGGCAAGCCGATGAACCGTTGGCAGGGTTCATCGATCACTATTTATCCGCCGCGCATCGCGCCTCACCTGCCCAAGGCTGCCCATTGCCGACGATGTCTGCGGAGCTGGGACAACGCGGTCAGGCCAGTGCGATCACCGACGAAGTAATCAACAACCGTTTACGCGCAATCGAGAAGGGCTTGCCCGACACCCAAGCGCAGATTTCAGAGCTAAGCACGGTGATGTTGTCGGCATTGGTCGGCGCAATTGTCTTATCACGCAGCGCCCTCGACCCTGCGCTGTCCGACCGGATTCTTGACGACACCCGGGAATGGTTGAAGCAGCAGACGAAAGACCAGAGTCGTTGAATAGTGTTTGTAGGACCGAGATCCTGAACCCGGTTATTCCCTCCAGCGTTTAAACAGCACGCTAGCGTTGACCCCGCCAAAACCAAATCCATTGGACAGGGCATATTCAATGTCCATCGGTCGTGCTGCACCGTGGACGATGTCGATGCCTTGGGCGGCATCGTCGGGGTTTTCGAAGTTGAGGGTTGCGGGGGCGATTTGATCGCGAATGGCAAGCACCGTGAAGATCGCTTCGATCCCGCCTGCTGCGCCGAGCAAGTGCCCGGTGGCTGACTTGGTGGAGGTCACCGCAATCGACTCCTGATCACCAAACAACGATTTAATCGCCGCCATCTCGCCCTTGTCCCCCACTGGAGTGGAAGTCGCATGGGCGTTGAGGTGTTGAATTTCGGATGGCTGAATGCCCGCCTGACGAATCGCCGCTTGCATCGCACGCCGTGCGCCGCTGCCGTCTTCCGGCCCGGCAGTGAGGTGATACGCGTCGGCGCTGGTGCCGTAACCGACCAGCTCCACAATCGGTGTGGCCCCACGAGCCAGCGCGTGATCGAGGGACTCAATCACCAGGATACCTGCGCCCTCCCCCATGACGAACCCATCACGGTCACGGTCGAAGGGTCGCGACGCCTTTTCCGGCGTGGCATTAAACGCACTGGACAAGGCCCGGGCGGCCGCAAAACCACCGAGGCTGACTTTATCGATGGCCGCTTCCGCGCCGCCACAAATCGCGATGTCCGCTTCACCGCAGCGAATCATCCGCGCTGCATCGCCAATGGCCTGAACACCCGCCGCACAGGCCGTCACGGGTGCGCCGAGCGGTCCTTTAAAACCGTGTTGAATCGACACATGACCCGCCGCCAGGTTCACCAGAAACGATGGAATCGTGAACGGCGACAAACGACGGGGCCCACGGCTATCGGTGATACGCACCGCATCGGCAATGGCACCGAAACCGCCAATACCCGAGCCAATAATCGTCGCAGTACGTTCCTGGGCATCGGCAGTGTCCGGGACCCAACCGGCCTGAGCCACAGCCTCTTTGGCCGCCACCAGGGCGTAGACGATGAAGCGGTCCATTTTCTTCTGCTCTTTAGGCGCAGCAGCCAGGTCCGGGTCGAACCCCGCTTCGGCGTCATCGGCCAGCAGCGGAACAACACCGCCCACCTTGCCCTGTAGATCGTCGACTATTTCATCAGGCAGCCGAACCAAACCGGACCGGCCCGCCAGCAACCGTTTCCACACGGCTTCCACGCCAGTGCCCAACGGCGAAACCAGGCCCATACCTGTCACAACGACTCGGCGTCCGCTCATGCAATAACCCTCAACTTTAAAAAGAAGCTCAAGCAGCCGACGCCTTTTTATAACGGGCAGCGGCACTGCTTAACGATAAATTAGGTCCTAACGCACTGCGGGCAGTGATAAATGCATCCCAATCGGCAGCGTCAGCCAACGACGGAATCGTAACCAATTCGCCCTGATCAAAACCGGCCAGCGCGGCGTCGACCATTTCCCCCACTTCCATTACCATTTCCGCAGGGAACTTGCTCAGGTCCATACCACTGCGATCAAAAATTTCAGTACGCGTTGCGCCTGGTAATACCGCCTGAACGCGTACACCGGACACTTTGAGCTCAGCTTCCAACGATTGCGTCAGACTTAACACGTAAGCCTTGGTCGCCGCGTAGGTTGCATTGAATCGCTCCGGCAACAGCGGGACGACCGAGGCAATATTGATGATTGATCCGCGCCCGGCTTTGGAAAAGTTATCCGCTGCGGCCGACGCCAGATAAGTGAGCGCCACCACGTTAAGCTGAATCATCCTGTCCAGCCCACCCAGCTCAGATGCTGCCAACGTACCGACAGACGCCACCCCGGCGTTATTCACCAGGAGCGAAATCGACGCGTCAGTGCGCAAACGCTGTTGAACCGTGTCCAGATCGTCTTTATCTATCAAGTCGGCCTTCAACACTTCGACCTTCACGCCAGTTTCGCGCAGTCGCGTTGCCATTTCCTCGAGACGGCCTTGATCGCGAGCGACCAGGAGCAGGTCGTAGCCACGCTTAGCCAAGCGGTCGGCGTATGTGAAGCCGATGCCGGAAGAAGCGCCAGTGATAAGGGCAGTGCCTGTGCTATTGGAAGTGCTCATGGATAACGACTCCTGCGGGACTGGGATGAGGGCATTTATATTACAAGTGTAATCTTTGGCGGATTATATGATGGCCGCCATGGACAGTGTCAAGGAGCCCCAACCGAGTACAACATGCGGACTGAAAGCATAGACCGTCTGAGCCTCACGGCCAGCGTCCAGTTGAATTGCCTGTCTCGATTCAAAAAAGCCAGGCGAAAAAAAGGCTGATCACCATGATCAGCCTCAATTGGCAACGTCCTTTAGCTAGTTGATACCCAGCTTGTCACGGTTCTTGTCCAGAATGGCCTTGCCGATGCCCTTGACCTCAAGCAACTCGTCTACCGATGCGAAATCACCATTGGCTTCGCGGTAAGCAACAATGGCATTGGCCTTTGCATGGCCGATGCCTGTGAGCTCCTTCTGCAGCGTATCGGCGTCAGCGGTGTTGAGATTGACCTTGGCAAAGGGTTCAGCGGTGTTGGGCTTGACCATGGTAGAGGGTTCAGGGTGAGTCGCCGGGGGGCTCATGGCGGCAGCGGATGTCGGAGCGGGTTGCGCGGCAGGCGCCGCATTTACAGCAACAGAGGCGCTAGCGAAAACGGCAAACAACAAAGACCTGAGTAATGGACTGCGCATAAGTGAAGCTCCATATGTTGGGTGGGACGCAGCGTTCCGAAGCTGCTTTTAGAAGGTAGCCGAGCGCAGCCGTTCGTCAAAACGGCATGAGTTACCGGATATTAAGGTGAAATACACGCAGTTATTGTGGGAGGTTCCGCAACGTCTCCGACGCCGCGCTGTCGCGCATCCTCAGGGGATCTCTCGGAGACTCAAATTATTTTTGCCGACTACGGTTTAAGCCAAACGCCGCGACAGAAAAACGGCAGTGGCGCTAGCGCTTATTTCACGTGATAGCTTATTGAAATCACTGACGAAATTACTGTTAAAAAAAGCGGGGTTAGACGTAACCGTCAATTTTAGAACGGCAAATAATCGCATGTGCCGCCGAAGTAAATTTATTGACGCCTGAAAATTGATTTTTCCCCTTGAACTGTACGATTTTCCGGGTAAATTGGCGGGAATTATCATGCGCGATACACTTTATCTGCGCGAACACGTCAGAGTCGTTGCAATTTCTGGAGCCGCCATGGCGACCTTTTTACTGTGCTGGGCCCTTGTTTCGGTCGTCGGAACGTTAATCGCGTTGAGCATGATACGCAGCGGTAAGCGTCATAACCGCCGAGCCGAGGATCAGCGGCAGAACCTCAGCGAAGAGGCTCAGCCTTCAGCGGTCAAATTGTTTTAAGGGCGGTTCGTTGCGCTAATCAGCCTTATTTCGGCAAACGGCCGTACCGGTCTTCAACCCCCCCTTCGCTCTTGAGCCTTCAAGGGTTTTTCCACTTCATTTACCTGCACGTCCGTGCGCGAAAGGCATGATATCTTCTACCCTTACTGCTAGTTCCAAGAGGCGCCAGGCTTAAGCAAGTCGCGAGAAATCGACGCGTTGTAACCTTACTAAAGGCGCACAGAGAGAGAGGAAAGGGATGTCACGCTTGTTGCTGACAGGCGCTAACGGTTTCGTTGGCCCGCTACTCACTGCCCGAGCCCAACAAGCCGGTTATCAAGTCATCGCCTTGACCGGTCGATTGTTGGCTAACCACCCCGTTTCAGATGAGCAGATCGTGTGCGACATTCGTGACGCCCAGTCGCTGGCTGAGGCCGTCGCTCAAGCTCAGCCTACCCATATCCTGCATTTGGCGGCGATTTCCCACGTGCCCACCAGTTTCAATGACCCCCTTAGAACCTGGCAGACCAATGTGATGGGCAGCGTGAACCTGCTTGAAGCCGTTCGGCAGCACGCGCCAAAAGCCTTTGTATTGTTTGCCAGCTCTTCGGAGGTCTATGGCGCAGCGTTCAAGGCTGGCATTGCAGTGGACGAACAAACTCGTTGCGAGCCGCTGAACCCTTACGCGGCGAGCAAGCTGGCAGCTGAAAGTGCCTTCCGGGAATATTTTCGCCAAGGCATGAAAGGCGTCATCGCCCGCCCCTTCAACCACATCGGCGCCCAGCAGTCGGCGGATTTCGTTACCGCCTCCTTCGCCCGGCAGATTGCGCTGATCGAGTCAGGCCAGCAATCGCCGATACTCAAAGTGGGGAACCTACAAGCCAGCCGGGATTTCCTGGACGTGCAGGACGTTTGCGGCGCTTATCTGAAATTATTGAAATTGGCCGACAGCAGCGACTATCCGCGCTGCATGAACATCGCCTCCGGCCAGTCCCGGAAGATAAGCGATGTACTGGACCTGCTGCTGTCGCTAAGTACAGTGCCGGTCACGGTGGAGCTAGACCCCGAGCGTCTACGCCCTTCCGACATTCCTGTGGCCGTAGGCAGTAGCGACTGCCTCAAGCACACCACCGGATGGCAACCCACTATTGCCCTGGAAGACACGTTGCGCGGTCTACTGGATTATTGGCGGCAGCAGGTTAATCGCAAGGCTCTGTAGGAGCGAATCCATTCGCGAGTGGAACGCTGCGGTGTGTCTGGTGCAACGCGTCGAGCCATTCCCGAATTAATCGATGCCGCACAGGCCAGGCATGGTGGTCACACAGCCTGTATTAGGGCGTCAGCAATCTTAGGTACGGCGTACGGTCTGGGCAGTTCTGTTTTATCTTCTCGCCGGCCAAATAGTTGTACGATTGTGGGCGCGCATCCGTGCGCAACACGATGCGGTACTGGTGTTTGCCCGTGACCGTTCGATGAGAACACGCCGCAAATCTGGCTGGGGTCGCGTTGGCCGCTGCTGTCTGGTCGTTTGCACAGCCCCGTATTGCTGACCCGCCACCCCGGCGTACTCGAGTGGCTGGCAAACCTTACTATGATTCCTTTCAACTTGCTCATGTACATCGGGTTAAGTGGTTTCATGCTGATCCAGCCCGCATGATCGCTTGCCGCTGAACTGAAGTTCCACCTGATAACCCCTTTTGCTGTTCAGCTTAGGTAGATCTCGCCTAGATTTTTTTGCTGGCCAGTTTCGGCGTATTCATACTGGCTCAACTTCAGGTACCGGCGAGCGGTGCCTTCGAATTCAGGTTATTACCCAGCATCTTGTTTGTGCCCTTAATGGTAACCAGTGTTAATTAAACAAACTATACGCATTGCAAGCAGGCGAAGACAGCATCGCTCATGACTTCTTCGAAATAGAGTAAATAATATCACTCGGCAATAACCGGAGCACAGGTAACGATATGGCTACAAGAACGTAAATAATCAGCCGCAATGCTGCCCCCATATTTCCGGTATAAGAAATTCTCGTATGTAAGCCAGCAAGACCTAGAACCGCCAATCTTCCATTGTGCATCGTCGTGAAATTATTGCGCTTAAGAAGTGCTGATAGGTTATCCTCATTGAAGTAATGCACGTGGGGAGACGGTAGCCCCTTCTGCCATAATCGCTCGAAAAAAACCCCGTATCCAATTCTTGCAAGAAGCTTTGAAAGTTTGTAAAAAAAGCCACGGCTGCTGGGTAAGTTAATAACCAAATATCCACCATCAATCAGCCTGTCTCGGCACGAAGCAACTACCTTCGCTATCTCAGGTATATGCTCTATAACATCATTAAATACGATTACATCAAATTTCTCGGACGCCTCTAAGGCCTCCGGAAAATACCCCAAGCGAACTGGTAATCCTCGTGCGGCGGCCGATTGAAATACGACGCTGTCGGGTTCAACGCCCAAAACATCAAATTCGGTCATGGCCTGCTCAACAAACCAGCCATGTGCGCAGCCAACGTCCAACAATCTGCCACCTTCACTCTTAAATTTTCTGATCACATCCAACAAGATCCGAAAATTGCTTACCCGCAAATCACGCAGTCCTGTTTCTCGCATGCTCTCATCAATATGCTCATGAGCCGACTGCTCGTTAATCGTAGGCAAGAGATCAGATTTTTCGTAACCACAAACGGTGCAGGACATATGCCAATCATAAAAGCTATTCACTAGAGAAGCATCACATACGGGACATAGATAAGCGGGCATTTCGTTAGACTCGGTTGATATACATCTATTCGATACTGAACGATGCTAACGCAGTATCAAATGCTTGTCTACATGCTCAAAACTTAGCGTAGCCATTCTAAACGCTGGGGCAATTTCATCACATAAGCGTAGAGTTTTTCGAGTTCAGGTAGTGCGATAACTTCCAATGCGTGGCGAAATGATCGTAGCCGAACCGGGCAGCGACGCAAATATATGCCTTACTTGATGGCATATGCCCAGAGAAACGGATCGACCCGGTACAGGGCATAACGACCGGTATGACCCTTGTTCGATACGGCCGAATACCAAGCCACCCAACCTATCGTCAACAGCAGCGCGAGCAGACAGGGGGGGTCCTTGCCTTTCCTCTGTCACCAGCATACTTGCGACCTCGACGAGCCTGAATAATCGACGGCGCGATAGAAACACAGCCGTTTTCAGCTGCTTCCTGGACAAGGCCTTGTCACGACCAAGCCCCTGCCAACGATGCAGACTAATCATGACGCTGGACCGAGAGGTTTAGTCAAAAGCATCAAAGCGACTATTGGGCATGACATTAATACTTTCATCGCGTACTATCTCCACCAAATAAAGGAAAAATGTCAACACTGAATCTTCAATTTAGCAAAGGAACAATCGTGGATATCCTAGACGATAAAGCGTAGCCACGAACTTAACAAAATTAAAAGTTAATTGTCGGCAGTGACGCTGATCTGAGGGAACGATTTTGAAACAATTGAGCATACCTAGAACAGAAAACAATTTTAGAGTCGCCGTCGTAATTCCTTCCTACAAGGTATGCGAGCATATCTTGGGCGTTATTTCTGCAATAGGATCCGAGGTAGAGCGAATCTACGTGGTTGATGACCACTGCCCTGACGGTTCAGGTGAATACGTTTCAAAACACTGTATAGATGAACGGGTTACGGTATTAAAAAACCCCGTAAACCTTGGCGTCGGCGGTGCAGTGATGACGGGTTACAAGGCTGCGATTAGTGAAGGGATGGATATTATTGTAAAGGTCGATGGCGATGGGCAGATGGATCCTGCACTCATACCGGATTTTATACTGCCAATAGTTTTAGGTGAAGCCGACTACACGAAAGGTAATCGTTTTTTTGACCTAGAGCAGATCAGAACAATGCCTAAAATCCGGCTGTTCGGTAATGCAGTACTTTCATTTATGACAAAAATATCCTCCGGCTATTGGAACTTATTTGATCCAACTAACGGATTTACAGCAATTCATTCGGAGGTCGTGAAGCATCTGCCATTCGAGAAAATCAGTAATAGATACTTTTTCGAAACCGATATGCTATTTAGGCTTAATATTTTACGCGCTGTCGCTGTCGATGTTCCTATGGATGCTAAATATGGAAGCGAGGTCAGCAATTTAAAGACATCGAAAATTATTATAGAATTCCTGTTCAAACATTCCCGAAATTTCAGCAAAAGAATACTGTATAATTACTACCTTCGCGATATGTCGCTAGCGTCAGTAGAAATGCCGCTAGGTATAGCCTTAATGTTATCGGGCTGCATTTATGGCGCAATTAAATGGATCGACTCTATCAGCTCAGGAATCTCTACCGGTGCAGGTACGGTAATGGCATCTGCGCTCCCGTTAATTCTCGGTGTTCAATTCTTACTGGCGTCTATTGGCTACGATATTGCTTCAGTACCAAAACGACCTTTTCATAAACTACGGACTAGAAAATGATACCGTTACTGGCGATTGTATGCGTTGTCGGAATTGCTTGCGGCCAAATATTATTTAAACTTAGTGCAGCTTCTCTACAAAAGAGTGGTTCCTGGCTTGACCCTCGTTTTATAGGAATTTTACTTTTAGCTTTTCTCCTTTACGGGTTGACTACACTGCTCTGGGTGTACGTGCTCCAAAAATCTGAATTAGGAAAAATATATCCACTTATGGCATTAGCGTTTGTATTGGTCCCCATAGCGAGTCACTTCATATTTGGCGAAAGATTTGAAGCTCAGTATTTTCTGGGTGTGGCGCTAATTATAGCTGGAATTATAGTTGCCGTTAGAACCTAGAAGACATCAAGTAAACCCCACCTCATAAATCTAGCTATCAACCTAAGACATGAGCGAGCGATCAGCGTTCGCTTTGGGTCCAAACCTGCTGCGGAACCTGCTCTGGGCGTATCGCTGAACTGAACAGCCGGATTTGCGGACCGAAAGGATTCTTTCCCGCGTCGTTTGCAACGCCGCCATATTACAAGCGCAACATAGAAGATTACCGCCTCCAGCAGCTTAGTATATATGCGTTAAAGGACATCCGCTGTCGAACCATTACGCGAAAAACGTTGGTAAGTAGATGCCAATATTATGATTGAGAGGGAGGTAGCGATTACACACCAATAGACGTAACGAAAATCTACGGAAGGCACCGCGATTAACAAGCTCAAAAAGCAACCTAACGATGAGGCATTCAACACCAATATATGCGTTTTTTCTATAGACGCCGATAACCTGCTAGCCCATATAAAAGTGATAACTGCTAGCATCAACCAGATATAAGGCTTGAAAAGTTCACTTAGTACGGTTTCGTTCGTTAGCACCATATAGCGTTCCAGAACCCCAGCCGCCTCAGGATGCGACATTCGAATGCCGAAATCATTTCGCGTAATACCAAGGAACCAAGTGAACCCGGGTTGCGCCAGCGGAGGACGTAGAAAATAAAGAAACGCTTCAATTCTAATCGAGGCGTAAACGAACGGATGGGCAACAACCGTCTTTTCCCACAATGCGTATGTTGACTCATATGGAACATCTACAACCAAACTCCCGCTAGGGTCGTAACCCTTACTAATAAAACACATTGCTCGTTCATATAAGATCGGTGGTACGGAGCAAACCAGCAAATCATCATGCTTTACCCAAGGAAGCAAATTTTGGTTAGTTTTAGCCGAGATTTGTGCAATATCGTCACCCATTAGAAACGTTTCTAAGTGTTTCCGTTCTGCTTTTATAAATCCGTACGTTATCGCTGATACAGCAGCCAAAAGAGCTACTGAAAGCAATACCGTAGCCAGCGTAGCATTCCAAAAACGGGCTTTTGGGAAGTAATATTTAAACGAGAAGAATAATACCGGTACTACTGCAAGTATCGCATTATACCTAACCCCAAGCGCATATATTAAAAATAACGCTGCTGCGAAACACTTCCAATATTTTTTATTGCGACTAAATAGCAATCCAGTCGCAACGAGCAAGGAAAACGCCATTCCGACGTCCTTCCATAGAACCCCTGAAAAATTGGCTATCCAAGGAAGAAAAAACAATATAGGTATTGACATGCCCCAGAAAACATTCTTGAGATTCAATTGCCACATTGTTATACCAAGGGCTAGAAGCGTTAGATGAAAATAGAGGAGACTCTGTGGACCCGGTATTAAAAACATACATAGATGCCATATATACGACATCATTGGCGGATGACTATCAACATAGTGCTGGTCGAGAGCGCTTTTATATTGAACCATGGAGTCATAAGACATAAAGCCAGGAGCAAAACATGCCCAAATCGATAGAATGAGGCCAAGTACCAATAAGAGGGACAGAGATGAGGCAAGTACTTTTTTCATATTAAATCGAGACTGCCATAGGGAGAGGCCGAAAATCAAGACTGAGTACACTTAACGCTGCACTGCCACTCCGCAGACCAGCGTCACCATCACAGCTTGAATATACCATTAGATCTATTTTTCTTGGATATTAGCGAACATCCGCGGTTTTTAAAATCGCGGCGGCGATATGACAGATGCCAATTTCTCCAATTAGTTACAGGGTCTATGACTTATCTATCTGCAGATTACATGCATCGGTGTAATTAAAAGTCATGTACCGGTTACACAACGTAAATTAAAACATGATACGCGTACCATTCATCTAAAATTGTATACCCTGAGTCAAATTTCTAACTTTTTAGACGATGCTGCTGAAATATCCAATCAACAATATCACCCTCTGGGGTATAACCGCTTACGGTTTCTCGCAAAACATGACGAACTTTAGTGTAGTCATTTTCGTCAATGGCAGCGAGAAGTTCTGTCAACTTGGTCTTGAGCGCATCCCAAGATAAACAATCCTCGTTTGCACACATTATCATGGGGTGGCTGGTTGCAACCACATTATCCCCAATTAATAGTTCCTCATACAGTTTCTCACCCGGACGCAGCCCCGTAAACACTATGGAGATATCTCCGTGCGGATTCTTTTCCGACCGGATACTTAGCCCGGACAAGTGAACCATTTTTTCGGCAAGCTCCACTATCTTTACGGGTTCACCCATATCTAGAACAAAAACGTCCCCGCCTTGCCCCATCGAACCCGCCTGGATCACCAACTGAGCAGCTTCCGGAATCGTCATAAAATAACGAGTAATATTTGGATGCGTAACTGTCAGTGGCCCCCCAGACTTAATTTGTTTATGGAATAACGGAATCACAGAGCCGGACGACCCTAAGACATTACCAAAGCGAACCATAGTGAAGCGGGTTTTGTTAACCCTTGATACCTTCGCCTTGTCAGCAAACATGACAGGCGCTACTTCACGACTAAGCGCCTGCAATGTTAGCTCTGCCAGACGCTTGGTACTACCCATCACGTTAGTAGGACGTACGGCTTTATCAGTCGAAATAAGCACGAAGTTCGAAACACCAGACTGCAACGCCGCTTGCGCAGTGTTTAAGGTACCAATAACATTGTTAAGAATACCCTCAGCTATATTGTGCTCAACCATTGGCACATGCTTATAGGCGGCAGCATGATACACAGTATCAACATTCCACATCCGCATTGTATCTACAAGCTTACTCTGATCACGCACAGAACCGAGTATTGGTAACACCTTTACGGGTAAGGACTCTCTGCTTATACGTTGTTCAAGCTCAGACATTATAGTATATAAATTAAATTCGCCATGCTCAAAAAGCAATAGGGTTACCGGGCACAATGTGAGAATCTGCCTACACAATTCAGACCCTATTGATCCTCCTGCCCCGGTCACCAGTACCACACGCCCTCTGATGCAGCGCTCTAACAACAGTTCTTGTGCTGGCACGGGATCGCGCCCCAATAAATCGGCAATATCCACCTCCTGAATGTCGTCTACTTTAACCCTGCCACTGGCTAGGTCCATAAAGCCCGGCACACTTCTAACATGTAAAGGAAAACCTTCTAGGTATCCGAGTATTTCTCTACGACGGCCGCGCGAACAAGACGGTACTGCTAAAAGGATCTCTTGCGCACCTGTGACATCCACCATTCTCTGAATATGTCTAGGTTTGTAAACTTGCAGCCCAGAGATGACCCGGTTTGAGATACTTTCATCGTCATCAATAAATGCAACAGGACGCATAAGCCGCCCCATACGTAATGCCGCGACTAGTTGGTTGCCAGCTGCACCAGCGCCATAGATAGCAACCTTAGGCAGTCCATCGTCTCGGCTAGTAAACGGTACATGCTGGGCCGCAGAAAACCAATCGCCCAAGAAATATTGACGCATGGCTAACCGCACACCGCCAATCATGACCATACTCAGCCACCAATAATTAAAAATTATTGAGCGGGGCACAATGGTTTGATGATTGCTGTACCAATAGACGGCGACACCAAGGATTAACGAAGAAAGGCTGACAGCTTTGATAATCGCAATTAACGCGTCATTGCCAAAATATCGCATAACAGCGCGATACATGCCAAACCGAATAAATAATGGAATAGCAACTGAAGGCGCGGTTAAAAATAGCCATAAGTGGGCTGTAAAAGGGTTAGCCATTTCATCGACGCCAAGCCTAACCACAAACGCCAACCATAAGGCAGTCCATACTAGGACCACATCCGCGACCACCTGAACTAACCTTTTCCGACGACGTGGCAAAGCCAGTAAAAACACCCTTAATTTATCCATCACCTCTAATAAACTCCTTGCAGTTAAACCGATACCAATGGACAACTATCATTGATTACGATTAATTTAGTAAACATAAAGCTCGGAAAAGCCAGTTTACGTTTTTTCGAGTGCACCAGCCTTATATTTAATTGCCAAAAGCGTCAGTGGGACATAGGCACATAAAGCTGCAATTAACCCATCTACTTTGAAAACGACCACGCACAATGCAATCGGCAATAACCAAAAAATATTTATTACTCCGACCGCTATTGTAACGGGTAAATGTCGACCCATCTTTCGTGATGCAAACTGATAAGCATGGCTACGATGAGCTTCGTAAACTTTGTCTCCCCGTAGTAAACGACGCGTCAACGTAAAAGTTGCGTCCACTATGAACACGCCCATCAGTATTAGCCACACCCAAAGAAGGGCAGGAGTAGCCCACGCCGCCTGTAACGAAAGTATACCCAAGACTATACCAAGGAAGCCGCTGCCAGCATCGCCCATGAAAATCTTGGCTGGAGGAAAGTTCCAACACAGAAATCCCAAAACGGACATGGTTAATAATAGAGGAGCCAATATGAGTTCAGGGTGGCCCGTCAGCCAATAGATAATGCAAGCCGACGCGCATACACAAACCGCTTCTACACTAGCGATTCCGTCTATTCCATCCATAAAATTATATAAATTTAGCAACCAGACTAAATATAAGACACCGAGGGTATCGCCCACCCAAGAGAGTTGAATAGTAATGCCAAGCACGTTTATTGGTGGGACTCCACCTAACCATAGTAATACCCAAAGGGCAGCGCTAAAATGCCCTAACAGACGCCAGCGGGCAGCTATATGGCCATGGTCATCGAGAAAACCAAGAATCGCTACTACTGCGCCTGAACCACCTAGCGCCCAAGTGACATTCCACGGTACCTCACCTTCCATTGCCAATAAAAAAAGCGAGATGAGGAAGCTGACCACAATAGCGACACCGCCGCCTCTTGGTGTTGGAATAGTGTGGGAGCTCCGCGCATTGGGTATATCCAAAACGCTGCGCTGTAACGCATAACGCCTTAATATCCATGTTAGCAAAAGCGCAATGATTCCTACGATGGGGATTAACCAAATATGACCCAACACAATACCTCCGCCAATGGTCCTGTCTGACATTTAATCAACATCTACATTATTTTTGAAATTTTTAGCGGTCTCGGCCAGCGCGGCATCTACGCTGCACGGGGGTTTCCAATCCAACAAGGTACAGGTTTTACTGATATCTACCTGAAGTGAACCGCACAGCCTTTGTGCAATCGCAGCCCGTCGGAACAAGATTGCGAGAAACTCAAGAACATATGTCGGTACAGATAACAAACGCGCGGGTTTATTTAGCGCCTTACCCATACGAATAAGAAGGTCGGGCGTGGATAAATCTTCGCCGTCGCTAATCAAGAACGTTTGGTTCGCGGCACGAGGATGGATCATGCAAATCGATACTAGATCAACTAAATTATCTAGCGCTACCAAACTCCGTCTATTATCGATAGATCCCAACGGTAATGGAACTCCTCGATACAGCCAAGCCATCATGCGTCGAAAATTAGATTTAACACCGGGGCCGTAAATTAGAACCGGTCGAATGATAACAACCGCCATACCCGTTTCTGCAGACAATTGCCGTAAACCTTGTTCGGCTTCCATTTTGGATATCCCATAGGCATCACATGGCGCAGGTACGTCATCCGCACTGAATGAACAGCCAGGCTGAGTTGATTCACCATTTACCTTGATGGAGCTTATGAAAATGAAGCGTTTAACCCCGTAGCGAGCTGCTTCTTCCGCCAGTCTTAAAGTACCGGTGACGTTAACGCGTCTGAACTCAGCTAAAGGGTCCGAAGCTGCGTCATTCATTATATGCACGCGAGCAGCACAATGAACCACTGTCTCCTGGCCATTGACAAGTTCTGACCAATCAACCTGGCGATCTAAAGAGTCTATTGCTTTAACTGTTACATCACTCGGATACCTTCCCCGCCCAAACTTAGCCGCGACCGTACAGACGTAGCCATCAGCAATTAGTCTCTTAAGTAACGCACTACCAACAAAGCCTGACGCGCCAGTCAACATTACTCTTAACATCAAAATTAATCCTAGCCTCAGTAAATTCCTAAGGCAACAATCACTAACAAAAAAATTTGATCGCGGAACCTGCGGCGAAGTCGTTTGGCATTGGTGAAAAGAAAGCGCCTAGGGATTTTTCCGTTTTCAGACAAACTGTTTGGTAACCCAGGTATTTTATCACCTAATAAGAAAGCGATCTTCCAAATCTCCTGTCGATACCACCCAGTTCTTAACAAATTGACTCTCGCTACTAGAGCCTTAATCCCCGAGTTTGCCCCAACCTGATTGTTATTGTGCTGCCGATACAACATTTTTGGTACTGGATCTATATACCATTTCAATCCGTTCGACCGGAACCACGCGTATATTAACCAATCGTGCAAAGAAATGCCGTTAGCAAAAGTCCAATTTCTGACGAGAAACTCTTTAAAGCTTAAGGCTTGGGCAATTTTCAAGACATAAGTGCATCCTGGCCCTGCAGCTTCAAATAAAAAATCATACTTCTTTTGCTGTTGGGCTTTATCAATAAGGTACTCTCGACCATCCGGCCAAAAGGCGGTTACATTGCCTGAGTACCCAGAAACACCATACTCGACTATTTTTTCATGGGCTGTAATAAGTTTATCCTCCAACCAAATGTCGTCTTGGTCGGCAAAAGATAAATAATCAAAGTTTTTAAAATCTACGTCCCGAATCAACCGGAAGAAATTCTTCGCAGCTCCACCAAACCTTTCACCGACCGGCAATACCACTATATTTGTATTTATTAATGCATTGTGCTTAATCCAATCTTCAGTAGCGTCGGACGATTGGTCAATACTCACAAAGATCGTAACCCGGACGGCACGCTGAGCTATTATTGTCCGAACCTGAGGCTCCAACCACTTTATGCCATTATAGGCACTTAGCAATACTGCGAAACGTGGCACAAGCAATTCCGTACTCATCTATTAACCTTTAACTTAAAAACTGCTAAGCGGATAGGATATTTAATATATTCACATACAGCCGCCAAAATATAGTTTTGTAGCTTCATTTTTTTCTCAATCAACAGACTGCTTAAAACACCTAGGTAGGCCAAATGCATTAATTTAATTGAGCCCGACAATCCGGATACGCCAATCGGCGCTTTGAATCCGCCCGCTAAATTAGCGGACATACGAACAAATTTACCGTTAGCTAAGTTTTCATACCAGCACTTGTAATCCTCAATTCTTCTAAATTGATCGTCGAACAAAATGAACCCGTCACGTCGAGCCATTACAGTGGGCGTAAATAACGGATTGCCCCAAATAAAATTTTGTTCAGATAGACTTACAAATTCATCGGAAATGCTAGTCTCAAAGTTTTCATTGAAAAGATTAAAAACATAGCCGTGACCCGATAATGAAATACCATTCTCTTCCATCAAGGTATATTGCGTCTTAATTTTTTCCGGATGCCACACATCATCAGCATCTAAAAAAGCTAAATATTTGAACCTACTGTGTTGAATCCCAATATTCCTGGCATGCGCTGCACCGCGATTAACCGGTTCAGCTATGAAAACTATCGGCACGATATCTTTATAGCTGGAGATTAAAAGTCTAAGCTCATCGGCAACGGAGCTTCCATCATCAACTATTACTACCTCACCAACTGGCAGGGTCTGATTTACTATCGAATCTATACTACGCTTAATTGTATCGATTGCATCGTAGTGTGGCAGTATTACGGAAACTGAGGCGTCCATTACTTTTCCCAAAAAAGTTGATAGGGGATGAAAGGCGAGTCACCGACGTTGGCTCCGTCGACTATGTTGCGAGCTTTTGAAGCAAAACCTAATATTCCAACAGTAAATATAAGCGCTAAGAAGATAGCTCTATCCGGAGAACGCATCACCGCACATCTAGGTAGAATACATAAGAACGCAAATAGCGTTAAATATTGGAAACGTAAACCTGCATAGCTAAACTTTGCCATTAGGAAAAAAGCAGTCTCCAAGATTAATAAGAACGTCAAATACTTAACATCTTTTAACGATGTTAAAATGGTAGATATATATAAACGGATAACCAATAGCATAGGGGCCAGTCCTGAGAGGCCATTAGGTGCCTTTAGTTCACCATACACGGTAAA
>NZ_JAQGNX010000020.1 GCF_028293835.1 Pseudomonas sp.
CACAGACCTTGAGCTTTTCGATCAAGTCCTTGCTGACTTTGTTAATGGCTTCGAAATCATCGACGCCAATGTGTTGAATCCATTTCATTACCTGACCGGCACGGAAACGCTTCTCCCCGATCGAGTCGAAGAATTTCTCCATTTCCAGTTGAGTCAGACCCAACAGGTTGGTCTTGCCAGTCGATGCAATCATGTCTTCACCCTCACTCTTGGGCCTTAGGCCTTACGAGCGGTTACTTCAGTAGCTGCGAAAAAGTAAGCGATTTCACGTGCAGCAGCGGCTTCGGAGTCCGAACCGTGTACAGCGTTGGCGTCGATGGAATCAGCGAAGTCAGCACGGATGGTGCCAGCAGCAGCTTCTTTAGGGTTGGTAGCGCCCATCAGTTCGCGGTTCAGAGCGATGGCGTTTTCGCCTTCCAGAACCTGAACGACAACCGGACCGGAAATCATGAACGCAACCAGGTCGCCGAAGAAACCGCGAGCGCTGTGCTCAGCGTAAAAACCTTCAGCTTCAGCTTTGGACAGCTGCTTCATTTTCGACGCAACAACTTGCAGACCGGCTTTTTCGAAACGAGTAACGATTTCGCCGATTACATTTTTTGCAACAGCATCAGGCTTGATGATGGAAAAAGTACGTTGAACAGCCATGGTGTAACTCCAGAAACGGTGATTAAAGCGAAAAATTAAACCCGCGTATTGTACGCGGGTTTAGGGGTATTGCCTAACGCGCACTACTGACTCAGTCTGCCTCTTCGATCCAGGCGGCCTGAATCGCCTCAAGAACCTTCTCGCCACCGCGCGCCGGGTCGTCGCTGAATTCAGGCAGGGCGATCACCCAACGCTGAAGATCGACGAAGTTCACCCGACGCGGATCTACTTCCGGCTTGCTTTCAGCCAGTTGAATGGCGATTTCCAACACATCAACCCATTTCAGACTCATAACAATTCCTTGAATCAGTGCGCCGCTTCGGCCGCATGGTTGAGCGAGTATTTCGGAATTTCCACCGTCAGGTCTTCGGTCCCGACCTTCGCCTGGCAGGTCAGGCGCGAATGCGGCTCCAGACCCCAGGCCCGATCAAGATAGTCCTCTTCCAGCTCATCGGCCTCGTTCAGCGAATCAAAACCTTCGCGAATGATGCAGTGACACGTGGTGCAGGCGCAAACGCCACCGCAGGCGCTTTCAATCTCGATATGGTTGTCATGGGCAACGTCGAGAATCGATCGACCGGTCTCAGCCTCAACAACCATACCGTCCGGGCAATGCTCGGCGTGTGGCAGAAAAATGATCTGCGGCATCAGTTAATCCTCAATTTCATTCAAGTTGCGCCCCGCCAGCGCGGATTTCACCGTCGAATCCAGGCGTCGGGCAGCAAAAGCATCGGTCACTTGCGACAGACGCTTGGTCTGTAGCTCGATGGCCTGGCCATCGGTGCCTCGCATCAATTCGCTCAGGTCGTGCATTTGCGCCTGGATGACCATGCGTTCTTCGGCGTCCAGCAAGCGATCGCCGTCAGCATCCAATGCACCCTGAACCGCTTCGAGCAAACGCTGCGCATCCACCTGCTGCTCACGCAATACCCGAGCGACCTTGTCGTCGCTGGCGTAGTGGAAGGAATCCTTGAGCATGCGGGTGATTTCGCCATCCGTCAGGCCATACGACGGCTTGACTTGAATGCTCGACTCGACGCCCGACCCTAGCTCACGTGCGGCCACGCTCAGCAAGCCGTCAGCATCCACCTGAAAGGTGACACGGATCTTCGCAGCCCCGGCAACCATGGCCGGAATACCGCGCAATTCGAAACGTGCCAGAGAGCGGCAATCGCTGATCAGCTCACGCTCGCCCTGTAACACATGAATCATCATGGCCGACTGGCCGTCTTTGTAGGTGGTGAAATCCTGAGCACGAGCGACGGGAATGGTGGTGTTACGCGGAATCACCTTCTCCATCAACCCGCCCATGGTTTCCAGGCCCAACGACAACGGAATCACATCCAGTAGTAACAATTCTTCGCCGTCGCGCTTGTTGCCAGCCAGCGTATCCGCCTGGATCGCGGCACCGATGGCCACCACTTGATCCGGGTCGATTTCCGTCAGCGGCTGACGACCGAACAACTCGGCGACTGCTTCGCGCACACGGGGTACACGGGTCGAACCGCCCACCATGACCACCGCTTCTACGTCGTCGATTTCGATACCGGCATCGCGAACTGCACGCCGACAGGCTTTCAGACTGCGGGCGAGCATTGGCTCAAGCATCCCGTTGAACGCCTGACGGGTCAGTACTGAATGCCAATCACCATGGGCAACATCAACCGAATCGACATTAGTCAACGCTTCTTTGGCGGCGCAGGCAGTTTGTAACAGGCTACGTTGTGCGGACGGATCGAGGTCGGCGGACAGACCGGCCTCGCTGACGATCCAGCTGGCAATCGCGTGGTCGAAGTCGTCGCCACCCAGCGCCGTGTCGCCGCCAGTTGCCAAGACCTCAAACACACCGCCAGTCAGGCGCAGAATCGAGATATCGAAGGTGCCGCCGCCCAGGTCGTAAATAGCAACCACGCCTTCAGCGTGTTGATCAAGACCATAGGCAACCGCCGCAGCGGTGGGTTCGTTCAGCAAGCGCAAGACATTCAGCCCGGCCAGCCGCGCGGCATCCTTGGTGGCTTGACGCTGAGCATCATCGAAATAAGCCGGAACGGTGATCACCGCGCCAACCAGCTCCCCGCCCAACGCGGCCTCGGCGCGCTGACGCAGCACCTTGAGGATTTCGGCTGACACTTCCACCGGGCTTTTTGGGCCCTGGACAGTGTCGATGAATGGCATGTGCGACTCACCACCCACAAAATGGTAAGGCAGTTGCTCGCCCAGCTGTTTAACGTCGGACAAGCCGCGGCCCATCAGTCGCTTGACTGATAGCACGGTGTTGAGCGGGTCGAGGGCGGCGGCGTCTTTGGCGCGCTGCCCCACTTCAACCCGATCGGCGTGGTAACGCACGGCGGACGGCAGGATAACCTGGCCTTTATCATCGGCCAGCGGCTCGGAAAGACCACTGCGCAATGCAGCGACCAGCGAATTTGTAGTGCCCAAGTCGATCCCAACCGCCAGACGACGCTGATGTGGTTGAGGACTTTGGCCGGGTTCGGCGATCTGCAGTAGGGCCATGCTTATCAGGATTTCACAGGCGCGCAGCCAAAAGCTGCACGGGGTTAATCGTCGAGGCGCTCTTCTAGCTGGCGCACTTCGTAGGAGAGCTTGTCAAGGAACTGCATACGTCGCATCAGGCGTTCGGCCTGTTCGCGTTGTGCAGCGTCATCCCAACAGGCAGCGAAGCTTTCGTTCAGTTCATCCTGGGCCACCTTGAGCCGACGCTTGAAAACCGCAACACCGGCCAAGTCAGCGTCATCCTGCAAATCCTCGAGCTCTTCGCGCCACTGCATCTGCTGCAAAAGAAACTCCGGGTCTTGCACGGTCACTTCCAACGGCATCTCGTGGCCGCCCAACGTCAGCAAATAACGCGCCCGTTTGGGAGCATTTTTTAACGTCTGATAGGCTTCGTTGAGACTGGCTGATTGCTCTAGCGCCAGCCGCTGCTCACGCTCGGAAGCATCAGCAAAACGGTCCGGATGTACAGTGCGCGCCAGTTCACGGTAGCGCACGGCCAACTGATCGAGGTCCAAACGGAAACTTGGTTTGAGCTCGAATAAAGCGAAATGACAAGGAGTACCCACGATCAGCCTCAGATGTTGAAGCTTTCGCCGCAGCCACATTCACCGCGCGAGTTGGGGTTGTTGAACTTGAAGCCTTCGTTCAACCCTTCCTTGACGAAATCGAGCTCGGTGCCATCAAGGTACACCAGGCTTTTTGGATCGATGATCACTTTGACGCCGTGCAATTCAAACACGGTGTCTTCACTGTCTGCCGCGTCGACGAATTCCAACACATAGGCCAGACCCGAGCAGCCAGTGGTGCGAACACCCAGACGAACCCCGTCACCTTTGCCGCGTCCATCAAGGGAGCGGCGTACGTGTTTGGCGGCAGCTTCTGTCATGCTGATAGACATCGAAACTCCTTGCTTGATTCAAGCGTCGTTAAAGGCTCTTTCCCACACAGGGATCAGAGCAAGCCTTTCTTCTGCCTGTAATCGCGAACGGCCGCTTTGATAGCGTCTTCTGCGAGTACCGAGCAGTGAATTTTCACCGGCGGCAAAGCCAGCTCTTCAGCCAGGTGAGTGTTGGTGATGGTCTCTGCTTCATCCAGAGTCTTGCCCTTCATCCACTCAGTTGCCAGGGAGCTGGAAGCGATAGCCGAACCGCAACCGTAGGTCTTGAACTTGGCGTCTTCGATGATGCCCTGATCGTTAACCTTGATTTGCAGACGCATAACGTCACCGCAAGCCGGTGCGCCGACCATGCCAGTACCAACATCTGGATCTTCCGCGTCCATCTTGCCGACGTTGCGCGGGTTCTCGTAGTGGTCTATGACCTTTTCACTGTATGCCATGGTACTTAATCCTCACTCATCAGAAAGTCGCTCTTGGTGGCGACTTGTCAGTGCGCAGCCCACTCGATCTTCGAGATGTCGACGCCGTCTTTGAACATGTCCCACAGCGGCGACAAAGCGCGCAGCTTGGTAACGGCCTCGCACACTTTCTGCGCGGCGTAGTCGATTTCTTCTTCGGTGGTGAAGCGGCCGAAGGTAAAGCGAATCGAGCTATGTGCCAATTCGTCATTGCGGCCCAGGGCGCGCAGTACGTAGGAAGGCTCAAGTGAAGCCGAGGTGCATGCGGAACCGGACGAAACGGCCAGGTCCTTGAGCGCCATGATCAGCGACTCGCCTTCGACGTAGTTGAAGCTCAGGTTCAGGTTGTGCGGCACACGGGCGATCTGGCTACCGTTGACGTACAGCTCTTCCAAATGCTCGACCTGCTTGAAGAAACGATCGCTCAAGGCTTTGATGCGAACGCTTTCAACCGCCATGTCTTCTTTGGCTACACGGAACGCTTCGCCCATACCCACTATCTGGTGGGTCGCCAAGGTGCCGGAACGCATGCCGCGCTCATGACCGCCACCGTGCATGGTGGCTTCAAGGCGAACGCGCGGCTTGCGGCTCACGTAGAGCGCGCCGATGCCTTTAGGGCCATAGGTTTTGTGGGCAGAGAAGGACATCAGGTCAACCTTCAGGTTGGCCAGGTCAATCTCGACTTTGCCAGTCGATTGCGCAGCATCCACATGCAACAACACGCCGCGCGAACGGGTCAGCTCACCGATGGCTGCAATGTCGTTGATGGTGCCGATTTCGTTGTTCACGTGCATGACCGAAACCAGAATGGTGTCGTCACGCAGCGCTGCTTCGATCATCGCCGGAGTGATCAAACCGTCTGTGCCAGGCTCGATGTAAGTGACCTCGAAACCTTCACGCTCCAACTGGCGCATGGTGTCCAGGACCGCTTTGTGCTCGATCTTGCTGGTGATCAGGTGCTTGCCTTTGCTGGCATAAAAGTGTGCAACACCTTTGATTGCCAGGTTGTCGGACTCGGTGGCACCGGAGGTCCAGACGATTTCACGTGGATCGGCATTAACCAGATCAGCGACCTGACGGCGTGCATTCTCAACGGACTCTTCTGCTTTCCAGCCGAATACGTGGGAACGCGATGCCGGGTTACCGAAGTTACCGTCAACCAGCAAGCATTCGCTCATTTTCTGCGCAACGCGCGGGTCGACTGGGGTAGTCGCGGAGTAATCGAGGTAAATCGGCAATTTCATTGAATATCTCCAATCAGGCAGGCGCGCCGCTCATGCATCTACGGTCATTCGACGGCGGACGTTTCAATCTTATCCAGCTGCGGTGTTCTGCACGCATTACGACGCAGATCCTGGCGTTGAGCGACTTCTTGCACCTCACGGCGAGTAACAAGGTCAGCCAGACTTATACCGCTAAGGAATTCGTGAATTTGCTGGCTGAGGTCACACCATAAATGGTGGGTCAGGCAGGTATCGCCAGCATGGCAGTCACCCAGGCCCTGACAACGTGTCGCATCGACCGATTCGTTAACCGCATCGATCACCTGCGCGACCTGAATGCCTTGCATGTCGCGGGACAGCTGGTAACCACCACCTGGGCCACGCACACTCGACACCAGATTACTGCGACGCAGTTTGGCGAAAAGCTGTTCAAGATAGGACAGGGATATACCTTGCCGCTCTGAGATATCGGCCAGGGACACTGGCCCGCGCTGCGCATGTAAAGCCAGGTCAAGCATGGCTGTTACAGCGTATCGGCCTTTAGTAGTCAGTCGCATGGCATGTACCACAGAGGTTCGGAATAGGGGCGATTATGCTATTCCCGAGTATTTAAGTCAACTATAAGACCTAGTAAATCAGTCGGGATTAGCGGCAAAACCGCGGCAGCATCATAACAAAGGCCGGGGCCCATTGGCACGCGCCATAGGTCCTGTGCCGCTTACGATTATGGCGTTAACCGGCCTTGGTTTCGCTGCAGTCCTTTACGCACTCAAAAACGTCTTCGCGCAACGCTGGCAGTGCCTGGCCACGGTAGTCGCTACCCAGCTTGTTGAGTGCCTCACCCATGCTTTCGAGACGCGCATCGACCGCCTGAATGTGATCGAGCAACTGGCCGATGGCTTTGGCGACCGGGTCCGGCATGTCTTCACTGATGCCATAGGCGTCAAAGCCAAGCTTTTCTGCGATGGCTTTGCGCTTGGCTTCCACTTCATCGTCGGACTTGATGATGATTCGTCCTGGAATGCCCACAACCGTAGCGCCCGCGGGCACCGCCTTGGTGACAACCGCATTGGAGCCCACCTTGGCCCCGGCGCCTACGGTGAATGGGCCAAGCACCTTGGCGCCCGCTCCGACCACAACCCCGGCTTCCAGGGTTGGATGGCGCTTGCCCTTGTTCCAACTCGTACCGCCGAGCGTCACGCCCTGATACAGGGTAACGTCGTCGCCGATTTCAGCGGTTTCGCCGATGACAATGCCCATACCGTGATCGATAAAAAAACGTCGGCCAATGGTCGCACCCGGATGAATTTCGATTCCGGTCATCCAGCGCCCGAAGTTCGAGACCACCCGCGCCAACCACTTCCAGCCAAGATCCCATAAATAGCGCGAGAGGCGATGCAGCCAAATTGCGTGCATGCCCGGATAGCAGGTCAGCACTTCAAACGCGTTGCGGGCCGCCGGGTCACGGTGGAATACGCTTTGAATGTCTTCTCGCAGGCGCTCGAACATCACTGATCCTTTCGCTTATGGGGCTCGCCACGGGCAACCTTTTGAGTCTCAGTCAGGATGCCGCGCAAAATATTCATTTCCGAACGGTATACCGGACTGCGCCCGAACAGGCGCCGCATACGAGCCATGAGGTGACGCGGATTTTCAGGATCAAGAAAACCGATAGCGACCAGCGTCGCCTCAAGATGGCCGTAGAACAGTTCCATCTCATCCATGGTGACCGGCTCCGAGCTGCGCGTGGAGGTCACTTCGACTTTCTCGACCTTGGTCGGCTGGCCTTGGGCCGCCAGCCAGGACATCCGCACTTCGTAGCACAACACCTGCACCGCCGCCCCGAGGTTCAGCGAGCTGAAGTCAGGGTCGGACGGAATGTGCACATGGTAGTGACAGCGCTGCAGCTCTTCGTTGGTCAGGCCTGCGTACTCACGACCAAACACCAGCGCGATCTCTGCGCCCTGAGCGGCCTGCTCTGCCGCCATGACCCCGCATTCGCGGGGATCAAGCAGCGGCCATGGGATGCGCCGATCACGGGCGCTGGTGCCCAGCACCAGATTGCAGCCAACCAACGCGTCTTCCAGCGTCGCCACTACCTGGGCATTCGCCAGGATATCGCTGGCACCTGACGCACGCGCCTCGGCCTCATGGGACGGAAAATCCAGCGGGTCAACCAGTACCAGACGCGAAATGCCCATGTTTTTCATGGCACGCGCAGCCCCACCGATGTTACCGGGGTGACTGGTCCCGACCAGGACAACACGAATATTTTGCAGCACTGCAAGTTCTCACAGACGGGAGAAAGGGGAGCAAATCTTACAGAACCGACTCGATTAACGCTATGGACGCTATGCGCGCTGGAAATAATCGGTCGCTGCCCCTACAATGTTCGGCTTTCTTTAACGACCTAGGTGAAACGTCCATGCAGCCCATGCTGAATATCGCGCTGCGCGCCGCCCGCAGCGCCAGTGAATTGATTTTCCGCTCCATCGAGCGCTTGGATACCATCAAGGTCGACGAAAAAGACGCGAAAGATTACGTCACTGAAATCGACCGCGCTGCCGAACAGAGCATTATTACCGCCCTGCGCAAAGCCTATCCGACCCATGGCATTCTGGGCGAAGAAAGCGGCCTGCATGAAGGCAGCGGCGAGGGTACCGATTACCTGTGGATCATCGATCCACTCGACGGCACCACCAACTTCGTTCGCGGCGTGCCGCACTTCGCTGTGAGCATCGCCTGCAAATACCGTGGTCGCCTTGAGCACGCAGTGGTTCTGGACCCGGTTCGCCAGGAAGAATTTACCGCCAGCCGTGGCCGTGGTGCTGCCCTCAATGGTCGTCGCCTGCGCGTCAGCCAGCGCAAAAGCCTTGAAGGCGCCCTGCTCGGCACCGGCTTCCCGTTCCGCGACGGGCAAATGGACAATCTGGAAAACTACCTGGGCATGTTCCGTAGCCTGGTTGGCCAGACTGCCGGCATCCGTCGCGCAGGCGCTGCCAGCCTCGACCTCGCTTATGTAGCAGCCGGTCGTTTCGACGCGTTCTGGGAATCTGGCCTGTCTGAATGGGATATGGCTGCGGGCGCTTTGCTGATTCAAGAAGCCGGCGGCCTGGTGAGCGACTTCACTGGCGGTCACGACTTCCTTGAAAAAGGCCACATCGTTGCCGGTAACACCAAGTGCTTTAAAGCTGTGCTGACGTCCATCGCACCGCACTTGCCTGCCTCGCTGAAACGCTAAGTTTTATTGCTGCACTAAAAAAACCGGCCGAGGCCGGTTTTTTTATGTCCCAAATACCGCACCCCTACAGAAATATAATCACCCGTTTACTGGTTAGTTTGTTGCTGCGGAGCATCTTGACCCAAGACTAACTGGCCTTGTTTGTTGACTGGAATCTGATTGCCGGGATCACGGTCCATACGGACTTGTCCGACTTTACCGTCCAACTGATACTTCACGTCATAACCCACGACCTTGTCGCTGATGTCATTGACGGTGTTACACCGGGTTTGGTTAGTGGTGTAAGTATCGCGATCCTGCATACCGGCCTGGACTCGGTTGCCGGCGTATCCGCCACCCGCCGCACCGGCGACAGTAGCGAGGGTCTTGCCTTTACCGCCGCCTACCTGGTTACCCAGCAGACCGCCTGCTACCGCACCCAATACGCTACCCAGTATCTGATGCTGGTCTTTGACCGGCGCCTGGCGAGTCACCGCTACTTCCTTGCAGACCTCGCGGGGAGTTTTTACCTGTTCTTTGATGGGCTGCACACCCAACACGTCCGCATACTCAGGACCGCTTTTAACCAAGCTATAGGTGGCAAATGCACCTCCGGCAGTTACTGCGACAGCACCCAATACCGTACCGATAAGCATCGACTTATTCACTTGAACCTCCTGGCATTAATGCGGGCATTCTTTGCGCGAAAGTTGCGCGCTAATCCCAGCCTTGGAGTACAAAAAAGGGCGTGAGTTCAACACTCACGCCCTTACGGTCAAATCAGTTGCCTTTACGGGCGATCGTCAACCTTGTCAGCCACTACCGGTGGAATTAGATCATCGGTAGTTAAGTTCAGCCAGATCAGCACAACGTTAGCGATGTAGATCGACGAGTAAGTACCCGCCAGTACACCGATAAACAGCGCGACAGAGAAGCCATGCAGGCTGTCACCACCGAACACCCACAACGCGACGATGGCCAGCAACGTCGAAATCGACGTCGCCATGGTCCGCAGCAGCGTTTGCGTGGTTGAGATGTTGATGTTCTCGATCAGCGTCGCTTTACGCAGGATCCGGAAGTTTTCCCGAACCCGGTCGAATACCACAATGGTGTCGTTCAGCGAGTAACCGATGATGGCCAATACAGCGGCAAGCACAGTCAGGTCAAACGTCACCTGGAAGAATGACAGGATGCCCACGGTAACCACCACGTCGTGAATCAACGAGACGATAGCGCCGACAGCAAACTTCCACTGGAAGCGGAAGGCCAGATAGATCAGAACGCCACCCAGCGCCATCAGCATGCCGAGGCCGCCCTGGTCGCGAAGCTCTGAACCTACCTGTGGACCAACAAACTCTACGCGCTTGACCGTGACGGGGTTATCAGCCCCGGTCTGGCGCAAAACTGCCGCAACCTGAGCACCTAACTGCGGGTCTTCGCCAGGCATACGCACCAGCAGATCGGTCGTTGCACCGAAGCTTTGGACGATGGCCTCGTGGTAACCCGCATCGACCAACTCCTTACGCACTTTCGGCAGATCTGCGGCGCGCTCGTACGTCAGCTCGATGAGCGTACCGCCGGTAAAGTCCAAACCGTAGTTCAGACCTTTATGGAAGCAACTGAACAACGCCAGCGCCGTAAGAAGCATGGTGATAGCGAACGCAATATTGCGAACGCCCATAAAGTTAATGGTACGTAACATGGCAGCCCCTTAAATCCACAACTTCTTGAAGTCACGTCCGCCATAGATCAGGTTGACCATTGCGCGGGTCACCATGATGGCCGTGAACATCGAGGTAAAGATCCCGAGCGACATGGTCACCGCAAAGCCTTTGACCGGGCCGGTGCCCATCGCAAAGAGAATGCCGCCAACCAGCAACGTTGTCAGGTTGGCATCGAGGATCGCAGTGAATGCGCGACCGAAGCCTTCGTTGATAGCGCGTTGTATGGTCATGCCGCCTGCGATCTCTTCACGTATTCGCGAGAAGATCAGTACGTTGGCGTCGACCGCCATACCCATGGTCAGCACGATACCGGCAATACCCGGCAGGGTCAGCGTGGCACCCAGCAAAGACATCAATGCCAGCAACATCACCATGTTCACGGCCAGTGCAACGGTCGCAATCAAACCGAAGAAACGGTAGATCGCCATGATGAACAGCGACACAAACAGCATGCCCCACAGCGACGCGTGAATACCTTTAGTGATGTTGTCTGCACCCAGGCTCGGACCAATGGTCCGTTCTTCGGCGAAGTACATCGGTGCAGCCAGACCACCGGCACGCAACAGCAACGCCAGCTCGGAAGCTTCACCCTGACCGTTCAGGCCAGTAATACGGAATTGACTGCCCAGGGGCGACTGAATCGTCGCCAGGCTGATGATCTTCTTGTCTTCCTTGAACGTCTGGGTTGCCACGTCTTTCTCGACGCCATCGACCATCTGCTTGACGTAAGTCGTCGTAGGCTTCTGCTCGATGAAGATCACCGCCATGCTGCGACCAACGTTGCTGCGGGTCGAACGGCTCATCAGATCACCGCCGTGACCATCAAGCTTGATGTTCACTTGCGGACGACCGTGCTCGTCGAAACCAGCCTTGGCGTCAGTCACCTGGTCACCGGTGATGATCAGACCGCGCTCAACCGGCGCCGCAGGGCGACCGCCTTCACGGAACTCGAACATCTCGGTGGTGGCTTTCGAATCGTCGGGACCTGCGCCCAGACGGAATTCAAGGTTGGCCGTCTTGCCCAGGATACGTTTGGCTTCAGCCGTGTCCTGCACGCCCGGCAGCTCAACCACGATGCGGTTGGCGCCCTGACGCTGAACCAACGGCTCGGCAACACCCAGTTCGTTGACTCGGTTACGCACCGTGGTCAAGTTCTGCTTGATGGAATATTCGCGAATCTCGGCAATTTTTGCCGGAGTCATGGCCAGACGCAGAATGAACTGGTCGCCACGCTCGCTGGTGGTCACGGTGAAATCGTTGTTGTTCTTGCGAATCAGCGCGCTGGCTTGCGTGCGAGTGTCCGCATCAGCAAAACCCAGCATGATTCCATTGTCTACCTGCGGCAGGCTGCGATAACGCAGACGCTCTTTGCGCAACAGGGTTTTGACTTCGCCGTCATACACTTTCAAACGCGCGTCGAGGGCTTTGTCCATGTCGACTTCCAGCAGGAAGTGCACACCACCGGACAAGTCGAGGCCCATTTTCATCGGGCTTGCACCCAGGCCACGCAACCATGTCGGAGTGGTCCGCGCCAGGTTCAGTGCAACGACATAGTCATCGCCCAACGCTTTGCGCACGACATCTTTAGCTGGCAACTGATCTTCTTGCTTGCTCAGACGTAACAAACCGCCCTTGCCATTCTCAGCCAGAGAGGCGCCTTTGACCGCAATTCCCGCGTCGGTAAGCGCTTTGCTCACTCGGTCCAGGTCAGCCTGGTTAACCTGCAACGCAGTGCTCGCGCCGCTGATCTGAATGGCCGGATCATCAGGGTAGAGATTGGGTGCGGAATAAATAAAACCGATCACCAGCACTGCCAGGATCAGTACGTATTTCCACAGAGGGTATTTGTTCAGCATCACGCCGCCCGCTTATAACGCGGGGCGCCTTGCGCGCCCCGTCGATTGGTAAAAGACTGAATCTTAAATCGCTTTCAAGGTGCCTTTAGGCAACGTGGCGGCGATAGCGCCCTTCTGGATTTTCAGCTCAACGGTGTCGGAAACTTCGATGACCACGAAGTCATCAGTCACTTTGTTGATCTTGCCGGCGATACCACCGGAGGTGACCACTTCGTCGCCTTTCTGCAAGTTGCCCAGCAGGTTTTTCTGCTCTTTGGCGCGCTTGGACTGTGGACGCCAGATCATCAGGTAGAAGATGACCAAAAAGCCGACCAGAAAAATCCATTCAAAGCCCGAACCGGCAGGACCAGCGGCAGGACCAGCAGCATCCGCGAAAGCGGCAGGGATAAAAAAGCTCATTTAGCACTCCAGTTGCAAAATTTTGATAAAACGGCAAAAACCCAGTAACTCAATCAGTCCAAAGGCGGCGTTGGCAGCCCGCGTTTGGCATAGAAGGCATCCACAAAGGCGGCCAATGTACCCTGTTGAATAGCCTCGCGCAAACCAGCCATAAGTACTTGGTAATGCCGCAAGTTATGAATGGTATTAAGCATACTTCCCAGCATTTCCCCGCACTTATCCAAGTGGTGCAAATAAGCCCGCGAGAAGTTCTGACAGGTGTAGCAATCGCAGGTCGGATCCAGCGCCGAATCGTCGTGACGGTGGAACGCATTACGAATTTTCAGCACACCGGTATCGATGAACAAATGGCCGTTGCGCGCGTTGCGGGTAGGCATCACGCAATCGAACATATCGATGCCGCGACGCACACCTTCAACCAAGTCTTCCGGCTTGCCCACGCCCATAAGGTAACGAGGCTTGTCAGCCGGCATCAGGCCTGGCAGGTAATCCAGCACCTTGATCATCTCGTGCTTGGGTTCACCCACCGACAAGCCACCAATGGCCAGGCCGTCAAAGCCTATTTCATCCAGGCCTTCCAGCGAACGCATGCGCAGGTCCTGGTGCATGCCGCCCTGGACAATGCCGAACAGCGCAGCGGTGTTCTCGCCATGGGCGATTTTCGAGCGCTTGGCCCAACGCAGCGACAGTTCCATGGAGATTCGCGCAACGTCTTCATCAGCCGGGTACGGCGTGCATTCATCGAAAATCATCACCACGTCCGAGCCCAGATCGCGCTGGACCTGCATGGACTCTTCCGGCCCCATGAACACCTTGGCACCATCAACAGGAGAGGCGAAGGTCACGCCCTCCTCCTTGATCTTGCGCATGGCGCCGAGGCTGAATACCTGGAAGCCGCCGGAGTCGGTCAGGATCGGACCTTTCCACTGCATAAAGTCGTGCAAATCGCCGTGACGTTTGATCACTTCAGTGCCTGGGCGCAGCCACAAGTGGAACGTATTGCCCAGAATCATCTGTGCGCCAGTGGCTTCGATGTCACGCGGCAGCATGCCCTTCACCGTACCGTAAGTACCGACCGGCATGAACGCGGGGGTTTCAACCACGCCACGGGGAAAGGTAATGCGACCGCGACGTGCTTTGCCGTCAGTGGCCAGCAACTCGAACGACATACGACTGGTGCGACTCATGCTTGATCCTCTGAGGCCGAATCCTTTGGAGCGGTCGGCGCGGGGTTACGCGTAATAAACATCGCATCCCCGTAACTAAAGAAGCGGTACCCATGCTTCACCGCCGCCGCGTAGGCAGCCATGGCTTCGGGGTAACCGGCGAATGCCGAAACCAGCATCAACAGCGTGGATTCCGGCAAATGAAAGTTGGTGACCAAGGCATCGACCACGTGAAACGGCCGGCCAGGGTAGATAAAGATATCGGTGTCACCGCTGAACGGCTTCAACACCCCGTCACGGGCAGCGCTTTCCAGCGACCGCACGCTGGTGGTGCCCACGGCAATCACCCGACCGCCACGCTCACGGCACGCGGCCACGGCATCCACCACTGCCTGGCTGACTTCCAGCCATTCATTGTGCATGTGGTGGTCTTCGATCCGCTCCACGCGCACCGGCTGGAACGTCCCCGCACCGACGTGCAAGGTGACGAACGCGGTCGAGACGCCCTTCTGCGCAATGGCATCCATCAACGGCTGATCGAAATGCAGCCCGGCAGTCGGCGCGGCCACGGCGCCAGCACGTTCGGCATACACCGTCTGGTAACGCTCGCGGTCGGCATCGTCATCCGGACGGTCTATATAGGGCGGCAGCGGCATGTGCCCGACCCGATCCAGCAACGGCAACACTTCCTCGGCAAAACGCAGCTCGAACAACGTGTCGTGCCGCGCGACCATTTCAGCCTCGCCGCCACCGTCGATCAAGATTGTCGAGCCCGGCTTGGGCGACTTGCTCGACCGCACATGGGCCAACACCCGATGACTGTCCAGCACGCGCTCGATCAGAATCTCCAGCTTGCCGCCAGACGCTTTCTGCCCGAACAATCGCGCCGGAATCACCCGGGTATTGTTGAACTCCATGAGGTCGCCGGGGCGCAAATGCTCCAGCAAATCAGTAAATTGTCGATGAGCCAGCGCGCCGCTAACCCCGTCCAGGGTCAACAAACGACTGCCATTACGCTCAGCCAAAGGATGGCGAGCGATCAATGAATCCGGGAGCTCGAAGGTAAAGTCAGCGACGCGCATGATGGGGTTCGTTTAGCAGGGCCGTAAAGTCTAGCGGAAATGGCTGAAATTCACCACGAAACAGTTGTTGACCAACGGTAATCTCATCTCTATACTCCGCCGCCATTGAGCCCTGATGGCGGAATCGGTAGACGCGGCGGATTCAAAATCCGTTTTCGAAAGGAGTGGGAGTTCGAGTCTCCCTCGGGGCACCATATAGCAGGAAGTACGAGTCTCTACCGGCTTGTATTAGATAGACAGGAAGCCCGCGAAAGCGGGCTTTTTTGTGGGTGGGATTTGTGATTGGCCCTCTATCGCCATTGGCTGAAGGACTATTTCTTCGGCCGTTTACTGGTCCATCCAGAAGCGGCGGTTAGCGATGCTACCAGGCACTTCCCCGCTCAACAGAGGCTACGCCTGATCGGTGCAGGTCGATGCTACCTGCCGCTCGCTTCCGAAGGGAAAAGTGAAAGCATGTCTTCTTTTCAAACCTTATCGCATCTCTCGATAGCCCAGGTTTGGTAATGCGAGCACCAGAATGCCTCGGCTACCGGAGCTATGATGATTTCAATCGGCTTGCAGCGGGCCGGAGCGACTATCATGCCGGACGGCTTTGGACCTAAAGTTGTCCTTCACAGCAACCGGCTAGCGACCAAACCGGGTCGAGCTGGGTGTACAGCCATTTTGCGATAAAGCTAAAGCCGCAACTGCATGATGATCGTGCGCTCCGCACCGTAAAATTCGTCCCGCACTTTCTGAAAACCAAGCCTTGCGTAGAAACCTTCTGCAGTAATGGATGAAGGGACGTGTAAAACATCAACCCCCGCAGCGACTGCGGCTGAACAAACGATTGCCATAAGCCGCCTACCGAGTCCGGTCCGTTGATGAATGGGTGCGACGAACACGCTCCGTATGACGTTTCCATCCAGGCTGGCGGTGGCGACAACAGCTTGATCCACCACGGCAACATAGACCGCTCGCTGGATCATCAATGACTGAATCTTCAACGGGGAAAAGCTTTGCTCTACCTGCATCAATACGTCCGGCGGATAGTCCAGCGAGTTGGACTCGCGTATGGCAGCGATCACTACTCTGCTGATCGCTTCCGCGTCTTCAGTGACTGCGCGGCGGATATTCAAGACGTCTGCGCCGAAATTCTTACTCGGTGACAATCAGCTGGCCCAAGGGGTTGCCCGCTCGAAGAAAAAACAGCAATCGGCATCAAAGTCTGGCCGCGTGCATTGTCCAGCAGCACTGAGCGCGTCTCTTGCGGCTTGAACAAATAGCGCTCTCCCCACTGTCTCATGCTGACCACAATTGGAAAAACCTCTCGCCCTTTTTCCGTCAGCACATATTCCTTGTAAGCGCTGCCATCTGACGCCGGACCGATGTCAAACACCCCTACCTCAACCAGCGTTTTGAGCCGCGATGCCAGAATATTCTTGGCAACGCCCAGGCTTTTCTGAAATTCGCTGAATCGGCGAATACCGTCAAATGCGTCGCGGATGATCATCAGCGACCAGCGATCACCAATGGCTTCCAGCGTTCTTGCCACCGGACATTCATTGCTGTGTGGCGAATCTGCTTCAGCCATTTTTTTAACCTTATGAAATGAGAATCAGCCATGTCGGTTGACGACCCGGCAGTATCTGGTTGCAATTTGAAACAAGATTGCGCGAGAATCAGTCTAGTTGCTAATCGAAACCAGCTTACCCACATGGAAGGATTTATGACAGCTGAGACCGAATCGCCGACCGGCCGCGGGTCCAGATCCGACGCGAAGCAGACGCCGTCGGATTTGAGTCAAGCGGGCAACGTCCGCCTCCCTGGTGTTTCCTCAACGCTCACCCTGCTGTTTTCTGCCACCTGTGCACTGGCCGTCGCCAATGTGTACTTCGCTCAGCCCTTGCTTGACTCGATGGCCGAGAGTCTGGGCGTGGCGTCCGGAATGATTGGCGTCGTGGTCACGGCCACTCAGGCAGGTTACGCGCTGGGTTTGCTGCTCATTGTCCCGCTCGGCGATCTGGTCAACCGAAGACGGCTGATTCTGAGCCAGATACTGCTGTCTGCTATTGCGCTCGCAGCAGTCGGCGCTTCACAGGTGTGGCTTGCCCTACTGGGCGCCATGATCGTTGTAGGATTGATGGCAGTGGTCGTTCAGGTGATGGTGGCCTACGCAGCTTCGCTTGCAACGCCCTCACAACGCGGACAGGCGGTCGGCACCGTCACCAGTGGCATTGTGCTGGGAATTCTAATGGCACGGTTCATGTCCGGGCTGATCGCCGATCTAGCGGGTTGGCGCGCCGTTTATTTTCTGTCCTCAGGGCTGATGCTTATCCTCGCCGCAGTGTTGTGGAAAATGGTTCCTGACACTGCGCCGCCACAGCCCCGAGACTCATACTTCGGTCTCATCCAGTCGCTTTTCAAGCTTCTGATCACCGAACCCGTCTTGCGGGTCCGAAGCCTGCTGGCCTTGCTCATCTTTGCCGCTTTTTCCACCTTATGGACGGCGATGGTGCTGCCATTGAGCGCCCCGCCTCTGTCCTTGTCGCACACCGCCGTTGGCATGTTCGGTCTGGCAGGGGTCGCGGGTGCTCTGGCTGCCAGAAAAGCCGGTCGCTGGGCCGATCAAGGGCTAGGGCAGCGAGTCACCGGTCTTGCGTTGTGCGTGCTGACGCTTTCATGGGTGCCGATCAGCTTTGGGCAGACCTCACTGGTCGCGCTTGTCTGTGGGGTGATACTGCTCGACTTCGCCGTGCAAGCTGTCCACGTAACCAGCCAGAGCCTGATTTTCGCCGCTCGCCCTGACGCTCAAAGCCGCATGGTCGGCGCGTACATGTGCTTCTACTCAATCGGTAGCGCGCTCGGAGCGGTGGCAGCGACCCAGGCGTATGCGCGCTGGGGATGGTTCGCGGTCAGCTCGTTGGGTGCTTCGATCAGCGCTGCGGCCCTGGTTCTGTGGTTGTTAACGTTTCATGTCCCTGACGCCCATCAAGGAAGATCGCTATGAAAATCCGCCACCTCTTGCTCGCCATCTCGATCAGCGCCTATGGGGCGTGAATTTCCCGGTGATCAAACTGGGGCTCACCACAGTTTACCCCTTCATTCTGGAGGGCATTCGCTTCACACTCTGTGCCCTTCCCGCGATTTTCTTCATTCCCAAACCGGGGTTATATCGCCAACAAAGTTGGCTCCTACAGAATTCGTATGGGGATCTGCATGCGCTGCTTCGTTCGTAAACCTGAGCCACC
>NZ_JAQGNX010000037.1 GCF_028293835.1 Pseudomonas sp.
TGTGCCGCCAAAGAAGCGCTGACTGAAGTTGATTCGGCTGAGGTTGCGCACGGCGATTGGCACTCAGTTTTAACCCGCCAGGCTTTCGATGCGATGCTGGAGCCCATGCTCGCTCGCAGTCTGAAAGCCTGCCGTCGTGCGGTTCGCGATGCGGGTATTGAGATTGAAGATGTTGAAGCAGTGGTCATGGTTGGCGGTTCGACCCGTGTGCCTCGTGTCCGTGAAGCGGTTGCTGAGTTGTTTGGTCGCCAGCCGCTGACCGAAATCGATCCGGATCAAGTAGTCGCCATTGGTGCTGCGATTCAGGCCGATACTCTGGCAGGCAACAAGCGCGATGGCGAAGAGTTATTGTTGCTTGATGTCATCCCGCTGTCTCTGGGGCTGGAAACCATGGGCGGGCTGATGGAGAAGGTGATCCCACGCAATACCACCATTCCAGTCGCCCGTGCCCAGGATTTCACCACTTATAAAGATGGCCAGTCAGCCATGATGATTCATGTGCTGCAAGGCGAACGCGAGCTGATCAGCGACTGCCGTTCCCTGGCACGCTTCGAATTGCGTGGTATTCCGGCGATGGTGGCGGGCGCGGCGAAAATCCGTGTCACCTTCCAGGTCGATGCCGATGGCTTGCTCAGCGTTGCTGCTCGCGAGCTGGGTTCGGGTATCGAGTCGAGCATCCAGGTCAAGCCGTCCTACGGTCTGACCGACGGCGAAATTGCCCGCATGCTCAAGGATTCGTTCCAGCACGCCAGTGACGACAAGGTGGCTCGCGTGCTGCGTGAGCAGCAAGTCGACGCTCAGCGCCTGATCGAAGCCGTACAGGGCGCGCTGGAGGCCGACGGTGATCGCTTGCTCGATGCCGAAGAACGTATGGTCATCGAGCTGCAAATGCAGGAACTGACCGAATTGATGCAGGGCACCGATGGCTTTGCCATCGAGCAACAGACCAAGCGTCTGTCGCAAGTGACCGATGCCTTTGCTGCCCGACGCCTGGACTCGACGGTGAAAGCCGCGCTGGCGGGGCGCAATCTGAATGAGATTGAGGAATAACGATGCCGCAGGTCATTTTTCTGCCACATGAAAAGTTTTGCCCGGATGGCATGGTGGTCGAGGCCGAGCCCGGCACGTCGATCCTTGAGCTGGCGCATGAGCACCATATCGAGATGGAAAGCGCCTGCGGCGGTGTCTGCGCCTGCACCACATGCCACTGCATCATTCGCGAAGGGTTTGATTCGCTGGAAGAAGCGGACGAACTGGAAGAAGATTTCCTTGATCGCGCCTGGGGGCTGGAGGCACAGTCCCGCCTGGGCTGTCAGGCCCTTGTCGGCACTGAAGACCTGACGGTCGAAATTCCGAAATATTCGCTCAACCATGCGGCCGAAGCGGCGCATTGATTCAAGGAATTGTTTCATGAGTCTTAAATGGGTTGATGTGCTGGAAATCGCAATCCAGCTCGCTGAAAGCAAGCCGGATGTCGATCCGCGCTTCGTGAACTTCGTCGATCTGCAGCGCTGGGTACTGGCTCTGCCAGAATTCAGCGACGATCCGACGCGCGGCGGCGAGAAGGTTCTTGAAGCGATTCAAGCAGCCTGGATCGAAGAGCTGGACTGAACCGTTTTGCACCGTTAGGCAATAACCCTAAACCCGCGTATAATTCGCGGGTTTAATTTTTCGCATTAATCACCGTTTCTGGAGTTACACCCATGGCTGTTCAACGTACTTTCTCCATCATCAAGCCTGACGCCGTTGCTAAAAACGTAATTGGCGAGATCGTCACTCGTTTTGAAAAAGCTGGTCTGCAAGTCGTCGCTTCGAAAATGAAGCAGCTGTCCAAGGCTGAAGCTGAAGGTTTCTACGCTGAGCACAGCGCTCGTGGCTTCTTCGGCGACCTGGTTGCGTTCATGATCTCCGGTCCGGTTGTCGTTCAGGTTCTGGAAGGCGAAAACGCCATTGCCAAAAACCGCGAACTGATGGGCGCTACCAACCCTAAAGAAGCAGCTGCAGGCACTATCCGTGCTGACTTCGCTGATTCCATCGACGCCAACGCTGTACACGGTTCGGACTCCGAAGCCGCTGCTGCACGTGAAATCGCTTACTTCTTCGCCGCTACCGAAGTAACCGCTCGTAAAGCCTAAGGCTAATGAGTGAGGGTGAAAAAATGACAACATCGACTGGCAAAACCAACCTGTTGGGTCTGACTCAACCGGAAATGGAAAAATTCTTCGACTCGATCGGGGAGAAGCGTTTTCGTGCCGGTCAGGTAATGAAGTGGATTCACCATTTTGGCGTCGGAGATTTCGACGCCATGACGAACGTCAGCAAGGTCTTGCGCGAAAAGCTCAAGGTCTGCGCTGAGGTTCGCGGTCCCGAAGTGGTCAGCGAGGACATCTCCACCGATGGCACCCGTAAATGGGTAGTTCGGGTGGAGTCCGGTAGCTGCGTCGAGACCGTTTACATTCCCCAGGGCAAGCGCGGTACGTTGTGCGTTTCGTCCCAGGCGGGCTGTGCGCTGGATTGCAGTTTTTGCTCCACCGGCAAACAAGGCTTCAATAGCAACCTCACCGCCGCCGAAGTGATCGGTCAGGTGTGGATTGCCAATAAATCGTTTGGCAGTGTTCCTGCTACGGTCGACCGTGCCATTACCAACGTGGTGATGATGGGCATGGGCGAGCCGCTGCTCAATTTCGACAATGTCATTTCCGCCATGCAATTGATGATGGATGATCTGGGTTATGGCATTTCCAAGCGCCGGGTGACGTTGTCCACCTCCGGTGTGGTCCCGATGATCGACGAACTGTCCAAGCACGTCGACGTTTCCCTGGCGTTGTCGCTGCACGCACCTAACGATGCGCTGCGCAGCCAGTTGGTACCGATCAACAAGAAGTATCCGCTTAAGGTTTTGCTGGAGTCTTGCCAGCGCTATATGGCGTCGTTGGGCGAAAAACGCGTATTGACCATCGAATACACGATGTTGAAAGACATTAACGACAAGGTTGAGCACGCCATTGAAATGGCTGAACTGCTCAAGGACATCCCTTGCAAGATCAACCTGATCCCGTTCAACCCGTTCCCGCACTCGGGCTACGAACGCCCAAGCAACAACGCGATCCGCCGCTTCCAGGATCAGTTGCATCAGGCCGGTTACAACGTCACTGTGCGCACCACCCGTGGCGAAGATATCGACGCTGCGTGTGGCCAGTTGGTGGGCATGGTCAACGACCGCACTCGCCGCAGCGAACGTTATATTGCCGTGCGTGAGTTGAGTGCCGAGGCCGATCCGGTCCAAAGCGCCGCGACGCAAAACTGATCGGGATTATGTTCATGAGCCTGCGCACTGCGCTGATGCTGTGTTTGGTTAACGTGCTGGTCGGCTGTGTGTCATCGGGCAACGTCAACCCGTTGAGCACCAGCAAGGGCCGGGATGAGGCGCGCCTGGCCTACGTGCAATTGGGTGTTGGGTATTTACAGCAAGGGCAAACCGAACTGGCCAAAGTCCCGCTGAAAAAAGCGCTGGACATGGACAGCTCGGACGCTGACGCCAATGCAGCGTTGGCGTTGGTCTTTCAGGCCGAAATGGAGCCGGAACTGGCCGACAAGCAGTTTCTCAAGGCGCTGTCGGCACGTCCCGGCGATGCGCGAATCCTGAATAATTACGGCAGTTTTCTCTACGAACAAAAGCGCTATAAAGACGCTTATCAGCGTTTTCAGCAAGCGGCCGCCGACACGCTGTATCCCGAGCGTTCCAGAGTTTTCGAGAGCCTGGGGATGACCTCAATGAAGCTGGGTCAGCGTGACGAGGCCCTGACTTACTTCACCAAGGCCTTGGGGTTGAACCCTCGACAGCCGCGGACGCTGCTGGAAATGGCTGAGTTGTCTTACGAAGACGGGCATTATGTGCCCTCGCGTGACTATTACGACCGTTTTAGCCAACTGAGCGATCAAAATGCACGTAGTCTATTACTCGGTGTGCGATTGGCTAAACGTTACGACGATCGCAACAAGGCGGCCAGCTATGGCTTGCAACTAAAAAGACTCTATCCCGGTTCGCCGGAATATCAGCAATACCAGGCGGAGCAATGATGAAAGCGGCGCATCCTGAAGTTGTAGCAGCCATTCGCGTGAATCCTGGTGAAACCCTGCGCAAGGGACGCGAGAGTAAAAACTGGTCGCTGCCAGATGTCGCTTCGAGGCTCAACCTCACCGTGACATCGTTGAGCAATGTCGAAACCGGTAACTTTGACAAACTGCCTGGGAATACCTTCGCCCGCGGTTATATTCGTGCCTACGCGAAACTGCTTGGCCTTGACCAGACCGCACTGGTTCAGCAATTCGATCATTACACCGGGACCGATTCCCAGGGCAGTAATGTCCACAGCCTCGGCCGTATCGAAGAGCCGGTGCGTTTGTCCCATAACATTTTGCGCATTGTCAGCCTGTTGTTGCTGGTCGTGCTGGTTGGCGCCGGTTTTTTCTGGTGGCAGGACCAGGCGTCCATGCGTGGCAAGGACCCCGTCAGCACCAACCTGGAACACGTCGAAGTCGAAAGTGCGGACGGCACCACGCAAATTCATCCGCTGGATGAGCCTGAAGACCAGGCCGTAGTACAAGCTCAAGGTTCCACTTCTTCACTGCCGCTTCCGGCTGGCAATCAAACTGCCGAAGTCGCACCCACTGTGCCACCGGTTGTCGCGCCAGCCAGCACCGTGCCTGCAGCACCGGTCCATGTGGTTCCTGTGACGCCGACCACCACCGTTGCGCCAACCCCGGCCACTACTACGCCAGTGACGGCGCCAAGCACACCTGCGGTACCTGTTGCCGGTGCCGGTTTGGTCAATCTGAACTTTTCTGCCGATTGCTGGACCCAGGTGACCGACGGCAATGGCAAAGTGCTGCTCAGCGGTGTCAAGCGTAAGGGTGAGAACCTGGACGTCAGCGGCAAACCACCACTTACCCTGCGGCTGGGCTTTGCCCGCGGTGTCCAGGTGACCTATAACGGCCAGGCCGTTGATCTGGCCCCTTATTCCTCTGGCGAAACTGCTCGCCTAAAATTAGGGCAATAAGTCATGCACGGCGAATCCCCAATCAAGCGTCGCGAAACACGTAAAATCTGGGTCGGCTCGGTTCCGGTGGGCGGTGACGCCCCTATTGCCGTGCAGAGCATGACCAACAGCGACACCAATGACGTTGCGGCGACTGTTGCGCAGATCAATCGTCTGGAAGCTGCGGGCGTCGATATTGTCCGGATCTCAGTGCCGGACATGGACGCCGCCGAGGCGTTTGGCCGGATCAAGCAATTGGTCAAAGTGCCGTTGGTTGCCGATATCCACTTCGATTACAAGATTGCGTTGCGCGTTGCGGAACTGGGCGTCGATTGCTTGCGGATCAATCCAGGCAATATTGGTCGCGAAGACCGTGTGCGCGCAGTGGTAAGCGCCGCCCGGGACCGTGGCATTCCAATCCGAATCGGCGTCAACGCGGGTTCATTGGAAAAAGACCTGCAGAAAAAATACGGCGAGCCGACACCGGCTGCCTTGGTTGAGTCCGCATTGCGCCATGTCGAGCATCTGGACCGCCTGGATTTTCAGGATTTCAAAGTCAGCGTCAAGGCCAGCGACGTGTTCATGGCGGTGGCCGCTTATCGACTGCTGTCCCAGCAAATCAGCCAACCGTTGCACCTTGGTATTACCGAAGCCGGTGGTTTACGTTCAGGCACCGTGAAATCTGCGGTGGGCCTAGGTATGCTGCTCGCCGAAGGAATTGGCGATACTATCCGCATCTCGTTGGCCGCTGACCCGGTCGAAGAGGTGAAAGTCGGCTACGACATCCTCAAATCGTTGCACCTTCGTTCCCGTGGTATCAACTTCATCGCCTGCCCGAGCTGCTCGCGGCAGAATTTCGATGTGGTCAAAACCATGAACGAACTGGAAACGCGCCTTGAAGATCTGTTGGTGCCGCTTGATGTCGCAGTGATCGGTTGTGTGGTCAACGGTCCGGGCGAAGCCAAAGAGGCGCATATCGGCCTTACCGGTGGTACGCCGAACCTGATCTACATCGACGGCAAGCCAGCGCAGAAACTGACCAATGACAATCTGGTGGACGAGCTTGAACGCTTGATCCGGCAGAGAGCGGCCGAGAAAGTCGAAGCCGACGCAGCGCTTATCGCGCGCGGCTAAACGTGCGGCTAATTTAGTTTTTAAGGATTTTTTGTGAGCAAGTCTCTGCAAGCCATTCGCGGCATGAACGACATCCTGCCGGATCAGACGCCGCTGTGGCGCTATTTCGAAAGCACGGTTTCACGGCTGCTGGATAACTACGGTTATCGCCAGATCCGTATGCCGATCGTCGAATTCACCGAGCTGTTCAAGCGCTCTATCGGCGAAGTGACCGACATCGTCGAAAAAGAGATGTACACCTTCGAAGACCGCAACGGTGACTCCCTGACCCTGCGCCCTGAAGGCACTGCTGCGTGTGTACGCGCGGTGCTTGAACACGGGATTACCGGTGGCGGTCAGGTTCAAAAATTGTGGTACATCGGCCCGATGTTTCGCCACGAGCGTCCGCAAAAAGGCCGCTATCGTCAGTTTCACCAGATCGGCGTGGAAGTTTTCAACCTCGACGGTCCGGACATCGACGCTGAGCTGATAGTACTCACCTGGCGCCTGTGGGGTTTGCTGGGTATTCGCGGTGCAGTCAAACTGGAACTCAACAGCCTGGGCACCAGCGAAGCGCGCGGCCGTTATCGCGAAGCCCTGGTGGAGTTTCTGTCGTCACGCTTGAGCGAGCTTGACGAAGACAGCCAGCGTCGATTGAAGACGAACCCTTTGCGCGTTCTCGACAGCAAAAACCCTGAGACTCAGGCGGTGCTGGTCGATGCGCCGAAGCTGGCGGATTACCTGGACGACGAGTCGCGCATCCACTTTGATGGGCTCAAGGCCCGTCTGGACGCAGCGGGTATACCGTTCGTGATCAACCCCAAGCTGGTTCGCGGGCTTGATTACTACAGCAAGACCGTCTTCGAATGGGTCACTGACCAATTGGGCGCCCAGGGCACCGTGTGTGCCGGTGGCCGTTATGACGGTCTGGTCGAGCAAATGGGTGGCAAGCCTACCAGCGGTGTTGGCTTTGCGATGGGTATCGAGCGGCTGGTATTGCTGCTGGAAACCCTGGGGCAAATTCCAGAAGAAATCTCGCGTCAGGTCGATGTCTACCTGTGCGCCTTCGGCGAAGCGGCCGAAGTGGCCGCATTGGCGCTGACCGAGCGTTTGCGTGACCAGTTGCCGAACCTGCGGTTGCAGGTGAATGCCGGCGCTGGCAGTTTCAAAAGCCAATTCAAAAAAGCCGACAAGAGCGGTGCGTTGTATACCCTGATCCTGGGTGACGACGAGTTGGCTCAGCAAGTGGTTGGTGTCAAACCCCTGCGTGGCCAGGGCGAACAACAAAATATTGCCTGGGATGCTCTGTCAGAGCACCTGGCCTCCTGCGTTGTGCAGGGTTGAAGCTGATAACAGCCGATTTAGTAAAAAGGAGTATTGGGGTGTCGAGTACCGAAGATGATGAGCTGGCAGTGATGAAAGACTGGTGGCAGCGTAACGGCAAACCCTTGGTCACCGGCTGTTTGGTCGCGGCGATCCTGGTACTTGGCTGGCAGGCTTGGCACCGCTATCAAAACAATCAGTCCCAAGGCGCATCAATGCTGTATCAGGCGTTGCTGGAAACCACGTTGACCCCGGATGGTCAGCCGGACGCCGCCCGCGTTGCCGACATCGCCGGCAAGCTGAAAAGCGAATTCGGCGGCACGGCTTACGCTCAATATGGCAGCCTGTTTGTTGCCAAGGTGGCGGTGGATACCGGCAAGCTGGATGACGCCGCTGCAGAACTCAAAGCCGTAGTCGACAAGCCGGTGAGTGACACGCTGGGTGAAGTGGCGCGCCAGCGACTGGCTCGCGTACTGGCGGCACAAAACAAGGCTGATGACGCGCTGAAACTGCTCGATGGCGATGCTGATAAAGCGTTCCTCGCCAGTCGCGAAGAGCTCAAAGGTGACTTGCTGGTGCAGCTGGGCCGCACCGACGATGCTCACGCTGCTTATCTAAAAGCCAAATCCGCGCTGTCTGAAGAAGCGGCAGTGGGTGGCCTACAAATGAAGCTCGACGACTTGGCGAAAGGGGATGCGTGACGTGATGCGTTGGAAACATGCAGCATTGCTGGCCTTGGCCATTTTGGCCGCGGGTTGCAGCAGCAACGGTAAAAAAGAACTGCCACCAGCCGAGCTGACTGACTTCAAAGAAGAAGTTGTTTTGCAAAAAATATGGAGTCGTTCAATCGGTGACGGTCAGGGCGACATCTATAACATCTTGACCCCGGCCATCGATGGCGAGCATCTCTATGCCGCTGACGTTAAAGGCGTTGTCATGTCGCTGGACCGCAATACCGGTGACGTGGAGTGGAAGAAGGACCTTGAGTTACCAGTGTCCGGCGCCATTGGCTCGGGCTATGGCATGCTCATGCTCGGGACGCTCAAAGGTGAAGTCGTTGTTCTGGACGCCACTACGGGTGACATCAAGTGGACTGCTCACGCTACCAGCGAAATTCTGTCAGCCCCGGCTACCAATGGCGATGTAGTGGTCGTTCAGACCCAGGATGACCGTGTCATCGGCTACGACGCTGCCACCGGTAACCAGCGCTGGATTTACGAAAGCACCCCTGCGGTGCTGACGTTGCGCGGTACGGGTGCCCCGATCGTCACTAACCACCTCGCGTTGGCAGGTCTGTCGACGGGTAAGGTTGTAGCGCTGAATACCAGTAATGGCGTGCCGATCTGGGAACAGCGGGTAGCGATTCCACAAGGTCGCTCGGAACTTGATCGGGTTGTCGATATCGATGGCGGTCTGTTGCTGTCGGCTGACAAACTCTATGTCGCTACCTATCAGGGCCGCGTTGCCGCTCTGGATCTGGAAAGCGGTCGTATACTTTGGCAGCGTGACGCCTCCAGTTACTCAGGCGTTGCCCAAGGGTTTGGTAGCGTTTACGTAAGTTTGGCAACCGGCACCGTTCAAGGCATCGATGAGCGTTCGACGACTGCTCTGTGGAGCAACGATTCGTTGGCTCGTCGCCAGTTGGGTGCGCCGGAAGTGTTTTCCAGCTACGTAGCCGTCGGCGATATGGAAGGCTATTTGCACCTGTTGAGCCAGGTCGATGGGCGTTTCGTAGGCCGTGAAAAAATCGATGGCGATGGCTTGCGTGCCCGTCCATTGGTCGATGGCGACACCATTTATGTGTTTGGTAACAGCGGCAAGCTGGAAGCCCTGAAGATCAAGCAGTAACTGTCCAGGCGTGAGGTCGCTGTTTATGCTTGACGCAGAAGGCCTCTCGTAACCTTGCTCTGGCAAGGCTCGCGGCACTTTACGTGCCGCTCCGAACACCGGCCGCTGCCCTGCAGCGGCCTTTGTATTTTCTGAAATAACGAAGTGGAGAGCCGCATGGTTCCCGTAATCGCCCTGGTGGGTCGACCGAACGTCGGCAAGTCCACCTTATTCAACCGCCTGACCAGGACTCGCGACGCTATCGTCGGCGATCTGTCCGGTCTGACCCGTGATCGCCAGTACGGCGAGGCCAAATGGCAAGGGCGTTCCTACATTCTGGTCGACACCGGCGGTATTTCTGGTGATGAGCACGGCATGGACGAAAAGATGGCCGAGCAGTCGCTGCTGGCCATCGAAGAAGCCGATGTTGTGTTGTTCCTGGTAGATGCCCGCGCCGGTTTCACCGCTGCCGACCAGATGATTGGCGAGCATTTGCGCAAGCGTGGCAAGCGTTCCTACGTGGTTGCCAACAAGGTCGACAACATCGACCCAGAGATGGCCCGCGCAGAATTCAGTCCGCTGGGCATGGGCGATGCAATCCCGATTGCCGGCGCGCACGGTCGTGGCATCACGCAGATGCTGGAAATCGCCTTGGGCGAATTCCCGAAAGACCCTGAAGAAGAAATCGACGAAGAACACGTTGAAGAAGGACAGGAAGCCAAGCGCATCCCTGGCCCGAGCGAAAAAGACGGCATCAAGATCGCGATCATCGGCCGCCCTAACGTCGGTAAATCGACACTGGTTAACCGCATGCTGGGTGAAGACCGGGTTATCGTTTATGACGAGCCTGGCACTACCCGTGACAGCATCTACATCCCGTTTCAGCGTAATGACGAGAAGTACACGCTGATTGACACTGCTGGTGTGCGTAAGCGCGGCAAGGTCCATGAGGAAGTTGAAAAGTTCTCGGTAGTCAAAACCCTGCAAGCGATCAAAGACTCCAACGTCGTGGTGTTCGTGATGGACTCCCGTGAAGGCGTGGTCGATCACGACCTCAACCTGTTGGGTTTCGTGCTTGAATCAGGTCGTGCACTGGTTATCGCATTGAACAAGTGGGACGGCATGACGCCCAGCGAGCGCGACTTCGTGAAGGTCGAGCTGCAACGTCGACTGTTCTTCGTCGACTTTGCCGATATCCACTTCATCTCGGCCCTGCACGGCACGGGCGTGGGCAACCTTTACCAGTCGGTGCAGAACTCGTTCAAGTCTGCGGTTACTCGCTGGCCGACTAACCGTCTGACCCAGATTCTCGAAGACGCAGTCAGCGAGCACGCACCGCCGATGGTGGGCAGCCGCCGCATCAAACTGCGCTACGCGCACTTGGGTGGTGCCAACCCGCCATTGATCGTGATCCACGGTAACCAGGTCGAGAAAGTTCCAAAGTCCTATGTCCGTTATCTGGAAAATACTTACCGTCGTGTGTTGAAGCTGGTCGGTACGCCAATCCGGATCGAGTTCAAGGGCGGCGAGAACCCGTACGAAGGCAACAAGAACACGCTGACAGACCGTCAGGTCAACAAGAAGCGTCGGATGATGTCGCACCACAAGAAAGCCGACAAAAAGCGCAAAGATAAGCGCTGATTGTGTAACGGACTTTCTCAAGAAAGGCGCCAATGGCGCCTTTTTTTATGCGCGTCGTATGGGCTATCCTGCTGTCTTCCGCGCCCCGTAGAGTCGGGGCCAGCAAGGTATTAGCCGATGATCACCAGTAAACTGCCGAACGTCGGCACCACCATCTTCACCACCATGTCACAGCTCGCCACGCAAACGGGCGCGATCAATCTGTCCCAAGGGTTTCCGGATTTCGACGGCCCGCAGTCGCTGCGCGATGCCGTGGGGCGCCATATCGCTGAAGGCCACAACCAATATTCGCCTATGACGGGCCTGCCAGCGCTGCGCCAGCAAGTTGCGGCGAAGATCGCTCGCAGTTATGGCCGTCAGGTGGACGCCGACACTGAAGTCACCATCACGCCTGGCGCGACCCAGGCTATTTTTTGCGCGATCCAGACGGTGATTCATCCCGGCGATGAAGTGATTGTGTTCGACCCGTGTTACGACAGCTATGAACCTTGCGCCGAACTCGCCGGTGGTCGCTGCGTGCACGTGCAGCTGAGTGCTGGCGACTTCGCAATTGATTGGCAGAAGCTCGCCGAGGCTATCAGCCCGCGTACCCGAATGATCATTCTCAACAGCCCACACAACCCGACGGGCGCGCTGATTACTCGGGCTGAACTCGATCAACTGGCTGCGCTGATCGCCAACCGCGATATCTATCTGGTCAGCGACGAAGTGTATGAACACCTGGTGTTCGACGGGGCGAAGCACGTCAGTATCCTGGCCCATGAAGAACTGTATCAGCGTGCTTTTGTGGTTAGCTCATTCGGCAAGACCTACCACGTCACCGGCTGGAAGACCGGCTATGTGGTCGCGCCACCGGCACTGACTGCGGAGCTACGCAAGATTCATCAGTACGTGAGCTTTTGCGGAGTGACGCCACTGCAATACGCCCTGGCTGATTTCATGGCCGAGTGTCCCGAGCATGTGGAAGAGCTGCCTGCGTTCTATCAGGCCAAGCGTGATCTATTCTGTGATTTGCTTGGGCCGTCGCGCTTCACGTTCGAGCGTGTAGGCGGCACGTACTTTCAGTTGGTGGATTATTCACAGATTCGTCCGGACCTGAATGACGTCGATATGTCGCTGTGGATGACCCGGGAGTATGGGGTCGCGAGCATTCCTGTTTCGGTGTTCTACCAGTCCCCGCCGCAGGGCCAGCGGCTTGTTCGACTGTGCTTCGCCAAACGCGAGGAGACGCTGCGTCAGGCAGCCACAAAACTATGCGCGATCTAAGCGAGTTACCCGACCTAAACATAGCCTTGGTGCAGACCACGCTGGTGTGGCATAACCGCCAAGCGAACCTCGACCATTTCGAGCTGCTGCTTGATCAGGCCATGGGTGCTGATTTGGTCGTGCTGCCAGAGATGTTTACCACCGGTTTCACCATGGAATCCGAAGCCCAGGCAGAACCTGAGCAGGGTCCTACGACGAGCTGGATGTTGGCCCAGGCGAAAAAGCTCAACGCTGTGATGACTGGCAGCGTGATTATTCGTGCTGCTGACGGCAGCCATCGTAATCGCCTGCTGTGGGCACGGCCTGACGGAGAAATGCTGCATTACGACAAGCGCCATCTGTTCCGCATGGCGGGCGAGCACAAGCACTACACCCCTGGTGAGCGCCAGGTGCAGTTCGAATTGAAAGGCTGGCGAATCCGCCCGCTGATTTGCTATGACCTGCGTTTTCCGGTGTGGAGTCGCGATCCGCAAGACACCGATTTGCTGCTATATACCGCCAACTGGCCCGGCGCCCGACGTTTGCATTGGAACCGCCTGCTACCGGCGCGGGCCATCGAAAACCTGTGCTATGTCGCGGCGGTCAACAGGGTGGGTGTTGACGGCAAAGGATTTGCGTATACCGGCGACAGCCACGTTTTTGACTTCCAGGGCGAGAGCTTATTGAATGCCGGCGAAGCCGATGGCGTGTTTCACGTCAGCCTCAACGCCGCCGACCTGGCCGCCTACCGCACGCGCTTCCCGGCCAACCTCGATGCGGATGTGTTTGAGCTGAAATAGGTGTTTTTTTGGGGCGCGGTTCATTCGGTGGGAGCGAACTTGTTCGCGAATGGCTTGATGCGGTGGCTCAGGTACACCGCCTTCGGCAGCTCCTAAAAAATACATGCACATAAAAACGGCGCTGAAGCTTGCACTCCAGGGCCGTTTTGTATTTCAGGCGTTTAGATCAAGCCGCTTTGGCTTCAGCCAGGCACAGCGACCGGTTCAGGGCGCTGAACAGCGCGCGGAAGCTTGCGGTGGTGATGTTCTCATCGACACCCACACCATGCACCGCACGATCACCGTTAACCCGCAGCTCGATGTAAGCCGCCGCTTTGGCCGTGGTTCCGGCACCAATCGCGTGTTCGTTGTAGTCCATGATTTCCACGGACACCGGCAGCCCGGCGACCAGCGCTTCCAGTGCGCCTTTGCCCTTACCGCGCCAGTGTTGGGTTTCACCTTCGCAATGGACCTCGGCATCCACGGCGCTGTGGCCATTCTCTTCCTGCAGCTTGTGGCTGAGCAGGGCATACGGGGTGTTGGCTTGCAGATATTCCCGGTGCAGCAAGCTGTAGATCTGCTGCGCAGTCATTTCCAGGCCCAGACGGTCGGTTTCGCCTTGAACCACCTGGCTGAACTCGATCTGCATCCGGCGCGGCAGGCTAATGCCGTATTCCTGTTCCAGCAGGTAAGCGATACCGCCTTTGCCGGACTGACTGTTGACCCGAATAACCGCTTCGTAACTACGGCCGATGTCAGCCGGGTCGATTGGCAGGTAAGGCACTTCCCACAGGGTGTCCGGCTGTTGCTGAGTGAAACCCTTGCGAATCGCGTCCTGGTGCGAGCCAGAGAATGCGGTATGCACCAGGTCGCCTACATAGGGATGACGAGGGTGAACCGGAATCTGGTTGCACTCCTCAACGACCTTACGCACGCCATCGATATCGGAGAAGTCCAACTGCGGATTGATGCCTTGGGTGTAGAGGTTCAGCGCCAAGGTCACCAGATCGACGTTGCCGGTGCGCTCGCCGTTACCGAACAGGCAACCTTCAACGCGGTCGGCGCCAGCCATCAGGCCCAGCTCAGTGGCGGCAACGCCAGTGCCACGGTCGTTGTGGGTGTGCAGGCTGATCAACACGCTGTCGCGGCGGTTGATATGACGACCGAACCACTCGATCTGATCGGCATAAATGTTCGGTGTTGCGACTTCAACGGTCGCCGGCAGGTTAAGGATGACCTTGTTCTGCGGCGTTGGATTCCACACCTCGATCACCGCATCACAGACTTCTTTGGCGAAGTCGAGTTCGGTGGCGCTGAAGGTTTCCGGTGAGTATTCGAAGGTCCATTGCGTCTCAGGCTGCTCGGCGGCAAATTTGACGAACAGCTTGGCAGCACTGACGGCAATTTCCTTCACGCCTTCTTTGTCTTGGTTAAAGACAATGCGGCGGAACGACGGCGACGTCGCGTTATACAGGTGAACAATGGCCTTCTTCGCGCCGCGCAGGGATTCGAAGGTACGCTGGATCAGGTCTTCGCGGCCTTGGGTCAGCACCTGAATGGTGGTGTCGTCCGGGATGTGATTGCCTTCGATCAGCGTGCGAACGAAATCAAAGTCGGTCTGCGATGCGGCCGGGAACGAGGCTTCGATCTCCTTGACGCCTACTGCAACCAGGGTCTTCCAGAAACGCAGTTTTTTAACCGCATCCATTGGCTCGATCAGCGATTGATTACCGTCGCGCAAGTCAGAGCTGCACCAGATAGGCGCCGTAGTGATAGTTTTTGACGGCCAGGTACGATCAGGCAGATCGATGGTTGGAAACGCGCGGTACTTGGTCGACGGGTCGTTGAGCATGGTCATGGGAAATCCTTTTGTGTACTGGCCGGAAAAAGGCGGCCTACCGTTGTAGCAAAAGAGGGTTGCGTCGAGGCACAGCGATTAGCGTGGCAGTCGTGCACTGACCAGGCTAAGGCAGCTGTGTTGGCGCAACAGGATGAGGGTCTGAGGAGTATTCATGCTCTAACCGTACTCACTGAGGTGAATGTTGGCAAGCAGCGGTGAAAATTTGATAGAAAATCTTGAGCGGGGTGGTTTTATCGATTTTTATTGCGTTGATTCCCGTTGGAGTGCGGGGTTATTGCGTAACGCAACGGCCCTTAGCAATCGGCCGCACAGTTAAGTCGCGATCCTCTGTAGGAGCCAACGTGTTGGCGAAACAGGCAGCGCGGTTCATCTGGAACACCGCGGTGCTGTTGATATCGCCAACGAGTTGGCTCCACGGAAGGTCGCGGATATGTATGGAGCCGAATTCATTCATCGGGAAGGGCCGGAATCATCAAGGCTGAAACGCCCCAATAAAAATCGCCGGATCAACCCGTGCATCATTCAAGCTAACGTTCCAATGCATGTGCGGGCCAGTCGCGCGGCCCGTCGAGCCAACACGGCCTACCACGCCGCCCCGTGGCACGTTGTCGCCGACCTTCACGTCGATCTTCGACATGTGGCAGAACATGCTGATGAACCCTTGACCGTGGTCGACGAACACTGTGTTGCCATTGAAGAAGTAATTGCCGATCAAGATCACTCTGCCCGCAGCGGGCGATTTGATTGGCGTACCTGCCGGCACGGCAAAGTCCAGCCCGGCGTGGGGGTTACGCTCCTCACCATTAAAGAAGCGCCGCACGCCGAATTTGCTGGAGAGCGGGCCATTCACTGGTTTGTCCAACAATAGATTGCTCGGCGTGCCCGGCGAAAAGCTGCGATAGGCGCGGATCTGCTCGGCCAGCTCGCCATCGATACGTTTCAAGTCAGCCGGATTCGGATTGACCTGACGCTGATTTTTCAGCGTGATGTGCTGCTCCGGGTAAGCCTTGAATCCGACGGTGAAGGGCAGGGTGCGGGTGCCGCTAGAGGTTTTCGCGGTGATTTGCTGACTGCCAGGTTTAATCGTCAATGGCACACCGATTATCGCCACCCAACGTGCCTCCTGCTTAACCACTAACACCGGTTTGCCTTGATAGCTGGCCTGTGGCGTTTGCGCGCTGGGGCCGAGGTCAACCACCGCGACGCCGCCGGGCACCGGCTTGTTTAGCAGCCGATCTATATAACTGTCGGGCGCAGCGTGGGCCGGTAAGGCCAGAAGCAGAGCAACAATCGGGGTAATAAAACGCAGCATCACTTTCATATCCAGGCTTTTCATCTCTAAGCTTTCTGTTTGTAAGCTTTCTATTTCTAAAGCATCAGTCCAACAGGGACAGGGTGACCGGGGCCAAATGGTTATCTTCGACCCGTACGTGCAATTCACCTTCGCCCAACCGCGCTTTCAAACGCTGACCGTTGTGGGTTTGTTCTGCACTGCGAATGGCATGGCCGCGCTCATCGAGCAAAATGCTATACCCGCGACTCAAGGTAGCCAGCGGGCTGACCACGTTTAAGGTCTGCACCTGACTTTGTAGTTGTAAGCGACGGGTTTTAAGGGTTTCACGCATGGCCCTGGGCAAGCGTTCGGACAAGCCGTCCAGGCGCTGCTTCAAAAACGCCAACGTGCGCCCTGGATGTTGCGCGGCAAGGCGAGATTCCAGATGCGCCAGGCGTACCGTGCGTTTATGGGCGTTTTGTTCAAAGGCTCGACGCAGGCGCATGTCCAGGTCATCCAGGCGCTGCGCCTGTTGCCGCAGGCGTTCGCCGGGATGACGCAGGCGTCGTGACATGCCTTCCAGACGTAACCGGTCACGCATCAGGCGGTCTTGAATCCGCGCCACCAAGCGGCGTTTCAAGCTATCGACGCGGCGATGCAGATCGCTGGTGTCTGGGGCAAGCAGTTCTGCGGCGGCTGACGGTGTCGGGGCGCGTATGTCGGCGACGAAGTCGCTGATCGAGACATCGGTTTCGTGCCCGACGGCGCTGACGATTGGCGTGACACAGGCGTCAATCGCCCTGGCCACGGCTTCCTCGTTGAAACACCACAAATCTTCCAGCGAGCCGCCGCCTCGGGCCAGGATCAGGGCGTCGAAACCTTGGGCATCGGCCAGTTTCAGCGCTCGCACGATTTGCGCGATGGCCTCGCGACCTTGCACCGCGGTGGGGATCAACGTTAGCCGGACCTGCGGCGCACGTCGGCGAAACACGCTAATGATGTCGCGAATCACCGCGCCGGTTGGCGAGCTGATAATGCCGATACGCTGCGGGTGTAACGGCAGCGGCACTTTACGTTCGGCGCTGAACAGCCCTTCGGCACTGAGCTTTTCTTTCAACGCATCGAAAGCCAGGCGCAACGCACCTTCGCCAGCAGGCTCAACGGTGTCGAGAATCAACTGGTAGTCGCCACGGCCTTCGAACAGCGAGACTTTGCCCCGGACCTTCACTGCCAGGCCGTCTTTCAACACCTGACGAACCCGTGCCGCGTTCTGCCGGAACAGCGCGCAACGCACCTGGGCGCCACTGTCCTTTAGCGTGAAGTACACATGGCCAGACGCGGGACGAGACAGGTTAGAGATTTCACCCTCAACCCAAATATTGCTGAACACATCCTCCAGCAGCACACGCGCGCGGCCGTTCAGTTGGCTGACAGTGAGGACTTCCCGGTCGAGGCCGAGTCTTGCGAAGGGGTCTTTGATCATGCCCGGCATGATACACGGAGCAGGCAACGTGATCCTCTGTAGGAGCCAACTTGTTGGCGAGGCGGCGTTTCAGGCAGACCCTATTCATATTCTCGCCAACACGTTGGTTCCTACAGGGAAGCTGAACCTTGCTACAGTCAGCGCCCCTGCATTCACGGACGTGCTCCCATGGTCTTTTCCGATATCGCCACGCTGTTCAATCACCTGGCTTTTACGCCGCTTGACTGGGTGTTGATTGAACTGGGCGTCGTAGGGGCTTATATCGTGTTCGGCATTGCCGGGTTCGGCACTGCCCTGATCGCTGGGCCGGTGTTAATCAACTTCATGCCGCTGTCCCGGATCATTCCGTTGCTGGTGTTGCTGGACTTCATTGCAGCGTTCGGCAACCTGCTGCCTTCGCGCAAATCCCTGGTCAAAGCCGAACTGTTGCGCTTGCTGCCATGCATGGCGGTAGGCTGCACCCTGGGCGTGGTGTTTCTGCTTAACCTTCAGTCCAATGTGTTGCTGTTGTTGATGGGGCTGTTTATCACCACCTATGCCCTGTACACCCTGCTGATCAAGGCACGCCCGGCTCAGCTCGCGGTAGGTTGGGCGATACCGATGGGTACTGTGGGCGGGTTGTTCGGCGCACTGTTTGGCAGTGGCGGCTTCTTATATGCGATCTACCTCAATAGCCGCTTATCCTCCAAGGAGCAAGTGCGGGCCACCCAAGCCGCGCTGATCAGTTGCAGTACCATCGTGCGTTTAAGCTTATTCATCATCGCCGGGGTTTATGCGGATGTTTCCTTGTTGTTATTGGCCGCATGCCTGTTTCCGGCGATGGCATTGGGCTCTTGGATCGGCCGCTCCCTGACCAACAAGCTGTCCCGCGAGGCGTTTGTGCGATTGATCACATGGTTGGTATTGGCCAGCGGTATTGCGCTGATTGGCCGCTATATTTCTCTAACAGCCGGCACTTGACCTGACCTCGCGAGGGATTAAGCTGCCGGGTTCTTAACGCGTCACAACAGGCAGTAGCATGAATTCGCAAAGCATCATCGTCCCGAAAATCTCCACGCTGGCGGTTCATGAACCCCGGGCGCGGGCTATCGTGCGTTGGCTGGTGCGCAAAAATATCGTCGAAGAAGCGCCGACCACCTGTGGCCGCAGCGGTAATCGCATGGCCCATGCCATTGCGCCGGGCGCGGCCAGCGTCGTATTGCACCCGGAAGCCTTGCCGTTCAATGAGCCGGTCAATGGCCTGGAAGTCATCACCCATCGCTGCATTTACACACCGGCCAAGGGGTTTTTAGAAGAAGCAGGCTGCGCCGAGTGCCGTAAAGAAGTCGGCGAAGCGCTGTTCGAAAGCCTGGAAGACTGGATGCCAGGGCGCACCGACAACTTCGTCTGCCCGGAATGCGGGCACGAAGACGACATCAACGGGTTCCTGTTCTTGCAGCCCTGCGCGTTTTCCAACCTGGGCTTTATTTTCAACAACTGGGCTGAAGCCGGATTCAAACAGGACTTCATCGACGAATTCGCCGATTGGCTGGACAACCCGGTGGCGTGGGTCAAGGTTGAGCTCTGACTGGCGCACCTCTAAAAAACCAATAAGTTATTGAAATTAAAGGTATTTGTAGGAGAGCGCTTGCCGGCGATGGAGCGCGAAGCGGTCCAGGTGCCGAACGCAGTTCTAACGGAAGAATATACATTCGCTGGATTACGACTGCTGCGCAGCTGACGTGAGAACACAGTTGCTACAGTGTCCGTATTTGCGGCTCGACGGCACGCGTCGAAGATTGGGTATCGCAAACGAGCGTAAATGACCGCTCTGGAGCTCAATGAATAATAGCCCAAGGTTTACATTGAGCCGAAGGGTCTGTCTGGGTATAATGGCGCGCTTCCAATTTCCCGCTCGGGAGCCCCCGCATGCTGCGTATCAGCCAAGAAGCTCTAACCTTCGACGACATTCTCTTAGTGCCCGGTTATTCCGAGGTACTTCCTAACGAAGTTAGTTTGAAGACACGTTTGACACGTGGCATCGAGCTCAACATTCCGCTGGTTTCGGCCGCAATGGATACCGTGACCGAAGCCCGATTGGCAATTGCCATGGCTCAGGAAGGCGGCATCGGCATTATCCACAAGAACATGACCATCGAGCAGCAAGCTGCCGAAGTGCGCAAGGTCAAGAAGTTCGAAGCGGGCGTCGTGAAAGACCCAATCACCATCGAGGCCGACGCCACGGTTCGTGACCTCTTCGAACTGACGCGCCTGCACAACATTTCCGGCGTACCTGTACTGCACGATGGCGACCTGGTCGGCATCGTGACGTCCCGCGACGTGCGCTTCGAAAACCGTCTGGACGCCAAGGTCCGCGAAGTGATGACGCCTAAAGAGCGTTTGGTCACCGTGCGTGAAGGCGCCGACAAGTACGAAGTGCGTGAATTGCTGCACAAGCATCGTCTGGAAAAAGTCCTGATCGTCGACGCCAGTTTCGCGCTCAAAGGCATGATGACGGTCAAGGACATCGAAAAAGCCAAGGCCTATCCATTGGCCAGCAAGGATGACCAGGGTCGCCTGCGCGTCGGCGCTGCAGTCGGCACCGGCAAAGACACTGGCGAACGCGTTGCGGCCCTGGTGCTGGCAGGCGTTGATGTAGTGGTGGTCGACACTGCCCACGGACATTCCAAAGGTGTTATTGACCGCGTCCGCTGGGTCAAGGAAAACTTCCCCGACGTACAAGTCATTGGCGGCAACATCGCCACTGGCGCTGCCGCCAAGGCATTGGTTGCCGCTGGCGCTGACGCGGTAAAGGTCGGCATCGGTCCTGGCTCCATTTGCACTACGCGCATCGTCGCCGGTGTAGGCGTCCCGCAAATCAGCGCCATCGCCAACGTGGCCGCTGCCCTTGAAGGCACCGGCGTTCCGTTGATCGCCGACGGCGGCATCCGTTACTCGGGCGACCTGTCCAAAGCCATCGTCGCCGGCGCTTCCAGCGTCATGATGGGTTCGATGTTTGCCGGTACCGAAGAGGCTCCCGGAGAAATCGAACTGTTCCAGGGTCGCTCGTACAAGGCCTACCGCGGCATGGGTTCGCTGGGCGCCATGTCCCAGGTTCAGGGCTCGTCGGACCGTTACTTCCAGGATTCTTCGGAAGGCGCCGAGAAGCTGGTGCCTGAAGGCATCGAAGGCCGCGTTGCCTATAAAGGCTCGTTGACCGCCATCGTTCACCAACTGATGGGTGGCCTGCGTTCCTCCATGGGCTACACCGGCAGCGCCGACATCGAAGAAATGCGCACCAAGCCAGAATTTGTGCGTATTACCGGTGCCGGGATGGCTGAGTCCCACGTCCATGACGTGCAGATCACCAAAGAAGCGCCGAACTACCGCGTCGGCTAACAACGCAATTAGCTGTCCCTGCAGGAGCGAAGTCATTCGCGAAAAAGCAACAACACGGTCTGCCAGACAAACCGTGTCGTCCGCTTCGCGAATGGATTCGGTCCCACGGGTAATCGGGGCTGCTTTAGCAGCCCCGTGTTATTTCCGAATTCCACGAGAGAAGAGTCATGGCCCTCGACATTCACGCCCACCGCATTCTGATCCTCGACTTCGGTTCGCAGTACACCCAACTGATCGCCCGTCGTGTGCGAGAAATTGGTGTGTATTGCGAGCTACATCCGTTCGACATGGACGATGAAGCGATCCGCGAATTCAATCCGCGCGGGATCATCCTCGCTGGCGGCCCGGAGTCTGTTCATGAAGCGGGCAGCCCACGGGCGCCGCAAGCGTGTTTCGACCTGAACGTTCCCATCTTCGGCATCTGCTACGGCATGCAGACCATGGCCGAGCAGTTGGGCGGTCGCGTGCAAGGCTCCGAGATGCGCGAGTTCGGTTACGCCCGTGTTGATGTAGTCGGCAAAAGCCGCATCCTTGATGGCATCGAAGATCACATAGACCTCGACGGTGTTCTCGGCCTCGACGTCTGGATGAGCCATGGCGATAAAGTCACTGAAATTCCAGAAGGCTTCCATCTGTTGGCCAGCACCCCAAGCTGCCCGATCGCTGGCATGGCCGATGACACACGCGGCTACTACGGCGTGCAGTTCCACCCGGAAGTGACCCACACCAAGCAGGGCGGGCGCATTCTGTCGCGCTTTATCCTCGACATCTGCGGCTGCGAAGCGCTGTGGACGCCATCGCATATCGCTGACGACGCCATCGCCAGCATTCGCGCTCAAGTGGGCACCGACAACGTACTGCTCGGCCTGTCTGGGGGCGTGGATTCTTCGGTAGTCGCCGCCCTGCTGCACAAAGCCATCGGCGATCAGCTGACCTGCGTGTTTGTCGACAACGGCTTGTTGCGCTTGCATGAAGGCGAGCAAGTGATGGCCATGTTCGCCGAGAACATGGGAGTCAAAGTGATTCGGGCCAACGCTGCGGACCAGTTCCTCGGCAACCTGGCAGGCGAAAGCGACCCAGAGAAGAAGCGCAAAATCATCGGTCGTACCTTCATCGATGTGTTCGACGCCGAATCCTGCAAGCTGGACAACATCAAGTACCTGGCCCAAGGCACCATCTACCCGGACGTGATCGAGTCGGCTGGCGCGAAAAGCGGCAAGGCCCATGTGATCAAGTCGCACCACAACGTGGGCGGTTTGCCGGACGAGATGAACCTCAAGCTGGTCGAGCCACTGCGCGAACTGTTCAAGGATGAAGTCCGTCGTTTGGGCCTCGAACTCGGTCTGCCTTACGACATGGTTTACCGTCACCCATTCCCTGGTCCAGGCCTGGGCGTGCGGATTCTCGGTGAAGTGAAAAAGGAATACGCCGACCTGTTGCGTCGTGCTGACCATATCTTCATCGAAGAACTGCGCAAGGCCGACTGGTATCACAAAGTCAGCCAAGCGTTCGTGGTGTTCCAGCCAGTGAAATCGGTCGGCGTGGTGGGCGATGCTCGTCGCTACGCATGGGTCGTTGCCCTGCGCGCCGTTGAAACCATCGACTTCATGACCGCACGCTGGGCGCACCTGCCCTACGAGCTGCTTGAGGTTGTCAGCGGCCGTATCATCAATGAAATCGAAGGCATCTCCCGCGTCACCTACGACGTGTCGAGCAAACCGCCAGCGACCATTGAGTGGGAATGATCTCCAATAGATGTCGCAAAAAAACCGCTGATTTTTGATCAGCGGTTTTTTTTACGGCTCGCAGCGTAGCTGCGGGTGATACCGCTGAAGGTCGTACCGATCCAATCGCAGCCTTCTGCAGTTCCTACACATTCTGCATTTATGTGGATTGCGGTTTGCCTATAAATAACGGGCTAGTGAACCCACGTCATGCCCATCAACGTCAGCGCGTCCACCAGTTGGCGAACGCTGTCATAGCGCCTGCCGCTGATGTAGATCCATTTCGGTCGCAGGATATAAAAATGCCCGTCCTCGGACTGGATGGGGGTGCGAACCAGCACGTTTTCTCCACTGCGGTGAATCAAGACCGGTTGACCCGTTGAGCTGTCGATGGTGAACATGCCTGCCTGAACCAACCAGTCGCTATCCATGCTCAGTGGGGTATCGCTTGGGCGCGTTCCCATTTGTAGTCGCAGGTCGCTTTTTACAAACCCGGCGTTCGCCCCCATTGCAGTAGTCATACCGGCGCCAGGGTCAACCTCGATGCCACTGGAACGTCCTTTACTGACGTCTTCAATTCGCAGACCGATGGCGCCTTCTAGTTCGCTTACGCCGGGCACGCCTTTGAACGTATTGGCGTGGCTATTGCCAACCAGCGCCACCCAATTGCCAGCGCCGTGAGCAGTTTGATCGGCACGGATGACGAGCCGAGCAAAATAATTCATTGCTTGCTGGCGAAGCGTTTTAGTGTGGTCAGGTAATCCTGCCAGCCTGTAACTGGCCATGCAGTCGATGGCACGGATGCGAATATGATGTTCGTTGGCCGCCTTGACCAGCGCGAGAAAGGTGAATTGGCCGCTGGGGTCCGTACGGTGTCCGATATCCAAACTCTTGAGATACCGTTTCAGGCCCTTGGGCATGCTCCCTGTTCGGGAGAACGCGTCTAGCTCAACCTGATGGAAATCTGTTAGCAGATGCTCCATGTACAGCGTCTTGACCTTCAACTTGGCCAGCTGCGGCATGCTCTCAATCAGCAATTTTTTGCTGCCAATGCTTGCATGATTTTCGCCGATGACCAGGCCCGACGATTTTTCGAAAATCTGTTTAAAGATATCTTTGCTGTTAGCCGTGGCTTTTATCGCCGGGATTTCAGGCCGAGGGGGTAATCCCGGGTTGGCGAAAAAGGCAGAAACGTCTGCGGCCAAGCGCTTTCGAATTATCCTGAATGCCACGTAAGGGTCACGCCAGCCAGGGGCGAGATTTACTCGTTCACCGCTGAGTACTTTGGGGTCGGCACCCTCGGCACCGGCTCGTAAATCTGCTTTTTCCACGTCCGATACATCATAGGGATAAACGACAGGGTCCACCTCAGGCGTCACCGCGGCGGCCCGCCCCCAGGGCATTCTGCCAAAAATTTTACCGCCACCTTTAAGTCCACCAGCCAGTACGGGCTCCCACTCGCCAGCAGCATTCAAACCCACGGGTAAGTTTCGGTAAAACGAGAAAGGGTTGGTCGGGTCGATGATCACCCAGCGTTTCATCTCGTTGACGTAGCGTACGGCGTACGCAAAGCCATTCATGGGGATATAGGTTTGACCCATTTCCAGCTCATAAACGCCGAGCATCTTGCCCTCGCTTGAGGGTACATAACCGTCGAGCAGTACGTTGGTTTCGAACGGCGTCAACAACGCGTCAGCTTCCACCGGATAAACCGGTCCTGGCGCCAGGGTTGCAAGTTCACCAGCGATGGCCGGGTGGTCGACAGGCAGCGGCGGCCCAACGTCTACTTCGTGTATCGCAGGGTCCACTGCGCCTTCGCCTTCTACGGACTCTCCACCCAGGCCGACTAGAAACAGACTGTTAAACAATGTATCCACACCGCTGAGAATGGCACCAATGACTCCGGCCCTGCGTTCAGCCGTTGTGTGGCCAGTGACCGCTTGATCAATGTTCAGGCCAGTGTTCGAAACGCCAGCGCCGACGGCTACTAACGCGACCGGCCAATCCAGTGCGGCCAGTCCGCCAGCGATCCGCGAGAAATTGCCGAGAAAACCGATCCACATCTGTTTTCTCAGGTCAGCATTGGAGTGCAGGGAGACGTAAGCGTCCTCGGTCATTCGAGCCTTCGCTGAGTCGCGCAGCCAGGTGAACGCATCGCCGGTAATGGTGTGATCGTTTTGGTTGATCAGACCAGGGCCAGGCGCACCCCACTGGCTGAACATCAAGTCGATCATGTGGTTCAAGCCCACGGCGCTGTCAGTTTCCAGATGGCTGGATAAAGGAAAGTGCGCCATGAACTCGGCGCGGTTGGTGGCTCGGTTGGTTTGCGACATGACCCACCACTGCAGATCGTCCGGGGTTTCAAACCCATGAAACGCGTCAATATTGCCTGGCACGTAGAGCAGCTGCCGACCGTTCCGGTCGACGATACGCAGGATATTGCTGGCGACGATACCGGCGATATCAAAGCTGCAAACCCGCAGAGAATCGACGGGAGACGCCTCGGACATGAGCTCAGGAATGCCCATCGGCCAGGTGGCCTCGCCGCAGGTGGCTTTAACGACGGTGTTAAAGTTCGCTTCAGACAGCGAGCCACTTTCCCGTTCTTCCAGTGCTTTGGCGAGGAAGTTGCCTTTAGCCATGGTTCGGAAGTCATCTGCGCATTTTTGCCAGAAAGCATTCAGTTTCGTCGAGTAGCGAGCGCTGAAGTCTATTTCCCAAAGGTCATTAAGCACGTCGGCAGGCAGCAGCCTGACTTCGTTAGTTTCATTGAATATCCTGGCCGACGGACCCGCTGTATAGAAGCCGCCAATGACTTGAAGGTCGAGCACGTTATCTTGGTCATGGGCGTTAAATCGACGCATCACCAGCTGCGGGAGGGTCAGGGATTCGATGGGTGGATCGTAGTGTTGCCAGCCGTTGAATGTCTGCGGGCTGCTGACGGAAGTAGTGAAGCGGTGCCAGTAGACATGATCGGGTTCGATAAACGCGCCGATGCGTTTTTCGAGGATCTCGATGGCTGCTTCCCGGGCCATTTGCAGCATGTCTGGGCAGTTCCAGACGAGGTCTTCAGCAATAGTCTGGAGGACGGATTGGTCTACAGTGGCGTTGTTTGAGGCTGTAGTTGTTTCAGGCGAGAGCATGTTCTTCATCCATGAATAAAGGTGGAACGTCATCGTGACGGATGTCTTTACCCATTGAGTAATAGGTATTTATCGGATATGTAACGGGTAAGACGGGTGCTGCTGTTGCGAAAAAACCCGCTAAGAATCAGCGGGTTTTTTTTGCGTGAGGGCAGTCAGCGTTGGCTGCCGTTTAGCAGGCTAGTGAACCCATTTCATACCCATCAATTTCAGAGCGTTTACGAGTTCACGGATGCTGTCGAAACGCCGTCCGCTGACGTATGGCCATTTCGGCCTTTCGATATAAAAATGCCCGGCTTGCGAGTGAATCGGCGTGTGGACCGGGACGTTTGTTGAATCGCGATGTATCAGCATCAGCTGATCGCCAGTTCTGTTGATAGTGAACATGCCCGCCCGGGTCAATCGATCAACGGACACGCCCAGCGACGTAGCGCTTGTGGCCAGTTCCATCTGCAGCCTTAGGTCGCTTCGAACAAACCCTGTTTCGTTTGCCGAGCCAACAGGCAAGCGTTCACCGGGATCTGCTTGAATTCCACTGGATTGGCCGTTGCCGACGTCTTCAACTCGCAGGCTAATGGCGCCCTCCAATTCGCTGATTCCGGGCACTCCGTTGTAAGTGCTGGCGTGGCTACTGCCTACTAGCGCTACCCAGTTTGTTGCGCCGCGGGCTGTTTTGTCTGCGTGAATAACGGTTCGGGCAAAATAATTCATAAGCTTTTGGCGAAGCTGGCCGCTTGGGTTCGGCATTCCGCCGAGCCTGTAACTCGCCATGCAGTCTATTGCCCGCACGCGAATATGATTTTTGTTGGCTACCTTAACCAATTCCAGAAAAGTGAATTGGCCGCTGGGGTCAGTACGGTGGCCGATGTCCAGCTTTTTGAGATAACGCTCAAGCCCTTCGGGCATATTCCCGGTACGGGAAAAAATATCGAGGTCAGTCTGATGGAAGTCTGTGAGAAGGTGTTCCAAGTACAGCGTTTTGACCTTCAGCTTGGCCAGTTGCGGCATGTTTTCAATGAGCAGTTGTTTGCTGCCAATACTGGCGTGGCTTTCTCCGATCACCAGGCCCGAGGTTTTCTGAAAGATTTTTTTGAATCCATACTTAGCCCCGGTCGTGGCCTCCATTACCGGCAGTCCCGGCCTGGGTGGGATGTCCGGGTGTGTATAAAAAGCTGAGGCGTCCGCCAGTAACCGCTCTCTGATGGCCCTGAAGTTGACATAGGGGTTACGCCAAGCGGGATCCACGCTTTGACGTTCACCACTGAGCACCTTGTTGTCCGAACCCTCGGCACCGGCTTGTAGATCTGCTTTCTCTGAATCCGCGACGTCGTATGGACTGACAAAGGGCTCGGCCAGAAGCGCTCCCCCGGTTGCCTGGCCCCAAGGTAATCTGCCAAGGACCTTGCCGCCGCCTTTAAGCCCACTGCCAACGGACGGCTCCCATTTGCCGAGGGCATTCAACCGAACGGGTAAATTGCGGTAAAACGAGTATGGCTGGGCCGGATCAACGATCACCCAGCTTTTTATCTCGTTGACATAGCGCACCCTGTAGGCGAGGTTGCCTATGGAGACATACGTTTCGCCGTTACTCTGCACGGAGATACCGCGCATTACGCCATCGCCCGCTGGCGCAAAGTCTTTAAGCAAGGCGTTGGTTTCGAAGGGTGCCAACAGTGCATCGCCCGCAACGGGATAAACCGGGCCGGGTGCTATCGCTTCAACGTCAGCGACTGAGCCTTGGTAATCACTAGGCTCGAATGAGGCGCCGCCTGCCTCGGGAGGGTCCGGATGCAGCGCCGCGTCGCTTTCTGCTGGCCTTGTTCTCAGGCCGACCAAAAAGGGTGCGTTGAACAACGCATCAATGCTGTCGAGAATGGCACCGATCACTCCTGCCTTGCGTTCAGCGGTAGTGTGGCCGTTTACCGCTTGATCGATGTTCATGCCAGTGTTCGTCAAGTCAGCCCCTACCGCCACCAACGCCACTGGCCAATCCAATGTGGCCATCCCACCGGCGATCCTCGAGAAGTTACCGAGATAGCCGACCCACATCTGTTTCCTCAGGTCGGCATTGGAGCGCAGGGAAACGTAAGCGTCATCAGTCATCCGGTTTCTTGCCGAGTCGCGCATCCAGTTGAAAGCATCGCCGGTAATGGCCTGTTCTTTCTGGTTGATCAGGCCTGGGCCGGGTGCGCCCCATTGGCTAAACATCACGTCGATCAGGTGATTCAAACCCACGGCACTGTCGGTTTGAAGGTGGCTGGATAAGGGGAAGTGCGCCATGAACCGGGCGCGGTTCGGCGCTCGGCTGGTTTGCGACATGACCCACCATTGCAGGTCGTCCGGGGTTTCAAACCCATGAAATGCACCGCTGTCGCCCGGTACGTAGAGCAATTGCCTGCCGGAGGCGTCAACGATGCGCAGGATATTACTGGCAACGATACCGGCGATGTCAAAGGTGCAAACCCGCAGATTTTCGGCTGGAGGACTCGCCGACTCCAGTTGCTCCAGGCTGACCGGCCAGGAAACGTTGCCACAGACCGCCTTGACGACTGTGTTGAAATTTTTTTCAGACAACCCACCGCTGTTGCGTTCCTCCAGCGCCCTGGCGAGAAAATTTGCCTTGGCCATGGTCCGAAAGTCATCTGCGTGGTCGTGCCAAAAGTCATTCAGTTGTCCCGTATAACGGGCGCTGAAATCGATTTGCCAAAGGTCGCTCAGCACGTTGGCGGGTAACATTCGGACTTCGTTTGTGTCATTAAAAACCTTGGCTGACGGCCCCGCAGTGTAAAAGCCTCCAATCACCTGGAGATCAAGTACATCGTCTTGGTCATCGGCGAAAAATCGGCGCATGACCAGTTGCGGCAGCGTCAGGGATTCAATGGGTGGATCGAAGTGCTGCCAACCGTTAAACGTTCGTGGGCTGCTGACCGAGGTGGCAAAGCGGTGCCAGTAAATCTGGTCGGGTTCGATATAAAATCCGACATGGTTTTCCACGATTGTTTTTGCAGCGTCCCGCGCCATTTGCAGCATGTCCGGACACGCCCGGACCAGTCGCTGGCCCGTGCTGTTGAGCGCCAACTGGACAGGGCTGGCAGCGGATGATTGTCGAGAGGTTTCAGGTGAGGGCATCGTCATTCATTCATAAAAAAGCAGAGCTTGAGCGTGATTGATTTGTTTATCGGTTTTGCACTAATCATTTATCGGGATGAAAAAATATAAAACGGGCTAGTCATCTGGAATAACAGGTTGCAAGCCACTGCGTTTTGCCTGACGCGTGACCCGGTGTATCGTGGTTGCCCTTTTCCAGGCCGTGGTGTTCGACAGCGCGTCGGGCCGGCTTCGTTTCATTCAGGCGTTTTTGTATTCATGTCCTTTACCCGTCGGCAAATGCTCACAGGTTTGATCGGTCTTGCCGCTGTCGGTTTCGGCGCGGGGGGTGCGTCGCGATATTGGCTCGGCCGCCGGGAATCGCCTGCAGGTTCAGTCTACGAACTGATCGCCGCGCCGTTGGACCTTGAGCTGGTACCCGGTCATCAAACTCACGCCTGGGCCTTCGGTGGATCCGCGCCGGGCACCGAGCTGCGAGTGCGGCAAGGCGATTGGCTGCGGGTGCGCTTCATTAATAAGCTGCCGGTGGCCACTACGATTCATTGGCACGGCATCCGCTTGCCGCTGGAAATGGACGGCGTACCTTACGTGTCGCAGTTACCGGTGCTGCCGGGTGAATATTTCGATTATCAGTTCCGCGTACCCGACGCGGGCAGTTTTTGGTATCACCCTCATGTAAACAGCAGCGAGCAACTGGGGCGCGGGTTAGTGGGCGCTTTAATCGTTGAAGAGCGCGAACCCACGGGTTTCAAACACGAACGGACCCTAAGCCTGAAAAGTTGGCACGTAGATGAGGCGGGCGCTTTCACCGACTTCAGTGTGCCCCGGGAAGCGGCCCGAGGCGGTACGGCGGGGCGTTTGTCGACAATCAATGGCGTGCCGCAGGCCGTTATCGATTTGCCCGCAGGACAGATCGTTCGGGTACGCCTGCTCAACCTCGATAACACCCTGACCTATCGTTTGAATGTACCGGATGCCGAAGCGCGAATTTATGCGTTGGACGGCAATCCCATCACGCCGCGCCCGCTGGGCAAGGATTACTGGCTGGGGCCGGGTATGCGTATGTGCCTGGCCATAAGGGCGCCGGCCGCAGGAGAAGAAATTTCGTTGCGCAATGGGCCGATTCGACTGGGCACCTTTCGTTCAGTCGCCAACAGTGGAGCGCTGGGCGACTGGCCAGCCGCGCTGCCGGCCAATCCAATCTCCGAGCCGGATTTGGCCAATGCCGAGAAGCTAAATTTCAACTTTGAGTGGGTGGGGTCGGTTTCTGTCAACGTCGACAAGGGTGCGCCGCCGAGCCTTTGGCAAATCAACGGTAAGGCCTGGGACATCAATGACAAGACCTGTGCTGATCGGCCAATCGCCCAGTTGGTAAAGGGCAAAAGCTATATTTTTGAACTGAAGAACATGACCCAGTATCAACACCCGATTCACCTGCACGGGATGAGCTTCAAGGTCATCGCCTCGGACCGCAAAGCTATCATCCCGTATTTCACCGATACGTATTTGTTAGGTAAAAACGAACGCGCACGCGTGGCGTTGGTGGCTGATAATCCCGGCATCTGGATGTTTCACTGCCATGTGATCGACCACATGGAAACCGGCCTGATGGCCGCAATTGAGGTGTCTTGATGAGGCAGCCACAGATTATTGATCGCAGTCAGGATCGGCACTTTATGCAAGAGGCCCTGGCACTGGCGGCACAAGGCGCGACCCTGGGCGAAGTGCCAGTGGGCGCGGTGGTGGTGCAAAACGGCGAGATCATCGGTCGCGGCTTCAACTGCCCGATCAGTGGCCATGACCCAAGCGCCCATGCGGAAATGGTCGCGGTTCGCGCTGCCGCCCAGGCGCTGGGCAATTATCGGCTGTCAGGCAGCACCCTCTACGTCACCCTCGAACCGTGCAGCATGTGCGCCGGTCTGATCGTGCATTCACGCATCGCTCGGGTGGTGTACGGCGCGCTCGAACCCAAGGCCGGCATCGTTCAGAGCCAAGGGCAGTTTTTTACTCAGGCTTTTCTGAATCATCGGGTGCTATTCGAGGGCGGCGTATTGGCCGAAGAATGCAGCACGATGCTCAGCGAGTTCTTCAAGGCGCGGCGGGCGAAGGCAAAAGGCTGAATACAAAACCTGTAGGAGCCAACCTGTTGGCGAGAATTCAACGCGGTATGCCAGCTATCGCCTCGCCAGCAAGTTGCCCCCGACAGAGGTTCATGGCAGGTCTACAGCGCAGGGTTTTCTTCTTGCGGTGGCTTGGTAGTCTTGTCGACACCGGGCACATGCAGCGCGCCGTCAGCCACCTGACTGCCTTCAAGCTGTGGCTGGGTTACCCAGGTAAGAATGTCGTAGTAGCGACGGATGTTCGCGACAAAAGTTACGGGCTCGCCACCGCGGGCGTAACCGTAGCGGGTTTTGCTGAACCACTTTTTCTGAGCAAGCCGTGGCAGCATCTTTTTTACGTCCAGCCACTTATTGGGGTCTAGCCCCTCGGCTTGCGCTAGCTTTTGGGCATCGTCCAAATGGCCACTGCCAATGTTATACGCGGCCAGCGCCAGCCAGGTTCGATCGGGCTCCTGGATTTTGTCGTCCATTTGATCTTTGATCGAAGCGAAATACTTGGCCCCGCCTTTTATACTTTGCTTCGCATCCAGCCGATTGACCACGCCCATGGCTTGCGCTGTGTTCTGGGTCAACATCATCAGGCCGCGCACACCGGTTTTAGAGGTCACCTCCGGCTGCCATAACGACTCCTGATAACCGATGGCGGCGAGCAGACGCCAATCCACCTGTTCTTCCTTGGCAGACGTACGAAAGTGTTTTTCATACTTCGGCAGACGCTCTTGCAGATGCTGGGCAAACGTCTGGGCGCCGACATAGCCCAACACATCAACGTGCCCGTAATACCGGTCTTTCAAACGCTGAAGCGTGCCGTTCTTTTCAACTTTGTCGAGAAAGTTGTTGATCTCGTTCAACAGGCTATTGTCTTCCCCCGGCGCAACCGCCCAGCGCTGATCGCGACCATCGCCCAAATCGAAGCCGACGCGGACATTAGGGAAGTACACCTGATTCATGGCTAATTCATTCGAGTCGACCAGGGTCAGGTCGATTTGTCCCTCGTCGACCATTCGCAGTAGGTCCACGACTTCAACGGCGTCGGACTCTTCGTATTCCAGCGTAGGCATTGTCAGTTTCAGCGCCGCCAGTTGCTCTGCGTGGCTGCTGCCTTTGAGCACCATGATCTTTTTTCCGATCAAATCTGCGGTGGTCGAAGGTCGGGACTGGCCGTTGCGATAGATAATCTGCGGCGTGACTTGCAGGTAGGGATGGGAGAAGCGCACCTGCAATTTTCGCGAATCTGTCGCCACCAGACCGGCAGCCGCCAGCACTGGGCCGCCAGGTTTGTGCAACTCATCGAATAAATCGTCGATATTGTCTGCGGTCTCGATCTTCAGAGTGACGCCGAGATCTTCGGCGAAACGCTTGACCAATTCGTATTCAAAACCGGTTTCGCCGGTGCGATCCTGAAAATAAGTGGCCGGACTGTTACGAGTTACGACGCGCAAAACGCCATCCTCCTTGACTCGCTCCAGTGTGTTGGGTTTATCAACACAGGCGCTGAGCATCAGGAAGAGTCCGGTTGCGATGAGCCATTTGGCACACAGCGGGCGGAAAGCGGATTGGGAAAACATCGGTGCAGTATACGCAAAGGACCCCCGGCACCATATCTCGACAGAGAAGAGCATGTCTGGTAGAGCAGGGGGTGTTCTCCGGGCACCGACACCCGGCAACGTCAAAAACCACCGTTCTGGGTGCCGAAAGGGGCGGTTTAGGCTAGAATGCACGGCCTCAAAGCACACCCCTTCCCGAGGCTGTCCCGAAGATGTTGATCCTGCGCGGTGCTCCTGCCCTTTCTGCCTTCCGCCACAGCAAATTACTTGCGCAATTGAAACTCAAAGTTTCAGCTGTCAGTGGCTTGTACGCCGAATTCGCCCACTTCGCTGAGGTCGCCGGCGTTCTTAGCGACGAAGAACAGCAGGTGCTTGCACGCCTCTTGAAATACGGCCCGAGCGTGCCGGTTCAAGAACCTGGCGGTAGGCTATTTCTGGTGTTGCCGCGGTTCGGCACTATTTCGCCATGGTCGAGCAAGGCCAGCGATATCGCACGCAATTGCGGTCTTGCGAAAATCCAGCGCCTGGAGCGCGGGATTGCTTTCTATGTAGAAGGCCAGTTCAGCGACGCCGATGCCGAGTTGATCTCAAGCTGCCTGCATGACCGCATGACCCAGTTGGTGCTGGGCTCGCTGGAGCAGGCCGCCGGCCTGTTCAGCCACGCCGAACCGAAGCCATTGACGGCCGTCGATGTATTGGGCGGCGGTCGCGCCGCACTGGAGAAGGCCAACGTTGCCTTGGGTCTGGCTCTGGCTGATGACGAAATCGATTATTTGGTAACGAGTTTTGCCGCCCTGGGGCGCAATCCCCACGACATCGAACTGATGATGTTCGCTCAGGCCAACTCCGAGCATTGCCGTCACAAAATCTTCAATGCCAGCTGGGATATCGACGGCGAGAACCAGGAAAAAAGCCTGTTCGGCATGATCAAAAACACCTTCCAGATGCATGGCGAAGGTGTGTTGTCTGCTTATAAAGACAACGCTGCGGTTATCGCTGGCCCGGTTGCTGGACGCTTCTTCCCGAATCCCGAGACCCGCCAATACGGTGCGGTGCAGGAACCGGTGCACATCCTGATGAAGGTCGAGACCCACAACCACCCCACCGCCATCGCGCCGTTCCCGGGTGCGGCAACCGGTTCCGGTGGTGAAATTCGTGATGAGGGTGCGACCGGTCGTGGCGCCAAGCCCAAAGCGGGCCTCACCGGGTTTACCGTGTCCAACCTGCAAATTCCCGGTTTCGTACAACCTTGGGAAGTGCCTTATGGCAAACCTGAGCGCATCGTCACCGCCCTGGACATCATGCTCGAAGGCCCACTGGGCGGCGCAGCATTCAACAACGAATTCGGGCGTCCGGCACTGACCGGTTATTTCCGCACGTTCGAACAATCCATCAGCACCCCCCACGGCGATGAAGTCCGTGGTTACCACAAGCCGATCATGTTGGCTGGCGGTATGGGCAATATTCGTGACGAGCACGTCCAGAAAGCCGAAATCGTGGTGGGCTCCAAGCTCATCGTGCTCGGCGGCCCGGCCATGTTGATCGGCCTCGGTGGCGGTGCCGCCTCCTCGATGGCCACCGGCACCAGCTCGGCCGACCTCGACTTCGCCTCGGTTCAGCGTGAAAACCCCGAAATGGAGCGTCGTTGCCAGGAAGTGATCGACCGTTGCTGGCAGTTGGGGGAAGACAACCCGATCAGCTTCATCCACGACGTCGGCGCGGGCGGTCTTTCCAACGCCTTCCCGGAACTGGTCAACGACGGGGAGCGCGGTGGTCGTTTTGAACTGCGCAATATCCCGAACGACGAACCGGGCATGGCCCCGCTGGAGATCTGGAGTAACGAATCCCAGGAACGTTACGTAATGGCGGTAGGCGCGGCGGATTTCGAGCGCTTCAAAGCCATCTGCGAGCGTGAGCGTTGTCCGTTTGCGGTTGTCGGTGAAGCCACCGCTGAACCACAATTGACCGTCACCGACAGTCACTTCGGCAACAGCCCGGTGGATATGCCGCTGGAAGTGTTACTCGGCAAAGCGCCGCGCATGCACCGTTCGGCTGTTCGTGAAGACGCGCTGGGGGATGATTTCGACCCCGGCACGCTGAACATCGAAGACTGCGTGACGCGGGTTCTGCATCACCCGGCCGTTGCCAGCAAAAGCTTCCTGATCACCATTGGCGACCGCACCATCACGGGTCTGGTCGCACGGGATCAAATGGTCGGCCCGTGGCAAGTGCCAGTGGCTGACTGCGCGGTGACCGCCACCAGTTTCGACGTTGAAACCGGCGAGGCCATGGCCATGGGCGAACGTACTCCGTTGGCGCTGCTGGATGCTCCGGCGTCCGGGCGCATGGCCATTGGCGAGACCCTGACCAACATCGTTGCGTCACGCATCGCGAAAATGTCTGATATCAAACTGTCAGCGAACTGGATGTCGGCGGCCGGTCACCCCGGCGAAGACGCCCGTTTGTACGACACCGTCAAAGCGGTCGGCATGGAGCTGTGCCCGGAACTGGGTATCACTATTCCAGTGGGCAAGGACTCCATGTCCATGAAAACCCAATGGCGTGATGAAGACACCGACAAAAGCGTGACCTCGCCGCTGTCGTTGATCGTGACCGGCTTTGCGCCAGTGACGGACATCCGCAAAACCATGACCCCTGAGCTGCGCATGGACAAGGGCGAAACCGACCTTATTCTGATCGACCTGGGCCGTGGTCAAAACCGCATGGGTGCTTCGATTCTGGCGCAGACCCACGGTAAGCTCGGGCGCATTGCTCCGGACGTTGATGATGCCGAAGACCTCAAGGCCTTCTTCGCAGTGATCCAGGGTCTTAACGCCGACGGTCATTTGCTGGCTTACCACGACCGTTCCGATGGCGGCTTGTTGGTCACCACGCTGGAAATGGCCTTTGCCGGCCACTGCGGCTTGAACCTGTTCCTCGATGGCCTGGCCGACAGCTCGGCTGATCTGGCGGCGATCCTGTTCAACGAAGAACTGGGCGCCGTCATTCAGGTTCGTCAGGACGATACTCCGGACGTGCTCGCGCAATTCAGCGCAGCCGGACTTGGCGAGTGTGTGTCGGTCATCGGTCAGCCGGTGAACAATGACGAAGTGGCCATCAGCTTCAACGGTGATCCGGTGTTCGGCGGACAACGTCGCTTGCTGCAGCGCCAGTGGGCTGAGACCAGCTATCGGATTCAGCGTCTGCGTGACAACGTTGAGTGCGCCGAGCAAGAGTTCGACGTGCTGCTGGAAGAAGACAACCCAGGCCTTAGCGTTAAAGTCGGTTTCGACGTTAACGACGACATCAGCGCGCCGTACATCAAGAAAAATATTCGTCCTCAAGTGGCGGTTCTGCGTGAGCAGGGTGTCAACGGCCAGGTCGAGATGGCGGCTGCGTTTGACCGCGCCGGCTTCAATGCCATCGACGTTCACATGAGCGATATCCTCGCCGGTCGCGTCGATCTGGATGAATTCAAAGGTCTGGTAGCGTGCGGTGGTTTCTCCTACGGCGACGTACTGGGCGCGGGCGAAGGCTGGGCCAAATCGGCGCTGTTCAACACCCGTGCACGAGACGCTTTCCAGGGCTTCTTCGAGCGTCAGGACAGCTTTACCCTGGGCGTGTGCAACGGTTGTCAGATGTTGTCCAACCTGCGTGAGCTGATTCCAGGCAGCGAGTTCTGGCCACACTTTGTGCGTAACCGTTCCGAGCAGTTCGAAGCGCGAGTGGCCATGGTTCAAGTGCAGGATTCGCCCTCGATTTTCCTGCAGGGTATGGCCGGTTCACGCATGCCGATCGCCATTGCTCACGGTGAAGGTCATGCCGAATTTGCCAGCGAAGACGCACTGCTCCGGGCGGATACTTCTGGTTCGGTGGCGATTCGTTTCGTCGACAACCACGGCAAGGTCACTGAAAAGTACCCGGCCAACCCGAACGGCTCGCCACGCGGTATCGGTGGTCTGACGACCCGGGACGGTCGCGTCACTATTCTGATGCCACACCCTGAACGGGTATTCCGTGCTGTGCAAAACTCATGGCGTCCGGAAGAGTGGGATGAAGACGGCGCCTGGATGCGCATCTTCCGTAACGCACGGGTGTGGGTGAACTGAGGCTAGCGTCAGGCCATGTACAAGCTCAGCTTTTTCGTTCCGCCGAGTCATGTGGAACAGGTCAAAAGTGCTGTATTCGCTGCCGGTGCGGGGCGGATCGGCGCTTATGATCAGTGCTCATGGCAAGTGCTGGGTCAAGGCCAGTTCCGCCCGTTGGATGGCAGTCAGCCGTTTATCGGGCGCACGGGCGTGACTGAGCAAGTGCAAGAATGGAAAGTCGAACTGGTCGTGGCTGACGAGCTGATCGCTCACGTGGTCGTGGCGCTCAAGCAGAGCCACCCCTACGAAACACCGGCGTATGAAGTGTGGCGCCTGGCTGATTTGTAGGCGCCAACGTGTTGGCGAGGGGGCATGTGCGGTGTACCCGTTATTGCGCCTCGCCAACACGTTGGTTCCTACAGATTCATCGCGGTTTCAGGTTTTTCTATATTCGCTCCCATAGTTTTCCAACCGCTCAACCTCTGACCAACATGGGCTTAATCGCCTCGCTCAGCCCTTGGGCGCGATTGCCTACCAGCACGTGCCACACGCCGGCTTCCAACGGACTCAGGCCCAGACAACCCAGCGCGTTCAAGCGGTTTTCAGCCATTTGCTGGTCTGCATCCAATCGCACGCGCAGACGTGTGTGGGCAACGCAATCAACTTGCATCACTTGATCGCCTCCCAAGGCCGCAAGCCACTGTTGCGCTTCGGTGGCGGTGATCGGAGCTGGCTCTGACGTGATCTGCGTAGCCGTCGGCATTGTTGGCAGTACACCTGCATTGGGCAACGCAATCCGCAGTTCATCTGCCAGGCTGTCTGCCATCGGCCCTACCACCACTTGCAAGCTTCCGGCATTGCCCGGTCGCACAATGGCCATGGCGCCCAAGGCCTTGAGTTCGCTGTCGATGGCTTTGTTACGGTCTGCCAAATGCAGACGCAGGCGCGTGGTGCAAGCATCGATACTCAATAGATTATCGGCACCGCCCAAGGCGCGGATGTATGCACCGGCACGTTCGCTTTGGGGAACTGCGGCGAATGGGCTGCCGGGCAGCTGTTCACGCCCCGGAGTTTTCAAGTTGAAGCGGCGGATGCAGTAATCGAACACGCAGTAATAAACCACCCCGTAAAGCAGCCCCAACGGGAAAATCATCCAGCCGTTGGTGGACTTGCCCCAGCCCAACGCCATGTCGATCGCGCCGCCTGAAAAGGTGAAACCCAGATGGATACCGAGCAGGTCGGTCAACGCCATCGACACCCCGGTTAACACGGCGTGGATCAAATACAACAATGGCGCGAGGAACATGAACGCGAATTCTATGGGCTCGGTGACCCCGGTCAAAAACGAGGTCAGGGCCATGGAAAGCAGTACGCCGCCGATCAGTTTGCGCTGGGTGGAAAGGGCGTTGCGGTACATCGCCAGGCAGGCTGCGGGCAGGCCAAACATCATCACTGGGAACATGCCAGTCATGAACTGGCCGCCTTTCGGATCACCGGCGAAGTAGCGCGCCAGGTCGCCGGTCACCACACGTCCGGTTTCCGGATCAGTGAAGGTGCCGAACACAAACCACACCAGGTTATTCAGGATGTGGTGCAGCCCGGTAATAATCAGAATCCGGTTCATGACGCCGAAGGCAAAGGCACCGACGCTGCCGCTTTCCAGCATCAACCTGCCCAGACTGTTGATGCCTTCTTGCAGCGGCGGCCATATCAGCCCGAAGATCAACCCAAGCAGCACGGCGGATAATCCGGTGACGATGGGCACAAAGCGTCGCCCGCCGAAAAACGCCAGGTAGTCCGGCAGCTTGATGTCCTTGAAGCGGTTGTACAGTGCGCCGCCCATCAGGCCGCTGATTATCCCGGCGAGAACGCCCATGTCGATTTTCGGGTCGAGTACCTTAAGCGCCGAGACCATCACCAGGTAGCCAATGGCGCCAGCCAGCCCGGCCGTCCCGTTATTGTCCCGTGCAAACCCCACGGCAATGCCGATGGCGAAAATCAATGCCAGGTTGGCAAAGATCGCGTTACCAGCCGCGTGCACGATGGCGATGTTCAGCAGGTCGGTATCGCCCAGGCGCAGCAACAGACCGGCGATGGGCAAAATAGCAATGGGCAACATAAGGGCCCGGCCAAGCCGCTGTAAACCTTCAATGAAGTGTTGGTACATGGCGGTTCTCCTTATTGTTGTTGTCCGGATGAGTCCGGTAACCACTGTTGTTGGCACGCCTGACGAACCGCCTGGGCGCTGTTCAAGCCGAGCAGCGATTGGCCCCAGCGTTGGCATTCACCCAAGTCCAACTGACGGACCCGATCCTTGATTTCGCCTATCTGTGACGGACTGACCGACAGCTCGCGCACGCCAAGGCCGATCAGTGCCGCGGTCGCCAACGGATCGGAGGCTAATGCACCGCACACGCCCACCCAACGGTTGTGCCGCGCAGCACCGGCGCAGGTCATGGCGATCAGGCGCAGCAACGCCGGGTGCAGAGCGTCGACCCGTGCCGCCAGCCCAGCATGATCGCGGTCCATGGCCAGGGTGTATTGACAGAGGTCGTTGGTGCCAATCGACAGAAAGTCAGCATGCTCGGCCAGTTGCTCGGCCAACAGCGCCGCCGATGGCACTTCGATCATGACCCCCAGTTCCGCGCGGTGACTGATCCCGAGCTCGGCGCTTAAGGTGTCCAGGCGCTGGCGGATGTCCAGCAACTCCTGCACTTCGCTGACCATGGGCAGCAGAATTCTGCAACGTTGCTGCGGGCTGACCCGGAGTAACGCCCGCAATTGTTGATCGAGCAGTTCCGGCCGCAATTGGCCGAGGCGAATGCCGCGCAGGCCCAATACCGGGTTGGCCTCGGTTGGCAGCGGCAGGTAGGGCAATTGCTTATCGCCGCCGACGTCAATGGTGCGAATGATCACCGACGTGTCACCCATGGCGTCGAGCACGCTTTGATAGGCGGCCAGTTGTTCCTGTTCGTCCGGCGCGGTGGTTCGCTCCACAAACAAAAACTCGGTGCGCAACAAACCTACGCCATCGGCGCCCGCAGCAAACGCTTCGGCTGCATCGCGACTGGAAGCAACATTGGCAGCCACTTCGATGGTCACGCCATCGCGGGTGGTCGCCGGCAAATGCGCGTGCTCCTGCTGTTGGTGCCGCCGCTGTAAAAATTGCTGTTGTAACTCGGTGACCCGCAGCAACCGTTCCGCATTGGGGGCCAATTCCAACGTGCCCAGATCGGCATTCAGCACGACGGTGCGGCCCGTTTGCTGTTCCAACAGATCTGGACCCAGCGCCACCAGGCATGGAATATTGTTAGCCCGGGCCAGAATCGCCACATGTGAAGTCGCTCCGCCTTCGGCCATGCACAGCCCCGCGACCTGGCGCTCACTGAGCAACAGCAGATCGGACGGGGTCAGCTCGTTGGCAACCACAATGGCGCCGCTGGGGATATCAATCTGTCGGGCCTCGCCGAGTAGCCCGCGCAGCACTCGCTGACGCAGGTCGTGCAGATCGTTGGCGCGTTCGGCCAATAGCGGTTTGCCCAATGCTCGCAATACTTCGCACTGAGTCAGCAGGGTCTGGCTCCAGGCGTGGGCGGCGGAGCTGCCTTGGTTAATCGCCAAATCAGCGGCATCCAACAGCGCAGGGTCTTCGAGCAACGCTAAGTGGGTCGCGAAAATCGCTGCTTCGTCTTCATTACCGCGACGCGCAGAGCCCCGCAGTGTGTTGCGAATTTCCGCGCTCACCTGGCCAATGGCGGTACCCAGCGCCTTATGCTGTTCATCCGCTATATGCTGGCCCGGATCATCCGGCAGATGAATGGCGTTCAGCCGAAACAGCGGGCCACTGGCCAATCCTGGCGACGCGCAAACACCCTGTAATATGCCGGTTTGCGCAGCACTGCGAACGGTCACCGGCAAGACCGGCCGGGTAGCTGCCTTTTCAGCGGCTGACGGTGTGGAAAGGGCTTTGAGCAATGCTTGAAGCGCGGCTTCGCTGTCTTCACCCAAGCACACGACCTCGATCTCATCCTGCTCGGCGACGCCCAGCGCCATGATCCCCACCAGACTGTTGGATGAACTGCTTTGCCCGGAAAAATGTAATTCGCTACGGCTGACAAAGCCTTGAGCGGTTTGGCGGACCAAGGCAGCGGGACGTGCGTGCAAACCACCACTGTGGGCCACGCGAACGCTGCCGCGCACTTGTCGGGGTGCGCCCTCACCGAGGATATCGAGGGGGGAGGCGGACCGCAATTCGCTGACCTGTAGCAAGGGCTGACCCACTGTTACCGAGGGCGATCCATTGACAGGTTTCAGTGTAAAGCGGTCGCCATTAATCAAGATCAACGTGCTTATCAGGCTGGTGCAGTGTTGCGCAATACCGTCGAGATCAAAACGCAGCAGCGCCTGGCCTTCGCTGACTTGGGCGCCTTCTTCCACCAACGCAACAAAGCCTTTGCCGGCGAGGGCAACGGTGTCGAGGCCGATATGCAGCAAGAACTCGGCACCATTTTCTGCACGTATCGTCATGGCGTGCAGCGTTCGCGCAACGTGGACGATCACGCCGCTACAGGGTGCATACAGGCACTCGTTGATCGGGTCGATGGCAATACCTTCGCCGAGGGCACCACTGGCGAACACCTGGTCGGGCACCTCTGACAGCGGCACCATTGGGCCACTGAGTGGGGCGCTGAGAATCAAATCCTTATTGTTATTCATGGCGCATGCTCATTCAGTGGGTGAGGGTGACTTTGCTCAAATGCCGGGGTTGATCAGGGTCCATGCCGCGGGCCTTGGCCAGGTGGGCGGCCATGACGTAAAAGCTTTGAATCGCAAGAATAGGGTCAAGCGCTGGGTGGGCCGCCTGACTGAGGGTCAAATCACGTTGCGCAATATCATCTGGCGCGGCCAGCAGCACCAGGGCGCCTTGTTTACGCATGTCGGCGGCGAAGCTCAGCAAACCGGCCTGCTCGGCACCGCGGGGGGCGAAAATAAGCAGTGGGTAATGTTCGCCCACCAACGCCATGGGGCCGTGGCGCACTTCGGCGCTGCTAAACGCTTCGGCTTGAATCGCTGAGGTTTCCTTGAATTTCAGTGCGGCTTCCTGGGCGATGGCAAACCCGGCGCCACGGCCGATGACCAGCAATTGCTGACAGTTGCGCAAGGCCTCAACGGCGGCGCTCCAGTCTTGCCGTGCTGCTTCGCGCAAGCTGGTGGACAGCGTCAGACCCGCCTCCAGCAATCCGTGGTCTTGTTGCCAATGGCCGATCAGGCGCGCGCTGATGCTTAAAGTGGCGATGAAACTTTTGGTCGCCGCGACGCTGCATTCCGCGCCGGCACACAGGGGCAGTACATATTCGCTGGCGGCCTCCAGGGGAGAGTCTTCGGCGTTCACCAGCGCGACGCTCAGGGCGCCGCGCTCACGCAAGGTGCGTAGGCTGTCCACCAGATCAGGACTTTGACCCGATTGTGAAAAGGCAAAAACCGTTTGCCCACGTACGTGCATCGGTGAGTGCTGCAACGTCACTACCGACATCGGCAACGAGGCCACCGGCACCCCGGTCAGTTGCATGGTCAGGTAGGCAAAATAGCTGGCGGCATGGTCTGAACTGCCACGGGCCACGGTCATGATGACTTGGGGTTTAGCTTCGCGCAGGCGTTCCGCGACTCGAATCAGCGATTGATCCTGCGTCTGTAGCTGGCGTTCGACCGCGTCTGCGGACGACAAGGCTTCTTCAAGCATTTTTGAGTTCAATGGCTTCTCCTTCGACCATCACGGCCTGCACATTCAGCGAACGATCAAGCACAACGCAATCAGCCCAGCTCCCAGGTTGCAAGCGCCCACGCCCTTGCAGACCCAAATAATCGGCGGGAAATTGTGACAAACGTTGTGATGCTTCAGGCAGCGATAAACCGATTTTCACCAGATTGCGCAGGGCCTGGTCCATGGTCAGGGTGCTGCCCGCCAGCGTACCGTCGGCCAGGCGAACCCCGCCCAGGCATTTAGTGACGGTGTGGCTGCCCAGGGTGTACTCGCCATCCGGCATGCCTGCTGCGGCGGTTGAATCGGTGACGCAGTACAGGCACGGAATGGCCCGCAGTGCGACGCGCATGGCACCGGGATGGACGTGTAACAGATCCGGGATCAATTCCGCGTAGCGAGCATGGGCCAAGGCTGCGCCGACGATTCCTGGCTGACGGTGGTGCAGGGCACTCATGGCGTTATACAAATGGGTAAAGCTCGACGCCCCGGCTTCCAGGGCAGCCACTCCTTCCTCGTAGCTGCCTAGGGTGTGACCCAGTTGCAGGCGTATGCCCCGTTGGCTCAACGCCGTGATCAGGTGCAGATGCCCGGCGATCTCCGGGGCAATCGTAATCACCCTAATCGGCGCCAGGCTCAAGTAGTGCTCGATTTCAGACAGCAGGGCGGTGTGTGCGAAGTTTGGCTGTGCGCCGAGCTTGCCGGGATTGATGAACGGACCTTCCAGATGCACGCCCAATACCCGTGCGGTGCCGGGCTGGCGTTGTTCGCAATATTCGCCCAGGGCCGTTAACACCCCAATCAGCTCGTCGGCGGGGGCGGTCATGGTGGTGGCCAGCAACGAAGTGGTGCCGAAGCGCAAATGTGTGCGGGCGATGGTTTCGAAGGCATCGCGGCCTTGCATGATGTCTTTACCGCCGCCGCCGTGAATGTGCAGGTCAATGAAGCCGGGCAGCACGTAGGGCAGGTCGTTGCTTTGCGGGTCGCAGGGTTGGCCCTGAACGCCGGTCACACGCCCGTCGTGGTGTTCCAGATGGCCGAGAATCCAGCCCTGTGGCGTGAGAATGTTGTGTTCGGACATCAGTGGCTCCGTGGATATGCCAGCATTGAAACGATGTTTTCAAAGGCCGAATTGAGGTCAGCGCTCAGCGCCGAAGTTCGGCGACGAAATCGTAATAATCGTCACGGCAATAGGTGTCGGTCAGTTCGATGGGGGTGTTGTCTTCGAGGTAGCCAATACGCGTCATCAACAGCATGGCGGTGCCGGTTTCGATGCCCACCAGGGTAGCGAACTCGGCCGAAGCATTAATCGCGCGGATGTGTTGCAGGGCACGCACGACTGGACGGCCGATACTGTCGAGGTACACGTAAAGGGAATCGCCGATGGTTTGCGGATCAGGTAGCAAATGCGCGGGCAAGGTACTCATTTCGATGGCCATTACAATGCCGTCGGCTTTGCGCAAACGCTTGAGGCGCGCGACTTTGTCGGTCGGTGACAGGCTCAAGCGAATCAATTCATCATGCGTCGGCAGGGCAATGTCCCGCTCCAGCCATTGCGAGCTAGGGGTAAATCCTTTCAGCCGAAGCATTTCACTGAAGCTGGACAGGCGCGACAGCGGTTGCTCCAGGCGCGGGGTAATGAACGTCCCGGAGCCTTGGTTGCGGCGGATCAAGCCTTGATCGAAAAGAATTTCCAGCGCTTTGCGGGCGGTCACACGAGAGATGCCGAGCAGCTCGCTCAGGTTGCGTTCGGACGGCAGCGCTTGTTCGGGTTTCCATTGACCCGCATGAATCGCCGCTTCGATATTGCGCGCGAGTTGCAGGTAGAGAGGGGTGGGCTGACTGTCGTCTGGCCGTAGAGCAAGAATCGAATTCATGGCGGGTCCCGAAATCGGCATCACGCCAAGCTAATACCACTTGGATACCACGTCAATACCAATTAAAGACCATTGAGTCTGCTAGACGAACATCAAGGACGAATCTCGATCAAGGTGCCGTCTTTCACCAGGCTCCATACTTCGCGTATATCGGTGTTTTTCATGGCGATGCAGCCATCTGTCCAGTCCAGGGTCTGGAAATACCATTCTGGGTAGTTTTCATCCACCGGCGTGCCGTGAATCATGATCATGCCGCCCGGATCGACCCCTTCACGGCGGGCACGGGCCGAGTCGCTGATGTTGGGGTAGGAGATGTGCATCGACAAATTGTAAGCGTCGCTGACCTTGCGGTAATCCAGCCAGTAAAAACCCTCAGGGGTTCGCCTGTCGCCTTCGCGAAGTTTTTGTCCCTTGGGGTATTTCCCCAGTGAAACGCGGTAGGTTTTAAGCGCTTCACCGTGGCTGACCAATTGCAGTTGGTGCGCGGATTTCAGGACCAGTATTTTGTCGATATTACGCTCGGCGATGTCTTGGGTGTCGATGACTTTTTGCCCAAGGAATGCTTGCTCGCTGCCTTTGGGCACGATGGTTTTGGTGAATTCGGCCTGAGACAGCGACGCGAAGCACAGGCAGAAAAAGGCAAACAACCAACGCATTAAAACGGTATCCCTGGGTAAGGTAATGACAGCTTTTGCCGACGAGGAAATGCAATCAGCTGGTTTTCATGGGTTGCGATGAAGAGATGGCTTCTGATCGCACCGGGTAAACCTGATTGATTCGGTCGGAAAAATAGCATTCTAAAGTACGTCTCACGGTCTGAAAAGCCAGCTCCGACCATGGAATTTCGTCTTCTTCGAACAATTTGACTTCGAGGCTTTCGACCCCTGCGGCAAAATCCAGGCTGACCAGATCTGCACGATAAAACACGTGGACCTGACTGATGTGGGGCACGTCCACCAGCATATACAACGTCATGTTACGCAACGTCGCGCAGGCTTCCTCGACGGTCTCACGGCGGGCCGCCTGTTCGATGGTTTCGCCATTTTCCATAAACCCGGCAGGCAAGGTCCAATAACCCAGGCGCGGTTCAATAGCGCGGCGGCACAGCAACACCTGCGTTCCCCATACAGGGACGGCGCCGGCGACAATATTAGGGTTTTGGTAATGAATGGTCTGGCACGTTTCGCAAACGAAACGCAGGCGACTGTCCCCTTCAGGGATGCGCTGAACGACCGGGTTACCGCACTGGCTGCAAAAATTCATACGGGATAAATTCCTCAAAGCAGTGGCTATCTTGGCGTGGCGCTGCAGCCCCGGCAAGTCACCGCTGCAAATCCACAGATTGTGACGGGGCGCAGACGTCATCAAGTTGTCCGACAAGGGCTTGGGCAGTTCGTCGCTTTGGTGCATGATGCGGGGTAAGCAACAGATCGAGATTTCCCATGCTGGACGAGCTACTTCGCCGTGTAAGCAGTCACACACCCAACACGCTTGAGTCGGGCCGAGGCTTCCCCGAGGCCGCAGTGTTGCTGCCCATCACGCGCAGTGAACAACCGGAATTGATCCTGACCCTGCGCGCCAGCGGCCTGTCGACCCACGGCGGAGAAGTGGCGTTTCCGGGCGGTCGTCGGGATCCGGAAGATCCGGATCTGGTGTTTACCGCGCTGCGCGAGGCCGAAGAAGAAATCGGTTTGCCGCCAGGGTTGGTGGAAATTATCGGTCCGCTCAGCCCGCTCGTTTCCAAGCACGGGATCATGGTCACGCCGTATGTCGGGCTGATCCCCGATTTTGTCGAGTACCGTCCCAACGACGGCGAGATCGCTGCAGTGTTCAGCGTGCCGCTGGAGTTCTTCCGTCAGGACACCCGCGAACACACCCATCGTATCGATTACCAAGGCCGTAGCTGGTACGTGCCGTCTTACCGCTACGGCGAATTCAAGATTTGGGGTCTTACCGCGATCATGATCGTTGAGTTGATTAACGTGCTCTACGACAGCAACATCAGCCTGCTCACACCGCCTGAACGTTTTCTGACGTTTGAATAGTTATCGTTGATAGCTAAGCCTGTGCTTAACCGATGGCCGTAGAGCCTTGAGGACATAATATGAAATACCGCCTGGGCGATTCCCATGTTGAAACCGATCCCAAGAGCTGGGTCGCACCCACCGCCACCTTGATCGGCAAAGTAAAACTGGAAGCAGGCGCTAGCGTCTGGTTCGGCGCCGTGTTACGCGGCGATAACGAACTGATCCATATCGGCGAAAACAGCAACGTGCAGGACGGCACGGTGATGCACACCGACATGGGATCGCCGCTGAACATCGGTAAGGGCGTGACCATTGGCCATAACGTCATGCTGCATGGCTGTACCGTCGGCGATTACAGCTTGATCGGAATCAATTCGGTGATCCTCAACGGCGCGAAAATCGGCAGGCATTGCTTGATTGGTGCCAACTCGCTGATCGGCGAGGGCAAGGTCATCCCTGACGGCTCGCTGGTTATGGGCTCTCCCGGCAAAGTGATACGCGAACTGTCCGACGGGCAAAAGAAAATGCTCGAAGCCAGCGCCGCGCACTATGTGCATAACGCCCAGCGCTATGCCCGTGATCTGGCGCCCCAGGAAGACTGATGGACACTGAGCGCCGAGTCCCGTCACCGTGTGTCGACATTTGCTGCCTGGATGACGCGGACGTTTGCCTGGGCTGCCAGCGCACCGTTGAGGAAATCACCGGCTGGAACCGCATGGATAATGCCCAGCGCCGCGTGGTACTCGGGCTGTGTCACGAGCGCGCCCGGGCCAGTGGGATGCTCTGGGAAGTGGGCGGTGCACCGAAAAGCTGATGGGCTCACTTGGGGACCCATCTGTAGGAGCCAACTTGGCGAGGCAATAGGCGTCTCGCCAACAAGTTGGCTCCTACAGTGGTAAATTGCACGTCTTTCTTCTCCCCCGAGCCGTGCGCCACTGCGGGCGGACTCGATGACTGCTCCATGAGGACCTGAAATGACTCAAATCGGAACGCCACTGTCGCCTACCGCGACCCGTGTAATGCTCTGCGGTTGCGGTGAGCTTGGCAAGGAAGTGGTGATCGAGCTGCAACGGCTGGGCGTCGAAGTCATCGCCGTCGACCGTTATGCCAACGCCCCAGCCATGCAGGTCGCCCACCGCAGCCATGTGATCAACATGCTCGACGGTGCAGCCCTGCGTGCAGTGATCGAAGCCGAAAAGCCGCACTACATCGTGCCGGAAATCGAAGCCATTGCGACCGCGACCCTGGTTGAGCTGGAATCCGAAGGTTTCACCGTTATCCCTACCGCTCGCGCCACGTTGCTGACCATGAACCGTGAAGGCATTCGTCGTCTGGCGGCTGAAGAGCTGGACCTCCCGACCTCGCCGTATCACTTCGCGGATACCTTCGAGGACTACAGCAAAGCGGTCGAAGACCTGGGATTCCCGTGTGTGGTCAAGCCTGTCATGAGTTCGTCGGGCAAAGGCCAAAGCCTGCTGAAAAGCACCGATGACGTGCAGAAAGCCTGGGACTATGCCCAAGAAGGCGGTCGCGCCGGTAAAGGCCGAGTGATCATCGAAGGCTTCATCGATTTCGATTATGAAATCACATTATTGACTGTGCGCCACGTTGGTGGCACCACATTCTGCGCTCCGGTGGGTCATCGTCAAGAGAAGGGCGACTATCAGGAATCCTGGCAGCCACAGGCCATGAGTCCAGTGGCATTGTCGGAATCGGAGCGGGTTGCTCATGCCGTGACTGAAGCCTTGGGTGGCCGCGGTCTGTTTGGCGTCGAGCTGTTCATCAAGGGCGATCAAGTGTGGTTCAGCGAAGTCTCGCCGCGTCCCCATGACACTGGCCTGGTGACGCTGATTTCCCAGGATCTGTCGCAATTTGCACTGCATGCCCGGGCGATTCTCGGTCTGCCGATCCCGTTGATCCGCCAATTCGGGCCATCGGCCTCGGCGGTGATCCTGGTCGAAGGAAAATCCAGCCAAACCGCCTTCGCCAACCTCGGTGAAGCCCTGAGCGAACCTGACACCGCGCTGCGTTTGTTCGGCAAACCGGACGTCAACGGCCAACGCCGCATGGGCGTGGCCCTGGCCCGGGACGAATCCATCGAAGCCGCCCGCGCCAAAGCGACGCGTTCTTCCAGGGCAGTCAAGGTTCAGTTGTAAGGTACATCGGCAAAACTCTGTAGGAGCCAACGTGTTGGCGAGGCGGCATACCTGACACACCACCTCGCCAACAGGTTGGCTCCTACCGAGATGAGACGGTCAGGCAATCGTATCCAGATCGCGCTCTCGTGTTTCTTTCAGGCACAGCACCGCGATCAAACTAAGCGCCGCCGCAGCCGACACATACCCGCCCACCCAGCTCAAACCACCCATGGCCACCAGCTTTTGGGCGAAGAACGGTGCCACCGATGCACCGACAATGCCGCCCAGGTTATATGCCGCCGAAGCGCCGGTATAACGCACGCGGGTCGGAAACAGCTCCGGCAGCATCGCGCCCATGGGTGCAAAGGTCACGCCCATCAAAAACAGCTCGATGCATAGGAACAGCGCGACGCCGCCGGTGGTGCCGTGGGTCAACAGGGGTTCCATGGTGAATCCAGACAGGATCGCCAGCACGCCGCCAATGATCAGCACCGGTTTGCGCCCGAAACGATCACTGGCCCACGCTGACAAAGGCGTTGCTGCGGCCATGAACAACACCGCGAAGCACAACAACCCCAGAAACGTCTCACGGCTGTAACCGAGAGAGGCTACGCCGTAGCTCAGGGAAAACACCGTCGAGATGTAAAACAGCGCATAACACACCACCATCGACGCCGCGCCCAGCAGCATCGGCTGCCAGTATTGGCTGAACAGCTCGACGATGGGCATTCTCACCCGCTCATGACGTGCGATGGCGTTGGCGAAGATCGGCGTTTCTTCCAGCTTCAGTCGCACATACAGGCCCACCATCACCAGCAATGCGCTGAGCAGAAACGGAATGCGCCAGCCCCATGAGCGAAACTGTTCGTCGGACAAGGTCAACGCCAGCGTCAGAAACAGTCCGTTTGCCACCAGGAAGCCAATCGACGGGCCCAGCTGTGGAAACATACCGAACCAGGCGCGCTTGCCCTTAGGCGCGTTCTCTGTCGCGAGCAATGCCGCGCCGCCCCATTCACCGCCTAATCCCAGGCCCTGGCCGAAACGCAGCACGCACAATAGGGTGGGGGCCCAGAAACCGATCGTCCCGTAGCCGGGCAATACGCCGATGAGCGTAGTGCAGATACCCATTAATAAAAGCGAAGCGACCAGTGTTGATTTGCGCCCGATGCGGTCGCCGAAATGGCCGAACAGCGCCGAACCCAGAGGCCGCGCCAGGAAAGCGATACCGAAAGTCAGGAACGCCGAGAGCATTTGTGCTGAGCCGGAGGTCTGCGGGAAAAATACCGGACCGATCACCAGCGCCGCGGCCGTGGCGTAGACGTAGAAATCATAGAACTCGATGGCGGTGCCAATGAAACTGGCCACCGCGATGCGCCCGGCAGAGTTGGCCGGTTTTGCAACGCTGGCGCTGCTGTGGTCGTTAAACGTCGTAGAACTGGTCATGCAGGTGTCCCCGATGGATTTTTATTGTTGTAGAAGCGACGTGCTATGCGACATTTTAATACAGCGCCAGGGGGCTGGCAGCCAGGCGTCAGATGACCGCATGGGTCAGGCTGTTGTGCCACATCATTACCCGGGTGACGCGATTGTCTTCTGTTTCAAGGATTTCCAGGCGGTACGGCCCGATCTTCAAGCAGACCGAACTGTCCGGGATGGTTTCCAGCGCCTCGGTGACCAGGCCGTTGAGGGTCTTGGGGCCGTCCGAAGGCAAATGCCAGCCCAGAATCTTGTTCAGCTCGCGGATCGACGCTGCGCCTTCGATGACCAGTCGGCCGTCGGCTTGGGGGTGAATATGCGGGTTGTCCAGGTCTTGCTCGCTCTCGAATTCACCGACGATTTCTTCGAGGATGTCTTCCAGGCTGACGATGCCCTGTACTTCGCCGTATTCGTCCACCACCACGCCCAGGCGACGCTGTTGCTTGTGGAAGTTCAGCAACTGCAATTGCAGCGGGGTGCTTTCCGGTACGAAATAGGGTTCGTAACAGGCGGCCTTCAAGTGTTCTTTGGTCAGCTCGGCACGGGGCAACAAATGGCTGATCTGGCGGGTGTTAAGCACGCCTTCAACCTGATTGATGTCGTTGTGGTACACCGGCAGACGGGTGTGACGAGAGATGATCAACTGCTCGATGATGTGTTCGATGCTGTCGTCCAGATTGATTCCGTCAACTTCGCTGCGCGGCACTAGGATGTCGTTCACGGTAATGCTGTCTAGCGCATGAATACCCGATATTACGTGGTGACGGGTTCCGCGTTCCTGTGCACCGTCGTGCAGCATGACCGCCAACGGCACTTCATCGTCATCGAACTGCCGCACGGCCGGCTTGTGGTTGACGCCGAACGGTTGAAGCAGCGCATCAGCCACGGTGGAAAACAACCATGCCAGCGGATAAACCAGCTTCATTGGCAGGCGCAACAGACTGTTACCCAGCATCACGATGGCGTCCGGGTAACGGGCGGCCAATGTGCGCGGTATGAGTTCGGCGAAGATCAGCAGCGCGCTACTGACGCCGATCCATGCCACTGTCGGGCCATTGAAGTACCAGAAATCCAGTGCCAACAAGGTGCTGATAATCGTGATCAACACCTTGATCAACGTATTGCTCAGGGTGAGGCTGGCAGGTTTGAACGCTAATTTGGGCTTGGCGGAGTCGGAGCGGCGTCCGTTGGAGCGCAGCGCCTTTAAATGCAGGTGGGCGGTTTCCACCGCCGTGAGCAGGCCGGACCACAATAGTAGCAAGACCAATACGCCGAGCATCGGGCCGACGGGCAGGTTATCCATGATCAAACGCCCGTCAGATGTGCAAAATGAATTCGCGTACCAGCTTGCTGCCGAAAAACGCCAGCATCAGCAGGCAGAAGCCGCCCAGGGTCCAACGGATCGCTTTGTGTCCGCGCCAGCCAAGACGGTTACGCCCCCACAGCAACACGCTGAACACCAGCCAGGCCAGGCAAGCCAGTAACGTTTTGTGCACCAGGTGCTGGGCAAACAGGTTTTCGACGAACAGCCAACCCGAAATCAGGGACAGCGAAAGCAGGATCCAGCCCGCCCACAAGAAGCCGAACAACAGGCTTTCCATGGTTTGCAGCGGTGGGAAATTCTTGATCAGTCCGGACGGATGCTTGTGTTTGAGGCGGTGATCCTGCACCAGCAACAGCAACGCCTGGAACACCGCGATGGTGAACATCCCGTACGCCATAATTGACAACAGAATGTGGCTCAGAATGCCCGGCTGTTCTTCAATCAGCTGGACCGTGCCGCTGGGCGCGAATTGGGCGAGCAGCACGGTTAAAAAACCCAGGGGAAACACCAGGACTAACAGGTTCTCTACCGGAATGCGCGCGCAGGCGATCATGGTCACCACGATGATTGCCACGGCGATCATGCTGGCGGCGCTGAAAAAATCCAGGCCCAAGCCAATCGGTCGGATCAATTGGGAGTAAAGACCGGTGGCGTGTGCGATCACCGCCAGGGTGCCGAGCAGGCACAATAGGCGTTTGTCAGCCTTGGCGCCTTGCTTCAGGCGGAGCGCTTGATAGAGGGTCGCAGCGGCATATAGACAGGCGGCGGCGAGGCTGGGTAGCAAACTGGGTGACAAGGTGAGCATAAATCCTGGTAGGCAAGCCCGAAAGGCGCTGAGTTTCGCATACAACCGACATTTGACGAAAGACCACAGAAGCAGACTCGATGGTGTCCGTACAGCAGACTCTTCGCTATAATCTGCCACCTGCTTAAGTCGCAGGCTCGTCGAAGGCTATTTTCAGCAGCAGTTTTAACCGCTGTTCAGAGCAGGGCGCCGCGAGCCAGGCCGCACCAACCGTGGGTTCACCAGGAACCTGAAAGGATCGCGCATGTTTGAAAATCTTACCGAACGTCTTTCACAGACCCTGCGCCATGTCACTGGCAAGGCCAAGCTGAACGAAGACAACATCAAGGACACGCTGCGCGAAGTGCGGATGGCGCTGCTCGAAGCCGACGTCGCCTTGCCGGTGGTCAAAGACTTCGTCAACAAGGTCAGGGACCGTGCTGTCGGCACCGAGGTGTCGCGTAGCCTGACGCCGGGCCAGGCGTTCGTGAAGATTGTTCAGGCCGAACTCGAATCGTTGATGGGCGCGGCCAACGAAGATCTGGTACTCAATGTCACGCCGCCTGCCGTCGTGCTGATGGCCGGTTTGCAGGGTGCGGGTAAAACCACCACCGCTGGCAAACTTGCGCGCTTCTTGAAAGAGCGCAGAAAGAAAAGCGTCATGGTGGTCTCGGTGGACGTTTACCGTCCTGCGGCTATCAAGCAACTTGAAACACTGGCCAACGAAATTGGCGTGACGTTCTTCCCGTCCGACATTAGCCAGAAGCCAGTCGATATCGCACTGGCCGCTATTAAAGAAGCCACGCTTAAGTTCATCGACGTGGTGATTGTCGATACCGCCGGCCGCTTGCACATCGATGTCGAGATGATGGGCGAGATCCAGGCGCTGCATGCTGCGGTGAAACCTGCCGAAACGCTGTTCGTGGTTGACGCCATGACCGGTCAGGATGCGGCCAACACTGCCAAGGCGTTTGGCGATGCGTTGCCGCTGACAGGTGTGATCCTGACCAAAGTCGACGGCGATGCTCGGGGCGGCGCTGCACTGTCGGTGCGTGCAATCACCGGCAAGCCGATCAAATTCATCGGTATGGGTGAGAAGAGCGACGCGCTCGAACCGTTCCACCCGGACCGTATCGCTTCGCGCATCCTCGGCATGGGCGACGTGCTCAGCCTGATCGAACAAGCCGAACAGGGCCTCGACAAAGAAAAAGCCGACAAGCTCGCGCAAAAACTGAAAAAAGGTAAGGGCTTCGACCTCGAAGACTTCCGTGATCAGTTGCAGCAAATGAAAAACATGGGCGGCCTCGGCGGTCTCATGGATAAATTGCCCAGCATCGGCGGTATGAATCTGGCTCAGATGGGCAACGCCCAGGGCGCGGCCGAAAAGCAGTTCAAGCAGATGGAAGCCATCATCAACTCGATGACGCCGGCCGAACGCCGTGACCCGGACCTGATCAGTGGCTCGCGCAAGCGCCGAATCTCCCTGGGTTCAGGCACTCAAGTGCAGGACATCGGGCGTTTGATCAAGCAGCACAAACAAATGCAGAAAATGATGAAGAAGTTTTCTGCCAAAGGCGGCATGCAAAAAATGATGCGTGGCATGGGCGGCATGATGCCGGGTCGCGGCGCACCGAAAATGTAATTGCAGCCCCCCTCACATGGAGGTTCGCCTCCAGTAATCCCGCTTTTGGCGGGATTGAAATGCCGCTGTTTACGGCGGCTCCATGGCAGATCTCGATGGCATGCCGGTAGGCGCCTGAAAAAGACATTTGCAAAAGTGCGGATATTCCTTAGAATATGCGGCCTTTCGGGCACCTATGCCCGTTGTGCATCTTAGATTTGCTGCACCGACTACAGGAACGATGCTTATATGCTTACCATCCGTCTTGCCCTTGGCGGCTCCAAAAAGCGCCCGTTTTACCATTTGACCGTGACCGACAGCCGCAACCCGCGCGACGGTTCACACAAGGAACAAGTTGGTTTCTTCAACCCGGTTGCTCGTGGTCAAGAAATCCGTCTGTCCGTGAACAACGAACGCGTTGCCTACTGGCTGAGCGTTGGTGCACAACCTTCTGAGCGTGTTGCTCAGTTGTTGAAGGACAATGCTAAGGCAGCGGCCTGAGCAATATGAACGCGACGCCAACCATTGCTGATGATTTGATCGTTATTGGCAAGATCTACTCGATTCACGGCGTTCGCGGCGAAGTGAAGGTTTTTTCCTTTACTGATCCAATTGGTAACCTGCTGGATTACAAAACCCTCACGCTTCGGCGCGACGGTGAAGTACGACAGGTAGAGCTGGTCAGTGGACGCTTGCAAAACAAGTTCCTGGTCGCAAAGATCAAAGGTCTCGATGACCGTGAAGAAGCTCGTCTTCTGGCCGGTTTTGAAATCTGCGTTCCGCGTAACCTGTTCCCTGATCTGACCGACGGCGAGTACTACTGGTACCAGCTTGAAGGTCTCCAGGTCATCGACCAACTCGGGCAATTGCTCGGGAAAATTGATCACCTGCTGGAAACCGGCTCGAACGATGTAATGGTGGTCAAGCCTTGTGCAGGTAGCCTGGATGATCGCGAACGCTTGTTGCCCTATACAGAGCAGTGTGTGTTGGCAGTTGACCTTGGTGCCGGCGAGATGAAGGTGGAATGGGATGCGGACTTCTAAGCGACATGGCTAGCCTACGCGTAGAAGTGATCAGTCTGTTCCCTGAGATGTTTTCCGCTATCAGCGACTACGGCATTACCAGCCGTGCGGTGAAACAAGGGCTGCTACAGCTGACTTGTTGGAATCCGCGGGACTACACCACTGATCGTCACCACACTGTTGATGATCGCCCTTTTGGCGGTGGTCCGGGCATGGTGATGAAGATCAAGCCTCTGGAAGATGCTCTGGTTCAGGCCAGGCAGGCAGCAGGGGAAGCGGCGAAGGTTATTTACCTGTCGCCACAAGGCCGCCAACTGAATCAGTCGGCGGTACGCGAACTGGCGCAAGGGGAGGCTTTTATCCTCATCGCAGGTCGTTATGAAGGCATTGACGAGCGTTTCATTGAAGCTCATGTCGATGAAGAGTGGTCGATTGGTGACTATGTACTTTCCGGTGGCGAGCTGCCGGCGATGGTCCTGATAGATGCGGTTACACGGCTGCTGCCTGGAGCTTTAGGGCATGCGGACTCTGCGGAGGAAGATTCCTTCACGGATGGTCTGCTGGATTGCCCGCACTACACCCGTCCGGAGGTGTATGCGGATCAGCGTGTTCCCGACGTGTTGCTAAGTGGCAACCACGCACATATCCGGCGTTGGCGTTTACAGCAGTCCCTTGGGCGGACCTATGAACGACGACCCGATCTTCTGGAAAGCCGCTCGCTTTCTGGAGAAGAGAAAAAGCTGCTGGCGGAATATATCCGCGAGCGGGACGATAGTTAACGTATCGATGGTAGATCCTGATGATCTGCCTTAGGAGCACAGCATGACTAACAAAATCATTCTGCAACTCGAAGCTGAGCAGATGACTAAAGAGATCCCTCCCTTTGCCCCGGGCGACACTGTTGTCGTTCAGGTGAAAGTGAAGGAAGGCGACCGTTCGCGTCTGCAAGCGTTCGAAGGCGTAGTAATTGCCAAGCGTAACCGTGGTGTGAACAGTGCTTTCACTGTTCGTAAAATCTCCAACGGTGTTGGCGTTGAGCGTACTTTCCAGACCTACAGCCCGCAAATCGACAGCATGGCAGTGAAACGTCGCGGTGACGTTCGCAAAGCCAAACTGTACTACCTGCGTGACCTGTCCGGTAAAGCAGCTCGCATCAAAGAAAAACTGTCCTGATTTCAGTTTTTCACGGTGTAAAAAAAGCAGCCTAAGGGCTGCTTTTTTGTGCCTGGGATTTGGCCCGTGGGGCCTGCCTTCTGTGGGAGCCAACGTGTTGGCGAAGCGTCTTTCCTGACACACCGCTTCGCCAACACGTTGGCTCCTACAGAGGTTATGTGAAAAACTCCGTCCATTCTTTTTCGCAGAAGCTTTCAACCCTATGCCCGCCATCGACCACCCTTTGATCGACCAGTTTCTAGACGCGCTATGGCTGGAAAAAGGCCTGTCGGACAACACCCGCGGTGCGTACCGCAGCGACTTGGCGTTGTTCAATGGCTGGCTTCAAGAGCAGGGCATTGAGCTGGACAAGGCTGGCCGCGAGCTGATTTTGGACCACTTGGCATGGCGTCTGGAAAAAGCGTACAAGCCGAGGTCGACAGCACGCTTTCTTTCCGGGGTTCGTGGCTTCTATCGGTATTTGTTGCGGGAAAAACTGATTCAAATTGATCCCACGTTGCAGGTGGACATGCCGCAGTTGGGCAGGCCGCTGCCCAAGTCGCTCTCCGAAGCGGATGTCGAGTCATTGTTGGCGGCGCCAGACTTGAGCGAAGCGATTGGCCAGCGTGATCGCGCCATGCTTGAAGTGCTGTATGCCTGCGGCCTGCGGGTTACCGAGCTGATTAGCTTGACCCTAGAACAAGTCAATTTGCGTCAGGGTGTTTTGCGGGTCATGGGTAAAGGCAGCAAGGAACGCCTGGTACCCATGGGTGAAGAGGCGATTGTCTGGATTGAGCGTTACATGCGCGATGCCCGGGCTGAAATGCTCAACGGTCGCCCCAGTGATGTGCTGTTTCCCAGCCTGCGCGGTGAGCAAATGACCCGTCAGACGTTTTGGCACCGGATCAAGCATCACGCCATGGTTGCCGGCATCGGTAAATCGTTGTCGCCGCATACCCTGCGCCATGCCTTTGCCACTCATTTGCTGAACCATGGCGCTGACCTGCGCGTGGTGCAAATGTTATTGGGGCATAGCGATTTGTCGACCACGCAGATCTATACCCATGTCGCCCGTGCAAGGTTGCAGGAAATGCACGCCAAGCATCACCCACGGGGTTAAAAACCCAGTGATTTTCCGACCGGTCTTACATCAGTCGAAGTCGGCCTCTCAGCCCTAATGTGATAGGCTTTGTCGGTTCGCAATTTGGGCATTGTTAAAACGCCTCCGGTCCTCCATGACCACCGTTATTAGCATCCCCCATAGCCCATCGCCCAAGGAGTCCCCCGTGCGCGTGACCCAGATTTTTGCCGCTGCCGCCATCGTGTTGGCCAGCTCGCTGAGTATGTTTGCCCAAGCTGACGATGCCGCCGATAAAGCCATCCGCGAAACCTTGGGCACCTTGAAGCTCGACGTGCCGATCGAGAGCATCGCGGTCAGCCCGTTGAACGACTTGTATGAAGTCAAACTGCAGGGCGGGCGCGTGCTGTATGCCAGTGCTGACGGCCAGTTCGTGGTGCAGGGTTATCTGTTTCAGATGAAGGATGGCAAGCCGGTCAACCTGACCGAAAAAACCGAGCGTCTGGCTATTTCAAAGACAATCAATGCCATTCCCATGGCTGAAATGGTTGTTTATCCGGCCATCGGTGAAACCAAATCGCATATCACTGTGTTCACTGACACCACCTGCCCGTACTGCCACAAATTGCATGCTGAAGTACCCGAGTTGAATCGCCTGGGTATCGAAGTTCGTTATCTGGCGTTCCCACGTCAGGGCCTGAATTCTCCAGGTGATGAACAGCTGCAAGCGGTCTGGTGTTCCACAGACAAGAAAAGCGCCATGGACCGAATGGTCGCTGGCAAAAATATCGATGCGCCAAAATGCGCCAATCCTGTGACCAAGCAATACGCTATGGGCCAGTCCATTGGTGTGAATGGCACGCCAGCCATTGTTTTGGCTGACGGTCAGATCATTCCGGGTTATCAGCCAGCACCGCAAGTTGCCAAGCTGGCTTTGAGCGCCCAGTAATCCTGTTTCGCCAGGGTTAGGCTTTGACGATTATGGGCGCGCGGACCTGAACCGCCGCTTCACTAAATAGAGAGCTGCCTCATTGCAGGTGGCGTTTTTCACGGCCGGCCTTTGCGTCGGCCGTTTTATGGGGAGTTCATAGTGAAACCGGTCAAAGTAGGCATCTGTGGGCTAGGTACTGTTGGTGGCGGCACCTTTAACGTGCTTCAGCGTAACGCTGAGGAAATTGCTCGCCGCGCCGGGCGTGGCATTGAAGTCGCGCAAATCGCCCTGCGTACGCCCAACCCCAATTGCCACATTACCGGTACCCCTACAACCACCGATGTTTTCGCCGTGGCGACCAACCCGGAGATCGACATCGTCGTCGAGCTGATAGGTGGCTACACCGTTGCCCGTGAACTGGTGCTCAAGGCTATAGAAAATGGCAAGCATGTGGTCACTGCCAACAAGGCGCTGATCGCCGTACACGGCAATGAAATTTTTGCCAAGGCTCGTGAAAAGGGCGTGATCGTTGCGTTCGAAGCGGCTGTGGCGGGCGGTATTCCGGTGATCAAGGCTATTCGGGAAGGTCTGTCGGCCAACCGCATCAACTGGGTCGCCGGCATCATCAACGGAACGGGTAACTTCATCCTCACCGAAATGCGGGAGAAGGGCCGTACCTTTCCTGATGTGTTGGCCGAAGCTCAGGCCCTGGGCTATGCCGAAGCCGATCCGACCTTCGATGTCGAAGGCATTGACGCTGCGCACAAGCTGACGATTCTCGCCTCGATCGCTTTTGGCATTCCATTGCAATTCGACAAGGCCTACACCGAAGGCATCACCAAGCTGACCACTGCTGACGTGAACTACGCCGAAGCGCTGGGCTACCGCATCAAGCACTTGGGCGTGGCCCGTAGCACCGCTGCAGGCATCGAATTGCGGGTTCATCCAACGCTGATTCCAGCTGACCGTCTGATCGCCAACGTGAACGGCGTAATGAATGCGGTCATGGTCAACGGTGATGCGGCAGGTTCGACCCTGTTCTATGGCGCTGGGGCTGGCATGGAGCCTACGGCTTCGTCGGTTATCGCCGACCTGGTCGACGTGGTCCGCGCCATGACCTCAGATCCGGAGAACCGTGTGCCGCACCTGGCGTTCCAACCGGACTCGTTGTCCGCCCACCCGATCTTGCCCATCGAAGCCTGTGAAAGCGCGTATTACCTGCGCATCCAGGCCAAGGATCACCCGGGCGTGCTGGCTCAGGTGGCGAGTATTCTGTCGGAACGCGGCATTAACATCGAATCGATCATGCAAAAGGAAGTCGAAGAACACGACGGCCTGGTGCCAATGATTCTAGTGACCCACAGCGTGGTAGAAAAACGCATGAACGACGCTATCGAGGCGCTGGAAGCTTTGCAGGACGTGGTTGGACCGGTGGTTCGGATCCGCGTAGAACATTTGAATTGAGTCGCGGTAAGCCTCAAGCGGCAAGCTGCAAGTAAAGCAAAATCAACATCGCGATAGGCGTTACGTAGCAAGTCGCAGGTTAGAGTCGAATCGTTCTCAACTTGCAGCTCGCAGCTTAAAGCTTGCCGCTCCAAACGAAGGTTGCCCCCATGCGCTACATCAGTACCCGCGGCCAAGCGCCAGCGCTGAATTTTGAAGACGTGCTGCTCACTGGCCTTGCCAGCGATGGCGGCCTGTATGTACCCGAAAACCTGCCGCGCTTCACTCAGGAAGAAATAGCTTCCTGGGCCGGTTTGCCGTATCACGAGTTGGCTTTCCGAGTCATGCGGCCGTTTGTCACCGGTAGCATTCCAGATGCCGACTTCAAAAAAATTCTCGAAGAAACCTATTCGTCAGGCGAGAACGGCGTATTTGCCCACAGCGGTGTAGCGCCTCTGCGCCCGCTGAATGGCAACGAGTGGGTGCTTGAACTGTTCCATGGCCCAACCTTGGCGTTCAAGGATTTCGCCCTGCAACTGCTCGGGCGTTTGCTCGATTACGTGCTGGCCAAGCGTGGCGAGCGCGTCGTGATTCTCGGCGCCACCTCCGGTGACACCGGCTCGGCCGCTATCGAAGGTTGTCGTCGTTGCGACAACGTCGACATTTTCATCCTGCACCCGAACAATCGCGTGTCGGAAGTGCAGCGTCGGCAAATGACGACCATAGCTGGCGAGAACATTCACAACATCGCCATCGAAGGCAACTTCGATGATTGCCAGGAAATGGTCAAGGCCAGCTTCGCCGATCAGGACTTCCTGAAGGGGACGCGTCTGGTTGCGGTCAATTCGATCAACTGGGCGCGAATCATGGCCCAGATCGTTTACTACTTTCACGCCTCGTTGCAGCTTGGCGGCCCGGCACGCTCCGTGGCGTTCTCGGTACCTACGGGTAACTTCGGCGATATCTTCGCCGGGTACCTGGCCCGCAACATGGGCTTGCCAATCAGCCAGTTGATCGTTGCCACCAACCGTAACGACATCTTGCACCGTTTCATGAGCGGTAATCAGTACAGCAAGGAAACCCTGCACGCGACGCTGTCGCCGTCCATGGACATCATGGTCTCGTCGAACTTTGAACGTTTGCTGTTCGATATGCACGGGCGCAACGGCTCAGCCATTGCCGGCTTGATGGACACATTCAAGCGGACCGGCGAATTCAGCGTTGATGCCGAGCGCTGGACTGAAACCCGGAAGCTGTTTGACTCGCTGGCGGTCAGTGACGAGGAAACCTGCGAGACAATTGCCGAGGTGTTTGCAAGCACTGGTGAAGTGCTCGATCCGCATACCGCCATCGGCGTAAAAGCGGCCCGAGATTGCCGTCGCAGCCTGGACACACCGATGGTTATTCTGGGGACCGCGCACCCGGTCAAATTCCCGGAAGCCGTTAATAAGGCAGGCGTAGGAAAAGCGCTTGAGCTACCTGCACATTTGTCTGATTTGTTCGAACGCAAAGAGAAGTGCACCGTGCTTCCCAATGACCTCAAAGCCATACAGGCCTTTGTCAGCCAGCATGGTAACCGCGGTAAACCGCTCTAACGGTATCGTTGTGTAACAACATAAGGCCCGCCCCATGGCGGGCTTTCTTATTTTTGCGTGCCACACTTGCGAGGTATTTGGATCCATAGGAATGGACACCGCGGTGAACGAAGTCAGTATGAACGGCATAAGTGCCGCCTTTAAAAACGTGATGCGCACAGCCCTGCTGTCGTTACTGTTATGCCTCTGTCAAACGGCGTTGGCAGCACAAAGCCTGTCGTTCAGGCTCGTGCCACCCTTCGTTGGCCTGCCCCCGCTGACGTTGGACCCCCAACAGAAACAATGGATCGAACAGCACCGTCTATTGCGTGTCGGCATTTCGATTGCCGACTACGAGCCGATCGACATCACCAGTGATCGCAATCGTTATCAAGGCATCAGCGCCGACTACCTGAGTTTGATCGGCGACAAGCTCTCTGTGCCTATCCAGATAGTGGGTTTTGCTCGGCGCTCCGAGGCTGTCCAGGCGTTACGCGACGGCTCCATCGACATACTGACCAGCGCAAATGGCTTTGAGCGTGGGGTCGAAGGACTGGCGTTCTCCACGGAGTACTTGCCGGACCGCTCGGTCACCGTCGGCCGTAGCAATGACGTCATGTGCCATCGGGTCTGAAGGGCAAAAAGGTCGTACTCCTTGATGGTTACGCTGACGCCAAAGTTGTACAACGGGTTTATCCCGACAGTGACGTGATCCTCGCACCTAATCTGCAAAGCGCCCTGGAAGCCTTGAGCCAAGGCGAGGTCGATGCTTTTATCGGCAACGAGGTCATTGTGCGTGCCTATACAGCGCTACGGCCGTATATGGGTTTGCACATCAAGTTTGAAAGCGCGTTACCCCCTGTAGGATTTTCTTTTGCCATACGTCAGGAAGACAGCGCGCTGGCGACAATGATCAATCTTGCGCTTGCAGACCTTGATGATTCAGTACGCCGTGAAGTGCTTGGTCGTTGGACCACTGGCCTGGGCTCCGACGTCGGCCGCCAGCGAATAAAGTTAAGCACTGCCGAACAAAGCTGGATTCGAAAGCACTCTCGGGTCACGGTGGTTTCCGGGCAACATCCGCCGTACGTGTACACCGATAAAGACGGACGCTGGATTGGTCTTAACGAGGACGTGTTAGAGCGTATTTCACGCATGACCGGTCTTCAGTTCATTCATAGAGAGGTGGCGTCAACCAAGGAAAGTATCGAGTTACTGCGCACCGGCCAGGCTGACATGAGTACGACGTTGGCCGAGAACAGCGAGCGCAAAAAATTTCTCGATTACACCTACTCGTTCGGGGGTAGCAATTGGGTCTTCGTAGTGAGAGACAGCGATGCGTCACTGGTCAGTCTGAAGAGCCTGTCGGGGCGTAATCTCGCGCTGCCAGCCAAACATGCCATGGAAGACTATCTTCGTAAAAATTATCCAGAAATCAATATCCTTTCAGTAAAAACCTACGAACAGGCCCGGCAATGGGTGTCGAATGGGCGAGCCGATGCAACCATCCAGAGCGAGGCGGGCGCTCATATGTTTCCCCATGACGGGCTGAAAGTCGGGCGAACCGTTGAAGGGCAATGGTCGTCAGATCGTTTTGCCATCCTGAACACTCAGCCTGAACTACTCAGCATCTTGAACAAGGCGCTCGAAGAGTTTCCGGTGGCCGACCTTCGCGCAATACGTATCAAGTGGTTGGGAGCTGTCAACCCCCAGCCACCTGTCTGGCGGCGCATCCCTGAATGGGTCAGTTGGGCATTAGCCGTCATGCTGATGCTGGGATCGATTTCCTTGATCTGGAACAGCCGCTTGAAGAAGCAGATCCGTCAGCGACTCAGGGCGCAGGAGCAACTGAGCGACCAATTGGTATTCCAGCGCGCTTTGCTCGACGGCATTCCTAATCCCATCTACGTGCGTGACCTCAAGGGTCGCTTGATCTCATGCAATCGCAGCTACGAAGAGAGCTTTGGCGTCAGTTTCGAACAAATGAGTGGGCGCCGATTGATTGATGTCGATTTGATTCCGCATTCCAGTGCCCAGCAAATGCATGCTGATTACCTTCGATTACTGGAAACCCAGCAACCGGTATTCGCCGATCGAAGAATGGAGCTGTTCGGCCGCTTGATCGACGCTTACCAGTGGACGGTGCCGTTCTACAGCGCAGACGCTCAACTGCAAGGGTTGCTGGGCGGCTGGATTGATATTACCGAGCGTAAACGGCTGGAAGCCGAACTGACAGAAGCGCGACAACAGGCCGAACAGGCGAACGAGGCGAAAAGCGCGTTTCTGGCGACCATGAGCCATGAGATCCGCACGCCGATGGGCGCGATTATTGGCTTGCTTGAACTCGAGCGAGAGCAGGCAGTACTCCGGGGTGATACGCCGTCCGAAGGACTTGAGGTCGCTTACCAGTCGGCATCGGAGTTGATCGACCTGATCGGCGACAGTCTGGACCTGACCAAAATCGAAGCCGGGAACATGCAACTGGCGCTGGCGGTCACGCCTCTTCGGAAATTTTTTGACGGCATATACCGAATGTTCAAAGCCAGTGCAGAAAGCAAAGGCCTTGAACTGAGTTTGGAATTCGCGGATCAGGCCGAGGGCGATTACTGGCTTGACCCGATGCGCCTGCGCCAAGTGATGCACAACCTGTTAGGCAATGCGTTGAAATTTACCCGCGAAGGCAGCGTGGTGCTAAAGGTCGATATTTCAGGTGCACCGCAGCGACCTTGTTTTCGGATCAGTGTTCAGGACAGTGGCATCGGCATTGATACCGAACAGCAACACCTGATGTTCCAGCCCTTTGTCCAGGCAAGTGACAGCACGGGTGCTCACTACGGCGGCACGGGGCTTGGCTTAAGTATTTGCAAGCAATTGGTTGAGTTGATGGGTGGCCACGTCAGCCTGAAAAGCGAGCCTGGAACGGGTACCTGCGTGACGGTGGAGGTGAGCCTGGCCCGGGTGGCTCCCGGCCGCGACAAAACCACCAGCCCCGTCGAAATTCAGTTCTCGGGTCGCTCGCTGCAGTTGCTGGTAGTAGACGATCTGTCTGCAAATCGACTGGTGCTGACCCGACAGCTCGAGTTTCTTGGTCACGACGTGGTATCGGTCAGCAGTGCCCATGCGGCTTTGCAGCAATGGCAAGACGGCAATTTCGATGCGCTCTTCACCGATTGCAACATGCCAGGCATGAGCGGTTATGCGCTGACTGAAGCCATTCGTCGCACAGAACTGAATGAGCAACTTCGGGCGTGTCCGATTATTGGCTGCACAGCCAATGCGTTGAATGATGAGCGCGACCGCTGCGAGCAGGCAGGCATGAACCAACTGCTGGTCAAGCCGGTGGCGTTGAATCGGCTGGCACAGGTGCTGGCAGATATCGCGCCGATGCAGTCATTTGATATCGACACCCTTCGCCAGATGACCCAGGCCAACGACGTTCAACTGCAGCATTTGCTATTGGAACTCTGGAAAAACCTAAGGGAGGAGAGCGAGCGCTTGCACCCCTCTGTCACCGAGCTGGACTGGACGGCGCTAAGTGCTTCGCTGCATCGCTTGAAGGGCGTGGCGTGTTTGATTGATGCCGTGCCGTTAGCCAAGGCGTGCGCGCTGCTTGACGGCAGCGTACGAGAGAAAGTCAGCGCCGTGTTGCCCCAGCAATGGCAAACGTTAAACGCTGCCATTGATCAGTTACGCATCGATATCAACTATCACCTCCCGGAGCGGGCAGATTAGGACGTGTCTTATTGGGTACAGATAACGAGGTCTTTAAAGTGCAGACACCGCTGGCCAAAACGGCTTCGATCCGGGAGGGAAAACCGTGCGCTCGCTTAATGTTTTGATACTTGAAGACAACGCTTTTCAACGGATGGCGCTGCACCAGATGCTCAACGCCAATCAGGTGTTCAATGTCATGACGGCGCACAGTGTCGCCAGTGCTCAGCAATCACTGGCCAATCGCGGCCCTGTGGACATTGCTATCTGCGACTTGCAAATGGAGGGGCCGGATGGCCTGGAGATGATTCGCTACCTGGCTGAACATCAACAGGCTTGCGCGATCATTATCCTTAGCAGCAGCGACCGAAGCGTACTCGACGGAGTCGCCCACCTGGCCCGCCAGCAGGGGATGTGGGTGTTAGGCAGTCTGCAAAAACCAGCGTCGGTCGTGGCCCTTCGTGAATTGCTTGAGGTGTACCGAGAAGGGGCTCATCGGGTTTTCCCGTCCGTTTCCTCTACGTCAGACGCCGCATTGTTTTCGCTGGAAGAATTGCACCAGCTTGCCCCTGGCCAGTGCGTTGGCGAGAACCGCAATTTTGAGCAGTGGATCGCCCATTACCAACCAAAAGTCAGCCTGGACGGCGACTTGATCGGCGTCGAAGCGCTGGTCCGCTGGCAGCATCCGCGGCACGGCATTTTGACGCCCGGCAGCTTTATGGCTGCCGTTGAACGGGCCGGGCTGAGCGTGCCGTTGACCTGGCGTATGCTGGAACTGGCGTTAGCCTTTTCGTCCAGGGTGAGGGGGGCAAGTGGTAGCCCGCTGCCCGTTGCGGTCAACATCGTTCCGGCCATGCTCAGCGAGGCGTATTTTTCCGACAGCGTCCTGGCGCTTCTGGCGCATTTTGATTTGCCCGCCGAAATCCTCACCCTTGAAATCGTCGAGGACTTTGCGTTGCAAACCTCTACCGTACAGCTGGAAGGCTTGTTGCGCTTACGCATGCAGGGCTGCAAGTTGTCTATCGACGACTTTGGTACCGGGGCCTCGAACATTCAACGTTTGCTACAACTGCCATTTTCCGAGCTGAAGATTCCGGCCGAGTTCATCCGTGGCATGGGCGAAGACGCACGCAAGGCCGCCGTGGTAGCCAGCGCCTGCACGATGGCGAGCAAGATGGAACTTAATGTGGTGGTCGAGGGCGTGGAAACGGCCAGTGACTATGAAGCGGTCAGCGCGCTGAACAAGCCGTCGGTGCAAGGGTATTTCATTGCCAAACCCATGAGCGATAGCGAGTTGTTGAACTGGATGGCCGAGCGGTCGACGGCGTGATTCACGTCAGGCCGTGTTCCTGCAAATATATAAACAGGCTCGCATCATTGCTAAGGCCCAGTTTGCGCATTGCACTGACTTTTTGCGCACTGACCGTTTGTTTGCTGCGGCTGAGGTGCGTGGCAATTTCCCCCACCGAACGACCGGCTGCCAACAAGCGCAGCACTTCAGACTCCTTGGGCGAGAGCTGTTCATGGGAGATCAGTGTATCGGTACCAAAATCGGTCGCCTCGCGCAGTATTCGCGTCACTGAATCTGCAACAAACTGTTTACCCTGGCATATGCATTCAATGGCAGCAGGCAGCTCGCCCGCCAGACTGGCTTTACTCAGCAATGCATTGACGCCCACTGCAAGGATTGAGCGAAACAGCCCCGGGTTGTTGAGCATGGTCACGACCACAATAGGCAGCTGTGGGTAGTCACGGCGCACCCGTTGCAACAACCGCAACCCATCGTTCTGCACATCGCAAGGCATCATGAAGTCTGTCACCAGCACATCACAGCTGTGGCGTTTCAAGGCATCGACCAGCTCGCTTGGCGAACTGGCCTCAGCCACCACCTTGGCATGGCTGTGCTGCTCAAGCACCACCCGCAACCCAATTAGAAAAATAGGGTGATCGTCTGCCAGGATGATCCGTAACGGTGTATCAGTAGCAGCGTCCACGTCAGGCTCCTTTTCGGCGGACAAGGGCTGTTGTTTTTTCTCTGTCATGGTCGTCAGGCATGCTCATGGTCCCGCTCTGGCTGAGGTAGCGGGCAATCACCTCGCTCACATGAGAAGAACTTTCTCATTGTACCGATGGTCATTGATAAGCACCTTGCATTCAAACTGTCGAGTGGTGACTAGATGGAAAATATCGGCTTACTGCTTAGCGAAGCCCTGACACCTTATCAGGCAACTCTGGGGCCGGCGGGCGCAAATGGCGAACGCGTAGTCACTTTGAAAAATGTGGCCGGTGCAATTGTGATTGAGCGCACGCTATGTATGGCGCAGCTTCGAGACAAACGCCAACTGACGGATGTGGTGGATGGATTTCATCGCGATCTGCTGATTGCCGAAGGCCGGATAGAGCCGTGCGTGGTGGCGGCCATGCGTCACGCCACCCAGGCGCAGGTTTTTACCTCGTTTCAAGCTTTTAATTGATTGCGCCGGGAACCTTACTCACATTCGATGCTCTGATTTATTACGGCAGGTACAAGCATTGTGCTCCGGTGATTGGCACCTGACGTACTGGTCCTGAGGGATCACGGTTTGACCCCGAGTAAGTACCCCACTACTCGGGGTTTCTTTTGCCTGCAATTTGGCGAACAGCGCTTCATGGGCTTTCAAAAAACGCCTTGGCGTCCTGCAGGTATTCGCTCCGGGATTGCGGGTCCAGCCAGTCGGCGTAAAAGTCGATGAGTTTGGTTTGGCGCAAAACCCGCATCTCGCGGTTGATGATGTCTATCGCTTCACGGCCTTTAGGTGTGTCCGAGCAGCCCACATGGGCAAATTGGTATTTAGCCGTCCCCTTGATTGGATAGAACATTAGGTCCGCTGGGTCCATGTTCTGCTGTGCGGCCTGAAAGCGCGCCTCTGGCCAATAACTGATCAGCGCCTGTAATCGTCCCAGTCGCTGCATCTGTAGCAAGCTGCCGATTGCATCGTTGCCGTAATGCTTACTGACATTGCCGCCCGGCGATGCATGCAGCATCCGATCGATGTCAGGACCGTAGCTGCGCTCGGCAACGATTCCGAGCTTGATTGATGGGCTGGCTAGCACCCCCTGCAAATCAATTTGGCCCCTGTCGATAAAGGGGCTGAAACTGCCAAGGTCTTCTTTGCGAACCACCATGCCATTACTTTTCGTCGCATGGGTGGGGATGGAGTAAATAATGGTCTTGGCTCGTTCGGCGGTCCACAGCAGCGTCGGGTCGCAGGTGAGTGATGGCTCTTTGAGCATTTGCATCCCGCGGGCGCGGTTAACGTGCATCATCAGGTGGTTGTATTCAGGCATCCGCGCAATCAGCAACGGCAGCAGCCTATCGATGGAGCCTTGGCCCTGCTGCGGGCCGGCAAATATGGTCAGGGGAGGAAAGTCGCGCAGCAGCCATATCAGTGTGTCTTTCGCCATGACCATTTGCGGCATGCACAAGAGGCTCAGGGCGATCAGCAAGATGCTTGAAAAATATCTGCCAGGCAGCAGAGCGCCATAAGCCATTCGCTGATTCCGTCTACAAAAGTGGCTAAATTACATTGCCATACCAGACGGCGCCATGTCTGTGGCGACGTTGGGGTCGGTACAGTGCTTGATACCACACCAACCACTCAAGCTTCTACTGCACGCACTTGGCTGGTCGCGTCCGTCCGATAACCGCTTCGCTGAGAAGTTGCTTTAGCATCGGCGTCGTTGAACCGTCCGGCATCGGGTAGACTTGTCGCCTTTCTCCGTATCTAGAAGCCCGTTCATGGCCCAGCCGTCCACGACCTACAAAGTCGAACTCCACCTCACCGACCTTGATCGCGGAGTGTATGAGAGCGTCAAACAGACGATTGCCCGGCACCCCTCCGAAACCGAAGAGCGCATGACCGTGCGTTTGCTTGCCTACGCCTTCTGGTACAACGAGCAGCTGTCGTTTGGCCGTGGCCTGTCAGAAGTAGACGAACCAGCACTGTGGGAAAAAAGCCTGGATGATCGCGTTTTGCACTGGATCGAGGTAGGTCAGCCAGACGCTGATCGTTTGACCTGGTCCTCACGTCGTACCGAACGCACCAGTTTGCTGGCTTACGGTAGCTTGCGTGTCTGGGAAACCAAGGTTATTCCGGTGGCAAAAAACCTGAAAAACGTCAATATCGCTGCCGTTCCCCAAGACATTCTGGAAGTGCTGGCCAAGGACATGCCACGGGTCATCAAGTGGGACGTGATGATCAGCGAGGGTACGATTTTCGTTACCGACGACCGTGGCCAGCATGAAGTCCAGTTGCAATGGCTCACCGGCGAGCGCGGCTGACGCTATTGGCAGGATCAGGGCACATTGCCCGGCAGCAAAAAAATAGAAAAATATCAGCGGAAACCGAATGCGTATCGAAGCTCGACTGTTGCCTGACACCCTGCCGTTCCTTGGCGATCTGCCGCCGTTGTTGACCCGCCTGTATGCTTCGCGCGGTGTGGTGTCGGAGGCTGAACTGGACAAGAGTCTGGCGCGGCTGATCCCGTATCAACAACTGAAAGGCATTGAGACGGCGGTCGATCTGCTAGTGATCGCGCTGAAACAACGCCAGCGCATCTTGATCGTCGGTGACTTCGACGCCGACGGGGCGACCGCCAGTACTGTAGGCGTAATAGGCCTGCGTCTGTTTGGCGCGGCGCATGTCGACTATCTGGTACCAAACCGCTTCGAATATGGCTACGGCCTTACCCCGGAGATTGTCGCGGTTGCACTGGAGCGTCAGCCCCAATTGCTTATCACCGTGGACAATGGGATTTCCAGTGTTGAGGGCGTTGCAGCGGCCAAGGCGGCGGGTTTGACGGTGCTGGTTACCGATCACCACTTGCCTGGCCATGAACTACCGGCAGCCGACGCCATCGTCAATCCCAATCAGCCCGGCTGTGAATTTCCCAGCAAGGCGCTCGCCGGCGTTGGGGTGATTTTCTACGTCCTGATGGCATTGCGTGCGCGCCTGCGTGACACCGGTTATTTCGAGGCTAATCAACAAACCCAACCCAACCTGGGCGAGCTTCTGGATCTGGTTGCCCTGGGCAGCGTTGCTGACGTGGTGCCGCTGGACGCCAATAATCGCATTCTGGTGCACCAAGGCCTGCTGCGCATTCGTGCCGGACGCGCGCGGCCGGGGCTCAAGGCGATCCTTGACGTCGCCCGTCGGGAAGCCGCCCGCATTACCTCCACCGACCTGGGATTCATCATCGGTCCGCGCTTGAACGCTGCGGGTCGATTGGATGACATGAGCCTGGGCATCGAGTGTCTGCTGTGTGAAGACGAAACATTGGCGCGAGAAATGGCCGGACGTCTCGATGAGCTGAACCAGGACCGCAAATCCATCGAGCAAGGCATGCAGCGCGAGGCGTTGGCCCAGTTGAAGGACCTGCCGCTGGAGTCCATGCCTTTCGGCTTGTGCCTGTTCGAAACCGACTGGCACCAAGGCGTGATCGGCATCCTGGCTTCACGCATGAAAGAGCGTTATCACCGTCCGACCATTGCATTTGCCAGCGCCGGGGAGGGCGTGCTCAAGGGCTCGGCGCGTTCAGTGCCGGGCTTTCATATACGCGATGCGCTGGACGCGGTTGCGGCAAAGCACCCGGAGCTGATCAGCAAGTTTGGTGGCCATGCAATGGCGGCAGGACTGTCGTTGCCAGAAGCGAATTTTCCCGCGTTTGCCCAGGCCTTCGACGCTGAAGTGCGTCGTCAATTGAACGAAGAAGACCTGACCGGACGATTGTTGTCCGATGGCAGCCTGGCCATAGAAGAATTTCACCTGGAGTTGGCCCGCGCACTGCGCAATGCCGGTCCTTGGGGTCAGCATTTTCCCGAGCCGCTGTTTCACGGTGTGTTCCAACTGGTCGAACAGCGTATTGTCGGTGAACGGCACCTGAAAATGGTGCTGAAAAGTGAATGCGGCTCACTGAAACTCGACGGCATCGCGTTCAGCGTGGACCGCGATATCTGGCCGAATCCGACTATCCGTTGGGTGGAACTGGCCTACAAACTGGACCTCAATGAGTTTCGTGGCAACGAAACGGTTCAGCTATTGGTGGCACACATCGCGCCGCGTTAATGCCGCTTCGCCAGGAATGCACGAACACTCGCGAGGTCGGACTGTCTACTAGGCTCTAAGCACTGTCGGAAACGTCAGCTAGTAACCTTCGCACGCTGCCTGTTAACTTGAGAGGTGACCATGAGCCTGCTGCTTGAACCCTTTACCATTCGCCAACTGACCCTGCTCAACCGCATCGCGGTGTCGCCGATGTGTCAGTACTCCTGCGTCGACGGCTTGGCCAACGACTGGCATCTGGTCCATCTCGGCAGCCGCGCCGTGGGTGGCGCCGGCTTGATTTTCACCGAGGCCACCGCTGTCACCGAAGACAGCCGCATTACCCCTGAAGACTTAGGGTTATGGAACGACGAACAAATCGAGCCGTTGCAACGGATTACCCGCTTCATCACTGCCCAAGGCGCGGTGGCCGGTATTCAACTGGCGCACGCCGGGCGTAAATCGAGCACCTGGCGGCCGTGGATCGGCAAGCATGGCAGCGTGCCGCTCAGCGAAGGCGGTTGGGTGCCGGTGGGTCCTTCGCCCATCGCATTTGATCCGCAACACACCGCGCCGACCCAACTGGAAGAAAGCGAAATCCAGGGGATAATTGTCGCCTTCGTCGAAGCTGCCAAACGCGCGTTGATTGCCGGATTTAAAGTGGTCGAACTGCACGCAGCCCACGGTTATCTGCTGCATCAATTCCTGTCACCCATCAGTAATCAACGTCGCGACCAATACGGCGGATCGTTTGAAAACCGTATTCGTCTGACCTTGCAAGTGACCGAAGCGGTGAGGGCTGTCTGGCCGCAAGAACTGCCGTTGTTCGTGCGGGTTTCTGCGACCGATTGGGTGGAGGACGGCTGGAACCCGGATGAAACCGTCGAACTGGCGCGGCGCTTGAAAGACTTGGGCGTGGACCTGATAGACGTGTCTTCGGGCGGCACGGCGGCGAAAGCGGAAATCCCGGTTGGTCCGGGCTACCAGACGCGCTTCGCCGAGCGTGTGCGCAAAGAGTCCGGCATCGCCACTGGTACCGTGGGCATGATCACCGAACCGGCACAGGCCGAACACATCCTGCGCACCGGCCAGGCCGACTTGATTTTGCTCGCACGGGAACTGCTGCGTGATCCGTACTGGCCTCTTCATGCCGACGACGATCTCGGCGGCCGCAAAGCCATCTGGCCCGCCCAATACCAACGCGCCACCCACCGTGACCAACCGATCCACGAGTCTGATTTGCGCGATTGAGTGAATAGGCGGCGCGCCAGACACGCCGCCTGCTTCGCCAACACGTTGGCTCCACAGTTTTTCCGGGACAGCGTTGGATTCGGGAAGCCCACAGAAAACCTAAACGCCAGCCTCCCGACTGAGTAGGTCACTGACCCACGGATTAACGCTTTTATCTAATCCATCCTCATCGCTGTACTCAATTCGGGCGGATAGACTTTGTATTCAGGTGCCGGCCGCATTTCGGCCATCCCTTCGGGGCCAAAAATCCTCTCGAAACATCAATCTAAGGCCTGAGAGGCTGGGCTATACTCAGCCAGCTTTGGGCCGATGGTCGGTCCACTTCTTGAACGCGCCAGTGCTGTCGCGTTGAACTCTTGAGGTCAGGACTGTGAAGAATTGGACATTGCGCCAGCGTATTGCCGCGAGTTTCGCTGTAATCATCGCCATTATGCTGTTGATGGTCGTCGTGTCGTATTCCCGACTGTTATCCATTGAATCCAGCGAAGAAAAGGTCCGCACCGACGCGTTGCCGGGCCTTTACTACAGCACCACGGTGCGCGGCGCCTGGGTCAACAGCTATCTGGCTACGTTGCGCCTGTTCGGCGAAGACGAGGGCCGAGTGCTCACGCCCGCCGAGTTGGACATGTTCAAGGGCTTTGAGGATCAACTGGTTGCCGAATTGAACGGCTATAAAAAGACCATCTTTGATCAGGAAGACCAGATCCGTTTCGACGCGTTCGAACAGCAGCACGCGGCGTACAAAAAGATTTCCGAAGAGGTCCTCGCGCTTTATCAGACCAACGACTTCGCTAAGGCACACGGCCTGTTCCTCTCGCAAATGGCGCCCGCCTGGGATAAGGGCCGTGCGTTCCTCACTACCCTTATTATTAAAAACAAACAACTCGCAGACGACTCAATCGCCTCGATTGAGGCGGCGGTCTATGAGGCCAAGATCAGCATGGGCATTTCTCTGCTGGTGGCGATTATGGCTGCGGTTATCTGCGGTTTGCTGTTGATGCGCGCGATTATGTCGCCCATGCGTCGGATCGTCTGGGTTCTCGATGTCATGCGCAGCGGCGACCTGAGCAAGCGTCTGAACCTGGGTCGCAAGGATGAGTTCGACACCGTTGAGAACGGCTTCAACGATATGATGACCGAGCTGACAAACCTGGTTTCACAGGCTCAGCGTTCGTCTGTGCAAGTCACCACCTCGGTAACTGAAATCGCCGCCACCTCCAAGCAGCAGCAGGCCACCGCCACCGAGACCGCCGCCACCACCACGGAAATTGGCGCGACGTCACGGGAAATCGCCGCGACTTCCCGTGATCTGGTGCGGACTATGACCGAAGTCACTTCGGCTGCAGACCAAGCGTCCAATCTCGCGGGCTCTGGCCAGCAAGGCTTGGCGCGTATGGAAGAAACCATGCATTCGGTGATGGGTGCTGCAGACCTGGTCAACGCCAAGCTGGCAATCCTCAACGAGAAGGCCGGCAACATCAATCAAGTGGTGGTGACCATCGTCAAAGTCGCCGACCAGACCAACCTGCTGTCGCTCAACGCAGCCATTGAAGCGGAAAAGGCCGGTGAATACGGACGTGGTTTTGCGGTAGTAGCGACGGAGGTGCGGCGTCTGGCTGATCAGACCGCCGTTGCCACTTACGACATTGAGCAAATGGTGCGGGAAATTCAGTCAGCGGTGTCCGCTGGTGTGATGGGCATGGACAAGTTTTCTGAAGAAGTACGTCGTGGTATGTCCGAAGTCACTCAGGTGGGCGAACAGCTGTCGCAGATCATCTATCAGGTTCAGGCGCTGGCGCCGCGAGTATTAATGGTCAACGAGGGTATGCAAGCCCAGGCCACCGGTGCCGAGCAGATCAATCAGGCCCTGGTGCAGTTGGGCGATGCCAGCAGCCAGACCGTCGATTCGTTACGTCAGGCCAGTTTCGCTATCGACGAATTGAGTCAAGTGGCGGTGGGTCTGCGTAGCGGCGTCTCGCGCTTTAAAGTCTGAGCACCCGCGATGATCGAGCATTCAGCCAGGCGGGGTGTTTCACTGCCGCCGCAAAACAAGCTGTTTTTATTGTTTCGCGTCGGCCAGGAGCGCTACGCGCTGGAGGCCGTCGACATCGCAGAAGTATTGCCACGCTTGCGGCTCAAGCCCATTGCCCAGACACCGCATTGGGTGGCTGGGGTTTTTGCTCATCGTGGGGTTATCGTGCCGGTCATCGATCTCAGTGCGCTGACGTTTGGCCAGCCTGCGCACATTCGGACCAGCACGCGTCTGGTACTGGTGCACTATCGGCCGGACGCTGAACGCCCGGGTCGATTGCTTGGGTTGATGCTGGAACACGCCACCGACACCTTGCGGTGTGCGCCCGGTGAGTTCAAGGAATACGGTGTGGACAACCGCCAGGCGCGCTATTTGGGGCCGGTGCGTGAAGATGAACACGGTTTGCTGCAATGGGTGCGGGTACAAGACCTGCTCAGCGATCCGGTGCGCGAGTTGCTTTATCCCGAGCCACCCTTGAGCCTTGAAGCGCTCGAGGATGCACCATGAGTCGAGACGGGCGCTTCTTCGGCTTTCTCAACGATCGGATCGGTCTGGATGTTGCGTCGGTGGGCGAGGCGACCATCGAACGCGCCGTTCGTTTGCGCTGCACCTCGGCCATGGCTGCGGACCTCGACTGTTATTGGCAATTATTGCAATCCTCCCCCAACGAACAGCAAGCGTTGATCGAAGCCGTAATTGTTCCGGAGACGTGGTTTTTCCGTTACCCGGAATCATTTGCGACGTTGGCCAAGCTGGCCCAGGCGCGCCTGGCTGAACTCCTGGGCGCTCGGCCATTGCGGATTCTCAGTCTGCCATGCTCCACCGGCGAAGAGCCCTATTCGATTGCCATGGCCTTGTTGGATACGGGCATTGCTGGCGCACAGTTCAACATTGATGCGGTGGACATCAGCCCGATATCCATTGCCCGGGCCGAACTTGCGGTCTATGGCAAAAATTCCTTTCGTGGCGATCAAACCGCTTTTCGGGACCGACACTTCAGCGCCGAGCCCGAGGGCTATCGGGTCAGTCAGCGAGTGCGCGAGCAGGTGAATTTCCAGCCCGGTAACGTGCTTGATCCCCGCCTGTTCGCCGCGCAACCGGCATATGACTTCGTGTTTTGTCGCAACCTGCTGATCTATTTCGATCTGGCGACTCAGCACCAGGCATTCAGCGCGCTCAAACGCTGGACCCGGGAAGAGGGCGTGCTGTTTATCGGTCCCGCCGAAGGCAACTTACTGGCACGGTTGGGCATGCGCTCAATCGGCGTTCCGCAGTCGTTTGCCTTCAGCCGCTATAAAGAACCCCTGCAACAACCGACCCCGAATGTTCAGCCGGCGGTCTGCTCACGCTCGGTGACTCCGGTTCTTTTACCGACCCAGTCCCGGCCCTTTGCACCGAGTCGGCTGAGCCCCTTGGGATCTCCCGTGCTGCCCACCCAGCGCGCTGCGATGAATACGGATGCTGGCGGTTTGCTGACGCAGATCGCGGCCTTCGCCAATCAGGGCAAAAGCACCGAGGCGCGGGCGGCGTGTGAACGCTATCTGCAATTGTATGAGCCGGTGGCTCAAGTGTTTTACTGGTTGGGACTGTTAAGTGATCTAGGCGGCCAGCCAGCACAAGCCCAGGGATTGTATCGAAAAGCGCTGTATTTGCAGCCGCAACACCCCGAGGCGTTGGCGCAACTGGCGGCATTGCTTGAATTCCAAGGCGACGTCGTGGGCGCCCGACGATTGCAGGCGCGCGCGGCGCGTGGTCTGAGCAAGGATGGAAGTGATCAATGAGCGGACCTCGGATTGACCTGAGCCTGATTGACTTGAACCTGAACCAGGAGGACGCCGGGGCGGTCGATGACTGCTGGAACCGTATCGGTATCCATGGCACTCGCGCCTGCCCGCTGCTGGCTGAACATATTCACTGCCGCAATTGCGCGGTCTATTCCGCTGCTGCCACGCGGCTTCTCGACCGCTATTCCCTGGCCCGAGAGCATGAGCTTCCGACCCGCAGCAGCGAGGCGTATCAAGAAATCAAAACCCGCTCGATTCTAGTATTTCGCCTGGGGGAAGAGTGGCTCGGGATGCCCACACGGTGTCTGGTTGAGGTGGCGCCGTTGCAGACGATCCATTCCGTGCCCCATCAGCGCTCGCGGGCATTACTCGGCGTCGCCAACGTACGAGGCGCATTGGTCGCCTGTTTATCCCTGGTTGAACTGCTGGGTCTGGACACTGCGCAAGTGGTCAGCCAGTCCGCCCGAATCATGCCGCGAATGTTGATCATCGCCGCCAACGAGGGCCCGGTTGTCGTGCCCGTGGATGAGGTCGACGGCATTCATGCCATGGACCAGCGGGTGCTGGACTCAGCCTCCAGTTCCGGCCAGCAGGCCAACGCCAAATACACCCGGGGCGTCATTCAGTGGAAGGCGCGCAGCCTGCGCCTATTGGATGAAGACCAATTACTGTCGGCAGTGAAGCGGAGCTTCTCATGACCCCAGAGCAGATGCGCGACGCGTCAATGTTCGAGCTGTTTACCCAGGAAGCCGAGGCGCAGACCCAGGTGCTTAGCGCGGGTTTGCTGGCTCTGGAGCGCAATCCAACGCAAGCCGACCATCTGGAAGCGTGCATGCGCGCCGCCCATTCGCTGAAAGGCGCAGCGCGAATAGTCGGGATCGACGCGGGCGTCAGCGTGGCCCATGTGATGGAGGACTGCCTGGTCAGTGCACAGGAATCTCGTCTGTACCTGCAACCGGAACACATCGACGCCTTGTTGCTGGGTACTGATCTGTTGATGCGGATCGCCACCCCCGGCAGTTCAGGTGCCAGACCGGAAGACATCAACGCGTACGTCGTGCAGATGAACCGTTTGCTGAGTCCGACGGCTTCGGTGCTTTCCTCAAGCTCATCTCCGTCGTTGCAGGCGTCCTTGTCGATCGGACCTGACCTGTCGACTGCGGACTTGGTGGCCCAGGCGTTGCGCCTCGACGCGCTGGCGCTGGAGCCTGTACTGAGTCCGACGGCGCGAGCAGAACCTGTGGCCGTCGCCAGCCCGGTAGCGGCACCCGCGCCACGGCGTAAACGGCAGGCAACGGAAGGCGGCGAACGGGTACTGCGGGTCACCGCCGAGCGGTTGAACGGCCTGCTCGACTTGTCTAGCAAAGCGCTGGTCGAAACTCAGCGCTTGAAGCCTTATCTGGTAACGATGCAGCGGGTCAAACGCCTGCAAACCAACAGCGGCCGGGCACTGGACGCGCTTGGCGCGAAGCTTAAAGAAACTGGCGTCAGCGACGACGTACATGAAGCGCTCGAAGAGGCCCGGCGTTTGTTGTCCGAAGCACAAGCCATGCTGACCCAGCAGACCGCCGAACTGGATGAGTTCGGCTGGAACGCCGGTCAGCGCGCTCAGCAGTTGTACGACACGGCGCTGGCTTGTCGTATGCGGCCGTTTGCCGACGTGCTGGTGGGGCAGGCGCGTATGGTGCGGGACCTGGGCCGCGAGTTGGGCAAACAGGTACGCTTGGAGATTGAGGGCGAGAAAACTCAAGTCGATCGCGACGTACTGGAAAAACTCGAAGCGCCGCTGACGCATTTGTTGCGTAACGCCGTGGACCATGGCATTGAGTCTCCCGAGCGACGTTTGCTGGCCGGCAAGGCCGCCGAAGGGGTGATTCGCCTGAAGGCTTCCCACCAAGCCGGAATGCTGGTGCTGGAGGTCAGCGATGACGGCGCGGGCGTGGACTTGCATCACTTGCGCCACAGCATCATTGACCGGCAGTTGTCCCCAGTCGAAACGGCCGGGCTATTAAGTGAAGAAGAACTGCTGAGCTTTCTGTTCTTGCCCGGTTTCAGCCTGCGCGACAAGGTCACGCAAGTGTCTGGGCGTGGCGTCGGGCTGGATGCCGTGCAACATAGGGTCCGCCAACTGCGCGGCGCCATCGAACTTGAGCAGGGCGCAGGGCAGGGCAGCTGTTTTCACCTTCAGGTCCCGCTGACGTTGTCGGTGGTGCGCAGCCTGGTGGTGGAGGTTGGCAACGAGGCTTACGCGTTCCCATTGGCGCACATCGAACGCATGCTTAATCTGCCGGCCGACGAAATCGTCCAGCTTGAAGGCCGCCAGCATTTTTGGCATGAAGGCCGGCATGTTGGGCTGGTAGCGGCTAGCCAACTGCTGCAACGCCCGCAAGGCGCGGTGATGTCGGACGTGCTGAAAGTGGTAGTCATCCGCCAGCGTGATGCGGTTTATGGGGTGGCGGTAGAGCGTTTTATGGGTGAGCGAACCCTGGTGGTATTGCCGCTGGATCCGCGCCTGGGCAAGGTTCAGGATATTTCTGCCGGTGCGCTGCTGGACGATGGTTCGGCGGTGTTGATCGTCGATGTCGAAGATATGGTGCGGTCAGTTGAGAAACTGCTTAATACCGGACGACTTGAGCGCATCGACCGTCGAAGTCGACAGGCTGACGCGGTGCCACGCAAGCGCGTGTTAGTGGTGGATGATTCGCTGACGGTCAGGGAGCTGGAGCGCAAATTGCTGGTCAATCGTGGCTATGAGGTCGCCGTGGCGGTGGACGGCATGGACGGGTGGAACGCATTGCGCGCAGAAGACTTTGATCTGCTGATCACCGACATCGACATGCCGCGTATGGACGGTATTGAACTGGTCACGCTGCTGCGACGCGATAGCCGCTTGCAGTCGTTGCCTGTGATGGTGGTTTCTTATAAAGATCGCGAAGAAGATCGAAGACGCGGCCTGGATGCCGGCGCGGATTATTACCTGGCCAAAGCCAGCTTCCATGATGACGCCCTGTTGGACGCCGTCACGGAGTTGATAGGGAGCGCGCAAGGATGAAGATAGCGATTGTCAACGATATGCCCATGGCGGTTGAAGCCTTGCGTCGAGCCATCGCTCTTGAACCCACGCATCAGGTGGTATGGGTGGCGACCAATGGTGCCGAAGCGGTTGAACGCTGCGCTCAGTTGGTCCCGGACCTGATTTTGATGGACCTGATCATGCCGGTAATGGACGGCGTCGAGGCTACGCGCCAGATCATGGCCTCGACCCCATGCGCCATTGTCATCGTTACCGTGGATCGACAGCAAAACGTCCACCGAGTATTCGAAGCCATGGGCTATGGCGCGCTGGACGTGGTTGATACACCGGCGTTGGGGGCGGGTAACCCGAAAGACGCCGCTGCGCCGCTGTTGCGCAAAATCCTCAACATAGGCTGGCTGATCGGCCAGCGTGACAGCCGTGTACGCCCCGTCGCCACCCCGTTGCGACAGAGCGTGCTACGTCAGGGTTTGGTGGCCATCGGCTCTTCGGCAGGCGGTCCCGCAGCCTTGGAAGTGTTGCTCAAGGGCCTGCCCGTAAACTTTCCCGCGGCCATCGTATTGGTGCAACATGTTGATCAAGTGTTCGCTGCGGGAATGGCCGAATGGCTAAGCAGTGCTTCAGGCTTGCCGGTGCGACTGGCGTGTAATGGCGAGCCTCCGCAACGTGGCACGGTCTTGTTGGCCGGCACCAATCACCATATTCGCTTACTTAAAAACGGAAATCTGGCGTATACCGCCGAGCCCGTGAACGAAATTTATCGGCCTTCTATCGATGTTTTTTTCGACAGTGTGGCCCGCTTCTGGAGTGGAGACGCGGTGGGTGTTTTGTTGACAGGTATGGGGCGCGACGGTGCCGAAGGGCTAAAGTCGATGCGTCAGCAGGGTTTTTTGACCATTGCTCAGGATCAGCGCAGCAGCGCGGTATATGGCATGCCCAAAGCGGCCGCGGCCATTGATGCCGCTGTGGAAATCAAACCGCTGGACACGATTGCGCCCAGATTGATGGAGATGTTCGCCCAATGATTACTCAAGTGAGTGTACGTTTGGCTCGGGAACTGGAGTTGCGCCATGCATGATCTGCATATCGAGGGTTTGCCGCGAACCGACGAAAACTCGGCAATGGTCCTGCTGGTGGACGATCAACCAATGATTGGTGAGGCGGTGCGTCGGGGCCTGGCCAATGAGTCAAACATCGACTTCCATTTTTGTGCTGACCCGCATCAGGCGGTCAATCAGGCGGTCCTGATCAAACCGACGGTGATTTTGCAGGACTTGGTGATGCCGGGCCTGGACGGCCTGACGTTGGTACGCGAATACCGCAATAACCCACTGACCCGCGATATCCCCATCATCGTGCTCTCGACCAAAGAAGACCCGCTGATCAAAAGCGCGGCCTTTGCCGCAGGTGCCAACGATTACCTGGTCAAGCTGCCTGACAACATCGAACTGGTCGCGCGGATTCGTTATCACTCACGCTCGTACATGACCTTGCTTCAGCGCGACGATGCGTACCGGGCGCTACGCGTGAGCCAGCAGCAATTACTCGACACCAACCTGGTGCTGCAGCGTTTGATGAACTCGGACGGTTTGACCGGCTTGTCCAATCGCCGTCATTTCGATGAATACCTGGAGCTGGAATGGCGCAGGTCGATTCGCGAGCAAACCCAGCTCTCGCTGCTGATGATCGACGTGGACTACTTCAAGGCTTACAACGACAGCTTCGGCCATCTGGAAGGCGACGAAGCCTTGCGCCAGGTCGCAACAGCCATCCGCAACAGCTGCGCGCGCCCCTCTGACCTGCCCGCGCGTTACGGCGGTGAGGAGTTTGCCTTGGTACTGCCCAACACCTCACCGGGCGGTGCGCGTTTGTTGGCAGAAAAACTGCGCCATACCATCACTGCGTTGGCGATTCCGCACAACGCCCCGACACCCGGCTCCAATCTCTCCATCAGCATCGGCCTGGCAACCATAATCCCGCAGTTGGGTTCCAACAGCCGACAGTTGATCCATGATGCTGATAACGGTTTGTATGCGGCGAAGAACAATGGACGCAACCAAGTGGTAGTCGGCGGAAGCTGAGGGTCACCCCACAATTCAATACCATTACCCCTGCTCAACGGGCTGCCTTCGCGGTCCGCAGTGGGGTATACTCGCCGGCTTTCAAAAGTTCGCCTACGAGTGCTGCCCACCATGGAAATCAACCCGATCCTAAACAGCATCAAGGACCTGTCCGAGCGTTCCGAAACTATTCGGGGGTATCT
>NZ_JAQGNX010000085.1 GCF_028293835.1 Pseudomonas sp.
AGAATCCCCGGTCTCTTAAAACGGGGGCCATTCCGGCCCGTTGTGGACGAACCAGGTAACACGCCATGAAACGTACTTTCCAACCCAGCACTATCAAGCGCGCCCGCACCCACGGTTTCCGTGCACGCATGGCTACCAAAAACGGCCGTGCCGTTCTGTCGCGTCGCCGCGCCAAAGGCCGTAAGCGTCTGGCAGTTTGATAAACCGGTACGGGTGGTGAGTCAGGACTTCAGTCGGGAAAAGCGTTTGCTGACACCCCGGCATTTCAAGGCAGTCTTTGACTCCCCCACCGGTAAGGTTCCGGGGAAAAATCTCCTGCTCCTTGCGCGTAACAACGACCTGGATCATCCCCGCTTGGGGTTAGTGATCGGTAAAAAGAGCGTCAAACTCTCCGTTGAACGCAATCGCTTGAAACGCCTAATGCGCGAATCATTTCGCCAGCACCAGGATGATCTGGTTGGCTGGGATATCGTAATTGTCGCGCGCAAAGGTTTGGGTGAAGTAGAAAACCCCGAATTGATTCAGCATTTTGGCAAACTCTGGAAACGCCTGGCACGCAGCCGGCCGGCTTCAGCGGTTAAAACCGAAACTGTAGGGGTAGACAGTTCAGATGCGTAAGCTGGCACTCGTTCCGATCCAGTTCTATCGCTATGCCATTAGCCCGCTAATGGCCAGTCACTGTCGTTTCTACCCCAGCTGTTCCTGCTACGCGTATGAAGCCATCGAAAGTCATGGCCTTCTACGCGGTGGCTGGCTGACCTTTCGTCGTTTAGGTCGCTGTCATCCGTGGAATGCCGGTGGTTATGACCCGGTTCCACCTGTTCCCACCTCCCGTTCCTCTTCGATGGCCGAGTAATCATGGATATTAAACGCACGATCCTGATCGCCGCACTGGCAATCGTGACTTATGTCGGGGTTCTGAAATGGAACCAAGACTACGGTCAGGCTGCCCTGCCGACTCAGAATGTTGCTGCCAGCACTACCGCACCGGTCATTCCGGATACGGCGCTGAGTTCAAATGCGTCTGCAAGTGCCGATGTTCCTAGTGCCAACGGTGAAACCGCTGCACCTATAGAAACGCCAGTCGTTACCAGCAAAGATCTCATCCAGGTAAAAACAGATGTTCTTAATCTGGAAATCGACCCGGTGGGTGGTGACATTGCTCAGTTGCGTCTTCCTCTGTATCCACGTCGTCAAGATCACCCGGAGATTCCGTTTCAGCTGTTCGACAACGGCGGCGAACGTATTTATCTCGCGCAAAGCGGGCTGACCGGCGCAAACGGTCCTGACGCTCGACCAGCAGGTCGACCTGTTTACACCAGTTCGCAGAAAACCTATCAAATGGCCGATGGCCAGAGCGATTTGGTTGTCGATCTGAAGTTTGCTGACAAGGGCGTCAATTACATCAAGCGCTTTTCATTCAAGCGCGGCCTGTATGACTTGAAGGTCACTTACCTGATTGATAACCAGAGCGGCCAGCCATGGGCTGGTAACCTGTTTGCTCAGTTAAAACGTGATGCAAGTGGTGATCCTTCATCGACCACCGCAACCGGAACGGCGACTTATTTGGGCGCTGCGCTGGGAACTCCAGCGGAACCGTACAAAAAAGTATCGATGAAAGACATCGATAAAGCGTCGCTGAAAGAGACTGTACAAGGTGGTTGGGTTGCCTGGTTGCAGCATTATTTCGTAACCGCGTGGATTCCAAACAAGTCCGACAGCAATGTCGTACAGACTCGTAAAGACTCTCAAGGCAATTACATCATCGGTTTTACCGGTCCGGCACTGTCCGTCGCTGCTGGTGCAACAGGTGAAGCAACTGCCACGTTGTATGCAGGCCCTAAAAGCCAGGCTGTGCTGAAAGAGTTATCCCCAGGTCTTGAACTGACTGTGGATTACGGCATTCTCTGGTTCATTGCCCAACCGATTTTCTGGCTGCTGCAACATATCCACAGCCTGGTGGGTAACTGGGGCTTCTCGATTATCTTCTTGACCATGTTGATCAAGGGGCTGTTTTTTCCGCTCTCCGCCGCCAGCTACAAATCCATGGCGCGCATGCGAGCTGTAGCACCGAAACTGGCTGCTCTGAAAGAACAACATGGCGATGACCGGCAGAAAATGTCGCAGTCGATGATGGAGCTGTACAAGAAAGAGAAGATCAACCCGTTGGGTGGTTGCTTGCCGATTGTTGTGCAGATGCCGGTGTTCCTCTCGCTGTACTGGGTTCTCCTGGAAAGCGTGGAAATGCGTCAGGCTCCGTTCATCCTCTGGATCACTGACCTGTCGATCAAAGACCCGTTCTTCATCCTGCCGATCATCATGGGCGCAACCATGTTTATCCAGCAGCGATTGAACCCGACTCCGCCAGATCCAATGCAAGCAAAAGTGATGAAGCTGATGCCAATCATCTTCACCTTCTTCTTCCTTTGGTTCCCTGCCGGTCTGGTTCTGTATTGGGTCGTCAACAACTGCCTGTCGATTTCGCAGCAGTGGTACATCACGCGTAAGATTGAAGCGGCTACCAAAGCGGCTGCTTGATCTAACTTATGCATACATGTGTATAAGTAGACGTAGTGCAAACGCCCCCTCGTGGGGCGTTTTGCTATCCGCCATTTGTCTAGAGAGCCTGGTTATGAACGTGCTTCGTGAAACCATCGCTGCCATCGCGACTGCCCAAGGAAGAGGTGGCGTAGGCATTGTGCGTATTTCCGGTCCGTTGGCGAGCGCCGCTGCTACCGCAATAATGGGTCGTACGCCCACTCCGCGTTATGCGCATTACGGTCCTTTCAACGATGAAAACGGGGACGTCATCGATGAAGGCATCGCTGTGTACTTCCCCGGTCCACACTCATTTACTGGCGAAGATGTGCTGGAACTGCAGGGGCATGGAGGTCCGATAGTCATGGACATGCTCCTGCAGCGTTGTTTGCAGTTGGGTAGTCGGCTGGCCAGGCCTGGAGAATTCAGTGAGCGAGCCTTTCTCAACGACAAGCTGGACCTTGCCCAAGCGGAGGCGATTGCCGATCTGATTGAAGCCAGCTCTGCACAAGCTGCGCGCAATGCCGTTCGATCATTGCAGGGCGCTTTTTCCATGCGTGTGGACAACTTGACCGAAAAATTGATAAGCCTGCGTATCTACGTAGAAGCGGCGATCGACTTCCCTGAAGAAGAAATAGACTTCCTTGCCGATGGCCACGTGTTAACGATGCTGGATGCTGTTCGTGAGGAGTTATCCACAGTGCTACGTGAAGCAGGTCAGGGGGCGTTGTTACGGGATGGGATGACCGTAGTGATTGCCGGCAGGCCCAATGCAGGTAAATCCAGCCTGCTTAATGCGTTGGCGGGAAGAGAAGCGGCAATTGTTACTGACATTGCCGGCACCACCCGGGATATTTTGCGTGAACATATCCATATCGATGGCATGCCGTTGCACGTCGTGGACACCGCCGGGTTGCGTGCGACCGATGATAAAGTCGAAAAAATCGGCGTAGAGCGCGCCCTTAAAGCGATCAACGAGGCTGATAGGGTGTTGTTGGTCGTTGATGCGACCGCCCCGGAAGCCAATGACCCCTTTGCCTTGTGGCCCGAGTTTCTTGAACATAGACCGGACCCGGCCAAGGTCACACTGATTCGTAACAAGGCGGACCTCAGCGGAGACGTCATTGCACAAGAACGCAGCGCTGATGGCCACGTCACCATTAGCCTTAGTGCAATGGCTGCGGGCGAAGGCCTGGAATTACTGCGCGATCACCTGAAAGCGTGCATGGGTTATGAGCAGACGTCTGAAAGTAGCTTCAGTGCTCGTAGAAGGCACTTGGAAGCCTTGGGACATGCCAGCGCATCCCTTGAGCACGGCAGGGCTCAACTCACGCTTGCGGGAGCAGGTGAGCTGCTTGCCGAAGATTTACGACAAGCACAGAAATCCTTGGGCGAAATTACCGGTGCATTCAGCTCCGACGACCTTTTGGGTCGAATTTTTTCCAGCTTTTGCATCGGTAAATAACCTCCCCGTCTGAAAAAAAGAGCTACCGAGCGGATTATGTCCGTCTCGGTCGCGTTCTCTTGTCTTTTTTTTGACCAGCTTTGGTTTTTTTACACATTAAGCTCTGTGTATAACTGCCCCTCAGCTAGGTTGATAAGTAGGCCTGAAACCTGAGAATAATCGCGCCTGTGGACAAGTAGTCATTTAATCCACAGGCTTAGACCGGTTATCCACCTTGCTTATTGCCACATGACCACAGGGTTTTGATCCTCTGTACATATTGGTTTTAAAGGGATACAGCGTTCTATCCACAGAAAGGTTGCTCAGTAGAAATAAACATAAAAACAAAGATTTATAAATTTCTTTCTTTTTAATTTCTATAACCGCCAGTCATTCACAGCTGGTCGAATTTTGTGCAACGGGTTCCTTTCAAGGGGGGTAAGTCCTTATACTTGCCGACTGTCCAAATTTTATTTTTCCTGATCTCAAGAGCAGGAACGAGGTGCGTGGTGGATTTCCCTTCCCGTTTTGAAGTGATCGTCATCGGTGGCGGTCATGCCGGTACCGAGGCCGCACTGGCATCAGCACGCATGGGCGCTAAAACCCTATTGCTGACGCACAACGTGGAAACCCTCGGCCAAATGAGCTGTAACCCGGCCATCGGTGGTATCGGCAAAAGCCATTTGGTAAAGGAAATCGACGCCCTTGGCGGCGCCATGGCCATAGCTACCGACAAAGGTGGTATTCAATTTCGGGTGCTGAACAGCCGCAAAGGCCCCGCAGTACGTGCTACTCGTGCCCAAGCTGACCGTATTTTGTATAAGTCCGCTATCCGCGAAATCATTGAAAACCAACCGAACCTGTGGATATTTCAGCAAGCCTGCGATGACTTGATCGTTGAACAGGATCAAGTCCGCGGCGTTGTGACACAAATGGGCTTGCGTATTCTGGCGGATGCCGTGGTATTGACCACTGGCACGTTCCTCGGTGGACTTATCCACATCGGCATGCAGAATTATTCGGGTGGACGCGCAGGTGATCCGCCATCCATCGCGTTGGCTCAACGCTTACGTGAACTGCCACTGCGCGTGGGCCGCCTGAAAACAGGCACGCCACCGCGAATCGATGGCCGTTCCGTGGATTTTTCGGTGATGACCGAACAGCCCGGTGATACGCCAATTCCAGTGATGTCGTTCATGGGCTCCAAGGAACAACATCCTGCCCAGGTCAGTTGCTGGATTACCCACACCAACCCCCGAACCCATGAAATCATCGCGGCCAACCTTGATCGTTCACCGATGTACTCCGGTGTTATCGAGGGGGTTGGCCCACGCTATTGCCCGTCCATCGAAGATAAGATCCATCGTTTCGCGGACAAGGAAAGCCATCAGGTATTCATCGAGCCGGAAGGGTTGAACACCCACGAGCTTTACCCGAACGGTATTTCTACGTCGCTGCCATTTGACGTCCAGTTGCAGGTTGTACGCTCGATTCGCGGCATGGAAAACGCCCATATCGTTCGCCCTGGCTACGCAATCGAATACGACTATTTCGACCCACGTGATTTGAAATACAGCCTTGAGACCAAGGTTATAGGCGGTCTGTTTTTCGCTGGGCAAATCAACGGCACAACGGGCTACGAAGAAGCCGCTGCTCAAGGTTTGCTCGCGGGTACCAACGCGGCATTGCTCGCACAGGGCAAAGAAAGCTGGTGTCCGCGGCGAGATGAGGCGTACATCGGAGTGCTGGTCGACGACTTGATCACCTTGGGCACGCAAGAGCCTTACCGAATGTTCACGTCTCGTGCCGAATACCGTTTGATTCTGCGCGAAGATAACGCGGACCTGCGCCTGACCGAAAAAGGTCGGGCGTTGGGATTGGTCGACGACGAACGCTGGGCCGCGTTTTGCACCAAGCGCGAAAGCATCGAGTTGGAAGAGCAGCGCCTGAAAAGCACGTGGGTGCGTCCGGGTACCGTACAGGGTGATGCGATCTCCGCACATTTCGGTACACCACTGACACACGAATACAATTTGCTGAACCTGTTGACGCGCCCTGAGGTTGATTACGCCAGTCTGATCGCTATCACGGGTGACGGCTGCAGCGACCCCCAAGTGGCCGAGCAAGTGGAAATCAAAACCAAATACGCCGGTTACATTGATCGCCAACAAGACGAGATCGCTCGTCTGCGCGCCAGTGAAGACACTAAATTACCTGCGGATCTCGACTACGTTGGTATTTCCGGCCTGTCGAAAGAAATTCAAGGCAAGCTGGGGATAACTCGTCCAGAAACGCTGGGCCAGGCCTCGCGCATCCCCGGTGTCACCCCGGCAGCAATTTCGCTGTTGATGATTCATTTGAAAAAACGCGGCGCGGGCCGTCAGTTGGAGCAAAGCGCTTGAGTTCTATGGTTACCTCGCAACATGCCCAAGAATTATCCCGTGGCGCTCAGGAACTTGGCGTCGATTTGAGCGAAAGCCAGCACAGCCGACTGCTGGCTTACCTCGCCCTGTTGATAAAATGGAACAAGGCCTACAACCTCACCGCTGTGCGCGACCCGGACGAAATGGTTTCGCGGCATTTGCTCGACAGCTTGAGCGTTGTTCCCTTCATATCGGGTGAACGCTGGCTTGACGTCGGTAGCGGCGGCGGGATGCCGGGCATTCCGCTGGCGATCTTGTTTCCAGAAATGAAAGTCACGGTTCTGGACAGCAACGGTAAAAAAACTCGATTTTTGACTCAAGTGAAGCTTGAGCTGAAGCTGGACAATCTTGAAGTTATCCACAGCCGCGCCGAAACGTTTCAACCTGCATTGCCCTTTACCGGGATTGTGTCCCGAGCGTTCAGTAATCTTGCGGACTTTACGGGTTGGACCCGGCACATGGGCGACACCGATACTCGATGGCTAGCGATGAAAGGCCTGCACCCCGCCGATGAACTGGTAGCATTACCAACAGATTTTCGTCTCGATAGCGCACAAGCCTTGACTGTTCCTGGTTGCCAAGGCCAACGCCATCTGCTGATACTGCGCCGCACGGCATGATTGGGAACACAAGCAAGAATGGCTAAGGTATTCGCGATAGCGAACCAAAAAGGGGGCGTGGGTAAAACCACCACCTGCATCAACCTCGCCGCGTCGCTGGTCGCGACCAAGCGCCGCGTCTTGTTGGTGGATTTAGACCCGCAGGGCAACGCCACTATGGGCAGTGGTGTGGATAAACACGCCCTGGAACATTCGGTGTATGACGTTTTGATCGGAGAGTGTGATTTAACTCAGGCCATGCATTTTTCAGAGCATGGCGGCTATCAATTACTGCCTGCCAACCGAGACCTCACCGCTGCCGAAGTTGTTTTGCTGGAAATGCAAATGAAAGAAAGTCGTCTGCGCAATGCGCTGGCGCCCATCCGCGAGAATTACGATTACATCCTCATCGACTGTCCGCCGTCATTGTCGATGCTTACCTTGAACGCACTGGTCGCAGCCGATGGGGTAATCATTCCCATGCAGTGCGAGTATTTCGCGCTGGAAGGCTTGAGCGACCTTGTGGATAACATCAAGCGTATCGCCGAGTTACTGAATCCTCAGCTCAAAATCGAAGGTCTGTTGCGGACGATGTATGACCCGCGCTTAAGCTTGATCAATGACGTCTCGGATCAACTCAAAGAACACTTTGGCGATCAGCTGTACGACACCGTCATACCGCGCAACATCCGGCTGGCGGAAGCGCCGAGCTTTGGCATGCCCGCGCTGGCGTACGACAAAACATCGCGTGGAGCCTTGGCCTACCTTGCCCTTGCTGGCGAGATGGTTCGTCGTCAACGTCGCAACCCACGTACTGCTCAGGCAACTTAAGGAATCCGCATGGCCGTTAAGAAACGAGGTCTCGGACGTGGGCTGGATGCGCTTCTGAGCAGTCCGACCGTTAGCGCGTTGGAAGAGCAGGCCGTTCAGGCCGATCAACGTGAACTGCAGCATTTGCCCCTTGATCTGATCCAGCGCGGCAAATACCAGCCACGTCGCGACATGGACCCACAAGCGCTTGAAGAACTGGCCCAGTCGATCAAGGCCCAAGGCGTCCTGCAGCCGATTGTGGTACGTCCAATCGCAGGCAATCGTTTTGAGATCATTGCAGGTGAGCGTCGTTGGCGAGCCAGCCAGCAGGCGGGCCTGGAAACAATCCCGTCGATGGTTCGTGACGTTTCGGACGAAACCGCGATTGCCATGGCGCTTATCGAAAACATTCAGCGCGAAGACCTGAATCCGGTCGAAGAGGCCGTAGCGCTACAGCGTCTCCAGCAGGAGTTCCAGTTAACGCAGCAACAAGTGGCCGATGCTGTGGGTAAGTCCCGGGTAACTGTCGCGAACCTGCTACGCTTGATCGCATTGCCCGAAGTCATCAAAACGATGTTGTCCCACGGCGATCTCGAAATGGGTCATGCACGTGCATTACTGGGATTGCCCGAAGAACAGCAGGTTGAGGGGGCGCGACACGTTGTCGCACGGGGCCTCACTGTACGCCAGACCGAAGCGTTGGTTCGCCAGTGGTTGAGTGGCAAACCGGCTACGGTTGAACCTGTTAAAACCGATCCGGACATCAGTCGCCTCGAACAGCGTCTGGCAGAGCGGTTAGGGTCTGCAGTGCAGATTCGCCATGGCCAGAAGGGTAAAGGGCAGCTGGTTATCCGTTATAACTCCCTGGATGAGTTGCAGGGTGTGCTTGCCCACATTCGTTGAAACAAATGCTTTGTAGCGAGTAGTCGGAAATCACTACCTGGCAGTTGAATAGGGGCTTAACCGCCCCTATACTCTGCGCGCATTTTGTCGGCACAATTTATGCCAAGTTATTGATTTTGGCGGCCGACATACCAGGAGCAGCTGTGATGGAAAACCGCACGCAGAAACGCCTGCCGTTCCATCGCCTGGCAGTTTTTCCAGTATTACTGGCCCAATGTGCAGTACTGCTATTGGCAGCGTTGGCGTTATGGCAGTGGCACGGTGTCGTTGCTGGGTACTCAGGCTTGTGTGGGGGTCTGATAGCGTGGCTGCCCAATTTGTATTTTGCTCATAAAGCATTCCGGTTTACGGGTGCCAGGGCAGCGCAAGCCATCGTCCGGTCTTTTTATGCTGGCGAGGCGGGCAAACTAATTTTGACGGCAGTGCTTTTTGCGCTGACGTTTGCAGGTGTTAAACCATTGGCGCCGCTGGCTGTATTTGGCGTTTTCATGTTGATCCAACTGGTCAACTGGTTTTCCCCCCTGCTTATGAGAACAAGACTTTCGAGACCTTAGGGCGTTTGAGGCAACCATGGCATCAGAGCAAACAGCTTCGGCATATATCCAGCACCACCTGCAGAATTTGACCTTTGGTCATTTGCCAACCAGTGGTTGGGGTTTTGCTCATGACGCGGCGCAAGCCAAGGAAATGGGGTTTTGGGCTTTCCACGTTGACACCCTTGGCTGGTCGGTCGCATTGGGGCTGATCTTCATTCTGATCTTCCGCATGGCCGCCAAAAAGGCAACGTCAGGGCAGCCTGGCGCCTTGCAGAACTTCGTTGAAGTGCTGATCGAGTTCGTTGACGGCAGCGTGAAGGACAGTTTCCACGGACGCAGTGCGGTCATCGCGCCATTGGCGCTGACCATTTTCGTCTGGGTGTTCTTGATGAACGCGGTTGACCTTGTACCGGTCGACTGGATTCCTCACTTGGCGATGCTCGCTACTGGCGACTCACACATTCCGTTCCGTGCCGTATCGACGACTGATCCAAATGCTACCTTGGGCATGGCCCTGTCGGTATTCGCGCTGATCATTTTCTACAGCATAAAGGTCAAGGGCGTCGGCGGCTTTATCGGCGAAATGACTCTGCACCCGTTTGGCAGCAAGAACATTTTCCTGCAAGCGCTGCTGATTCCGGTGAACTTCCTGCTCGAATTCGTGACGTTGATTGCCAAGCCTATTTCGTTGGCACTGCGTCTGTTTGGCAACATGTATGCCGGCGAGCTGGTGTTCATCCTGATCGCAGTCATGTTTGGCAGTGGTCTGCTCTGGCTTAGTGGCCTGGGCGTAGTGCTGCAATGGGCGTGGGCTGTATTCCACATCCTGATCATCACCCTGCAAGCGTTCATCTTCATGATGCTTACCATTGTCTATTTGTCGATGGCTCACGAAGAAAACCATTAAGACCCGCCTGGCGCGACTTGATGACCCTTCCGTCTTGGCGGTCGGGTGCCCGCAAGGGCTGATGTGAACAAGTTTGTTTTACCGCTTTAAATCTAAAAAACCTAACCAATACGACGTAAAAGTCGGGAGGAAAGATGGAAACTGTAGTTGGTCTAACTGCTATCGCTGTTGCACTGCTGATCGGCCTGGGCGCACTGGGTACCGCAATCGGTTTTGGCCTGTTGGGTGGCAAGTTCCTGGAAGGCGCCGCGCGTCAACCAGAAATGGTCCCAATGCTTCAGGTTAAAATGTTCATCGTTGCCGGTCTGCTTGATGCCGTGACCATGATCGGTGTTGGTATCGCTTTGTTCTTCACCTTTGCGAACCCCTTCGTTGGTCAACTCGCTGGCTAATCTCTCGAATTGTCGAGTGGATTGGTGTGATGGACAACGAACGAGCGAGGTGTTGGCGTGAACATTAATGCAACCCTGATTGGTCAGTCCGTTGCGTTCTTCATTTTTGTACTGTTTTGCATGAAGTTCGTGTGGCCTCCGGTCATCGCTGCTTTGCACGAACGTCAGAAGAAGATCGCGGATGGGCTTGACGCTGCTACACGAGCAACTCGCGACCTGGAGTTGGCCCAAGATAAAGTGGGTCATCAACTGCGTGAAGCGAAGGCTCAAGCAGCAGAGATCATTGAGCAAGCCAAGAAACGCGGTACTCAGATTGTCGACGAAGCCCGTGAACAGGCCGTTGTCGAAGCTGACCGTGTGAAGGCTCAGGCTCGGACCGAGATCGAACTGGAACTGAACGGCGTCAAAGACGCGCTGCGCGCCCAATTGGGTAGCTTGGCGGTCAACGGCGCGGAGAAGATCCTGGGTGCCACAATCGATCAAAACGCGCACGCGGAGCTGGTTAATAAACTGGCTGCTGAAATTTAAGCGAGGGCGATCATGGCAGAACTGACCACGTTGGCCCGACCTTACGCTAAGGCAGCCTTCGAGCACGCACAGGCCCACCAGCAACTGGCCAATTGGTCAGCCATGCTTGGCCTGGCTGCAGCTGTGTCGCAAGACGACACAATGCAGCGGATGCTGAAGGCACCGCGACTGACGAGCGCAGACAAGGCCACCACTTTTTTAGAAGTGTGTGGCGACAAGTTTGATGTCAAGGCACAGAATTTCATTCACGTCGTTGCTGAAAACGACCGTCTCCTGCTTTTGCCGGAGATCGCCGAACTGTTCGAGCTGTACAAGGCAGAGCAGGAAAAATCGGTCGATGTGGATGTCACCAGTGCTTTTGCATTGAACGAAGAACAGCAAGACAAACTCGCCAAGGTTCTCAGTGCACGGCTCG
>NZ_JAQGNX010000125.1 GCF_028293835.1 Pseudomonas sp.
GCACCTTTTCACCCTTACCGGCACCGAAGTGCTTAGGCGGTTATTTTCTGTGGCACTTTCCGTAGGCTCGCGCCTCCCAGGCGTTACCTGGCACTCTGCCCTATGGAGCCCGGACTTTCCTCCCCCCTCTATTGGAACAATAGAAGGCAGCGACTGTCCAATCGACTCTCCGCCGCCAAGGTTAGCGGCACAGCCCCTCAAGAACAAGCTTTAATACGTTCTGTAATCTTTGCCGCTTAGGCAGAGAGGGTTCGTTTATGCGTCTTTTTGCTTGTCCAGCGCTACCTGATAGAGCAGATTCTTACGTACACCGGTGATTTCCGCCGCCAATGCCGCCGCGCGCTTCAAGGGCAATTCTTCCAAAAGAAGGTCCAGCACCCGCCGCGCTTCGGCACCGATGACGTCCTCATCTTCGGGGACAGTCCAGCCCGCCACCAACACCACGCATTCACCGCGCTGCTGATTGCTGTCGCCTTCGACAAAAGCACGTAACTCCGACAGCGGCAGGCCTTTGAGGGTCTCAAACGTTTTGGTCAGTTCCCGCGCCAGTAACGCCGGACGCTCCGGACCAAATACCAACTCAAGATCCTGCAAGCATTCAAGGATGCGATGCGGCGCCTCATAAAAAATCAACGTACGCGGTTCAGCTTTAAGTAATTCGAGTCGCGCCCGGCGGCCTACCGCTTTGGCCGGCAAAAAGCCTTCGAATATAAAGCGGTCCGACGGCAAGCCGGCAGCCGATAGCGCCGCAATCAAAGCGCACGCCCCCGGAACCGGGATCACCCGAATGCCCGCTGCACGCGCCTGACGCACCAAGTGATAGCCGGGGTCTGAGATCAACGGCGTGCCTGCATCCGAAATCAGCGCAACGTCGTCGCCCGCCAATAAACGCGTGATGAACCGACTGCCTTCTTCCCGCTCGTTGTGCTCATGGCACGCGGCCAAGGGCGTTGGAATTCCAAAGTGCTGCATCAAACGTAATGAGTGGCGGGTATCTTCGGCAGCGACCAGTGCTACATCACGCAACACCTTAAGTGCACGCACGCTCATGTCGTCCAGGTTACCGATAGGCGTGGCCACAACATAAAGCGCGCCTGGGGCGGAATTCGAAGCACCTGGAGCAGTCAAAGCGCACACCTCTTGTGTTGGCAAAAAGAAACGCATTGTACAGATTAAGGCCGGAGTGAACGGATAGCTGACGCCGACGAGCGTCAAAACAGTCTGGAAAAAGCGTTTGTTTTCGTTACCGCAGGACGTGATCCAAGCAAAAAACACCGGTTCCACCCCCTATTTACGTACACCGCGACCAATATGACCGCTTTAACGCCACCAACATCGCGCCCCGGCCAGTGCTTGGGTACAATTCCCGCCTATTTGCTCGAGTATCAGGATCACATACATGATCGCTTGCCTGCGCCTGTTCACTGCCCTTTGTCTTGCTGCCCTGCTGGCGGCTTGCGCCAGTTCGCCCTCTTCAACCCTGGGCGAGCTGCCTCGCACCCCTGACGCCAGCATCGAGCAACTGCTCGAACAAGCTGCCGCCGCCAAAAGCCCCGATCAAGCTGCCGTCCTCAGATTGAGCGCGGCCGATCAAGCCAATCGACAAGGCGACGCTGGACGTGCTGCAAAAATTCTTGAGCAAGTGCCTCTTGATCAACTGAAGCCCGCGCAACAAGTGTATGCCAGTACTCTGGCTGCCGAGCTGGCGCTGGGCCGTAACCAACCCAAAGTGGCTTTGGCCGCGTTAAGCCACCCGAGCCTGCAGCGCCTGGGCGAACTACCTATTGATCAGCAGGTTCGTACCGGGCTGGTCCTGGCGCGTGCGCTGGAAGCTGATGGTCAGATCTTACCCGCTGCCAGCCAGCGGGTATTCATCGCCCCGCTGCTGAAGAATGGTGACGCAACCGCCAACCATGAAGCTATCTGGGCACTGGTTTCCCAATTGCCGCCTGAGCAACTGCAAAGCAGTGGCAACGGTGAACTGGCGGGCTGGCAGAGCCTGGCGCTGGCAGTAAAAACTGCCGGCACGCTGGAGCAACAGCAGGCCGCGATCGACACCTGGAAAGCACAGAACCCGCAACATCCAGCGGCCCTGCAATTACCGCTGCCGCTGGTTGCACTCAAAGCGCTGACCAGTGAACCCCTGACTAAAATTGCCTTGCTGCTGCCACAAGACGGCCCTTTGGTATCGGTTGCCCGCGCATTGCGTGAAGGCTTCATGGCTGCGCATTATCAAGCTCAGCAAGCAGGACAAAAGCCGCCAGCCATCGAAGTGTTCGACAGCTCACGCCTGACCTCCCTTGACGATTTCTACCGCCAAGCCAAGGCCTCCGGTGTGCAGTTGGTGATCGGCCCCTTGGAAAAACCGTTGGTTAAGCAACTGAGCAGCCGTCCACGCCTGCCGATCACCACGCTGGCGCTGAATTACAGCGACTCACGTCAAGCCGGGCCACCGGAGCTGTTCCAGTTCGGCCTGGCCGCTGAAGACGAGGCGCGCGAAGTGGCCCGTCGCGCCTGGGCTGACGGCAAACGCAGTGCCGCTGCCATGGTGCCGAAAGGTGAATGGGGTGATCGCGTTCTGGATGCTTTCCGTCAGGCCTGGCAAGCCGCCGGCGGGACGTTCATCGTCGCTGAGCACGTTGACCAACCCGTCGCTCTCGCCCAGCAAATCGCTGACATGTTCCAACTGCGCAATGCCGATCCTCGCGCCAAGAGCCTACAAAACACCACGGGGGCTCAAGCGCCTCAACCGACCCGTCGCCAGGACATTGATTTCATTTTCCTCGCCACTACGCCTCAGTTAGCCCAACAGATCAAACCGACACTGGTGTATCAATATGCGGGCGACGTTCCTGTGTACGCGACCTCGACACTGTTCACCAACAGCGGCGACCAGGCACAGTACAAGGACCTGGAAGGCATCCAGTTTTGCGAAACGCCTTGGCTGTTGAATACCACCGACCCCCTGCACCAGCAAGTGACCACGCAATGGCCACAAGCCTCCGGCAGCCTTGGCCGGTTGTATGCGATGGGTATTGATGCCTATCGCCTGGCGCCGCGCCTGGCGCAACTGAAAACGCTGCCTGACACCCGCCTCGATGGCCAATCCGGCAGTTTGAGCCTGGGTCAGGGCCAGCGTATAGAGCGGCAATTGCCGTGGGCCAAGTTTGTCGGCGGCCAGGTTCAACGCCTGCCTGACACCGCGCGTTGATACCTGCCGCACCGCACCTGCAAGCGGGGCGCGAGGCTGAAGCCTTCGCCCTGCAGTACCTTCAGCAAGAGGGCCTGAGTCTTATCGCGCAGAATTGGTTATGCAAACGCGGTGAGCTCGATCTGGTCATGCTTGATGGCGATACAGTAGTATTCGTCGAAGTTCGTTACCGGCGCCACGCAGGTTGGGGTGGCGCGTTGGAAAGTGTGGACCTTCGCAAACGGGAAAAGCTAGTCATCGCCGCGCAGTATTTTCTGCAGCAAGCGTCACGCTGGGCTGATTCGCCGTGTCGTTTCGATGTGATTGGCATCAACGGCAAACCCGGCAAGGAGCCTTCGTTCAACTGGTTGAAAAATGCATTTGATAGCTGATTCAGACGGCTGGAATTGTCCAACCTGAACGCCTGATCCCCATGATTTACTTACATCGATTCTGCTTTTTGCTTTGCAGGCTGCACAATGTTTGTGCCTGGAGCAGTTGCCCTACTTAAGGTCACATAGATGGACATGCAATCCCGAATTCGCCAGCTTTTCCAGGCCAGCATCGACACCAAGCAGCAGGCGATGGAGGTGCTTGCACCTTACATTGAGGAAGCCAGCCAGGTCATGGTCAACGCCCTGCTCAACGAAGGCAAAATGCTTTCTTGCGGCAACGGCGGATCTGCGGGTGACGCGCAGCACTTCTCCTCGGAACTGCTTAACCGTTTTGAGCGTGAACGCCCGAGCCTGCCAGCGATTGCATTGACCACGGACACCTCGACGATCACCTCGATTGCCAACGACTACAGCTATAACGAGATCTTTTCCAAACAGATTCGTGCGCTCGGTCAGCCAGGGGATGTGCTGTTGGCCATTTCCACCAGCGGCAACTCGGCAAACATTATTCAAGCTATCCAGGCCGCACATGACCGCGAAATGGTTGTCGTAGCATTGACCGGTCGCGACGGTGGCGACATGGCGTCGCTGCTATTGCCTGAGGACGTGGAAATTCGCGTCCCGTCCAAAGTGACCGCACGTATTCAAGAAGTCCACCTGCTGGCGATCCATTGCTTATGCGATTTGATCGACAGCCAACTGTTCGGGAGTGAAGAATGACCCTTAATCGCCTAAGCCTGTTGGCTTTGACACTTTGCCTCGGCATCAGCGGATGCAGTTCGGTCCTGACTGCGACCCGTGACACACCTATCCAGGATGACCGTGGCACCCGCACGTTTGGCAGCAAGATCGATGACTCACTGATCGAAACCAAAGTAGCGGTCAACGTCGCCAAAGCCAGTCCTGATCTGGACGATGGTTCGCACATCATCGTTGCCAGCTTCAACGGCATCGTATTGCTCGCCGGACAAACGCCTCGGGAAGACCTCAAAGCCCTTGCCGAAAAAGCCGCCGGCTCCGTGCAACGTGTGAAGAAGGTTAACAACGAACTTCAGGTCATGG
>NZ_JAQGNX010000128.1 GCF_028293835.1 Pseudomonas sp.
GTTTTAGGACAAAACAGTGCCTATAAACAGTTAACTGGACCAGCACAATTGAGTTGAACTGTGTCTAGTGAGTCTTGCCAAGAGAGAGGAAGATCAATCTCAGTTAAACCACTACCTAATCCCGCCATAAGCGGAAGGATGCTAATCATGGAACGTACAATCAGTTCCGACCTGTTCTTCGAAACCACCGCTGCAAACGAAAAAGCTGTATGGCCTCTTCGCGCTTTCGCCAACCTGATGCTTTGGCAGCGTCGCATCTCCAGCCGCCACCAACTGGCCCGTCTGGATGCACGTTTGCTGGCTGACGCCGGGATTAGCGAATCGCAACGTTACGAAGAGTTGAGCAAGCCGTTCTGGCGCTGATTTAGCGCTCGCTGGTCCCAGACCTATCAGGTCTCCTGCCAGCAACCCGAATTGCTCCATACAAGACCCGTCGCAGGCAACTGCAGACGGGTTTTGTCATTTTCACGGTCCGGAAAACAGGCGCATCGCTCAGTGAGTCGTCCGCATACCGGTACAGTTACCAGCAATTGTTAAAAAACCTACACAGTTCGTTTTTTGCTTGTTTTTTAACCATATAGCACTTCAAACCAGCCCTCCCGTCGCTAAAAACACCCTCAAAGCGACACTTGATGGTGCACGGCGCTTCGCTGGGATAGGCTTGCCGATGCTCAGATCATCATTTATTCGCCATTGGAGTCCATCATGTCTCGTCTACGCCTGCTTAGCGCTGTAGCCCTCTTGGCTGTTGTTGCCACCGGCGCAAGCGCTTCGAGCTTTGTTGTTACAACCGATGAGCTCGTCCGTGCGGTGGATGCCTCCAGCGATGCAACCTCGAAAGTGTCCTCGTCGTTCAAGGACGACAAAATTGTGTTGGCTGCCCGCGACGACGCTGCCAGCTTTGTGGCCAGCCAAGGCGCGATCCGTGGCGTGCAACTTGAAGGCGCTCTGGATCATATTCACCAATTGGCCCCCCATCTCAAAGCCACTGACACCCAACTGGCTCAGGCGATTCTGGCCATCTGATCGCCGCTGCGCTGGCCCGCTTAACACCGGGCTGGTTCTGTTCCGGGCATTGCGCTAGCCTTGCCCGGTCGAATCATCGGTTCTTTTGCCCCCATGCGTTATCTGCTCATTATTGTTATTGCCCTTGCCTGGACGACTCAGTCTCAGGCGTTTGATACGACCACGCAAAATCTGGTCGCTAGCGGATTTGTTACCAGCAAGGTGACTTCCGCGCCATTTGATCGAAAGCTGATACTTGCCGCCCAGGATGATGCTGCAGCGTTTATAGCCAGTGATGGCCAAGTGCGAGGAGCACAACTGGAAGAGGCACTGCTTGCGCTACGTGAGCAGCTACGTCAAAGCCAGCCAAAACTTTGTGCCAGCGACTATGAACTGGCACAGGCGATCCTCGTCCAATAACTACGTTTTATCTTCTGAATTTTGGAGACGTTCCATGCGTACCCCGCTGATTGCCGCCGCCCTTGGTCTGTTGTTACTGACCGGCGTAGCACAGGCTCAAACCGTGAAGGCCACCAGTAACATCGTCGTTCGCGCCTTTGGCCGCAGCATCGACTTCACCTCCGACAGCACCACGTCGACACGTGACTCTAAAGTGGTGATCCAGGCTAAAGATGACGCAGCCAGCTACGTTGCCAGCAAAGGCGACATTCGCGGCGTGCAACTCGAAGCCGCCTTCGACTCATTGCGCGCTCATCTGCCAGAAGCCCGAAACGCCACCGATGAAACCCTCGCAGAAGCCATTCTCGCGCTGTGAAGCAGCTCTTCGCCTGGATGCTGATCACTGCGTTGTTGCTGGTCGGCAACAGCGCTGTCGCGGGCTTGAGCCTCAAACTCGACCCTGACGACCTCAGCCCGGCGCAGATAAAAGCCAGTCAGATCCTGCTTGGGGAGGCCATGCAGGCGCTGCCGCCAAGTTTTGTCGAACAACTGGATCGCAGCGTCGATGTCAGTTGGTCGACTGGCTTGCCTGGCAACGCCTATGGCGAAGCAACTGGACCGCATCACCTCGTATTGAATCGTGACTTGCTGGCGGGTTTGACCGACGGCTCTGCGGCGACGAAAAAAACCAATCGCCCCCACGGCACCGTGCGCCGGGAAATGCTTGCCACGGTCCTGCACGAACTGACCCACATTTATGACCGCGCTGCTTTGTGGACTGCGGGCGAGCGCAAGCTGATCCTTAATTGCCGACGCCAAGCCAGTAGCACCGGTGAAATTGGTCTGCCTGATCAATGCCGTGGCGAAACGGATCGCCGTTTTACCCTCAGCGACGATCCGCGATTACTCGACCTTGCTGGTTGGCCAGAAGCCGTCGGTCGCAGGGGAGCGCGCGAACAAAATAATCGCCAGGTCGCACGAAGCCCGGACATCTATGAGATCAGCAACCCGCGAGAATTTGTCGCGGTAAACATGGAGTACTTCCTCCTCGACCCGGATTACGTCTGCCGCCGCCCAGGCCTTTATGCTTATTACAAAGAACAGTTTGGCTGGGCTCCCGTTGCAAAAAACGACTGCCCGGCTGCCTACCCCTTTATTAATGCGGGTAGCGATTTTGCCATGCAACCGCTGGGCAAGATCGATCCGGAACGGGTGTACGCAGTCGATTATCTACTGGCCGAAGCCAATCAGAACTGGGTCAGCCGCTGGGGCCATAGCATGCTGCGCCTGGTCATCTGCAAACCGGGGCGCCCGCGCGGGCCGGATTGTCGCCTGGACCTGGACCAACACTTGGTGTTGTCTTATCGCGCTTTCGTGGGCGATGTACAGCTATCGAGTTGGGACGGCCTGACAGGGGTTTACCCTTCGCGGCTGTTCGTGCTGCCGCTTTCCCAAGTGATCGATGAATACACCAAGACCGAGCTGCGCAGTCTGGCCTCAGTGCCGATGAATCTATCGCGTCCGGAAATCAACGATCTGGTGCAGCACGCCGCCGAGATGCATTGGAGTTACGACGGCAATTACTACTTCATCTCGAACAACTGCGCTGTAGAAACGCTGAAGTTGTTGCGCAGCGGTACAGATGACCCGCGCATCAAAGGCTTGGACAGCATCATTCCCAATGGCCTGTTAGAAGTCCTGAATGCCCGTGGTCTGGCTGACACCAGCGTGCTGAAAGACCAGCGCGAGGCGTTGCGTCTCGGTTATCGCTTTGACTCTTATCGAGACCGCTACCAAGCGATGTTCGAGATTTTGAAAAAGCAGCTGCCGATCAAGCAAACGACGGTTGAGGACTGGTTGTCACTGTCCGCCAAAGAGCGCAACCCATGGTTCACCAACGCCAACCTGCGCACCAGTGCTGCCATGCTGTTGCTGGAACAAGCCAGCCTGCGTAGGCAATTGCTGCTGGCTCAAGAAGAAGTTAAAGAACGCTACCTCAGCGCCCAAGAGCAAAAGGACGGCAGTGTTTCCCAGGCCACCGGCACGCTGCGCGAAATCCTCGCCAGCAGTGGCTTTCTCAGCCGGCCGGCCGAACTGCTCGACAGTGGCGGGTATGGCTTGCCCCAGGCCAATGAATGGCACCGCCTGGAAGACGAAAGTAGCCAACGGCAAAAGCAACTGCTGCGCCTAACAGGTGATCTGGACAAGGAAGTTCGCGCGTTACTAGAGCCCGACCGCGCCGCCGAGATCGCCGCCAACGAAGCCAACCTCAAACAAATCGGCGCACATCTGCGCGCCCTGCACAAAGCGGCCGGCGGGTTGGAATTGCCATAACACTCTGCAAATCCCCTGTGGGAGTCTTTGGCTTGACATCGAATTTGACGTGAATCGAAGCCCGGAGAAATACATTCTTTAATCACCGAAAGCTGGCTGAAAGCTTGTCCCTTTAGGATCGCCCCCGTCGCCGACACTAGATCGGCCGCTGAACAACAACAAGACTCATAAAAACGGTGATCCTGATGTCTGCAAGTGCCTGCCTCTGTGGCCTATCCCTGCCCGTTGTATTTCTATGCTGACCTTCCTCGGCTTTACCATGGTCGTTGCGTTCATGTACCTGATCATGAGCAAACGCCTCTCGGCCTTGATCGCTCTGATTCTGGTACCTATCGCTTTTGCCTTGCTCGGCGGTTTTGCCGCCGGCATCGGGCCCATGATGCTCGAGGGCATCACCAAGCTCGCGCCCACCGGCGTAATGCTGATGTTCGCCATTCTGTACTTCGCCTTGATGATCGATTCGGGTCTCTTCGACCCGGCTGTACGCCTGATTCTCAGGCTGGTAAAAGGCGACCCGGTCAAAGTTTCAGTCGGCACGGCCGTACTTGCGCTGGTGGTGTCCCTGGACGGTGATGGCGCCACTACCTACATGATTTGCGTCGCCGCCATGCTCCCGCTGTACAGCCGCCTGGGTATGAGCCCGCGGATCATGGCCGGTCTGATTATTCTGGCTGGCGGCGTGATGAACATGACGCCGTGGGGCGGACCTACCGCTCGTGCCGCCAGCGCGTTGCATGTTGATCCTTCAGACATCTTCGTGCCGATGATCCCGGCAATGGTCGCCGGCGTCATCGCCATTCTGCTGATTGCCTATGCGTACGGTAAGCGTGAGCGGGCGCGCCTGGGTGAGTTACACCTGCCGGGCGATGAGGTCGATCATAGCGAAATCAGCGTTTCGCAATTTCCCGAAGCGCGTCGTCCAAAACTGATCTGGTTCAACGGCGGCCTAACCCTGGTTCTGATGGCGGCACTGATCGCCGGCCTGTTGCCATTACCGGTGTTGTTCATGGTCGCGTTCAGCATCGCGATGATCGTTAACTATCCTTGCCTGCAGGCTCAAAAGGACCGCATCGCGGCTCACGCTGGCAGCGTTCTGGCAGTGGTCGGGTTGATTTTCGCTGCCGGTATCTTTACCGGTATTCTGTCGGGCACCGGCATGGTCAAGGCGATGTCCGAAAGCCTGCTGGCAGTGATCCCGGACGCCCTCGGTCCCTACCTCGCTGTGATTACCGCGCTAGTCAGCATGCCGTTCACCTTCTTCATGTCCAACGACGCTTTCTACTACGGCGTGCTGCCGATCCTCGCCGAAGCGGCCAGCCATTACGGCATTACGCCGCTGGAAATGGCTCGCGCGTCCATCGTCGGCCAACCCGTGCACCTACTGAGCCCGCTGGTTCCCTCGACCTACCTGCTGGTGGCATTGGCGGGCATTGAGTTTGGCGACCACCAGCGCTTCACCCTCAAATGGGCAGTGCTGGTTTGCCTGTGCATAATGTTCGCCGCATTGCTGATGGGAATATTCCCGCTCTACAGCAGTCTATGAAGCTGACGATTCATCCCCTGGCCGTGAAACACAGCAAACGGGGCTTAACCGCTTAAAGGATCACTTATGGAATGGCTGACCAACCCTGAAATCTGGGTTGCCTTCTTCACCCTGACCGCCTTGGAAATCGTCCTCGGCATCGACAACATCATCATGATTTCGATCCTGGTCAGCCGCATGCCTAAACCCATGCAGCCACGCACGCGGATTTTTGGCCTCGCACTGGCCATGGTCACTCGAATCCTTTTGCTGCTGTCGATCACCTGGGTCATGCGCCTGACAGCGGACTTGTTCGTGGTGGTGGGCCAGGGTATTTCGGGGCGCGATCTGATTCTGTTGTTGGGTGGCCTGTTCCTGCTGTGGAAAAGCTCTCAGGAGATTTATCACGGCCTGGAAGGTGAAGAAGAGTCGGTTGACGAACCAAAAGGGAAGGGCGGTCAGTTCTTTTATACGATCATCCAAATCGCAATCATCGACATCGTGTTTTCCCTCGACTCGGTGATTACAGCGGTCGGCATGGTGTCCCACGTACCGGTGATGATCGCAGCCATCGTCGTGGCCGTGCTGGTCATGATGGCGTGCGCCGGGGTGATCAGCGATTTCATTGATAAGCATCCGTCGCTGAAGATGTTGGCCCTGTCATTCCTGATCGTCGTAGGCGTAGTCTTGATTGCCGAAGCGTTCGATGTGCATGTGCCCAAGGGCTACGTGTATTTCGCCATGGCCTTCTCGTTGGCGGTTGAAGCGATCAACATCAAGATGCGCACCTCGATTGCAAAAAAGAAGGCGCCCAGCGAGCCGGTTAGATTGCGCAAGGATACCCTCGGCTGATAATCAACGCCGCTGAATGAAAACGGGGCGGCGCATGCCCCGTTTTTTTTGCATTTCAATCCACTGATTTATGACGGTTTTGTTTCAATGACGCTATCGCCTATGCGATGCTGGCGCTAAGGCCATTAGCCGACTAAAGCTTAGGAGAGCGCTGGTACATCTTAGTAGCACCCATCGCGCTCGCCTCATGCTGCACTTCTCATCCTCACCCGGCTTGGGTGACCACAGGGGGCCTCTGTATGCTGACCCTGCTAAATTTGTTGTCCGCCGTTACCCTGTTGATTTGGGGAACGCACATTGTCCGTACCGGCATCCTTCGCGTGTATGGCTCACCATTACGCCGCGTACTCAGCCAGAACATGTCCAAGCGACCTCTGGCGTTTATTTCCGGCATCCTGGTTACGGCGCTGGTCCAGAGCAGTAACGCCACCGCCATGTTGGTGACGTCGTTCGTTGGTCAGCGGCTTATGGCGTTGACACCGGCGTTGGCAATCATGCTCGGCGCAGACGTCGGGACAGCACTGATGGCGCGAGTGCTGACCTTCGACCTGTCCTGGCTGTCACCGCTGCTGATTTTCCTGGGCGTGATTCTGTTTCTGTCGCGCAAGCAAACCCGCGCCGGGCAGTTGGGCCGAGTCGGCATTGGCTTGGGCCTGATCATTCTCGCGTTGCAGCTGATTGTGACGTCAGCGGCCCCGATCACCCACGCAGCCGGGGTTAAAGTGCTGTTCGCCTCGCTGACCGGCGACATCATGCTTGATGCCCTTATCGGGGCGATGTTTGCGCTGATTTCCTATTCCAGCCTCGCCGCCGTGCTGCTGACGGCAACCCTCGCGGGATCGGACATCATCAGTTTGCCCGTGGCGATTGGGGTCGTCGTCGGCGCGAACATCGGCAGTGGCTTGCTGGCATTCTTGAGCACCAGCATGCAAAACGTTGCCGGACGACAAGTCGCCCTCGGCAGCCTGCTGTACAAGCTCATCGGCCTGTTGCTGATCATTCCAGTGCTCAGCCCGCTGGTAGCGTGGATGGACTCCCTGGATTACAGCCCGCAAAGCCTGGTCATCAGCTTCCACGTTTCCTACAACACCCTGCGCTGCCTGCTGATGTTGCCTAGCGTCGGCCCCATGGCTCGACTCTGTGCCTGGCTATTGCCAGAGCGCCCGGAAACCAGCGGCGTCGCCAAACCCCGGCATTTGGACACCACCGCACTGGTGACACCGAGCCTGGCGCTGGCTAACGCTGTTCGCGAAACCCTACGACTGGGCGATTTGATTGAAAGCATGCTAAACGCCATGCAAGAAGTACTGCGCGGCACGCAGACATCCGTCTCTGTCGAGATGCGTCGCCTCAATGATGACGCCGAAGCGCTGTACAACGCGATCAAACTGTATCTGGCGCAAATGCCTCGCGAAGACTTGGGCGAGCAGGACAGCCGGCGTTGGGCAGAAATTATCGAGCTGGCAATCAACCTTAAGCTCGCCAGCGACTTGATCGAGCGCATGCTGCGCAAAGTCCAGCAGCAAAAGACCTCCCAAAGACGTTCGTTCTCCGAAGTCGGCCTGGAAGAATTGTCTGGGCTGCACAGTCAACTGCTGTTGAATTTACGTCTTGGCTTGTCGGTATTTGTCAGCGCCGACCCGGAAAGCGCCCGGCAGTTGCTGCGTGAAAAGCGCAGGTTTCGCGCCCAGGAACGGCGCTTGGCCCACGCCCACGTCAGCCGTCTGCAGCGCAAGGTAGTGCAGAGTCTCGAGACCAGCTCATTGCACCTGGAACTGATCGCCGACATGAAGCGCCTTAACTCGTTATTCTGCAGCAGCGCCTACGCGGTGCTTGAAACATCGGACACCGGAGCCTTGTCCAGTGACGCCGAGGCGGAACAGCCGTTATGAACGACCCCGGGCCGATGAAGTCTGTTATGGATATCGGCCCGCAAGGAATCCCGCTTTATGCGTTGCCTGTTGTTTGTTTGCCTGTTCCTTAGCTCAGCAGCCTCGATGGCACTGGATCGCTACCAGGTTGAGGGCTACGAATTACCCAATGGTCTGCAAATCCTGCTGAAACCTGGCAATGACAAAGGTCATGTCGCCATTCGCTTAGTGGTGGGCGTAGGTTTTGACGACTTTGGCTGCAACGAGAAAGAGCTCCCGCACCTGCTGGAGCATTTGCTGTTCAGCGGCACCGATGATCGCGGCGAGGGAGGTCTTGAGGAACGCCTACAAGCGTTAGGCGGTGACTGGAACGCCTTCACCAGCAACGCCGATACCACCTTTGTGATCGAAGCACCGGCCCGCAACCAGCGGCAAATACTCGATGTGCTGCTGGACATTCTGACCCACAGCCGAATCAACCAAACAACCTTGGTTGCCGCCAAACGCATCGTCAAGCATGAAGACGGCGGCCATGATTCCCATCTGCAACGCTGGCTTGATCATAAGGACCTTGGCCACAGCGCCGGCAAACAGTTAGC
>NZ_JAQGNX010000145.1 GCF_028293835.1 Pseudomonas sp.
TTTGATCGGACTCGCGCACGAGCCTGTTTTTAACGCAGTATTGCGTGCGTAGCACCGAAGGTGCCCAGCCCGCAGTAGTTTCCACACAGCCTGCTGGTGAGCGTGTTGCGAGGCCGCTTTAAGGTCAGGCCTTCAATGGCACCAGTCGCGGGGCAATCATGTTTTCCGGGCGCAATATGTCGGCGAGCATAGCGTCATCGAGCAAGCCTTCTTCGCGGACCAGTTCCAGCACGCCACGGCCGCTTTCCAGCGCGATGCGAGCGATACGGGTCGCGTTTTCATAACCGATATACGGGTTCAGCGCAGTGACCAGACCGATGGAGTGCTCCACCAGTTCGCGGCAGCGCGCTTCGTTGGCGGTAATGCCGACAATGCAATGCTCGCGCAGCATGTCCATGGCCCGTTGCAGCAAACGGATGGTGTCGAAAATCTTGTAAGCGATTAGCGGCTCCATCACGTTCAGCTGCAATTGACCGCCTTCCGCCGCCATGGTCAGGGACAAGTCGTTACCGATGATTTCAAATGCAACTTGATTGACCGCTTCCGGGATTACCGGATTGACCTTGCCGGGCATGATCGAGCTGCCGGGTTGACGCGCGGGCAGGTTGATCTCATTGATCCCGGTGCGGGGACCGCTGGACAGCAAACGCAAGTCGTTGCAAATCTTCGACAGCTTGACCGCGGTGCGCTTGAGCATGCCGGAGAACAACACGAAGGCGCCCATGTCGGACGTCGCTTCAATCAGGTCGGCGGCTGGCACCAGCGGTTGGCCGCTGATAATTGCCAGGCGATCGACCGCCAGTTGCTGATAACGCGGATCGGCGTTGATGCCGGTGCCAATGGCCGTGCCACCGAGGTTAACTTCGGTCAGCAGTTCCGGTGCCAGGGTGCGCAGGCGATTCAGGTCTTCATTCAGGGTCGTGGCAAACGCACGGAACTCCTGGCCCAAGGTCATCGGCACAGCGTCCTGCAGTTGGGTGCGGCCCATTTTGAGTACGTGATTGAATTCCTTGCCCTTGGCCGCGAACGCCTGGATCAGGCTGTCGAGACTGGCGAGCAGCGCGTCATGGCCCAACAGCAAGCCGAGGCGAATCGCCGTCGGGTAAGCGTCGTTGGTCGACTGCGCCATGTTCACGTCGTTGTTCGGGTGCAAGTACTGATATTCGCCTTTGCTGTGGCCCATGGCCTCCAGCGCAATATTGGCGATGACTTCGTTGGCATTCATGTTGGTTGAAGTGCCAGCGCCGCCTTGAATCATGTCCACCACGAACTGGTCGTGGAAATCGCCACGCACCAGGCGTGCACACGCTTCGCTGATAGCTGCATGTTTCGCCGAGTTCAGATGACCAAGCTCGTGGTTTGCGTCAGCGGCAGCTTGCTTGACCATGGCCAACGCCACCACCAGCTTCGGGTAGTGCGAAATCGGGACGCCGGAGAGGTGGAAGTTATTCACCGCCCGTAGTGTCTGGATGCCGAAATACGCATCGGCGGGTACATCGAGAACGCCAAGCAGGTCTTTTTCTGTGCGCGATGATGCGGCGGAGGACATGATAGAGATGATCTCAAAAGAGGCACGAAGGGTGCTGGAACGCTGCTGATGCTAGGCTTGTAGCCAATCCGGAGCAAATGCTGTTAAGCGCTGCCCTATGCATAAACGGCATAATGTCCATGTGACGTTAAGTTTCCGAAAAGCGTATGAACATGTTGATGTGCGTTTTTTGGCAGGAGAATCGATGAATCTTGAAAGCAAATGGCTGGAGGACTTCAGCGCCTTGGCCGCGACCCGCAGTTTTTCTCAGGCGGCTGAGCGTCGATTCGTCACTCAGCCTGCGTTTAGCCGGCGCATTCGCAGCCTTGAGTCGGCCCTCGGTCTGACCTTGGTCAATCGGTCTCGCACGCCTATCGAACTCACCGCGGCGGGACAACTGTTTCTTGTGACCGCACGAACCGTCGTCGAACAGCTGGGCGAAGTCTTGCGCCATTTGCATCATCTGGAAGGCGGGCAGGGGGAAGTCATGCAAGTCGCTGCGGCGCACTCCTTGGCCTTGGGTTTCTTTCCGCGCTGGATCGCACAGTTACGCAACGAGGGCCTGAACATCGCCACGCGGCTGGTAGCTACTAACGTTGGCGAGGCGGTTCATGCATTACGCGAGGGCGGTTGCGATTTGATGCTGGCGTTCTATGACCCGGATGCCGCGCTGCAAATGGATAACGAGATTTTCCCCTCGCTGCATTTGGGGCATACCGAAATGCTACCGGTGTGTGCTGCCAACGCAGAAGGTCAGCCGCTGTTTGATTTGGAAGGCGATGCCAGCGTGCCGTTATTGGCTTACAGCGCCGGGGCATTCCTCGGTCGTTCGGTGAATTTACTGTTACGTCAGCGTAGCGTGCGCTTTACCACGGTCTACGAAACGGCCATGGCCGACAGTCTTAAAGGCATGGCATTGGAAGGGCTGGGTATCGCCTGGGTGCCGGAGCTAAGCGTTCGTGCCGAATTGGCGCGGGGTGAGTTGGTGGTCTGCGGCGGCACGCAATGGCACGTGCCGCTGGAGATCCGACTGTACCGCTGCGCGCTGGTACGCAAGGCCAATGTGCGTTTGTTGTGGCGCAAGCTGGAAAGCGCAACGGCCCACGACGAGAAATGAAGCGGTCAAGTGCGATTGAGTAGCTGGCCTTACAGTGTTTCTTAATCGACGCTGTTCAGGTATTCGTGAATGGCGTCCTGGTTGGCTTCACTGAAATAATAACAAGGATTAATTGCAGTGAGAGAGTTGGGCCACATGATTGTCTGGCATGGCAATCCGCTCGCGGCCTCGTGTTCGGCGCCCAACAAATGGCCAATTTCGTGTCCTATCGTGTTGTACATTTTGGTAGACGCAATACCGACGTTGAGGGTCGGAGCCGATACTCCGTGGGTGAGCCAATCAATTTTGTTCGAAGTTACCAGCATATATTTGTGACGTTCAGATGGAGGCGGCAGATTGTTTTCGTCGGCGTATCGAATGCTTGTAGAGGACCAGTCTGACATCAGCTTACTCTGGTCGCTCTGACGATAAGCGAAGTCGGTAAAGCCGGGTTTATCGGTGATGATCGTGACCGTCGTTCTGCGACCGGTGACTTCTTCCATGTGGGCCAGGAATGTATTCAAGTAACCGCTCCCGAGTTCGGCACGCTCTTGCTCACTGACTTGGTCGTGTATAAACAGAAATAGGCCTAGATTCGACCGAAATTCGACTGAGTCATCACTTGAGGACACGTGAGGCTCGTTAAGCTCGGCGTGGACAGCGGCGAAAGGTGCCAGGAAAAGGGCAGTCAGTAACATCCATGTTTTCAGTATGCTTTTCATAGGTGAATTTTCATCCTTGAGTTTGAGTTATAGATGTAATAGCAGCGTCGTGCTGCAGGGTTACTTAAACAAATGCGGAAGAGTGTTAGTAGGCGACCTTGACGCTTCGCTTGGTGGTTGGTGTGCATTTGTGTTGTAGGATAAGATCAGTCCAGATGTGCGAAATCTCATGACAAAGTAGCTTGATTAGTTGCGCCGAACATATGACCTGTCTCATGAGTGGGTGCTTGTGGCCCAGCCGTCCAATACCACTTTTAGTTGTCGACTGGAGAGGGAAAGCGAGTCGTCGAAGGGCCGTTCTCAAAGAATTCAAAATGAACGGTACGGTCGCTGATATGTTCTGTTTCTTTGATGGCCCAGGCCTTAATGGTCCAGGAAAAATATTTTTCCCGGAGTGCTGGGCGATCTTCACGGAGCGCCTGACTAATGGTCGTCAAGGGGGCTGTCTTCCTGTCGCATTACGGTATACTGCGCGGCCTTTGGCCGGTTCGACCGGTCATTATTCGTACAACAAGCCACGCCGGTTCTCCCGCGTGGCTTGTTGTTTTCTGACTCGCCTGCGGGCGCACGATAGAAGAGGCACGACGATGAGCGCACTGGTTGGCGTGATCATGGGCTCCAAGTCCGATTGGTCCACCCTTAGCCACACCGCCGATATGCTGGACAAGCTCGGCATCCCTTATGAAGTCAAGGTGGTGTCAGCTCACCGCACGCCTGACCTGCTGTTCCAGTATGCCGAGCAGGCCGAAAGCCGGGGCATTGAAGTGATCATTGCCGGTGCTGGCGGTGCCGCTCATTTGCCAGGCATGTGTGCGGCCAAGACCCACTTGCCGGTTTTGGGCGTTCCCGTGCAGTCGTCAATGTTGTCGGGTGTCGACTCGTTGCTGTCCATCGTGCAGATGCCTGCCGGGATTCCCGTGGCGACTTTGGCTATCGGCAAAGCCGGCGCGATCAACGCCGCATTGCTATCGGCCAGCATCCTTGGCGCAAAGCACCCGCAATTCCATGCAGTGCTGAAAAAATTCCGCGCTGAGCAGACAGACAGCGTCCTGGACAATCCAGACCCGCGCGACGCCTGAGGTTTTTCCATGAAGATCGGTGTAATCGGTGGCGGCCAATTGGG
>NZ_JAQGNX010000003.1 GCF_028293835.1 Pseudomonas sp.
GCTCGCCGTGTGGTCACCTTTCGTCCAGGGCAGAAGTTGAAGGCCCGAGTTGAGGCTTATGCTGGAACCAAGTCATAACGACGAGCTACCGCCCATTCCAGGCAAACGCTACTTCACCATCGGTGAAGTCAGCGAGCTCTGTGCGGTAAAACCGCATGTTTTGCGTTATTGGGAGCAGGAGTTTCCTCAACTCAATCCGGTCAAACGACGCGGAAACCGCCGGTATTATCAGCGACAGGACGTGTTGATGATCCGGCAGATCCGCGCCTTGCTCTACGACCAGGGTTTCACCATTGGCGGTGCGCGCTTGCGCATGTCCAGCGACGAAGCCAAGGACGACACGACCCAATACAAACAACTGATCCGGCAAATGATTTCAGAGCTGGAGGACGTACTGGGCGTTTTGCGCAAGTGAGTTTGTCGGGACATACTTTATTAATTCAAACGGTTAGGCTATATTCCTGATCGTATTTCGCAGATGCGAAAACAGAGACACGCCTAGTCGGGGCGTAGCGCAGTCCGGTAGCGCACTAGCATGGGGTGCTAGGGGTCGAGTGTTCGAATCACTCCGTCCCGACCATATTATTCAATGACTTAGCCCAATCTGAAAAGGTTGGGCTTTTTCATGTATGCGATTTTTGCCTTTTGGTAGTGAATTGAGATTTGTTAAAACTTCAAGTCCGCCTATCTCGGTTAGCCTGTAAGCGAGCGCCGGATCTGGCACCGCCTGACGAGATGTTTGGCACAGTGCTGGCACTGATTGAGGTCGTGGTTTATCGCGAAGAATGGCACTGAGCACTAACGAGTGACTGAGTTAAATACTGTATAGATAAACAGTTATAGTCATTCTCCTCACCCATGCCTTGGAATGTGCTATGACTGCTGAAGAGTTTGACCGTGACTACCTGACCATCGAAGCGATGTCGATACGCCAATTCAGGCCTGAGCATTGCGTCGAAGCTCGCCAGATGCTCGACTAGTCTGTTGAGAAGCTTGCGGCGGAATCGGGCGTATCCAACGATTCGAAGCTAAAGACAAGTTGCTGGACGTTACTAAGCTCGCTCTGGCGTTCAGACTGGAGGAAGAAAGATTGGTTTTTCTTCCCGGTTTCTCCCCCAGCAGAGGCGAGAATGTCAGGGGTGCAGCCCCTGATCCAAGAACCCGTACCGACTTTGCGATGATTGAGTAACGCTGCATCTCATCATCGGATGTCGGCCACCAACTAGGCCGACATCAGCCTCTAAGCTGGTTTATAACGCTTTGCGCCGCCGACTCTCACACCTATCCAGAATAAAGCTGCCCGCCATTTCGCTACTCCCTCTGCCCGCAACGCTCTGTACAGTAGATCATCGGCTTGGCGCCGCGAGACTTGGCCATTTGTATACGGCCAATCATGGGCAGTGGCTGCGTAGTTACCGTACCCTGCAACGAGGGCATACAGCACGATCAAGACCGCATTATGCAGCACCCAGATGCTGGCGAAGTCGGTCTGAAAACCGACCGGGACAGTGATCTGGCCCAGTTCGTCATCCTGATATACTAGATCGGCCAGCAGCGTGTGCCCCCATTTACCGGTCTGTTCGGTTTTGAGTGTGGTCAGGTAGGTGCTCATACCGGCCAACCTTCGCCGAGCATATCTGCAGTAAATGTCCCATCCTCTAGAGCGGCCAGTAGCTCGCCTTCCCGATCAAAACAGGCTTGGACATGGGCGTGAACCGCTGTGGCGACACCAATCAGCTGCGACGCGGTCAGTTCGATCGGGCCGTTAACTGTCTTCCACGTACAGATATAAGTAGCATCGATCACTGCTGATAGGGTCGCCCCGGTGATCAATGCCTGGCTGTCTCGACCCGTATCAATGGCGATGCCGTTCAGCGTGATGCCTGCTGTTTCATGCCTGTAACGCTCGGCAGATATCAGCTCTTGAGTGTCAAGCACAGGTGCCGATGCGGCGGCCAGCTGCAGCGCTTCAGCCTCGTCGATTGCGATCATGCCTACTGGCGCATCCTTGGCATTATCAAAAGCAAACACGTTATTACTTGCATCAACAAAGTAGTGCATTACGATACCTCGCTCCAGGTTAGCAACGTATAAGATCCGGCCGGAAGAAGGTAGGTAGCGCCGGCTGGAACTAAGAAAGATCCCGTGATGCTGAATCCGCTGGACGGGTATGACGACCCGGACATTTGCACGCCGTTAACAACAAGCGTGCAGGTCTGATTGGTTGCAGTTGAGGCTAAAGCTACATTCACACCAATATCCAGTAGGCACCATCATGCTCATTACATTCATCAATCCGCGACTTCTTTTATCCCAATCACATGCTGCGATCGTCATCGGTCGTCTGATGGGGGCCGTCGCTCGCACGAACGGGCCGGCTTACCGTGTCTTTCTGGATGTACCGGGCGATGAGCAGGTCAAGCCTACTCCGCTCTCCAGCCTATTCGACTGTGTGCCACAGATTGACGAGGCGTACGCGGACCACTGCGACGATGAACATCAAGACGTGTTCTGGATGGCGTACCGAGGGATTGGCTCGAACGCACCCCGCCGGGGCTGGTCTCATGAACAGTACGGAAACAGGCTATCTAAGCACCGCTCAATCGATGAATGCGCTGGTCGATAGGATTCGGCTGCTGCTCAGCCGCCAAGAGGTGGCTACATCTGAGGAGCTCGATTGGAGATCTGAGGGGGCAGGGGCTGCCCGGATGGACGTAGCCAACCACCTGGCCGTCGCGAAAGGCACTAGGTACGGGTAGGTCTGCTGAGTTGATAGGTGAACGCATGCCAACATGTTGGCGGCGGACATGGAGGCTAATCAATCAATCCTAGGCCTTACGAGCCTAGGTTGCTACGAGCCCGTCCTCGCGCTTGGATATTGCGACCTCTTGGCGGTTGATAGGATTCGGCTAGTTTTACAAAGCGCCCCTCTGAAACTAAACATAATTAAAGAATTGACAGAAGAAGAGATGCGCCAAGCGTTGTTTGGTAATGCAGAACTACCTACGGCGGTTGACGCGCCCAGTGTGCAAGAACCCCATCCGACCGGCATGACTGTGCCGCCAGCGAAGGCTGCGACGAAAGAGAGGGTTTCCAAAGCCTTCACACCGAGGCTCAAGGTCATCCTCCGGGTTGGAAATGAATTCGAAGGTGAAACATACGAGATAAGCCCTGAAGCCGATACGCTTAGCACCCACTCTGCAGAGCAAGAAGCCACCAAGGCTGCGAGAAAAAAGTTCAGGTATGTGGAAGTGATATCGATCAAGTCGATGTAACGTGACCTTAGCACGCGCCAAGACTTTGCCAACTGGTGAATCATCCGAAAGCGCGCATGGTGTCGCTGACGGGTTCGATTGCCACCGGCGCCACTATCATTTCCAGCACCGCCGACAGCGTCAAACGCATGCACATGAAACTGGGCGGCAAGGCGCCTATGATCATCTTCAACGACGCCGATATCGACGCGGCTGTAGGAGGCCTTCGCACCTTTGGCTTTTACAGCGCGGGCCAGGATTGCACGGCTGCCTGCCGGATTTATGCACAGGTCGATATCTACGATGCGTTCGTCGAGAAGCTCGGCGCGGCCGTCGCCATTATCAAATGTGGTTACGCAACGCGGCAGTCACGGAGTTGGGGGCGGATGTCAGCGTGAGCAAAAACACCACGGTAGGTATTTCCTACAACGGCCAGTTTGGCTCGGGCTACCAGCAGAGCTCGGGCAGCGTCAACGCCAATTGGCGATTCTGAGGCTGGCCTTCATCGCCGCTAGATGAAGGTCAACACGTCACGTACATCAATAAACCGAAACCGATGTTCGGCAGTGCCGGCATCTTTGCGTGTGCCTATTTCCTGTGAGATACCCTGATGGCTATCCTCCCGTTACGCGTTTTGGTTCTTGAATATCATCCCCTCCAGCGCTCAGTTGCGCTCAACATGGCCGAGCAGTTGGGGTGTCAGGAGGTGTTCGTCGCCGCCGACGGGATTTAATCTGCAGGCGATGCAGTTGACCAATCCGGAGCTCACCTCAAGGATCAAAACCATTCTGAGTGCTCATGGTACGCCAGGCCCAAGTCTGACGTTCGAGCTGTCCGGGAGCGGTTTGCTTGAGGCTCCAGCAACGGCGCTGGAAAGTCCGGTACGCCTACAGATGATGGGCTGTCGGCTCTCCATCGATGACTTAGGCGCAGGTTTTTCGTCGTTACAGCGGCTGTGCCAACTGCCTTTCAACGAGATCAAGCTCGACGGAGAATTCGTTCGTACCCTCGAGCACGAACCGCGCTGTCGAGCGGTCATCAGCAGCACCCTGACGTTAGGTGAAACTCTGGGCATGACGGTCGTGATCGAGGGCATTGGGACCGAGGAGCAGCGCCAGGAATTGGTACCGCTCGGGTGTAATCAAGGGCAGGGGTATCTCCGCGAACGGCCAATGAGTGGCGCCGACTTGTTGAGTTGGCTGGATGCACGGCGCATTTCTGATCCCAGTGTTTTTCAGGAAGGTTATCGATACGACGATCAGCCTTCTCTCGCCACGGGAAAATGTGGGCATTGCCACTGATCCTGAGCAAGCCAGTGAATAAGTCCACTGCCAATTTATTCAGGGAAACGCGGTGATACTTAGCTGTTTAATATCCTTTGTCCCGGAATTTTTCATACCCCGTAGTCCAGATCGATCTCGTCCCTGGTCGTATCCATCCGGCGAAGTCATCCAGCCGGTGCACAAAGATATGGCATCCGTCCGGCGTTCGAGCGAGTCGGCGGGAACGTTCGCTGCAGCTGTGCACGACGTCTCCATCATCTTCGGAAATTTCCCTATGGTCAGCAGGAAAACGGCTTTCGTAATTTTCGAACAAAAACGTCAGCATAGCCTCGACAATAAATCGAGGGCTTGGAAAAAAATGATTTCTTTACGGGTTCTCGTACTCGAAAATCAGCTACCGAAACGCAAAGCCATTACCGATGCGTTGACCGGTCTGGGCGTCCGGGCGGTGTTTCATGCGGGTGAGTGTGGTAAAGCGATTGACGTCGTTCGTCGCACCGATGGCGTTGATATTGTGGTGTGTGATCTGAGCAGCAAAAATATCGGCTATTTCGATTTTCTGTTGGCGGCAGGCAAAGCACGATTGGTCAGTGCCGTGGTTTTATGCTCCGCGCTGGAGCCGCAATTGTTGCGGGCGGTAGAGCGAATCAACGTCTTATCGCAGATCCGTTTAATCGGCATTATCAGTGCTGACGATTCTATGCAAAAAAACCTGGGGTCGATTTTGCGCAACTACGCCAAGCGCAAAGCCTTGGCGCTACCGATCCCTTTGGATACCTTCAAATTGCCCTCTGAGCCTGAAGTCAGAAAGGGCTTGGAAGCGGGGGAGTTCAAGGCATGGTTTCAGCCCAAGTTCAATTTACGCACGGGGGAGTTATCCGGCGTAGAAGCCTTGGCGCGATGGGAGCATCCTAGCCGTGGCCTGTTGTTGCCCCAAGAGTTTCTGTCGGCGGTGGTGGCTTATGACTTGATCGATGAAATGTTCAAGCAGGTATTTGCCCAAGGGCTTGAGCTGTTGGTGTGCCTGCCTCGCTCTAATCTGCAGATCGCCTTCAATCTACATGCCTCACAACTGGCAAATTTAGACTTGGCGTTATTCATTGAAAACGCCTTGAAAGCACGTGATCTTCCTGGGTCGTCATTGATGTTTGAGGTGGCGGAAAACGGCCTGCTGGAAATGCCGGTCGTTACGATGAACAGTTTGTTGCGTTTACGGTTATTGGGTTGTGGTCTATCGGTCGATGATTTTGGGATGGGCTTCTCGTCCTTGACATTGCTGTGTCAATTACCGTTCAACCAACTGAAGCTCGACAGTTCAGTGGTTCGGGACTTGTCCGATTACCGCAGCAAAACCATGGTGGCATCCGCCATCGCTCTGGCCCGGGCGCTGGAAATGAGCCTGGTGATCGAGGGCGTTAGTAGTCAGGACATCAGTGATCAAGTGCTTGCCATGGGCGGAACGCTCGCGCAGGGCTTTCACCTGGCAAAGCCGATGAATGCTCGGCGTCTGCAGGAGTGGCTGGATTGATTGAGTCAATCTGATAGACAGAGCGCGAAGGAAGGTTGATAACCTCTAGTATCGATGCCCGGCAGAATTAAACCCTGCCGGGCATGCGTGTGCACTCGCTTTATGTCTCATCAGCTTCGTTGTCGATATCCAAGTGAATAGGATGAGTGAGGAAGATATGCGTAAAGCATTGGTTGTGGATGACCACCCGATTGTTCGGGCAACCGTAAAAATGGTATTGAAACAGGAGAATTTCGAGATTGTGGCCGAGTCGGGTGATGGTGCCGATGCGGTGCAGCAGGCACGCGAGGTCGCCCCGGATCTGGTGGTGCTGGATATTTCCATGCCCAAACTCGATGGTCTGGAAGTGATCAGGCGTATTGTCGACTTGAATCTCTCGACCCGGATTCTGGTATTGACGTCCCTGGAGCCGGGTTTGTACCTTAAACGTTGCATGAACGCCGGGGCTGCTGGTTTTATTTCGAAAATCGATGACTTGGATGACCTGCGCCGCGCCGTCAAAGTCTTGATGTCGGGTTATACCTATTTCCCTAACCTGAATATTGGCTCGGTCCGTCGCAGTGACACCGAGATGAACGAAGCGCGGGTGATAGAAAGTTTGTCCGATCGGGAATTGTTAATCTTCAAACACTTGGCGTTGGGGCTCAGTAATAAAGAAATCGGCGATCTGATGTTGCTCAGCAATAAAACCATCAGCACCTATAAAACACGTTTGTTGGAACGGTTTGAGGTGACCTCCGTGGTGTCGCTGGCGGAAGTGGCCAAGCGCAACAGTATTATCTGATGATCGCCGCCAAGGGAATTATCGCGTCATTGCTGATCGCCGCGTTGCCGATGCTGGCGCAGGCTGAGATATCTTCTGCGAGCGCACCCGCGAACTCAACGGAGAGTCCCGGCTTCGAGCTCGACATGGCGGTTCATACCCGCGGGGCATCGACCTTTTACTGGAGCATGCTGCTGGCCGGTCTGGGTTCGGTTGTCTGCTGGCACGGCGGTGTGTTGTGGTGGCGGCGCAAAACGGACAACCCGGCCCGCGCCCTGGCGGCGCACGTGGCCAAGATGCGCGCGATGATTGACAGCACGCCGCAGCCGATTTTCATCCGCGACAGCGAGGGCCGATTGGTCGCCTGCAACGCCAGTTATCTCGACTTCTTTTCGCTGGACCTGCACGAGCTGCTGGGCCAGAAAATCACTGACGGCCAGCACATGGATCCCGTCGAGGCTCGGCAGTATCACGAGTTTTACCTCAAGGTCATGCGAGAGCGGGTGCCTGAAATCGGCGGCGGCGTTCTGGTTGCGCCCTACGGCAATACCGTCGCCATTTTTCACTGGATCTTTCCGTGTTTCGACCAGCGAGGGCGGGTCATTGGCGTCATGGCCGGCTGGATCGATTTCACGGATCGCCAGCATTTACTGGATCAGTTGAAGGCCTCCCAACAGGTGGCAGAAGAAGCCAACAAGGCCAAGACCTTATTCCTGGCCACCATGAGTCATGAAATACGTACGCCTATGAATGGTGTGTTGGGCATGCTGGAGATGGCCAGCAAACGCGCCGAGCAAGGCATTATTGATCGGGTCTCGTTGGACGTGGCGTCCAGTGCGGCCAACAGCATGGTTGATCTGCTGGGTGACATCCTAGATATCGTGCGTATCGAGGCGGGGCACCTGACGCTGGCGCCGAAAAGGGCCAACCTGGGAGAGGAAGCACGTAAAATCGTACGTATTTTTGATGGGGTGGCGCAGCAAAAATTTCTGGAGCTGAGGGTCGACTTCGATCCCCAGTCTGATTGTGAAGTGCTGGTTGACGCCTTGCGGCTCAAACAGGTGATGTCAAATCTGTTGAGCAACGCGATCAAATTCACCGTTAAGGGTGAAGTGCACTTTACCCTGCACTGCGCCCCGACTGCCGACGGCACCGAGCTCGACATGACTTTGAGCGTGGTGGACACCGGCATCGGTATCTCCCCGGAAAATCAGGCCCTGTTGTTCAACCCTTTCACCCAGGTCGGCCACACCATTGAAGCGATGCGAGCCGGCTCCGGATTGGGTCTGACAATTAGCCGCGCATTGTGCGAGATGATGGGCGGGCGTTTGACCCTCTCGAGTACGTTGGGCCAGGGCACCCGGATCGAAGTCGCGTTGCGGCTGCCGATACTGAAAAGGCTTGAATCGACCAGCAGCGAAGTCGTGGAACCGGTGGTTCGTGCTAGACGCTTGAATGTGTTGGTCATCGACGATTACCCGGCCAATCGCTTGCTGCTTTCCCAGCAGCTGAATTACCTGGGGCATGACGTCAGTGACGCGGAGGATGGCGCACACGGCTTGAGGGCGTGGCGCCAAGGTGCTTTTGATGTGGTGATCACCGACAGCCATATGCCCATCATGAACGGCTACGACCTTGCGCAAGCAATCCGCGACGAGGAACAGCGACTGGGATCGGCGCGTTGTGTGATCGTGGGCTTGACCGCCAATGCCCAGCCCGAAGAAAAGCAACGTTGCCTGGATGCCGGGATGGACGATTGCCTGTTCAAACCCATCAGGCTCAAGGACATGAGTGCCTATTTGTCGGTGATCCAGCCCGTAATGCGCCCCCAAAAATCATTGGTCGCGGTCGCCGTTGTGGGACGAGGTCATGACATCGACCTCTCATCGCTTCATCAACTGGCGCAGGGCGATCAGGAGGCAATTAATACCATTATCAAGGACATGGCGCTCAGCCTGGATGAAGACCTGAACGTGTTGGCGCGACATTACCTGGCCATGGACCTTGCGGGACTGGCCGACCTGGCGCACCGGATCAAAGGGGGCGGGCGGATCGTCGGCGCGCAGAACGTACTCATCAGTTGCGCCGAACTGGAAAAAGCCTGTCTTGGTGCAGAGCCTGCGCGGGTGATCGTCGCCGTCGAAGCCTTGCAGCAAGCGATGGCGACATTGCGCAATGCGCTGCTCGCACTGGGATGAGTCCACAGGCTTCGGCGTGATGTTGCATGCAGGGTGGCCCAACGGAAAATTCCCAAGGGAGGGGGAAATTTCCGGGGAACCTATGGACGTTTCCCGGCAATCCAAGGATCGTTCCTAAATACACATAGGGCGTGCGTTGTAATAATTCACACGTCCCCCATCATATGTGTAACTACCATGTCTTTCTTGCCGATACGTATTCTGGTTATTGAGGAGCACCCTTTTAAACGGCTTGTCGCGACTCGCGTTTTTCAGGATCTGGGTTGTAGCGAAGTCATGGCGGTTACAAACAGTGCGGCTGCAATGGAAATACTCAAGCGCACCGGTCCGGTGGATATTGTGGTGTGCAGTTTGAAACTTCACTGCCTGCAAGGGCTCACGGTCGTAGAAGAACTTAGCCGTGGTGGTTATATCCATTCCATCATTATTTGCAGCCTGCACCCCACGGACTTGCACACTGCAATAGGGCGAATGTTGGCGATGCACGGTGTCGACGTGCTGGGTTATGTCGATACACCCGTGCGGTCAAGTGCGATTGCGCCGATGTTGGGTCGTTTCCTTGAAAAGTTAGGCGCTGACAAGGTTGATGTCTCTCGTCCCGTCAGCTTCAAACTTTCGACCAGGGCGGAGTTGAAGCAGGCGTTTGCGGCCAGTGAATTCAAAGCGTTCTTTCAGCCGAAATTCAATCTCGTTTCCGGTGTTGTCGACAGCATGGAAGTCCTGGCCCGGTGGGAGCACCCTGTCCATGGACTATTGAATCCGGGGGGGTTTCTACCGTTGTTGTGCAGCTTCAAATTGATGGATGAATTGTTTTTCTCGCAATTAGAACAAGGGTTGTTTCTGCTGCGCGAAGCATCGGCGCAGGGGCGGCACTTGAAGCTCGCGTTCAATGTGCAGGCCGAGCAGTTTGGTAGCCCGGTGCTCGTTGCCCGCATCAGTGAACTGATCGAGCGGTACCAGGTGCCGGCGTCACGCTTAACCTTTGAAATTACCGAAAGTGGGCTGATCGAAACGTCCCCCGCCGTTCTGGAAAGTCTAATTCGTTTGCGGATGATGGGTACCGGGTTGTCCATTGATGACTTTGGTATCGGGTTTTCTTCGCTCGAGCGTCTTTGTCAGTTGCCGTTCACGGAGATAAAGCTCGACGCCAGTTTTATTCGCGATCTGGCCTCCAGTGTCTGTAACCGCGCCGTCGTCAGCAGCACGCTGGCGCTGGGCAAGGCACTGAACATGTCGGTCGTCGTGGAGGGTGTGGAAACCGAACTCCAACGCCGGTTGTTGATCCAGCTCGGGTGTATTCAAGCCCAGGGCTACTTGTGCGCACGCCCCATGAACGCCGAAAGATTGCTGTCATGGGTGGCACAGAAAAACGCGTTTATCAACAAGATTTAAGAGTTTTTGTCGTTGGTAGACCGCCTCCGTTCCCTTGTCTGGGGCTGCGTACTGCCAGCTTTGTCACGATAGAAAGTAAGGTATCCCATGGCCAATCCACGGTTGCGTATATTGTTAGTTGATGAAGAACACTCCCGGCGACTGAGTATAGAAAAGCATCTTGCAGGGCTTGGCTATCATCGTGTTGCCCCCCTTGTCTCCTTGCGTGAGTTGCTGATTATTCTCAGTTGCGAGTCCTATCATTTTGATCTGGTGGTTATCAATGAGTCCGTGTTAAGTGGCGGCGGAGCAGCGCTTGAGTTAGCGGTTCGTGGCAGTCCGGATATCAAGAATCTATTGGTGTATCAAAGCGGGAAGGTAGAACTGCCATCCTCGATTCGAACCTCGGTGTCGGCTATGAATTTCTCAATGTCCTGCCCTCCCGATAAAGAGGCGATTCGGCAAGTCATGAGTGTCATTGATCGGGTTGAAGTGCGGGCGATGAACGATGAAGTACTTCATTCCAGTTAGTGTATTTTTCGATCAAGCAAAGAACTTTCCATCCTGCTTTAGGAAGTTTCCGATGCTCGCGCAGGACGTTTCACTTTGAAAGTGAAAACGGAAGGAAAGATCATGGATCACCAGCAGCCTTCGAGTGGACCCGGTCGAGACCCCGATTGATGCCACCCATGGTGTATGGATGTATTTGGCCACTCTTGCTACACGTAATGACCTGATATGAGTGAGAAATTGTCTGCGCAACTTTCTGCTTGCTGCATTTGTGCTCGGCCCATTGGGAAGTATTGCGACAGCACAGGCCGAGGTGCAATCCTTGAACCTCCTCGGTCGTTCAAATGGCGAGGGCTTCGCCGTCGCTTTGAACGAGTTGGACTGGCGTTGGCTGCGCAGCAAGCGCTCGTTGCGATTAGGTGTATCGGCGCCGGATTACGCGCCCTTCGACATGATCACCAATGGCCAGGATTACGAAGGACTCACGGCAGACTACGCTGGGCTGCTCGCCTCCCTGCTGCACACCAGGATCGAGGTTCGCCGTTATGACTCTCGAACCGAGGAGATACACGCGCTCAAACGCGGTGAGCTGGATCTGGTAGGCACGGCCAACAGTTTCGAGGGATCGGATCCTGAGCTGGTAATGAGCAGTGCCTATGCCGAAGCTCAGCCAACACTGGTGACCCGCAGTGGCGCAGATCAGACGTTGAAGCCTGATCTGGCTGATAGTCGTCTGGCCATGCTCGATCACTATCAACCCACGGTTGCGACTCGCTTGAGCTATCCCAAGGCTGAGCTGAAATTTTATCCCTCCGGCCCCAGCGCTATTGGGGCCGTGGTATTTGGTCAGGCCGATGTATATCTGGGCGACTCCATCAGCGCCAATTATCTGGTCAACAAAAACTATGTAAACGATGTTCACGTGATAGGCGTACCGGGTGCGCGAGCGACGTATTTCTCGTTTGCCATGATGGGTGACAATCAACATTTGTTGCGCATCACCAATGCCGCGTTGGCCGTGGTTCCCCTGTCGGAGCGTCTGGTAATTCTCCGCCGTTGGAGTGCCGCTGGCATGGACATGCCCGGCCTCCATCCCCTGCATTTCAGCGCGACTGAACAACGCTGGCTGGACAAGCATCCCCGTCTGAAAGTCTCGGTCAACGAGACCTTGGCACCTGTATCGTTCTTCGACGCGCAAGGCGAATTCCGCGGTATCAGTGCCGAGGTCCTGGCCAAGATCAGCCAGCGCACGGGTTTGCAGTTCGACGTGGTCCGCGCGAGCTCGACCAGTGAGCAGGTCAAACAACTCAGGAAGGGTGAAGCCGACCTGATCGCGGCGTTCAATCCCAATGTCGAGCGTGAAAGCGAGCTACGTTTCTCTCGACCTTACTTGACCAATCCTTTTGTCTTGATTGGTTCGACCGAGGCGGGTAACACGGCCACTCTGGATGACATGATCGGTAAAAAAGTGGCGCTCTGGCGCGGTAGCGTGCTGCATGATTTCATCAGCAAAACCTTTCCCGGCATTCAACTGATCGAGACAGCGACGTCAGCCGACGCCATGGCGTTGGTGGCCAAGGGCGAGGCTGACGGCGCCATCAATTCGCTGATCAGTGCCCGTTACCTTATTTTGCGTTCGTTCGTAGACCGCTTGCGCGTGACCAGTATCGTTGGCGTGCAGTCATTGCGCCTTGGCTTCGCCATCGACCGAGGTGCGCTGGAGCTGTATTCGATTTTGGATAAAGCACTGCAAAGCATTCCCCCCGAGGAAATGGATGAGTTGACCAACCGTTGGCATAGCGACGTGGTGGTCGAGAGTGGCTGGGCGCACAACCGCCTGGCGATCATCCAGGGCTTTGCCATCGCCGTGCTGCTGTTGTTGGTGGCAGGGGGCTGGATCATTTACCTGCGCAGGTTGATTGGGATGCGCCTGAAGGCCGGGATGGCGCTCAATGATCAGGTTCAGTTCATGCGCGTCTTGATTGACGGTACTCCGCATCCGATTTATGTGCGTGATCGTCAGGGCAGGTTGATGGATTGTAACTCAGCCTATCTCAACATCATGGGCGTGTGCCGCGAGGCGGTGATAGGCAAGTTGATCACCGATGGCGGCGGCTTGGCCGATTCAAAAGAAGCCCAGAGCTACCACGATGAATACATGAAGGTCATGAGTGAGGGCGAGCCGCGCATACATGACCGCGTTGTTGCCCGGGCTCGCGGCAAGATACTGACGGTTTATCACTGGATGTTGCCGTATCGCACCAGCGAAGGCGTGGTCAAGGGCATAATTGCCGGCTGGATCGATATCAGTGAACGCCAGCGTCTGTTCGATCAATTGCAGAATGCCAAGAAAAGCGCGGATGACGCTAACCGGGCGAAAACGACCTTCTTGGCGACCATGAGCCACGAAATCCGCACCCCGATGAATGCCGTGATCGGCATGCTCGAACTGGCGATGAAGAAGGCCGATCAAGGCGTCACGGACCGGTTCGCGATCGAAGTTGCGTCAGGCGCTGCGCGCGGGCTGCTGGACCTGATCGGCGACATTCTCGATATTGCGCGCATTGAGTCAGGACGCCTGTCCCTCGCCCCGGAACGAGCTAGCTTGCGCGAGTTGGTCGAGTCGGTGGTACGGATATTCGACGGAGTGGCTCGGCAAAAAGACCTACGTCTGGTGCTGGATTTCGACCTCAAGGCCAGCCGCGACGTATTGATCGACCCGCTACGCTTCAAACAAATTCTGTCCAACCTGCTGAGCAACGCCATCAAGTTCACTAACGACGGCGACATAAGCCTGAGCGTGCGGGCGGTGCCCAACGCGGACGGCGAGCGTTTAACGATTCATGTGCAGGTCAAGGACACCGGCATCGGTATTTCTGCCGAAGATCAAGAACAGTTGTTCAGCCCGTTCGCCCAGGCTAGCAATAATCACCAGTCGGCAAGGGGCGGTTCGGGGCTGGGATTGGTGATCAGCCGGACCCTGTGTGAAATGATGCAGGGCCAATTGCACCTGATAAGTGTGCTGGGCAAGGGTACGCAGGTTGATATTTCCCTCGACCTGCTGACCTTACAACCCATGCCCGCTGCCACGTTGCCCTTGGTTGAGTTGATATCGCAGACGCGGACCCTCAACATTCTGGTGGTCGACGATTACCCGGCCAACCGATCGTTGTTGTCCCAGCAACTGACCTATCTCGGCCACGGCGTCAGCGATGCCGAAGACGGCGCTCACGGCCTGCGCGCCTGGCGCACCGGTGACTTCGATGTCGTCATTACCGACTGCAACATGCCGGTCATGAACGGTTACGAACTGACGCGGGCCATTCGCGGTGAAGAGAAGTCTTCCGGTGCCAGGCCCTGCTTGATCCTGGGCTTCACCGCCAATGCCCAGCCTGAGGAAAAGGATCGTTGCCTGGACGCCGGTATGGACGACTGCGTGTTCAAACCCATCAGCCTCCGGGATTTAAGTGCCCGACTGGCATTGCTGCCACCCGGCACCGGGATACTGCCCCCAGGCGAGAAGTTGCCCGAGGCTGGAAGCGATATTGATTTGAGCAGTTTGCAGCAACTGGCGCGTGGTGATCTCACCGCGATCAAAAACTTGCTCAGCGACCTGCTCGTCTGTAACGAAGAGGACAGGGCGCGGCTGATCAGATTGTTCGACGCCCGTGATTTAGCGGGGCTTTCCAATCTGGCCCATCGGATCAAGGGGGGCGTATCCATCATTAAGGCACGTTGTTTGATCCAGTGTTGCGAACAATTGGAAACCGCCAGTATGGGGTTGGACGTTGCGATGTTGATTGAAGCGGTGGAGGCGTTGCAGCTGGCGATGGTGCGATTGGGGCAAACACTGAAGCAACACATTGGTGCCGATGTGACGGGTAGGGCGTCATAGATGTTGGTCGCTACACCTGGATGTATACGGAGATAATCGACCACCTCTGGCGCATGGGTGTTATGAAACGGTCGTTATTGCCCAGTGGTATTGGCAATCGTAGTTTCAATTACACCGGCTGCGCCGGACCTTCGCCTTCGACTCTCGTAGGGTTTGCCCAGCAGCATGTAAACGAAGCCGGCGCCCATCACAATAAGCGTGGTCAGGATCATCGCGTAGTTGACGTACCACGGAGCATCCGGTGAGCGCGGCCAGATCATGTTGACGATGGCGCACAGGCCATAGATCAGGGCCGCCAGGTTCACCCAAAGGCCCCAGGCACCAAGCGTAAATTGACCGTTTGGACGCCAGCCTTTGGCACGAGCAATCGCGGCAGCAATGACGATTAACTGAAACGCGACGTAGATACCAATCGCTGCAAAGCCAACGATGGTCGCCACGGCATCCGCCATGAACATTCCCAGGCAGACGATGGCTGCCGGCACCTGACCACTGATCAGCAGTGCAAACGATGGCACGTGGTGGACGAGAGACGCTTGAACAGTGAGCTGCCGACGATCATTTCATCCCTGGCGTAGGCAAACAATAACGGCTGGCTGCGGCTTGCAGGCTCAGGACGCAGGAAATGAAGACACCATCACGACTGCCATCACCAAGCGAGAGCCGACTGGGCCGAAGGCGTTGGCAAGGATGGTGGCGACCGGATCGGTGTCTTCGCCGGCCAGGACCTTTGCAATGTCCGGCACCGACAAGATCAACGCCAGGCAGGCAAACATCGCTGCTGCTCCGCCAATGTAAATGGTCATGCGCATGGCTTTAGGAATGCGCTTGCCTGGGTTTGAAGCTGTCGAGCAAGGCGTGCAGCGCTGGTGTTTCCAGCAATGCGCGAAGGGCCTCTCTACTGACATTTATTGAAGAGCGCATGCCCATCTGCAGCGTGGGTAGCAGGTTATTGTCTTTCATCGGTGCAACTCTTGCCCATGGCGCACACCCTGGTTTTCGCGAAACACCGCAACCCGCCAGGCCACGCTTTCACGAATCAGGATGCGCGAACAATGCACGTTGAAGTTCAAGTCGCGCCCACTTAAAACAGGCAGTCGTAGGGTATGCCAGGTGCGTTCGGGCAGGGGCTTATCCAGCAACAGACGGACAATGCCGGCGCCTTGGTTAATGCCAAAGGTCTCTTCGAAGGCTGCATTGCGCCATTGTGGTTGCAGGTGTTCATCGATCACCAGCACCGCATCCGGCACCGCATCGAAGACCCGGCGCAAGGCATCGATACGTTGTTCGGCGTCGTGCTGTATTCGCAATTCCTGACTGACGTCGCGAATGCTGCCCCACATCCGCAGCAGATATTCGTTGACGATGTCGCCCGAACATCGTTCTCGACGTAGGCCGGTGAGCCATCGTGATGGCTGTCCACCGAGAGCGCTCAGTCGACGCTGAAACCGGCTTCGATCAAGCGCCGCACGAACTCCTCGTTGGCCGGGCTGCGCGGCCAATAGAGGCGAACCGGTTACTGGTTGAAGTCGACATCCGCCGGCATCTCATAAACGCCGGCCATGGCCCGATTGCACATCCTCCAGTGGGAGTCGTTTTCGAATACCTGGCGGACGATTTCATCCTGCGATGTGTTGATGTTCACCGCCTCGCTGAACTCGATGCACCAGTAGGCGACCTTCGCGCTTTGCAGCATCTGACTCATCACTTCATTGGCGTTGTGCATCTCTCGTAGCCGATGGGCTAGCGCCCCGAGCGGAATTTTCAACAGATGCAAGCGCGCGGGTTGAACCGATCTCCACTCCAGCAGCCCGCAGGCAACCACTTGCAGCAGACCGCCATTGTGGCGAATCAGAGTCAGTTCCAAGCTATGAATTATCTGGTCGGCGGGTGGATTGGCGAATAGCAACTGCAAGGTACGTATTGATTCGGCACTGTAGATACGTTCAATCGGCTGGTTCCGCAGTTCCTCTGGCGAGTAACCCAATTGATCGCTCAGACTTGCGGACAGACTGACGAGTCTCCCGTCGGCACTCACGGTGCCTGAAAGGGGCTGGACTTTATTAACCAGTAAATTCAGGGTGTCCATCGATTAATCGGCTCGATTTGGCTTATGGGTTACTGGTCGAAAAGATTCAGGCTATTTAGCCAAGGGCATATCTCATGCCAAAAAGAGGCCAGTAAACATTGCAACTAAAGAACTCCTGAGTGAGGGGGTGCTGTTAATTGCAGCGAAGTGCGCATTTTTGCAGCAGCCTGACAGTGTACATCTGCGAATCATCCCAACCATTCTGGTCTTTCAGCAAGCGGCTGCCGAGGCTCTATCCCCTTCGCGCTTGAAGCAGTGTCATCGGATGAAGATCAAGTATGGAGCATAGCTTTCAGTACCGACGCGAAAAGGGGCTCCCTGACCTTCTTGACTTGCGTCGAGAGCGAAGGAACATGACGAAGTAAGGTGCCTTTGGTTCGGTATTCACATTGGATGAGGCAGTTCATCGCCGATGCTGATCGAAGAATAAAAGCCTTCTGCCATACCCAAGGAGATTTCCCTGCTGTATGCAGGAAGCGGTTTTCGTAATTCGTCAATAAATACGGCAGCATGGCCGCAACGAGAACAAGTCCGTTACCCATATGATTTCTTTACAAGCTCCTGCATGGGCGAAATATTGCCCTGCAGGTTGCATCCAATCGCCATGTGTCGCAGTTGGCCCGCTTCGATTTGGCGTTGTACATCGAAAACGCGTTGAATGAGCACGATCTACCGGCTCGGCATTGATGTTTGAGTTGGCTGAAAAGGGCCAGTTTGATATGCCGGTGATCACCCGGAAAAGTTTGCTGTGTCTGCGTTTACAGGGATGCGGTCTGTCCATCGATGAATAGCCAGCAGTGAACGGGTACGGGCTGGACTAGGCTCTGCCGGTGTAGTTGCTTGCCTCACTGCACGTCTTCCCGTTTTGTAATCTGGGTCCAGATCAACAGGATAAGTGAGATAGCTATGTGCAAGGCGCTGGTGCTGTGTGATCACCCGATAGTTTGGGCTACGGTCAAAAATGGTCTTGACGCAGGAAGGTGCCGCTGATCGGCAGCGGCAGCCTGGTGGCGCTGGTGTGACGCCCGCGGCTGCACAGCGTGGGCTGAAGGCTCGGAAAATTCCTGGTCGTGCAGGAAATTTCCGTTCTGCGAGGGGATTTTTCCCTGCGGGTTTTGGGAGCGATCCTAAATACATAGCATGGGGGGCGCGCGATAATTTGCCCGCCGGATCGGAAGTCCATCAGGCAAGTCACGGGTTTTATCGACAGGGCAGAGTTGCATGAGTTGTACGGTAAGCAACGGGTGTCTATTTAGTTGTGTCTGTTCGAAAAGTGATTGACGTTTTAATTCGTTGAGACTATTTATTAACATTACTTGTCGTGCTCTTTTGGCGCTGTTGTTGTTAGGTTCGCGGCAAGGTGCATATGTTTTTTATCGTGCACCGAGTATTTACCACGAACGATGCCGGCATGTAAGTGGTGGCACCTCGTAGAATAAGTAACTCTGTTCTTGCAAAGTAAAAAAGTTACATCCTTGATCGGTATGCCTAGTGGCTGTGACGGTCTGTCGAGCGCGGGACGAAAAAGTATTTTCCTTTCTGCGTAATGTTCATCAATAAAGGAAATTTCCATGCGAGTCCGCCCTTCGTCGTTCGGTCCTGCACTTCAGGTAGCCGTACCGTCCACACGAACAGTTTTGCCACACGGCAGCCGTCTTTCCCTGCTCGTGGTGAGCCTGATGCTGGCCTTTCCCGGCACCAGCCATGCCGGTGGCGCCGCGGGTGGGAACAGCGCCGCCGGTACGCCCAACACCGGTGGTGGCGCTGGCGCCGGCTACGGCGTCGGCGGCGTTATCACTTCCAGCGGTGCAAACGCCATTGTCGCAAGCGGCACTGCCTCTGCGGGTGGCACTCCAGGCGGTGCAGGTAAGGTCGGCACTGCCACCAGCGGCGGGGGTGGCGGCGGCATAGGGAGTAGCCAATCATCTCTAAATGGTCTGGCATCTGCGGTGACTGGTGGTGCTGGCGGTAGTAACGGAGGCCCCGCTGGCCCCGGGGGCGGTGGCGACGGTCTGGTCCTGAGCAGCGGTGGCACCCTTATCTCCGCCGTCACCGGTGGTGCCGGTGGTAATTCCACCACCTTTGCTGCTGGCGCTGGTGGTGGCGCCGGCATTGTCTATACAGCATCAGGTACTAACTTGACGATCACGAAGGCCGTAACTGGCGGCGCTGGCGGCCAGTCCAATGGTTCTACCGGCGGTGGCGGTAGCGGTGTATGGGTAACCTCGGCCGGCAACTTGAGCGTAACGGCAGGAAGCGTCACGGGCGGCGCTGGTGGTCTCCCCACCGTCCCCACCGGCATCTCCGGTACAGGCGGTGCTGGCGTCGTCTTCAGCGCTGCTGGCGCTGCACTGGACGTCAGCGGACAAGTTTCCGGCGGTAACTCTCTCGGTCTCGGTGGTATTGGGGGCGCCGGCGTGAATATCATTTCCGGCGGCGCCACGGTGACGGTCGAAAGTGGCGGGTCCATTGCCGGGGGCACAGGAGGCAGTCAAATAGGAGGAGCTTTGAATGCCACAAGCGGCGCCGGCGGCGCCGGCAGCGGAGGCGCCCCAGGCGGGATTGGGAGTGGCCAAACTAATTCAGGCGGCGTCGGCATCGCTGCGGCAGGTGGCGGCAATACGATCATCACTGGCGGCGCCATCAGTGGTGGAATGGCCGGGGGAATACAAGCCAACGCCATCACCTTCAGCGGCTTTGTCGGCAACAACACCCTGAAACTTCTGTCGGGCTACAGCTTTACCGGCAATGTGGCGGCGGGGTTAATAGGCACTAACCATCTGATCCTGGGCGGTGATATCAGCCCGACGGCGAGCTTCAATGTCTCTGGCATCGTCGCTCCCAGCGGGCCGCTGACCGCTAACATTACCAACTATACGGGATTTAAAGCTTTCCAAAAAACCGACGCCAGCACCTGGACGCTGACGGGGAGCACGGGCGCAGTGACGCCCTGGGTGGTATCGGGCGGCACCCTGTCGGTCTCACTCGACGGTGCGTTGGGTGCCACATCCGGTGGATTGACGCTCGACGGCGGTACCTTGCAGAACACGGCTACTTTTCTCCCGACCGCACGTAATGTCACGCTGACCGCCAACGGCGGAACGCTGGATACCGCCGATGCCGACCTGACACTGACAGGTGTGGTTTCGGGGCCGGGCGGATTGACCAAGGCAGGGGACGGCACGCTAGTCTTGACCGGCGCTAACACCTACACCGGCGGTACCTCCATTTCGGGCGGCACCCTGTCAGTCTCAAGCTACGGTGCGTTGGGTGCCTCCGGCGATTTGACGCTGGACGGCGGTACCTTGCAGAACACCGCCGCTTTTACGGTCGCACGTAATATCGATTTGACCGCCAACGGCGGAACGCTGGATACCGTCGGGGCCGACCTAACGATCGCGAGTACGGTTACGGGGGCCGGCGTATTGATCAAGGAGGGGGATGGCAGTCTCATTTTGCCGAGATTCGTCTTCACCGACATCTCCATCGCCCAAGGCACCGTGCAAGTGGGCAATGGTGGTGCGACCGGCAACCTCCAGGGCGACGTTGCCACGAGCACCGGCACCACGCTGGCTTTTGATCACAGCGATCCCTACGCATTCG
>NZ_JAQGNX010000038.1 GCF_028293835.1 Pseudomonas sp.
CCGGAAAATAATATTACTCCGAAGTTAGCTTGGATCCCCATTCCCAGAAGCTCCCAAAAAAAGCGTTCGATATGTGGGGGTGAAAATGTAATGATGTACGTCGCCAGGATTAGCGGAAGTCCAAACATCGCAATTAATATAAGCCAAATAACCCACGCCAGTAACTTTCCCTGCATCACCATGCCGTTATTATTACCTCCCATTTGCAGATAAACCTCGTTCATTTCTGAGAAGTTCTGCGTACTGACCGCTTGCTGTCCCGTGAACACAGGCAGTGGCGCCAGATATAACGTTTCTTCCGCTCCGTTTCTCCGGGTCTCTCCCACACGGGGTCGATTGTTTTTGATGTCGGGGTTTATTGCGGGCGGAGTGCTGTTTTGTTTTCGCCTAAATAACTTACTTAGCATCTTGAACCAACAACTCGCAGGCATGGACAAACGGCATCTTCTTTTTACGCATGGCGTCTTGAACAGTCTGCGTGGCTTTTTGCAGCGCTGCGCTGGGTTTGGCCCATTGTTCGGTTGGGATGGGTTGTGACCATAGCTGCACCGCTTCGGGCAGTACGGGCGAACCCGCTTTATGGCCCCATTCCGCAAGCATGTAGGGCATTTTCCAGAAGGTTAACACCCGGCGTACGTACCACCAGCGCACTGGCCAGCGGGTGCGGGGTTCCAGGCCTACCTGGGCGATGTATTCATCGCTCAAAGGGCAGTGCAAATCGCCCAAATCCTCTTTATTTCGCCGCTCTACGTTCCAGGTGTGAAGGCCCTCGTACGGACGCAATTCCTCTTCGGTCTGATCACGACCCAGCATCAACCGCAACCAGTCACCAGTCTGGTCCTTGGGAATACCTTTTTCCATGTATAGGCGAATGGCTTCCCACGTACCGATGGCATGAGCCTGGCTGGGTTTACTGGCGAGAATAAATTGCACGGTGTCGTTCTTCTCATCTTCAAGCCCCATGCCGAAGGTGAACATCTGGATGGAGCCGTACTGGGTGACCATCTCTGATTGAGATACCCAGGCCACAACGCTTTCCCACGGCACGATGAGAACTTCATGAGTATCGCCATCGACGAAACAGACTTCCCGCCGCTGGCGGTTGAAACGTATGGGGTATTGTTTGGCACTTTTACGAACGTCCTGTAGCGTGGCATGAAAACATAAACCAAGTAAAAAGATCCCGGAAAATAATATTACTCCGAAGTTAGCTTGGATCCCCATTCCCAGAAGCTCCCAAAAAAAGCGTTCGATATGTGGGGGTGAAAATATAATGATGTACGTCGCCAGGATTAGCGGAAGTCCAAACATCGCAATTAATATAAGCCAAATCACCCAAGCCAATAATTTCCCCTGCATCACCATGCCATTATTCGTTCCGCCCATCTGCAGATAAACTTCGTTCATTTCGGAGAAGTTCTGCGTACTGACCGCTTGCTGTCCGGTGAATACTGGCAGCGGCGCCAAATATAACGTTTCTTCCGCTCCGTTTCTCCGGATCTCCCCCACACGGGGTCGATTGTTTTTGATGTCGGGATTTGGTGCGGGCGGAATGCTGTTTGGTTTGCGCCCGAATAACTTATTCAGCATCGTAGGCCCTCAATTCGATATCTGTTAAGGGCCACGCGTCAGTGGCACTCAACTTGAATGGAAGCTCAGTCTGCGGTTCGTATTTAAATACACCTTGGTGATAAATAGTCGTGCTGTGTACGTAAGACTGATGTATGTCGAGGATGGGAAAAATGGTTCGATGGCGCAGAGGTCGATGATCTTCCAGCCTGTATTCCAGCGCTATGATCAGGCCGAACAAACTGGACAGTTCATATTCTGAAATCCGGAGGCGCAAGATCAGCGCTTCGTTGCCGTGACTTATTATCCGAAGCCGGCTGGCAAAGTATTCACTGCGACCCTCCCAATGCGGAGGGATATGCACCGGGCGCCCCCACCCCTTTTGAGATTGCTCCCTTTGCCTGCGCTGATGCACTTCGATAGATACATCGCGACCGTCCAGGTCTGCTGTGCTGACGCCGGGCAATGTGAAGCGAAACTCGGTGGTATCGCCCTGGCGAATCATATGACACTGGGGTTGCTTGACGACCGTCGCCAAGGCTATCCAATCGTCTTCTAAGTTCCGGTTGAGATTTTCCAGGCCCCAAGCGCTGTGGTGCGCCCACTTTTTCATTTCGCCCAGATTAAAATAATTGTAAATTCCTTGCCCTAGCAATTGCAGGCCCATGCCCATGATGCCGATCACGTTGGCACGTAAGGCTATGCTGAGTAAGCGCGGGCTCTTTTCGACCCACGCCATGGCGCGCAGTTCTCTAGGTAGGCGCAGGATTTCTCTGGTAATAAGAGCATTGTGTTTAAGTCCCCAGCCATTTGCACCCATCAATACTGCATCGCCACTTAGTTGCAGCGAGGTGGCAGCGAGTTTCTTTCCATCCCCCTCCGATAACGCCTGTCCCCACTGAATGGAATGTCTATAAAAGTCGATAGCGGCGGCTATGAACCCAAAGAAAAACGCTCCCAGGCCTGTAAGCGCCGTCCATTTACCTAATCGGCTCATGGCATTAAGTTTGCCTGATGCACTTTCCATCTCAGCAATGTGAGCGTGCAATATTCCGATGGATAAGCCTTGGCTGGCAGAGAATCCGGCGGCAGACATACCAACGAGGGCGATCAACGCGGGTATCGAATCACGAAACGAGGCTGAGCGGCGATTCAATAATTCATCCGCAGCCGTCACAAAATTAACCGCCTGAAAATAAAACACCACCACAGCAATTTGATTACCCTTCGCCGCCAATGCACTCGCAATCGGCTTTTTAAACGTACCGCTGCTTCGATAGTCCCGTACGGCACGTTGCATTTCAGCACTTAGTTCCGAATCCATATTCCCAAGCACCAGACCAATCTTTCCGGGACCCTCACCACCCGGAGTCAGCGCCTGGCTAATGCGATCTTCCACCACCACAAGGTTGCTTTTTAAGTCCTTGATCTTGCTGTTTAAATGACTGGTGTCGTTATTGTGTATAAGAATTAGGCGGCGTTCCTTATATAGAGCTTTCAGTGTTTTTCGCATATCGAACGCTGTAGCTCGGTCGTCAATAAACTGCTTAATTTCCGCAGGAGTAGCACCCCTTACCGTCAGTCCGCTGGTAGCGTAAGCATTCAACAGACGTAGCCTGGCTACTGGACCAATTTTGCGCATGAAATCATTTAGATCGATGGCGGCTCCGTGCTGGAATTCTCGTTGCATTACTTCCAGTCGACTCGCAATGCGCATCTGGTTTGCTGGCTCATACGCACCCCCCAACAAACTATTCAACCCTTCAAACTGCCCAGTCAGCGTCAAATAATTGGGCAGTCGCTGGCGCATCAGACCATTGAACTGGTTCGCGAGGGCATCCATATCGGCCGCAGCGGCGGGGACGTCAGCGATTTTGATCGCGACATTACTCAGGTCTGCCAGTTGTTTTAACGTCTCGTCCTGTTCGGGGCCGCTCAGGGTATCGAGGCCAGGGACTTGTACAAGCGGGTTTTTCTCCAGATAGGCTTCCAGTTGCTGCCAGGCGTCAGGGTCATCACAGATGGCTGCGACGCACAGCAGTTCGGTTTCCAGCCGATGTTTTATTTGGTCGCTTTGCTGAAAATCGTAATACCAGGCCGCACGATGAAAATGCCCTTCGACGATCATTTTCAGGCGGTCAGCGCGAATGCTTTTAAGTTGTTTTTGCCAGTGCTGCAGTAGCGTTTGCTGTTTGAGCACAAAGGTCTGCATGGCTTGCCGATGCACGACGTCATCGATACCGCGCTCGCCGGGCTCCGCACCATGAAGCGATTCATAGGTTTGGAAAGTAAGCTCGGCAATGGTCTGTTCATGGGTTGCCCAGCGTTCAACACCCAGCGCGTCACGCAGATCCACGACCGCTTTCGCAAGCGGATTGGTTTTGGCCAGCTCTCGCCACTCGCCTGCATTGCCATACAGGGCAGGACCTTGATACTCGCGCTTGGTGTGTAGATAGTTCAGCAGCGACCCTTGCTCTGACTCGCTGGTGTCTTTAAGTAACTTCGCTACGCCGGGGTTATTTCGAGCCAGTTCGGTCGGGCGGCTTTGATTAACGGTATAGAGAGACTCGATGTAACTACCCGTCAGGTACTGACGCTGAACCACATCATCGTCAGCCCATCGACCCATCCAGTCCGCAACCTTAAGTTGCGCTGCAGCAAGGTCGCGCATCACACCGATGTCGTCGCGTAGTACCAAAAACAGAAAGTCATTCTTGTAGGCACCGCCTACTTGACTGGTCAGTTCCTCAATCCAGGTATGACGAAACAGCGGCTTCTGTTCCCATATATAAGGGGTGATTTCCCCCGGATCGGTGCCGTCTGGCAGTTCTTTTTTTGGTGCTCGATCAACCGGGCCGCGACCGCCTGCCTCGCAGCGATTTTCCGCAACCTCTGCCAGCCATTCTTTAGCTTGGCTCTCGGTAAGTAGATGTTTGTCGGTGTGTTCGCTGCTGGCCGAAGCGAGATTAACGCTTTGCATGAACCGCTCACGCTCAGTGGCGGAACGGATCACTTGTGAACACTTATGAGCGGTCCACTGAATTTCCGAGTAAGCGACATGGATTGATCTATTGCGACGCAATACCAGACGATGTTCATCATTGACTGCGTTCTGGCGAACATCGTTAGCGACTTCTGACCCTTCCCACAACAGCTTGGAAATAGCGCCTTGCTCAACCAGGTACTCATGGAGATACCCGCTGTCGCTGTCGATAACGTACAGATAGCCGTCACGCAGCAGCCGGATGCCCATTGCCCTGCTTTGTAACGTGTGGGGCATGGGAATGTCGGCGGGCGGAGCGAGGTGCTCTACCAATCCATAGCGTAGGGGCAACAATTGGATCGTGGTTTTAGTCAGAGGGCAGACGCCGCTAGCGCTGATGCTGTCGTGGCTGCGGGACTTCGCGATCAGGTTGGCCAAGTGGCCGCGCGGGGTCATAAGATCAGTCATGGGAAGCACTTCCGTTCGGCCAACGTGGAGATCTGTTGCATGCGCATTTCGGGATGTGGATTCGTGGGGGCCAGTAGCTCAAGGATCTCCGGATCCTCACGCATTGCCTGATCACCCAACAATCCGTGGGCATTGGCGAAAAGCCAGATATCCGACTCACTGTCGTTTCCGTAGGCGACGGAACGCCGAGCTAAATGCTCCAGGTAGCTCCAGTGCGCTACGGCACTGAGGCCTGGCTCGGCGTGACGAAAAAATTCCTGCATGTGCAGATAGAGTTCGGACACCATTTTGCTGAAGCTGGCCTCTTCCAGTAGCGACCATTGCGGTTCGCTCAATCGGTACGGTGCTGAGTAATCTGCAGCGGGCGCCGTGCCGTGCCGAAAGTAGTGATTCCAGCCGTCATTAACGGTGTTAATAACCACTGCCTGCTGGAATGGACCAAATAGCCGGGAGGTGGAGTGTTGCGTGTCGCCAAGCAACGCGTGCGCAACTGCCGGATCAGCAATACGCAACAGCATTTCCGCGCCGCTGGGGTGCTCGATAGTTGTTAGCCAGCGCAAATGATCAGTCATGTCTGACCACGGCGCATCGCTGAACAGCAGATAGCCCCATTGCTCTTGGGTGTTGGCTAAAAAGTGCGTTAAAAGCGCGTCATCCTGACCTTTCAACCGGACCAGACAGGGAGAGATATCTCTGAATTGGGCGAAACGTGTTTGCAGGTAAAGGACCTCCACAGTTACCGTGCAATCCCATGAAAACAGCTTCGCTAGTAAGTGTTCGACCTGGACGGCGTCAAGCAATAAGCCCGCGCTGTTTGTCCATGGCAGGTCATCGGGCAATCTCAGTGCGGATGGTTTAGCCGTTGTCATGGCTATTCTCCGTGTTGGTCAGCATGCATATCGGGCAAGCTAGGTATTTGTCTTTGATTGCCTTGATCAGTCCTTTCGTAGCTAATACTTCCCCAGCCTCTAACGGCTGGTTACTACCCGGCGCCAGCGGAGCTGCAGGCGTCCCCGGTAGCGGCACACCACCCAACACAATCGGTACGCTGGAAAAAATCCCCGCCGGGTTCAGAACAAGATGTTGGCCGTTAACGGACAAGCTCAGGCTGATGCCGCCGTCAATGACGATGTTCGCTCCAGAGATGTGCACTTCTTGCGCAGCCTCTACGACCAGCGCACCGCCGATGCGGGTATGACTGGAACCCATCACTTGCAGGTGATCCCCAGCAGACAATTGCACCTTGCGCGCGCCAGTAACAGTGAGGTTTTGGTCCGCCTTGATGACGGTGGTGCTGTTGCCCTTGATGGTCTCTTTTCGTTCACCGCGTACTTCAAGACGGCTGTCGTTCTGAACCAACTGCTCCATGTCTCGCTGGGCACGCAGGTAGACCAACTCGGCGCCGTTGCGATCTTCAAAAGAGACTTCGTTAAAGCCTTGGGCCGCCTTTGAACTGCGGCTACGAAATACGCTTTTGGTCTTGTTGGCCGGCAGTTCGTAAGGAACAGGATTTAGACTGTTGGGCAAACACCCCATGACAATCGGCTTATCCGGATCGCCTTCCAGATACGAGACCAATACTTCCATGCCCACCCGGGGCAAAGTTACGGCACCGTAGTTAGCGCCCGCCCAGCTGGACGCCACCCGCACCCAGCAACTGGTGGTTTCGTCTTCCAGATCACGGCGGTCCCAGTGAAACTTGACCTTCACTCGGCCAAACTTATCGCAGTGGATTTCCTCGCCTTGCGGCCCCGTGACCTTGGCGGTTTGCGTGCTGTGGATCGGCGGTTTGAGATGGCGCAGTGCAGGGCGAAACTGAACGGCTTCGGGGATGGCGGTAAAGGTGTTGCGATAACCCTGAACGATTTGGCCTGCTTCTACTTCCAGCGAAGCGCCCAATTCCTCCAGCACCTGCGGC
>NZ_JAQGNX010000054.1 GCF_028293835.1 Pseudomonas sp.
CAGTGCGACACGCAACTCTTCGGGTTGAGTTGCGTTAATTAGCATTCTTTTCATGTAGTACCGTCGGTTTCCGGGCTGCCGGAAACGGCGTTCGGCACACACGACTTCTCACGGTCGGTGTCAGGGCGCGTCAGGAGCGGTTGGCCACTCCAGTGTCTAGCGAGGTTCCGACCAGAGGGGTCGAAGTCGCGACGACGTATCCTGCTTGCTGTGGTGACAAAAGACACCCTGTCAGCAAAAGCTTTGTCAGGAGGAGGAATCAACCATCGACAGTGGACGATATGAGCGTCTTGAATAAGCCTAGTGCTACACAGTCCGACGGTTGTGCGTCTCCACCCCACACGTATCCCTGATAATTCGGGTGCTGCCGCGCGCAGAATCCGCAGCGGGTTGGCATTTACCGCAACCTTCGATAGGGAAGGTCGCGCATCATGGCTTAAGGCGTTGTTTCCGAAACATTCGCTCGGAGTGTCTGAAAGCGACTGCACTTTGTGAACTGGCCGTGGATCTAGGCTCAGAAGGCGAGTGATAACTCTGCGATCTGGCTTGTTTCAGGCCTCATGTCACCTGCGCTTGTTACGTTTTCAGACCTTCCGTTATCCAGCGAAAGCCCCGTCGGACGGCCTTGCGTCCTCTTGAATTGCGATGGTCAGGGCCGGTGTTATGCCGTTTGTCCGCTGTCCAGGCCGCTTTTGGCGACGTTCGCGACTATAGCAGCAATCATTAAGTGCTTCAAATCCATAAAAAATTGTTATGATTTGCGGCATGACGAATATTGCCCCCCCAACCTCCGGCGTCCAGCTGGTCGAGGTTGCGCCGGAACTTGCCGGTCAACGTATTGATAACTTCCTCTTCACCTACCTCAAGGGCGTGCCTAAGACCTTGATTTATCGCATATTGCGTAAGGGTGAAGTACGGGTGAATAAAGGCCGCATCAAGCCGGAATACAAGCTCAAGGGCGGCGATATCATTCGCGTTCCGCCTTTGCGCCTGCCTGAGCGCGATGAGCCGGTTCCGGTAGCACAAGGTCTGCTGCAGCGCCTCGAAGCGGCGATTGTCTATGAAGACAAGGCGCTGATCGTGCTGAACAAGCCCGCTGGCATTGCCGTGCATGGCGGCAGCGGCTTGAATTATGGGGTTATCGAAGCCTTTCGTCAGATGCGTCCGGATGCGAAGGAGCTGGAGCTGGTCCACCGTCTGGATCGCGACACGTCTGGCCTGCTGATGATCGCCAAAAAACGCAGCATGTTGCGTCATCTACATGAGCAACTGCGCGGCGATGGCGTCGACAAGCGCTATATGGCACTGGTTCGCGGCAATTGGGCCACGGCCCTGAAGCGCGTTAACGCGCCGTTGCTCAAAAGCAACTTGCGCTCCGGCGAGCGCATGGTTGAGATCAACGAGGAAGGCAAAGAAGCGTTGACCCTGTTCAAGGTGCTGCGCCGCTTCGGCGATTTTGCCACCATGGTCGAGGCCAAGCCAGTCACCGGTCGTACCCACCAGATTCGCGTCCACACCCTGCACGCCGGTCATTGCATTGCGGGTGATACCAAGTACGGCGACGAAGATTTCAGCCGCGAAATCCGTGATCTGGGCGGCAAGCGTTTGTTTCTGCACGCTTACATGCTGACCGTACCGTTGCCGGACGGTGGCGAACTGAAACTCCAGGCGCCTGTGGATGAGATGTGGGCCAAGACGGTGGAGCGATTAAGTGCGCCCTGATTATAAATTGCTGATTTTCGATTGGGACGGCACCCTCGCCGATTCCATTGGTCGTATCGTCGAGGCCATGCAAGTAGCGGCGCAGCGGAGTGATATGCCGGTGCGTGATGATTTTGCGATCAAGGGCATCATCGGGCTCGGTTTGCCTGAGGCAATTCGTACGCTGTATCCGGAAATAAGCCCTGGCCAGATGCTCGATTTTCGTGAGCGCTATGCCGAAAGTTACGTGGCCCTGGAAGCCGTACCGTCGCCGCTGTTCGCAGATGTGGTGGACTCCCTGGCGGCGTTTCGTGCCGAAGGCTATCAAATGGCCGTTGCCACCGGGAAGTCTCGTCGCGGGCTGGATCGGGTATTGAGGGCCCACGGCTGGCAGGATTATTTTCAGATCACGCGTGCCGCCGATGAGTCAGCGAGCAAGCCGGATCCGTTGATGCTGCAGGAGATTCTGGAGCATTGCGGCGTAGTGCCTGAGCAGGCATTGATGGTGGGCGATTCATCGTTCGATTTGTTGATGGCGCGTAACGCCGGTATGGATTCGGTCGCGGTGGGCTACGGTGCGCAATCACTGGCCTCTCTGCTTGAATACCAGCCGCGTTTGGCCATTGAGCGATTTTCTGAATTGCGCAGCTGGTTGAGTGCGCCTGGCACCGAGTCTTTTTAAGGTAATCACTACATGTCGGATGAATGGAAAGGCAGCAATTCAGAAGCCCCGGACCCCAAAGGTGATGACAGAAGCTGGAGGCTGCTGGAAAAAACCCTGCTGGCAGGCGTCCAGGAGCAACGCCGTTCCCGGCGCTGGGGCATATTTTTCAAGCTGCTGACGTTCGCTTATCTGATTGGCGCGCTGGTGATCTTTACCCCGCTGATGGACTTGGGCAAGGGCGGCGGTTCACGCAGTGATCCCCATACTGCGCTGATCGACGTGCAGGGCATGATCGCCGACAAGGAAGCGGCCAGCGCCGACAACATCGTCGGTGCCTTGCGCTCGGCGTTCGACGACGCCAAGACCAAGGGCGTGATCCTGCGCATCAACAGTCCTGGCGGCAGCCCGGTACAAGCCGGCTATATCTACGACGAGATTCGTCGCCTGCGGGCCGAAAAACCCGACATCAAGGTGTACGCGGTCATAAGCGACCTCGGTGCTTCCGGTGCTTACTACATCGCCAGCGCGGCGGATCAGATCTATGCCGACAAGGCCAGTCTGGTGGGTTCTATCGGGGTAACGGCTGCCGGTTTCGGTTTTGTCGGGATCATGGACAAGCTGGGCGTGGACCGTCGTACCTATACCTCGGGCGAGCACAAAGCGTTCCTTGACCCGTTCCAGCCGCCCAAGGCTGACGAAACCCTGTTCTGGCAGGGTGTGCTGGACACCACGCATCGTCAGTTCATCGCCAGCGTCAAGCAAGGTCGCGGTGATCGCCTGAAAGATAAAGACCACCCTGAATTGTTTTCCGGGCTGGTCTGGACCGGTGAGCAAGCGTTGCCGTTGGGTCTGATCGATGGCCTGGGCAATGCCAGTTACGTTGCTCGCGAAGTGATCGGCGCCAAAGACATCGTCGACTACACCGTCGAAGATTCGCCGTTTGACCGCTTTACCAAAAAGCTCGGCGTAAGCATGGCTAATCAGCTAGCCATGTGGATGGGCTTCCAGGGGCCGTCGTTGCGTTAAATCTGTAGATGGATAGTGGATAGCCCGAATCCCGGTGGGAGCGAACGTGTTCGCGAAGGCCGCGACACGGTCTGGCAGCAAAACCGCGTCGCCTGCTTCCCGAACACGTTCGGTCCCACCGAATCTAGGCATGGCGCGGAATATCCGAACGCCGAGGATTACGGTTTACGGCACCCAGACCCCTTCAACCAGCAGCATGTCGATCAAGCGAATCAGTGGCAGGCCGACCAGGCTGGTGGCGTCGCTGCCTTCGGTGCTTTGGAACAGGCTGACACCCAATCCCTCGGCTTTGAAGCTGCCCGCACAGTCGTAGGGCTGCTCGGCGTGCAAGTAGCGTTCGATGCTGTCACGGGTCAGGTGACGCATGTGCACGATGAATGGCACGCAGTCGACTTGGCATTGGCCGGTGTGGCTATTGAGCAACGCCAGCCCGGTGAGAAAGGTCACGCTATTGCCGCTTGCCGCCGTCAGTTGCTCCAGGGCGCGTTCGAAGGTATGCGGCTTGCCCAGGATCTCCCCGTCGAGCACCGCGACCTGATCCGAGCCAATGATCAGATGCCCGGGATGGCTGTCAGCAAGCGCGCGTGCTTTCTCACAAGCCAGGCGCCGGACCAGATCAATGGCAGGTTCGTCGGCGCGTCGGCTTTCATCGATGTCAGGCGAGCTGCAAATGAATGGAAGGCGCAGGCGAGCAAGCAATTCGCGGCGGTAAGGTGAGCTGGAGGCGAGCAACAGGGGTAGCATGAAGTACTCCGTGGGTGAAAGTTGATTGTAATCAGCGGCTCCGGATACGCACAGGTTGAATTTCCTTTGACAGAGCAGTACCTCGTCCCTAGAATGCTGCGCCTATGTTGAATGACCCGATTCCACCTCATGTTGACCCGCGCAAATTAGCTGATCGTGGCACTACTCTTCAGGGAGAAGTACCGCTGGCCGATTTGGAGAGGCTCTGCGACCCGCTTTCCGATACCCTCGGTTCGGTGCAGGCGAAGTTTGTTTTTGAGCGCGACGAGCGCAGATCTGTGGTCATTCACAGTTCCATCGACGTCGAAGTCAAAATGGTTTGCCAGCGTTGTCTTGAGCTGGTCACCCTGCCGATCCACAGCGAATGCAGTTACGCTGTGGTGAAAGAGGGTGCGAATACCCAGTCGTTGCCGAAAGGTTATGACGTGCTGGAACTGGGCGAAGATCCACTGGATCTGCTGGCATTGATCGAGGAAGAGCTTTTGCTCGCCTTGCCCATTGTGCCTGCTCATGATCCGCAAGAATGCCAGCAGCCGGCGGACAATCAAGTGTCCGAGCCGAGCGTGGACGAGGTAACGCGGTCCAACCCGTTCAGTGTATTGGCGCAGTTAAAGCGTGACCCAAACGTTTAGGAGTTAATTAATTATGGCTGTTCAGCAGAACAAAAAATCCCGCTCTGCCCGTGACATGCGTCGTTCCCACGACGCCCTTACGGCTAGCACTCTGTCTGTAGAAAAAACCACAGGTGAAATTCACCTGCGTCACCACGTATCGCCAGAAGGCGTATACCGTGGTCGCAAAGTGATCGATAAAGGCGCTGACGAGTAATTACTTGTCCGCTTCGGTCATCGCGATTGACGCAATGGGCGGGGACTTTGGTCCCCGCAACATTGTGCAGGCCAGCATTGCTTGTTTGATTGCAACACCCTCGCTGCACCTGACCCTCGTCGGTCAAGCCCCCCTTATTGAAGAATTGATTGCCCGCCACTCCGGTGTGGATCGCTCACGTCTGCGTGTTGTAAACGCAACCGAAGTGGTTTCCATGGAGGATCGTCCTGCCCAGGCGTTGCGGGGCAAGCCCGATTCGTCCATGCGGGTGGCCCTTGGGCTGCTGGCCAGTGGTCAGGTTCAGGCGTGTGTCAGTGCGGGAAACACCGGGGCGCTGATGGCGCTTTCGCGTTTTGTGCTCAAGACCCTGCCCGGCATCGATCGGCCGGCCATGGTGGCGGCCATTCCAACCCAGCGCGGTTATTGCCAGCTGTTGGATCTGGGCGCGAATGTCGACTGTAGCGCCGAGCATCTGCTGCAATTTGCCCTGATGGGCTCGGTGGCCGCTGAAGCGCTGGGCGTGACCCGGCCTCGGGTGGCGTTGCTGAATATCGGCACCGAAGACATGAAGGGTAATCAACAGGTCAAATTGGCCGCCAGTTTGCTCCAGGCGTCACCGGGGCTGAATTACATCGGTTTCGTTGAAGGCGACGGTGTTTATCGAGGCGAGGCTGATGTGGTGGTGTGCGACGGGTTCGTTGGCAACATCCTGCTCAAGTCCAGCGAAGGACTGGCGACGATGATTGGTGCACGCATCGAAGCCTTGTTCAAACAAAACCTGTTGACCAAAGCAGTGGGTGCCCTGGCGTTGCCAATGCTCAAGCGTTTGCGTGCAGACCTGGCGCCAGCCCGGCATAACGGCGCAAGTTTTCTCGGTCTGCAAGGCATCGTGGTGAAAAGCCATGGCTCGGCCAGCGTGCAAGGCTTTCAGTTTGCGATTCAACGGGCTTTGATCGAAATCCAGGAAGACCTCCCGCAGCGGTTAAGCGGGCGTCTGGAGGAGTTGCTCTAGGCATCTGCAACATCATTGCCAGCAGATGATGTGACGCCTGCATCGGGTCATTCATCCAATTGTCCATCACGTTAGCCGTCAATGGCCGTATCTGGTGTAGCAGGTACCCATTTTCGACGACAAATTAATAGGGGCTCGTTCAATGTCTGCATCCCTCGCCTTCGTTTTTCCGGGTCAAGGCTCGCAGTCCCTCGGGATGTTGTCCGAGCTGGGCGCGCAGTACCCGCTGATCCTTGACACTTTTGCTGAAGCTTCCGCCGCACTTGGTTACGACCTGTGGGCGCTGACTCAGCAAGGGCCGGAAGAGCAGCTTAATCAAACCGACAAGACCCAGCCGGCGATCCTGACGGCCTCTGTGGCCCTGTGGCGCGTATGGCTGGCTGAAAACGGTGCGAGCCCTGCGTTCGTCGCCGGGCACAGCCTGGGCGAGTACAGCGCATTGGTGGCGGCTGGCAGCCTGAGCCTCAGCGATGCGGTCAAGTTGGTCCAGCGTCGCGGCCAATTGATGCAGGAAGCGGTACCGGCAGGACAGGGCGGCATGGCCGCCATCCTTGGGCTGGCCGATTCGGAAGTGTTGGCCGCTTGCGCCGAGTCGGCTCAAGGCGAAGTGGTCAGCGCGGTGAATTTCAACTCGCCGGGCCAGGTGGTGATCGCCGGTTCCGCAGCTGCCGTGGAGCGCGCCATTGAAGCCTGCAAGGCCCGTGGTGCCAAGCGCGCCATGCCGTTGCCCGTCAGCGTGCCGTCCCACTGCGAATTGATGCGTCCGGCCGCCGAGCGCTTTGCCGAGTCCATCGAAGCCATTGCCTGGCAAGCGCCGCAGATTAAGTTGGTGCAAAATGTCAGCGCGTCAGCCGTGACCGATCTTGCTACCCTCAAGCGCGATCTGCTTGAGCAGTTGTACAAGCCTGTGCGTTGGGTCGAATCCATTCAGTACCTGGCTGCCAATGGTGCTACCCGGTTGGTCGAATGTGGCCCGGGTAAAGTGCTTGCCGGCCTGAACAAGCGTTGCGCCGAGGGCGTGACGACTTACACTCTCAACACCCCAGACGCCTTTGCTGCCACCCGTGCGGCATTGGCCTGATTAGGAGAAGCTTGCATGAGCCTGCAAGGTAAAGTTGCACTGGTCACCGGTGCGAGCCGTGGTATTGGTCAAGCCATTGCCCTTGAGTTGGGGCGTAACGGTGCGACCGTGGTCGGCACCGCGACGTCTGAGTCTGGCGCCGAGCGAATCAGCGCAACCTTCAAGGAAAACGGCATCGAAGGCTTCGGCCTGATGCTGGATGTGTGTGATGCCGAATCCGTGAGCGCGACCCTGGCGTTGATTCAGGAGCGTGTTGGTGCACCGTTGATTTTGGTCAATAACGCCGGTATCACCCGCGATAACCTGTTGATGCGGATGAAAGATGACGAGTGGCATGACGTCGTCGACACCAACTTGAACAGTCTGTTTCGGCTGTCCAAGGGTGTTCTGCGTGGCATGACCAAGGCCCGTTGGGGTCGAATTATCAGTATTGGCTCGGTTGTGGGTGCCATGGGCAACGCCGGCCAAGTAAACTACGCGTCTGCGAAAGCGGGTCTGGAAGGTTTCAGTCGGGCCCTGGCACGTGAAGTCGGTTCGCGTGCGGTCACCGTTAACTCGGTGGCGCCTGGTTTTATCGACACCGATATGACCCGCGAGCTGCCGGAAGCGCAGCGCGAAGCGCTGATCACCCAGATTCCCTTGGGACGTCTGGGGCAGGCTCAAGAGATCGCGCATGTGGTCGCTTTTCTTGCGTCTGAAGGTGCAGGTTACGTCACCGGGGCTACAATCCCGGTAAACGGCGGCATGTACATGAGTTGAATGTGACGGACCAGTTCGAAAAAATGTCATACGAGCTGTCTAAAATCCGTTATAAAGCTGCAATCTATTAATAGGCGGACGGTGGTGGGATCGAGAGGGCAAGCATTGAGCTTGAAATAAGCAAAACCTCTTCTATAC
>NZ_JAQGNX010000058.1 GCF_028293835.1 Pseudomonas sp.
TCTGTTGCACAACAACATGCAATGGAAACGGCACCTCAGATACAGCGACTGCGCCCGATGCTCGCAGGGCCTGTTTTTCATCCAGCCATTCCTGCGCCGAGCTGCGGTAGGTCACCGTTCCGACCGCACCCATGTTGTTATTTGTCTGGTTAAGCAAGTAAGGTTTGACCTGCGGGTAGTCCAAGCGCCAGTGTCGGGGGCTCATGTGCGGCACGGTCAGGATCAAGCTCGAACAGCCAAGCCCTTGTAAATCTGCCGTGCTCACCTGACAAAAGCGGTCGTAACGCACGCCGTCTGGCCAACGTTGTGAAAACGCCTCGTCAAAGCCGTTGCCAGCCTGATTCATAAACATGCGTACGCGATCAGGCTCCAGGTACAGCAGATCGGGGGCGCCAGAGCCGTCCATGTCCGCCAGCCGCACTCGCCCGGCATCAAATTCGTCGTAGCTGAACGGCAGGCTGGCGAATAGCTGGCCTTTACCGAATCGTCCGCGCCCCAGGTTGGGCCAGAATTTGACTTCGTTGTGGCGGATTCGGATCAGGTGCTGTTGGCCTGTGCCCAGAATATCGCTAAAGGCCACTAACTCAGTGGGGCTGTCGCTTAACAGGGGTAAATCGTCATCATCGTGATGCACCTCAACGCCGGGGGCGAAACCGCGTTTGCGGCGGCTGGCGTACAAGCGAACGCTGCGAGTACCGATCAAGGCCAAGTCAGATAATCCGCCCCCGATGAGGTCGGCCATCTGTCCGAGCGGGTTAAAAAATTCTTGAGGGAATGCAGCGAAGGTCGCAAATGTTGACCAGCTTTGATCGGGGTTCAGGGTGAAAAAACCTGCCGTGCCGGGTTGCGCTACTACCCAGTCAAGCCGCCCATCCCCAGTGAGGTCGGTTAACGTCTGGCGCACCGATGTGTGTGAGTCCGCTGCCGGGATCATTGGCAATTGCTGCCAGGGTCCGTACGCCACCTGGTTGCCGTCGGCATCGCCATCGGCACGTAGAGGCTCACGGTACAGCCAGTTCTTATCGCTGCGGTACAGCACCCCGGCCAAGCCATCTCCGAACAGGTCCGCCAGTTGATAAAGCTGGCCGTCATTAAGGCCCGGCATGGCCTCAAACTCGGTGAATTTTCCTATGCTGACGTCGAATTCGCTGTAGGTAAATTCCACCGGCGGACGTGACTCCATGGCTCCGCTGGCATCGTAAGCCTGGCTATGCACTGCTGCGATAACGCTGTACGTCAAGCCCAGCTGCTTGTACTCCAGCAGCAAGCGACCCACTAGTACAGGAGCATTGCCCAGTTCATCCGGAAAGTAGTGGAACATAAGTATCTGCTGGCACAGGCGTACATCGCCCAGCTCAAAACCGTAGGCGAACGAAGAGTGCAGATCGCTACGCACTGGCCACGCCTGTTGTTCGGCGTAGGTCGGTTTATCCGAACGCCCTGTGCTGCGCTCGCCGTAGTCGAGCCGCAAATCGAAATGCCATTGAAGATTACCTAACGATTCGAGGTCCCACAGATACAGCGCAGGGTGTTGCTGGAAGTTGCCATATCGCACCCGGCTTAAATAACGTTGGGACTCAAAGCTGCGCGGGTGGTCGACGGGTAATCCAACCTCATCCTCGGCCTTGTACTCATAAAGAATATGCTCGCCATGGGCGTTCATGGTTTCTTCCAGCAGCCACTCGGCGACATGGGTCGCGTCGCAGGGGTCGGCGATGCGTGAGCGGGGGCTTTTGCCGTATAGGGTCAAGCTGCCATCGGCGCCGTGGATTAGCCAGAAGCCCGGGTCGAGGCTGTTCAGCCGCCAATGCTCGATGAGGTCGAAAGCGCCTTCCAGGCGCGGAAGGTGACGAATCACCAGGTAGCTCGCGCCCAACGGTTGGCCGTTATACGTTGTGACCTCGCTGTGCTTGATTACCCCATCGCCGCCGCGCTCGGGCATCCAGATATCGCCGTTTGGGCCGACGATCACATCGGCGTCGGTATAGGTCGGCACGCCCTTGCTGGTTCGTCGCGCCACCCGCCCCAGGCCTATATTCCAGCCAAGACCACATACGCCATTACCCACCGAGCTTTGGTAGCTAAGCCCCAGGCCCGGCGCATACCCACGCCCGGCGCTGATCGGCAGGGCGATGTCGAAAGAGGCTGCGCCGGTGGTACCCACCGCCCCCCAGCCTTTACCGATACTATGAATGGCGCCGCCGCCTTTTGGCAGGGATGGCGCGCTAATACCCGGTTGTTGCTCCTGGTTGGTCATGACGGGTCATCCGTTGGTTGTTTTGCAGTAACACGTTCGGCGCCGGTATAAGGCGCGCGTACCTAATGAAGATCAGGATTAATTAAAGTGCTGGAACTGGCTACCTGTCATAAGTGACAGGTTTATATTTTTTGCTATGTAAAACAAGGTATTAACAAGGTGATCAATTTGTTATATGAGTTATTTCATTTGTTTTTAAGGAATACGCTTCACGAAGCTTTCGATGGGTACTGTCATTTCTGACAGGTAGTTTCGTTCAACCGTATTTGCTACGGTGGATGCAAGGGTGTGTTTCCGCCCCGGCCTGTATGTTGCGATCAGGGAAACGAGTATGGATGAGCACACACCTTTACTTGCTGTCCATGACCCAAGGGGATTGGCGGTCCGCACAGTGCAGTTTTGGCGGCGAGCACACGACGAGCCGTCGCACGCACTCATTACTCAACAGCGTTATGACACCGCAGGTCGTGGGATACAGGTGCGTGATCCGCGCTTGTTCAACCTTACCCTTACAGAAGGTGAGGCAGTGCCGTTCACTCTAAGCCAACAACTTAGCCTGTCCGGTTCGGTGTTACTGACCGAGAGTGTGGATGCGGGTTGGCGTATCACATTGAGTGGTGAGACGGGTCAAGCTACGGAGGGGTGGGACGGACTAGGAACTCATACGGTTATCGAGTACGACACGTTGCTGCGGCCGGTGACGTTATGTGAGCAGGCCACTCATAGCGTTATGAGGGTAATCGAGCGGTGCACGTACGCAGATTTTGATGCGGCCGCAGCGGCACACAACCGTTGCGGTCAATTAATACGCCATGACGATACGGCAGGTACAGGTTGGTTTCACGAGTTTAGTATTGGCGGTGTGCTGTTGCATCAGGAGCGACGCTTTCTTCAGGGCCTGTCCTCGCCCGATTGGCCAGTGGCTGAAGTTGAGCGCGATGGATGGCTGGAAGCGGCCCCCGGTGCGGTGACAGTGGCGTGTATCAATGCATTGGGTGAACCACTGGGCCAGGTGGACGCCATGGGTAATACTCAGCATTTCAACACAACGGTTGCGGGTGAACTAAAAAGTATTTGCCTGCAATTGATGGGACAGGAAGAACAGCAGCTTGTCGGCGACATCCACTATGATGCCTTTGGCAACGCCGAAACCGAGGTGGCAGGCAACGGTGTCGTCACTAACCGATATTACGACCCCGTCAGTCATCAGTTACAGCGTCTTACAGCACGAAAAAGCGATAACACGCTGCTGCAGGATTTGAACTATGGCTATGACCCTGTGGGAAATATCCTGCGGATTGAAGACGCCGCACAGGCGACGAAATACTTTCGTAATCAGGCCATTGTCCCGGTCAATACTTATGTTTACGACACGCTTTATCAGCTGATTGAAGCCACGGGCCGAGAGGCGCTCAGTGCTTCAGTGGGCCCGGATCGTCCGGACTTCCAATCCCCAGGCACCGATCCCGGCTGGATGGCCAATTACACCCAGCGATATAGTTACGACGCGGCGGGCAATATGCAGACGCTCACCCATGTAGGTGGCCAGAATTATACCCGCGAAACGGTTACCGCCCGCTATTCCAACCGGAGCTTGCCGGTAGTGGGCGGTCATCGGCCAGATGAGGCAGAGCTCTGCGCAGGCTTTGACGCAAACGGTAATTTACGCGCTCTGCAGCCAGGCCAGGCGCTGGAATGGGACCTGCGAAACCAGTTGCGGCAGGTTACCCCGGTGATACGTGACAGCGGTAGTGATGACTACGAGCGTTATGTCTACGATGGGGGCGGTCAGCGGGCGCTTAAAATTCGCGTTACCCAAGCGGCCAGCGTGACCCATCGCGCCGAAGTACGCTACCTGCCGGGACTGGAAATTCGCACTGACACCGCTACCGGCGAAACCCTCCATGTAATAAGCGGCTCGGGCTGTCGAGTGCTGCATTGGCAGGAAGGTAAACCAGCGCAAGTCGCCAATGATCAACTGCGGTACAGCCTAAGTGACCATTTGGGGTCAAGCACATTGGAAGTGGATCAACAAGGCGAGTTAATCAGCCAGGAAGGGTACTACCCATTTGGCGGCACGGCGTGGTGGGCGGGTAGAAGTGCAGTGGAAGCCGACTATAAAACGATTCGGTATTCCGGCAAGGAGCTGGATGCGACGGGGCTTTATTACTACGGGTTCCGGTATTACGCCCCTTGGTTGGCGCGGTGGATCAATCCAGATCCTGCTGGGGTTGTGGAGGGGTTGAATGTGTATGCGATGGTGGGGAATCAGCCTGTTAACCGATTTGACGCGGATGGGTTGGCTCCGGTAGAGCTAAATGACGCTTTAAAATCACTGGCTGAGCGAACAGCTGTGGAGTTATTCCGGTCAGGAGACGCGCTCAATCCGTTTATGAGACAGGAGGCTTTCAGTAAGGCGCAACGGTGGATGAGAGACGAAATTGTAAAGATGGGCCTTAGCCGTAGAAAATATGGAGAAACGATTTGGAAGTATGGGCTAACTGAGTTTATACCCCGTGAAGAGGAGTTAGCTAAAGATAGAGTGGGAATGACGGACAATCAAAAACAAGGGCTGCACTTGTTCTGGTCGACCAATGCAGGGGCTCGCTACATCAATACTGCAACCAGGAGCTATGTTACTGGACAGGGAGCTTCCGTTCATTCCTTTGATAACGCGAGTAATGAGGCGTTCAGAGAACTTTCCAGCAATAACGGCGAAGCAACGATAAAACTCTCAGCGTCCCGCCGAAGACTGATGTTTGATCCCGCGATCGCCTTGTTGAAGAAACAACGTGACTACCCTGCGGGAACGGCGAGGTTATTTATAGCGTCTCTTGGGAAAACCATGAGGGGCGAACTGTACCGGGGGGCACGAGTCGACGATCTCGATAAGTTTAAGGCAGGTGCTGAGTTGACCACGAGCGGATTTACCTCTTTCTCCACGGACGAGAGTGAAGCAAAAAAATTCACTGGAGGTATATTCCATGAAGTCGAATTCGTAAACCGCACACACCCAGTTCTTTTTATTCTTCAGGGAGGCGCTCGGGAGATTACTTCGTTGGACGAAGTGGAGGGGGTGGTCGAGCCGCAGAAAAAATTTGTTGTTAGTTCAACTCGAAGAGAGGGCAGGCATCTTAATGTGTTTATTAACGCGAGAAAGACGGGAGGGACAGGCGTGTGGATCTGACGATTAAAAGGTCATGACCAGGGATTGAAGCCATGGGGGGAGGACCGCCCTGCGAACCCCCCCTCTAACGTTGATCGTTTACTGCACTTCGACCGCCAAGCTCTCACTGATCTTCTTCTGCCAAATCGCAGGACCAGTGTTGTGCACCGATATGCCTTGAGTGTCCACCGCAACGGTGGCTGGCATGTCGGTCACGTCAAACTCGTAGATCGCTTCCATGCCCATCTCAGGGAAGGCCAGTACGCGGGACTTCTTGATTGCTTGAGCAACCAGATAAGCGGCGCCGCCCACGACCATCAAGTACACGGCTTTGTTATCCTTGATCGCTTCGATAGCGGTTGGACCGCGCTCGGATTTGCCGATCATGCCCAGCAAACCGGTTTGCTCGAGGATCTGCCGGGTAAATTTGTCCATCCGCGTCGCGGTAGTCGGACCGGCAGGGCCAACCACTTCGTCACGTACCGGATCAACCGGGCCGACGTAGTAGATGAAACGCCCCTTCAGGTCTACCGGCAAGGGTTCGCCACGGTCGAGCATCTCGACCATGCGTTTGTGCGCAGCATCGCGACCAGTGAGCATCTTGCCGTTGAGCAGCAAGGTTTCGCCCGGCTTCCAGCTTTGCACTTCTTCCGGTGTCAGGGTGTCGAGGTTGACCCGGCGAGCCGAAGGGCCTGCTTCCCAAACGATGTCCGGGTAGGCGTCCAACGGCGGCGCCTCTTGTGCAGCCGGACCACTGCCGTCGAGCACGAAGTGCGTGTGGCGGGTGGCGGCGCAGTTGGGAATGATGCACACCGGCAAGGAGGCGGCATGGGTCGGATAATCCATGATCTTCACGTCCAGCACAGTGGTCAGGCCGCCAAGGCCTTGAGCGCCGATGCCGAGTTGGTTGACCTTCTCGAACAGCTCCAGGCGCAGCTCTTCGATGCGGCTCGATGGACCACGCAGTTTCAGCTCGTGGATATCAATCGGGTCCATCAACACCTGCTTGGCCATGACCGCTGCTTTTTCGGCAGTGCCACCGATGCCGATGCCGAGCATGCCGGGTGGACACCAGCCAGCGCCCATGGTCGGAACGGTCTTGAGTACCCAGTCGACGATGGAGTCAGACGGGTTAAGCATGGCCATTTTCGATTTGTTTTCCGAGCCGCCGCCCTTGGCCGCCACGTCCACTTCCACGGTGTTGCCTGGGACGATGGAGTAGTGGATCACTGCCGGGGTGTTGTCCTTGGTGTTTTTCCGAGCGCCGGCCGGGTCGGCCAGGATCGAAGCACGCAGTACGTTTTCCGGAAGGTTGTAAGCGCGACGCACGCCTTCGTTGATCATGTCATCAATGCCCATGTTGGCGCCGGTCAATTGCACATCCATGCCCACGCGAACGAATACGGTGACGATGCCGGTGTCCTGACAAATCGGCCGATGGCCGGTCGCGCACATGCGCGAATTGATCAGGATTTGCGCCATGGCATCCCGTGCAGCAGGCGATTTTTCGCGAAGGTAGGCCTCATGCATGGCCTGAATGAAATCTACTGGGTGGTAGTAGGAAATGAACTGTAAGGCGTCGGCGACGCTCTGTATCAGATCGTCTTGCTTGATCACGGTCATGTGGCACGCTCCTCTGCTAGGACGGGAACATTAATTAGCTGCCTGACAGTAGCGCGGTACGCGGCTGGAAAGCATTTTTAAAAAGGCGCGCCGACACACAACGCCGACGCAAAAAAGGCGCGGCAGTATAACGCGGCGCTGTGCTGCGTACAGCCGATTGAACAAACCAAAGTCTCCCTCAAGATGGGCACCTTTTTTGCGTGGCAATAGAAGCTTTGCACGGTGCATTTAGAAAATTGCATAGTCATTTCTGAAATGTCCTACTAAAGTGGCAAGTGGCCTTTACGGTCGCGGCTGACCTCGGCAGATGGAATCTTGTCGTTTTGAAGACAGCAACGTGTCGTGAAGCAGCAGAAACAGTACAAAAAAAGCGAAATATTCAAATGTGATTGCAGTGGGCCGAAGACAGGCTGATGGATTTAGCCACCTAGCGGTTTATGCCGGAACGGGAAGGAGTCCCTTTGAGCACGGTGAGTCAGCAAGTGACGGAAAAAGCTATTCAGAATTTGTTACTAAAGCGATTTGCGCTAGCAGCCAGCACTTATGTGTTGGTGCTAGCGCTGACTTGGGTAGCCATTCTCACCAATTACTACCAGGCTTCGGCAAGCGAAGCTTGTGTCAGCACGTGCTTGGTGATCCTTAGCCAGGTGCTGCTGTGGGGGGTGTTCCACCGTGGATATAATCTACGGTTCCGTGACCCGAGCCTGACCGAATTCCAGGTGTTACTGGCCTTGGGCTGGCAAACCTATTTGCTGGCGCACTTGCACAGCGCTCGCGGCGCGTTCCTGGTCCTCTACGTTGTTGCGATGCTGTTTGGCCTGTTTCACCTGCAGCCGAGAGCCTTTCTGCGCTGTGTGGCGTTCGTGTTCGTCAGCTTCGCCGGACTCAACCTTTGGGAGGCGTTTCACCAACAACTATCGGACCCAGGCTTGGCAGCGCTGCAGGTGCTGGCGCTTTTCGTCGTGCTGTTTTGGTTGTGTCTGTACGCCCGTTACGTCCAGGATTCCCAAAAGAAGATGCGTCAACGGCGTTTTGCTCTTCAGGCGCACCAAGACACATTGCGCGGGATGATGCGCCAGCTTGAAGACTTGGTGGCCACCGATGAGTTAACGGGCTTGTTCAATCGCCGCCACTTTCTGCGCATGGCCTCTCGGGAGCTGGAGGCCATGGACAGCTCGTATTCCCATGGTCTGGCGTTGATTGACCTGGATCACTTCAAGCGTATAAACGATGCTTACGGCCATGCGGCTGGGGATCAAGTGTTGCAAGCGTTTGCTGCGGTAGCGTCCGCTTGCCTGCGCGAGGGTGACGTTCTGGCCCGTTATGGTGGTGAGGAGTTTGTGTTGTTGATACCGCAATGTACCTCCGAGCACCTGACTTACTGTTGCGAGCGGCTGCGTGAGGCGTTTACCCGAATCGAGTTGGTCGGAATGGTGGTGCCCGATATAAGCCTGTCGATTGGCATGACGCTATTGGACACCGGCGACAACCTCGACGACGCTTTGCAGCGCGCTGACCAGGCGTTGTACCGGGCCAAGCGCGGCGGGCGTAATCGTTGTGCTGCAGCGTGGGAACAAGTCGATGCCTGAACTTCAGGTAGGCGATCGGCAGTGGTCGGTCGCTGCGGGCAGTAATCTGCTGGATGCGTTGAACGGCGCCGGTGTTGCTGTGCCCTTCAGCTGTCGCGCAGGCAGTTGCCACGCGTGCCTGGTGCGGTGTTTGCGGGGTGAACCGGCGGATGCGTTGCCCGAAGCGTTGGAGGCCAGCAAGCGTCAGCAAGGCTGGAGGTTGGCGTGCCAGTGCCAGGTGATCGAGAACCTGACGGTGGAAGCCTTTGATCCATTGCTCGATGGTTTGCCCGCCACGGTCGACAGTTGCGACTGGCTAAGCTCGACGGTCTTGCGTTTACGTCTGGTGCCGGAGCGCCCGCTGCGTTATCGCGCCGGCCAGCACATGGTGTTGTGGGCGGCTAACGGTGTCGCCCGTCCGTATTCCCTGGCAAGCCTGCCCGAAGAAGACCATTTTCTGGAATTTCACCTTGATTGCCGCCAACCGGGGGCTTTTAGTGACGCTGCGCGTCAGTTACAGGCTGGCGATCGGTTACGTTTGGGAGAGTTACGCGGCGGTGCACTGCAATACGATCCAGATTGGCAAAACCGTCCGTTATGGCTATTGGCCGCCGGGACCGGATTAGGGCCGTTGTGGGGCGTGCTGCGTGAAGCCTTACGTCAAGAACATCAGGGCGCGATTCGAGTTATTCATGTGGCCCATGATGCCAGCGAGCATTATCTGGCCGGTCCAATGGCAGAACTGGCGCTGTTGCACCCTCAGGTGCAGATTCAGCTGATAACCGCAGCAGAGCTGCCAACGGCATTGGCTGAATTGCGGATTCTCTCCCGGCAGACCATAGCCCTGGTCTGCGGCGGCCCGGTTAGCGTCGAGCAATTTGCCAAGCGCCTATATATGGCGGGTTTGCCGCGTAATCAATTACTGGCTGATGTATTTTTAAGTCGGAATTCAATGCCGACAGTGAATCGCCTTTGATCACTGGAGCCATATGTTGGCGAGGCGGTGTGTCGGACATACCGTCAATTTTTTCGCCAACGCCTTGGCACTTATCAAACAATGCATAACTTATTGATCAAAAGAAATCTGTAGGAGCTGCCGAAGGCTGCGATTCGACCGGGAACCGGTCGTTCCTCGTGATGCCACTGAAGGGCTGCCGGTCGCCGGCGACCCCGGCCTATCGCAGCCTTCAGCAGCTCCTACAAAGACCATGTTTACTGCGCGACAGCGCGGCGTCTGGACGACGGGCGACCTTCTACAGAAGGTCCGTTGCTGTTTAACCCAGGCAGCGCACGACGAATGCTTTGAGTCCGGTAGTTGAAATTGACGTTCCGCAAACCACGATTTTTCCATCGGGTTGCAGGACTAAACCGCTGACAACGTCGGCATTGGGTCCTGTCTTGGTACGGACCCAGCCCACTCCGCCGCCGAAACTGCTGTCCAACGAGCCTCCGCTATTTTCACCGTCTATGTCGGTCAGGTGATAGCGACCCACGAACGTGTCGGACTCCTCAGCACCGTAGGAGAAGCCGGCCACGGTAACTTTATTGTTGGATACGCCGCCTATAGACCATATCGCGCCGGACTCAGCCACCGGAGCTAACGTTATGAGTCCTTTATTGAAGCCCTTATCTGGACCTCCGTCGCTGTCCCTGCCCCATAACATGCACTGCGACGCTGAAAAGTCGGCACCTTCTTCTCTAAAAGCGCCAATCGCTAATACCTTGCCGTCTCCGTAGCCAACCAAATGTTCAAGTTGTTGGTTCTCATTGCTCCTTCCGAAGACGGCATAACCATTTTGGCCATAGGCGGTGTCGATTTTGCCATCAGCGTCATAGCGCGCGAGAACGCACCTGGTTTTACCTTGGACGATAATGTTTCCGCCAGCGATGATAGCGTTGTCGGCATCAACCTGTAGCGCGTTTGTATAGGTGTTGTCGAAGTCCGGATGCGCTACAACGATATAGCCTCGTCCGCCAAACGATGTATCCAGAGCGCCGTTCTCGTTCAATCTTGCGATAACACCGTAAGTTGGATAACCGTGTTGGCTGTGTACAAGGATTTTCCCGCCAGGGAGCTTATGGATGCTGGCGCTACCTGCGGCAGCGGAACGTTCGCTTGCCCACGCCAGGCGAGGGGGGTGGGCCGCAGGCATAGAAGACTCTGCCTTCAGCGGTGCGGGCAGGATCAGTCGGCCTCTATCTCCAAATGTGGTGTCCAAGTCGCCATTGGTGAGGAATTTGGCAACGGCAACATGGCTCTCAGAGGAGCCGACAATATGGGAGCCGACTAAAATTATTTTATTGTCTGGCAGGCTACTGACCGCTGACCCGCTGGCGTTGAAGCCTTGTTGAAACTCACCGGTCACGAAACCGCCGCTTCCAAAACTGTCATCCAGAAAGCCCTCTGTGGTCAGTCGAACGATCGCGAACTTACCGCCCGCGTTCCCCGCCACCACTATTTTAAGGTCGGTCTGTAACGCGACGCTGTAGGCTGTACTGGTTAATGCATCTGCAAAATCAAAAATAATTTTTCCGGTTTTGCCAGCGCCAAAACGTTGATCAAGAGCGCCTGCAGCGTTCGGTTGTCTATTTTTAGTTGTCATGTGTTTTCCATCCCTTGAGATGCCTGTCGGCTGTATTGACGTGGCGCTTTTTTGACCACGACGTCCATTTTTTTAAACAGATAACGAGGTGACTCTCTGACGTTGTAATCATTACGCGCTTAAAAAAACAAGCTGTGAACTGTCATAAATGACAGGTGCGGACAAACGGGACAACGTAATGCAAAAAGCCCCGACTCTTTCGAATCAGGGCTTTTTTATACTGCCGGGGCGGTCTTAGACCATTGGATCGCCGACGTGCAGGATTTTCATGCCGTTGGTGCCGCCAATGGTGTGATAGCTATCACCCTTGGTCAGAATCACCCAGTCGCCTTTTTCCACCAGGCCGCGTTTGAGCAACTCGTCCACTGCTGCCTGGCTGACTTTGCCAGGCTCCAGCGCTGCCGGGTCGAACGGTACGGTGTAGACGCCACGGAACATGGCGGCGCGCGCCTGTGTTTCACGGTGCGGAGAGAACGCGTAGATCGGCACCGAAGAACGAATCCGCGACATGATCAACGGCGTGTAACCGCTTTCGGTGAGGGCGATGATCGCTTTCACACCGGGGAAGTGGTTCGCCGTGTACATGGCTGCCAGGGCGATGCTTTCGTCGCAACGCTCGAAGCTGGTGCCTATACGGTGACTGGAGGATTTACCGGTCGGGTGCTTTTCGGCGCCGACGCAAATGCGCGCCATCGCCTGGACCGCTTCAATCGGGTACGAACCCGCAGCACTTTCTGCCGAGAGCATTACCGCATCGGTGTAGTCCAACACGGCATTCGCCACGTCGGAAACTTCTGCGCGAGTCGGCATCGGGTTCTGGATCATCGACTCCATCATCTGCGTTGCCACGATCACCGCTTTGTTGTGGCGACGTGCGTGCAAGATGATGCGCTTTTGAACGCCGACCAGTTCTGCGTCACCGATTTCAACGCCGAGGTCACCACGGGCAACCATCACCGCATCACTGGCTTTTATCAGGGCGTCGAGGGTTTCGTCATTGGCCACGGCTTCAGCGCGTTCAATCTTCGCGACCAGCCAGGCAGTACCACCTGATTCGTCGCGCAGTTTGCGTGCGTATTCCATGTCGGCAGCATCGCGCGGGAACGAAACGGCCAGGTAATCCAGCTCCATTTCAGCTGCCAGCTTGATATCGACCTTGTCTTTCTCGGTCAGGGCTGGGGCGGTGAGGCCACCGCCGCGACGGTTGATGCCTTTATGATCGGACAGCGGGCCGCCAATCAAGACCGTGCAGTGCAAGGCGTCGACGGTTGCCGTGTCGACACGCATGACCACGCGGCCATCGTCGAGCAGCAGCTCGTCGCCCACACCGCAGTCTTTGACCAGATCGGGGTAGTCGATGCCGACGATGTCCTGGGTGCCTTCATTCAGAGGATGAGTGGTGGAGAAGGTGAACAGATCACCCACTTTCAGCTCGATCTTCTTGTTGGCGAATTTGGCAATGCGGATTTTTGGCCCTTGCAAGTCACCCAGCAGTGCGACGAAGCGCCCGTGCTTGGCGGCAATCGACCGGACCAAGAGGGCGCGAGCTTTGTGCTCTTCCGGTGTGCCGTGGGAGAAGTTCAGACGGGCAACGTCCAGACCTGAAAGGATCAATTGTTCCAAGACTTCCGGCGAGTTGCTGGCCGGGCCAAGGGTGGCGACGATTTTGGTGCGACGAACGGTCATGCACAGTCTCCTTAGTTGAAGCGCAGCGTGAGGCTACTACTGTCTTGGTCTGTAGTCATTGTTCCTTTGCACTACCTGCGCACCAGGATACAGGGCAAAAAACACCCTGAAGAATTTTAATACCGGGTCGATACCCTGCAGAGCACAGGAGAGTCACATGAGAGTTTTGATCGTTTTTGCCCTGATGGCGAGTGTCGTAGGCTGTACCCGGTGGTCGATGGATGAACACCTCAATAGCGCTTACCGCTCGTATGCTGCAGGAAATTGCGAAAGCGTTATACTGGAGCTGTCCCAGGTAGAGCGCGAAAGCCGTACGCGTCGTTACATCCAGCCGGAAGTATCGATGTTGCGTGGTCAGTGCCTGGAGCGTCAAAAGCTGTACGTCGATGCTGCACAGACTTACCAATTCATCCTGACTGAATATCCGACCAGTGAATATGCATTCAGGGCGCGTGCGCGAATGGATACATTGCAGCAGTTGGGGCATGTTCATGCAGGCGAATCTGCTCAACCGAGTCCTGCACCGTTATAAGGGTATTCGGTTGGATGGACGGTCACTCTTTTGAGTGGTTGAGCGCCAGTGGTAAGCTAGGATGTGATCAGAAGGAGCGCAGGCACTGACGTACTGACGTATAGGCGCACACATTGCTATGGACTGGCATATTCCCACGCAATGAGCATTTACGCCGTTTCACTTGGCGGCAGGCATTGGCTCGCATGACTGCGCGGGGATAAAAAGGGAGATTTTTTTCTGGACGGCAGAAACTGCCTGCACCGGCGAAAAATCACATAGCACTAGCGCGACCATGCTTAATGGTTATTCATAGCGACAGTCAGACATGCTAAACGAGCGACGAATCGAACGTCATGATTTGCCCTACTATTTACAGGTTTTCAATCGTTTCACCGATAAACCCATGGGATATTTGGGCAACGTTTCAGAGCACGGCTTGATGCTGATCAGCAGTCTGCCCATTTTGGTAGGGGCCGATTTTGAGCTAAGACTCAAAATCCCGAACACCGATGGTGAGGCAAGAGTGGTTGACCTCAATGCGGGTTGTCTCTGGTGCCACGAGGACGAGACCCCAGGCAATTACGACTCAGGGTTTATGTTGCAGACCATGCCAGTGGAGTACATGCAGTTGGTGTTGGCGCTGCAACGATATTTCAGCTTTCACCCTGAAAGCGCTTCGGCCTGATTGCAGGATGCAGGATGTAGTAGCGCTGGCACCGAACTAAAGCGTGCCAGCCTTTTTCCAACCCAGGTATCGGCTCACCAACTGTGCTCCCAGTTCGCCGGGGCGCGTATCCAGAACCGGCACACCGTGGGCGATCAATCGCTCATGCAATGCTGTACGGGCGTTGAGAAAGTCGACGGTGCCGCAATAGGCCAAGGCGTCGTGCCAGGTCTGAACCGGTGTCTGACGGACGTTATCCAACACTTCTTCTCGTAAGCTGGCGACCAACACCCGGTGTTGCCGGCCGAGCTGTTTGACGGCGCTTAGCAACTGTTCGTCATCCTCATCGCGCAAATTGGTGATCAATACCACCAAGGCGCGGCGTTTTTGTCGCGCCAACAGCTGACGCACGGCGGCACTGTAGTCGGCGGGGCGTTGAGTGCTTCCCAGGTCGTAGACGCTGTTGAGCAATCGGTTCAATTGACCGGTGCCTTTGACCGGTGCCAGATAACGGTCCTGTTCCCCCGCGAAGGTTGATATTCCCACCGCATCGCCTTGGCGCAGGGCAATGTAGCTCAGCAGCAAACAGGCGTTTAGCGCGTGGTCGAAATGCGCAAGGTCGCCGTCCTGGCTGCGCATGCGCCGGCCGCAGTCGAGCATGAAAACAATCTGCTGGTCGCGATCGTCCTGGTATTCACGGGCGATGGGCGTGCGCTGGCGGGCAGTCGCTTTCCAGTCAATTTGCCGCAGACTGTCACCTTCACGAAATTCCCGCAGTTGATGAAACTCCAGGCCCAGGCCACGGCGCTGACGTTGTTGTACGCCCAATTGACTCAGCCAGTTATCCACTGCCAGCAATTGCCCGCCATAAAGCCTTGCGAAGTCGGGGTAAACACGGCTCGCGTCCATGAGCGGCACATACCGGCGAGTTGTCCAAAACCGCAGCGCGCTGGGCAGATTTACTTCGCATCGCTCGAAATCAAAATGCCCTCGGCTTAAAGGCCGTAAACGATAACCCAGCTCACCCTGTTCGCCGGGCCGCAGCGTCATCGGTTGTGGCAGGTTTTCGAATGTCAGGCCCTCCGGCACATGATCAAACACGCTAAGCGTTATAGGCTGAGGGTAATCGTGTTCGACCGTTATCCGCACCTCACTCCAGCGCCCCAGTGCCAGGCTGCCGGGTAACTGGCGTTGCAGGCGCGGCGATGGCAAACGCGAAAGTTTCAGCGCATCGATCAGGCTGAAGATGATTGTCGCCGCGAGCAAGCCCCAACACGCCACGGATATACCGTTGGGCACATCCACCCCTGACGCGGCCAGGGTGCCAATAATAATCGCCACCACCGTCAGCCCTGCGAGCCACCAAAGCTGCAGGCGAGCGGGCTTTAGTGTTTGTCTCACAGGCGCGGCGCCGGAACCTGATCAAGCAATTGCTTGAGTACCTGATCCACCGACAGCCCTTCGATGTCCAGTTCTGGCGAAAGCCTGACGCGGTGACGTAATACGGCCAGTGCGCAGCTTTTAATGTCGTCGGGGATGACGAATTCGCCACCGCGCAATAACGCCCGAGCCCGACCGCCGCGGACCAGTGCAATGGATGCGCGAGGGCCAGCGCCCAAGGCTAGGCCCGGCCAACTGCGGGTGGTGCGGGCCAGGCGCACAGCGTAATCGAGCACCTGTTCGTCCAGCGGCAATTCACTGGCAATCCGCTGCAAGACCAGGACATCCTTCGCCTGCAGCACAGTACGGGGCGGGTGCACGTCGAGCATGTCGGCTTTGGTTGAGCGGGTGACCTGGCGGACCATGCTCAGCTCTTCGGCCGCGTCAGGATAATCCATGCGCAGCTTGAGCATGAACCGATCGAGTTCGGCCTCCGGCAAGGGATAAGTGCCTTCTTGTTCGATGGGGTTTTGTGTGGCCAAAACCATGAACGGTTGAGGGATCGGCAGGGCGCGACCTTCGAGCGTGACCTGGCGCTCCTGCATGGCTTCCAGCAACGCAGCCTGAGTCTTTGCCGGTGCGCGGTTGATCTCGTCGGCCAGCAGCAGGTTGGTGAACAGCGGGCCTTTGCGCAGTTTGAACTGCTCGGTCTGGATGTCGTAGACCGCATGGCCGGTGACGTCGCTGGGCATCAGGTCGGGAGTGAATTGAATGCGCGCGAAGTCGCCACCGAAACAGCGGGCGAGGGCGCGAACCAGCAGGGTTTTACCCAGCCCCGGAACGCCCTCGATCAAGACGTGCCCACCTGCGATCAAGGCGGTCAGCACATCGTCGATCACTGCACTCTGACCGATCAGGACCTTTTGCAGTTCATGGTGCAGCGCTTGAGCCAATTGACTGGCGCGCTGACGTTGTTGCCCCTGATTGCTGGGAGCGGGCGGGGCATCGGCGTTGCTTTGCGGGTCCGTCGAATGTTCGCTCATAGGGCATTCCTGAGTGTTTGCAGGTGGGCAACCTGACGGGTGAATTCGCTGCTGGACAGTCGCTGGCTGGGCCGTGGGCGCAAAGCCTGACTGATAGCACTGGTGGGTTGTCGCGTCAGGCGCGCCAGCACCTGCCATTGATCGGCGACACCCAAGTGTTCAAAACCGGGGTGCACGCGCCGGGCACGACGCAAAATGTCTTGCTGTAGGGCGCGCAACAACACCTGTTGGCCACTGCGCCTGAGCAAAAAATCGGCACTGGCGTGGACATGCTCGATGAGTTGCCGTCGCGCCCTGGACGCCGGAGCCCGCATCGGACCCTGGCGGATGCCGACATGCCACAGCAGCACTATGGACAGCAGCACCAACGCCGCCAACGCTTCAGGGAAGTAGCGCAGCAAAAGACTGAAAAGATCACTGTGTTCGGACTGCAGGAACATCGTCACCGAGCTGTCCTGGGTCAGATACCAGAGTAGCCAGGCGTTATCGTAACGACCGATGGCTTGATTTTTCCATACCTCGCTGTCGGTTAACACCGTGATCAAACCGTCGCCATAGATCAACTGCATCATGTGCGTTGAGGTGTCGCTGTTGGCCCATGACTGTGCGTGGTCGTTCGGATCCTCAAGGTGGTAGCGCGTGTCAAAATTGAAATAGGCCGGGTCTTTTTCGTTCTCCAGATACAGCTTGGTCAACTGCGGAGATTCCGTGGGCGCGCGCAAGGCAAAAGGAATATCGCCGAAAGTATTTTCGGTTTTACGGTCCCCACGATTTGGCGGCTGAAGGTCGGCGCTGAGCAGTTGATGAACCTGCACCCGGTCCAGCAACAGGTCGCCGCTTCGACCCGTTTGCCCGTCCCACAGCCGTTCGGCGACGAACAATAAATGGCCGCCCAGTTTGGTCCAGGTCAACAGGCGCTCGACTTGCCGGGGCGTCATGTCTTCGCGGTCGGCGAGCAACAACAGCGTTTGTTGATTTTGGCGCGGGTCCGGCAGGTTCTGAATCACCTGGGTTGTTTGGACCGGCACCGAGTGTTGCTTTAAAAACCCTTCGGCGACCAGATAAGGGTTTTTACGAGCCTCTGGCGACGGGCCTCGATCAATGATCTCGCTGTAGCGCTCCATGTGCGTGTAGGCATAGCGCCCCGCCAGCGCCAGAAGCGCGAGCACCAGCAAGCCGACTGCCAGGAACTTACGCCTACTCATGGCGCTGTCCGCCAGAAACAGCACCGGATACGCCGCTGGCCTGGCCACCGAACAAGTCACGCCAGCCTTCGCACAGGGCCTGTTGCACCGACACGGCAGGCAACTGATGGCCGTAGGCGAGGTTTTGCCAATGGGTGGTCAGTTGCAGGCTGAATTCGCTAAGCCTGCGGAGTTTGAGGTGGGCAACGTGTTGCAATACTTCGCTTTCGGTATCGGCGTTTTTCAACGGCAGGTGATAATCGATCAACAGCTTGCTAAGCAGCGCCCGGTACAATAACCCCATTGCCTCACGAGGCTGGTGTGGCCATAAATGTTCAACGGCACGGGCCACATCGTCGGGCAGGCTTTCGGCATTGACTTGCAGACCGAACAGCTGTTGCGGAAGCGTTCGATGCACGGACCTGGATTTTTGTCGGCGGCTGACAAAGGTGCGAAACCAGGCTCGGTAACGCCAGATCAAAATTCCGACCAGCACTGCCGCGGCTGTCCACAGCAACACTTCAAGAACCCGGGCGAGCAGGCTGGCCGCTTGTTCGGCCCAATTGATCAGGCTCAGGATCCACTGCACCGGGGGCGAAGGTTTATCGGCGCTGGCTTTGCCTTTGATCAGGCGCCAACCGCTAATAGTCTCCGGGTTTTTAAACGGCGGCAGTGCCAAAAGGCTTTTGATGCTTTCACGAGAGGCGCTGCTGGTCAGTTTCTGATGGGTCAAGCGCGGGCTTTCCGGTCCTGCCGCTGGGCGGTTTTCCGACGTTTCTTCGGGCGGTGGCAGCGGGCAGCTGTAGCTTTGCTGATCGGCCCAAACGGAAGGCGAACCCACGGAAAAAACCAGTCCGACGCCGATGAGAATCCCATAGGCGTTGCCGATCAGACGCTGGCGCAAACGTCGCAACACCAATTCAACGTCCCAGGCCTCCAATTCGGTGCGACGGTTCAAGTACAGGGTGAAACCACAGGCCACATAAATCGGCTCCCAGAAAATCAGGACCAAGGCGTAAAAGCTATTGCTCAGGTGTTCAAGCCACGTCCAGTCGTTTTGGATGTCGATCAAACTGTTCCAACTCCAGTCCAGACGAATCTGTTGTGGCATCAGCAAATAGAAAATCGCCATCAGACCCATCCAAAGGGTCATTTCCAGAGAGCTGCCAATGGAGGTCAACCAGCGCGCCGCCCGTAGGTTGCCGCGGCTGAGGACGCCGATGCGCAGTTGCCGTGCCGGGCCGGACAAGCCTTCGAGCTGTTGCACCGGCAATTTGAAGCTGCGGCTCATGCTCAGCCGCCGCCACGTCAAACTGGCCAGTAACTGCGGTTTCAGCAGGCGTAGCCATCCGGTCAAGGCTGCCTCGAGCGTGGGCGTCGAGCCAAATAGCGCTTGGGACAGAATCAGCAGTGGCAAGCGCTCAAAGGCCGGTTTTAGCCACCAGAACACACATAGTGCCACCGATGGATAGTCCCAAAAGACCACGCTCAGCAGGGCGAAAACCGGCAGCGTGACGATGGCCCAACTGCTCATCAGCAACACGCGATGCTCACGCGCCAGCAGCGTACCCAAATCGATGGCTTCCCACGGACTGCGTGGGCGAATGGCAACGCTGGCGTCAGTCAGGCGCATGGTGACTCCGTCCGGCACCTATGAGGTAAGCCGGGACCAGCGTCCATAAAACCGCGCCGACCCAGTATTTGGTCGACGGTTGGAAGCTGTTCAATGAAGACCAGTAGGCCTCGATGAAAGCGGCGATCAGCAGAAAGACCATCACGCCGCACACCAGTTGCACACTGATTTTTGCTGCCAGGCGCAACGCCTCGCTGCGCGGCAGTGCGCCGGGTGCGAGCAGGGCCCAACCAAGTTTCAGTCCTGCGGCCCCCGCCAGGGCGATGGCGGTCAATTCGAACGCGCCGTGACCGATGGCAAACGACCAGAAGGTTTGCCCGAAGCCGATTCCGCTGAGGTGGCCAGCCACCGCGCCGATCATGAGTCCATTGAAAAATAGAAAAAAGATGCTTCCCACTCCGAATAACAACCCGCTGGCAAAGGTCTGAAACGCGATGCCAATGTTGTTCATGATGTAGTAGGCGAACATCATCCAGTCTTCGCTTGACCTGCGCATGGCCGCTTCACCGAGGCGCCGGGCAGAAGGGTCGTACATGCTTTCCATCTGGGTCACTTGCTCGGGGCTGACGACGCTGTAAATCAGGTCCGGGAAGCAGTAGACCAGCACGCCCATACCGATCAGGCTCCCGAAAAACAGCACGCTCGCGGCTAGAATAAAGCGCCACTGGGCCCTGACCAATTGCGGGAAGCCGGCCATGAAAAAACTCAACACCTGAGCGCCCAGTTGGCTTCGGTGTCGATACAGCTGTTGATGGCCGCGCGTCGCCATTTGGTGCAACGGGTCGACCAGATGACTGCTGTAGCCGCGTTCCTGGGCCAACGCCAACTGCTGGCAAATGCGCCGATAGTCGCTGGCGAATCCCTCGCTGGCCTTGCGGTCTACCTTGCCGCGCTCTAGCGCCTCCAATAGACGGGTAAACCGTTGCCATTCGGGTTGATAGCGCGTTTCGAACTGGCTCTGTTTCATGGCGACCCCAACAAGCCGCGGGCGATGCCGTTGAGCCGGGCCAACGCCTGGTCCGCCGGTATCTGTAGCGGCAACGCTAGAATGGCCGCCAGTTCCTGAGTGCGCTCAGGGGACAAGCTGGCCTGACGCTCGACGAATTCCAGCAGCGCCCGCTGTTCATCCAGCCTCAGCGCGAAAGGAGCAACCTGCGCCTGGGCGTCCGGGAAAACCGGGGGCGTAAGCGGGGCGTCGCGGTAGATGACCAGCGTACCAGCGGCCAAGTCGCCCAAGCGTTTAAACATAGGGTGCTGCAAGCAACTGACGGCGCCGAGGCAATAGCCGAACGGCAGCATGTCGACGAAGCGCAGTAGATTGCGGGTCAACGAAGCGGTCCAGCCAACCGGCGTGCCGTCATCCTGAATCACCCGCAGGCCCATGACCTGCTTGCCCGGACTACGTCCTTGATTCAGGACCTCGAACAGCACCATGTACCACCAGTTTCCGAGAAACAGGACAAGCATGCCCAGGCCCGTACCGAAGGTGCTTAATGTGCTGAACACTGCGTACAGCCCGCCGATGACCAATACACGAATGATCAGGTCAAGGCCAAACGCCAGCGAGCGGGGGACCAACCCTGCGGGTCGTAGCAGCAAATCGATCCCTTCCGGGGTTTCGATTCGCGCGCGGGTATCCAGCGGCGCGGGTGGCGCTGCAATCCTTGGCGAGGCGGGTGGGAGAGGCATTTTCAGGAGCTGCTTGCCTGGTGACAAACCCCGATGCTAGCCAGCGCGGGCCAGTGAAGCAACCAGACTGTTCAACCCGCTGCAAACCAGCGTAGGAGCGCGGGGAATTTCAGGCAAAAAAGTTTTATGTCTTAATTTGACGATTAACCATTTGTGCACCACACGCCCTACACTTCGTCGGTCTTCTGTTCAGGAATAGCCCGTGACCTCCAGTATCTTTTGGTACGACTATGAAACCACCGGTATCAACCCGCGAAATGATCGCGCGCTTCAGGTTGCCGGTATCCGCACCGACGCCGAGCTCAATGAGATCGCTGCGCCCATCAATCTTTATTGCCAGCCCAGCGAGGACATTCTGCCTCACCCTGCTGCCTGTGTGATTACCGGTATCACCCCAGGCCGTCTGGCCGAACAGGGCTTGAGCGAAGCTGACTTCATGACCCGGGTCCACGCCGAGTTATCGGCTCCGGGCACCTGTGGCGCGGGCTACAACACCTTGCGCTTCGACGACGAAGTCACACGCTACAGTCTCTATCGCAATTTCTTCGATCCCTATGCCCGAGAGTGGCAAGGAGGCAACAGTCGTTGGGATTTGATCGACGTGGTGAGGACGGCCTATGCGTTACGTCCGCAAGGCATTGTCTGGCCGGAAGAAGACGGGCGCGTGACGTTGAAGTTGGAGCGACTCACCGCCGCCAACGGCATCGACCATGGTCAGGCCCATGATGCGTTGTCCGATGTGCGTGCCACTATTGCCTTGGCCCGCTTGGTTCGTGAGAAACAGCCGAAACTGTATGACTACCTGTTTCAACTGCGCAGCAAACAACGGATACAGGATCAAATCCGCTTGATGCAACCGTTGGTGCATATTTCCGGACGCTTTTCTGCAGCCCGTCATTATCTGGGCGTGGTGTTACCGTTGGCATGGCATCCGCACAATCGCAACGCGCTTATTGTCTGTGACTTGCACCAAGACCCTACGCCGCTGCTTGAGGATGACGCCGATACATTGCGTGCACGGTTATATACCCGCCGCGAAGATCTGCTTGAAGGTGAGTTGCCGGTCCCCCTTAAAGTGCTGCATATAAATCGCTGCCCGGTGGTAGCGCCGCTCAGCGTGCTACGCGCCGAAGACCAAACGCGTTTGCAACTCGATATGACGAACTATCGCCAGCGCGTGCAGTGCTTAACCGAGGGGCAGGAACTATGGCAGGGTAAATTGAAAACGGTTTATGGCCGCGAAGACTTCAGCCCAAGTGAAGATCCGGAGCAGCAGTTATATGACGGGTTTCTTGGCGACCGGGATCGTCGATTGTGCGACCAAGTTCGCACTGCTGAACCGGAACATTTAGCCCGTGATGAATGGCCTTTCGATGACGCTCGGCTCCCCGAGTTATTATTCCGCTACCGGGCACGAAACTTTGCCGATACGTTGACCGTCGACGAGCAACATCGGTGGCAGGCGTTTTGTAGGAAACGTTTGTCAGACCCGGCGAGTGGCGCGCCGAATACTTTACAAAGTTTTACCGAGGCGCTGGTCACTTCTTCCGTTAGTGCTTCAGCGGAGCAGCTTGCGGTGTTGGGGCAGTGGCAAGATTATGCGCAGCAACTAAAAGTGCGCTTCAAGCTCTGAGGCCTTGATTAGCGCGGGGTCGATACACTTGGTAACGAAATCCAGACAATAAAAAACGCCAGCGAGCTGGCGTTTTTGAGACGTCATAACTGACGACGTTATTGCTTAGCTTTGCAGAGTAGTCGACCAGCTTTCTACGGTGTCGCCGCCCCACTTGGCTTTCCACTCTTTCAAGGTCTTGTGGTTGCCGCCTTTTGTTTCAATAACTTCGCCGTTGTGCGGGTTTTTGTACTGCTTGACCTTACGTGAGCGCTTGGTACCAGTAGTCTTAACAACACCGCCACGTGGGAGCTTGCCGCTTTTAGCTTCTGGGTCCAACAGTGCAATGATGTCGCGCAGCGATTTTTGATATTCGCCCATCAAGGTGCGCAGTTTACCTTCAAATTCCAGTTCAGTTTGCAGTTTGTCGTCTTGGGACAGATTCTTCAAACGAGCTTGCAGTTCTTTGATGGCTTCTTCTGTGGCACGGTATTCGTTGATCAGGGACATGAGGACTACCTAATGTTGTGAGGTGGCAGGGAGACAGTGATGCAATAATAGTCAGACACTTTGATCAAGTAAACATTAAAGAAAAGTTTTAGTGCATTTATTTAACAAAAGCGGCTAACGCTACTGCTTTCGCAACACTAGATAACTCTCTGCAGCCCCTGAAGAGCCCGCGTTTAATGCGGTTTCTATCGAGCACATTTTAAATCACTGCCAGGGTGCTCAATCGGGCGTGGTCAGGATTTTGCGCTCGATCCGTTGGACCCATTGTGCGATCAGTTCCATTCAAATGGAGACGAGTACTGCAGTTTTGCCGCGCAATCGCTAGAATGGCGGCCTTTGCGAAGTTCTGGAGTTTCCCCACATGCGCACATTTCGCCTGGTGATTGCCTGCCCGGACCGTGTTGGCATCGTTGCTAAAGTGAGTAACTTTTTAGCGTCCTATAACGGCTGGATAACCGAAGCGAGCCATCATTCGGACAATCTCAGTGGCTGGTTTTTTATGCGCCACGAAATTAGGGCCGACACATTGCCCCTTGAACTTGACGCATTCCGCGAGGCCTTTGCGCCGATTGCCGAAGAATTCGCCATGGACTGGCGCATCACCGATTCGGCGCAGAAGAAGCGCGTAGTGTTGATGGCCAGCCGTGAGTCCCATTGCCTGGCGGATTTGTTACACCGCTGGCACACCGATGAGTTGGACTGCGAGATTGCCTGTGTCATCTCCAATCATGAAGACCTGCGCAGCATGGTCGAATGGCACAAAATCCCTTATTACCACGTGCCGGTAAACGCCGCCGATAAGGAGCCGGCATTTGCAGAGGTCTCCCGTTTGGTCAAGCATCACCAAGCCGACGTCGTGGTGCTGGCGCGGTACATGCAAATCCTGCCGCCGCAACTGTGCCGGGATTTTGCCCATAAAGTGATTAACATCCACCACAGCTTTCTGCCGTCGTTCGTGGGTGCCAAACCGTATCACCAAGCCTCGCTGCGGGGCGTCAAGTTGATCGGCGCGACGTGCCATTACGTCACCGAAGAGCTTGATGCCGGTCCGATCATTGAGCAAGACGTGGTTCGCGTGAGCCATCGCGACAGCATTGAAAATATGGTTCGCTTCGGTCGCGATGTTGAAAAAATGGTCCTGGCCCGCGGTCTCCGTTCTCACTTGGAAGACCGGGTGCTGGTGCATGACAACAAAACCGTAGTGTTCGATTAATCATTTGTTTGCTGCGCGACAGCGAGGCGTCTGGACGAAGGGCGACCTCCTGCAGATGACATTGCCTCTCTATCCATGCCCCTTCACCGACGCCGGATTGATCATCCGGGCCAGGCCGAGGTTACGCAGTGCCAGTAGCAGCGAGCTGCGGATGACTTGCGGATTGTCGTTGGTCATCAACTGGGCCAGCAATTCCTTGGCCTTGCTCAAATTGATCTGGCGCAGCATCCATTTCACTTTTGGCAAGTTGGTGGCGTTCATCGACAGGCTGTCATAGCCCATCGCCATTAATAGCACCGCAGCTGCCGGGTCACCGGCCATTTCGCCACAAATGCTTACCGGTTTGCCTTCCAGATGCGCGTCATTCACGACATGTTGCAGGGCCATCAGCACCGCCGGGTGCAGGTAGTCGTACAGATCAGCCACGCGCGGGTTGTTGCGATCGACCGCCAGCAGATATTGAGTCAAGTCGTTGGAGCCCACCGAAAGAAAGTCCACCTGACGCGCCAGTTCACGCGTCTGGTACACCGCTGCCGGGACTTCGACCATTACCCCAATCGGCGGCATCGGCACGTCGAAACCTTCGTCGCGCACTTCGCCCCACGCCCGGTGAATAAGGTGCAGCGCCTCTTCGACTTCGTGGGTGCTGGAGATCATCGGCAGCAGGATCCGCAGGTTGTTCAAGCCCTCACTGGCCTTGAGCATGGCGCGGGTCTGCACCAGGAAGATTTCCGGGTGGTCCAGGGTGACCCGAATCCCACGCCAGCCGAGGAACGGGTTGTCTTCTTTGATCGGGAAGTACGACAGCGACTTGTCACCGCCGATGTCCAGGCTGCGCATGGTGACCGGCAACGGATGGAAAGCCGCCAGTTGTTCGCGATAAATCGCCAGTTGTTCTTTTTCGCTGGGGAAACGCTGATTGATCATGAACGGCACTTCGGTGCGGTACAGACCCACCCCTTCGGCACCACGCTGTTGCGCCCGGGCCACGTCTGCCAGCAGGCCGGTGTTGACCCACAGTGGCATACGATGCCCGTCCAGCGTTACGCACGGCAGTTCACGCAGAGAATCGAGGCCCTGTGACAGTTGCCGCTCTTCCTCCACCACTTCCGCATACTGCTTGCACAAGATATCGCTGGGGTTGGTGTAGACCTCACCGTGGTAGCCGTCGACAATCAGCTGGATGCCGTCGACCTTGGAGTACGGCAGATCGACCACGCCCATGACCGTGGGAATACCCATGGCCCGCGCCAGAATCGCCACGTGGGAGTTGCCGGAACCGAGTACCGAGATCAGGCCAACCAGCTTGCCCTCGGGCACTTCGCCCAGCATCGCCGGTGACAGCTCTTCGCTGACCAAAATGGTGTTGTCGGGGTAAACCAACGTTTGCTGACGTGCTTCCTGCAGGTACGCCAACAGCCGGCGACCCAAGTCTTTGACGTCGGAAGCGCGCTCACGCAGGTAAGCGTCGTCCATCAATTCGAAGCGTTTGACGTGTTCGTTGACCACCTGACGCAACGCGCCTTGTGCCCATTGGCCGGTTTTGATGACGTTGGTCACTTCACTGCCCAGCGAAGCGTCATCAAGCATCATCAAATACACGTCAAACAACGCCCGCTCTTCGGGGCGCAGCTGGGTGGCGAGTTTCGCCGACAGCGAGCGCATGTCACCGCGCACGCCTTCCAGTGCATTTTGGAACAGCGCTAGCTCAGCCTTGATGTCACTGACAGACTTGTCGGGCACGACCTCCAGATCAGCTGGCGGCAACATGACCACGGCCGTACCGACAGCAGCACCCGGCGAACCCGGCACACCGACGAACTTGGCTTCTTGAATGCCTTTGCCTTGACGACCCAGGCCACGAATCGAGCCCGTGGCTTCAGCGTGGGCGATAACCCCCGCCAACTGAGCGCTCATGGTCACAAGGAAGGCTTCTTCGCCCTCGTCGAACTGGCGGCGCTCTTTTTGTTGAATGACCAACACCCCGACCACACGACGATGGTGGATGATTGGCGCGCCCAAAAACGACGCATAACGCTCTTCGCCGGTCTCGGCAAAGTAGCGGTAACGGGGGTGGTCAGCAGCGTTTTCGAGGTTCAGTGGTTCTTCGCGGGTACCCACGAGACCGACTAAACCTTCGTTCGGCGCCATGCTGACCTTGCCAATGGAACGCTTGTTCAGGCCCTCGGTAGCCATCAACACAAAGCGGTTGGATTCTGGGTCGAGCAAATAGACCGAGCAGACCTGGCTGCCCATGGCCTCTTTGACGCGTAACACAATAATCCCCAACGCCGCCTTGAGATCCTTGGCGGAGTTAACTTCCTGGACGATCTTGCGCAGCGTATTGAGCATGGCTCGGGGTCGAACTCCGTAGTCAGTCGCGCGCCAACAGGCGCGGTGCAAGCTCTTTAAGGGCGCGTCTGTAAACCTCGCGCTTGAATGTCACAACCTGACCCAACGGATACCAATAACTGACCCAACGCCAGCCATCAAACTCCGGTTTACCGGTCAAATCCATCCGCACCCGCTGCTCGTTGGAGATCAGGCGCAGGAGAAACCATTTTTGTTTTTGGCCGATGAACAGCGGTTGGCTGTGGGTCCTGACCAAACGATGCGTAAATCGATAACGCAACCATCCCCGGGTGCAGTCGAGAATTTAAACATATTGACGTTCCAGCCCAACTTCTTCGTTCAATTCGCGATACAAAG
>NZ_JAQGNX010000075.1 GCF_028293835.1 Pseudomonas sp.
CCGGGGTGATCGAACTGGTGCCAATGGCCAACCCGATCGGTATCGCACAGATGTTCCAGGCCACCCATCAGGGTCGCTTCGAGTTCTCCAGCGGCAAGAATTTCAATCGCGACTTCCCGGAGCTGGCCGAGGCCGTGGCGCCGCGAGTGGAAGGTCTACTCGGAGACGATGCCGACGCCAACATTGTGCTGATCCGCCGCGCCATGAACCAGTTCCTCAGCGACTTGCCGGCACCGACATCGGAACTCGATGGTCTGCGCCGTTTGCTGATGCAGCATGCCTGTGACGCTGATGTGGTATTGGATCTGCACTGCGATTTCGAGTCGATCATGCTGCTTTACGCCATGCCGCAAAACTGGCCGCGCTTAAGCTCGTTGGCTGCGCGTCTGGGCGCCGGCGTTGCGCTGCTGGCCGAAGCCGCGGGAGGCAGTGCCTTCGATGAAGCCTGCGCGATTCCCTGGTTGCGCCTGGCCGAACGCTTTCCTGGAACCAATATTCCGCTGGCGTGCGTGGCCACCACCATCGAATTGCGTGGGATGGCCGACACCGAACGCGGGCCATGCCTCGACAGCGCAAACGCCATTCTCGGCTATCTCGCCGAACAAGGCCTGATCAGCGGTGACTGGCCTGCTGCGCCACCGACCTGTTGTGAAGCGACGCCGTTTGCCGGTGCGCAGTACGCCTATGCGCCGCACCCGGGCGTGGTGAGTTTTCTGCAACCGCTGGGTGCCCGAGTCAAGGTGGGCGATCCGCTGTTCGAAGTGATTGATCCGCTGAGCGATCGCCACAGTGTGGTGAACGCCAGTACCGACGGCATCCTCTATGCCCGCGAACGTCTGCGCTTTGCCCAGCCCGGTTTGTGGCTGGCCAAAGTGGCCGGCAGTACCCCTATTCGTCAGGGCAGTTTGCTCAGCGACTGATTCCAGAGAGTTGAAACCATGTACAAACTTGAAGTTCAGCATCTACACAAAAGCTATGGCACGCACGAAGTGCTCAAGGGGGTGTCCCTGGAGGCAAAAGCCGGTGACGTGATCAGCATCATCGGCTCCAGTGGCTCTGGCAAAAGCACCTTCTTGCGTTGCATCAACCTGCTTGAACAGCCCAATGCGGGCAATATTGTGCTCAATGGCGAACAACTCAAGCTGGTGACCAACAAACTCGGAGGGCTCAAGGCCGCCGAACCCAAGCAGTTACAACACATGCGTTCGCGGCTATCGATGGTGTTTCAGCACTTCAACCTCTGGTCGCACATGAGCGCCCTTGAAAACGTCATGGAAGCCCCAGTGCATGTGCTGGGCATGGACAAGAAAGAAGCTCGCGAAAAGGCTGAGCACTACCTGAACAAAGTCGGCGTGGCACGTCGTATGGACGCCTATCCGGCCCACATGTCTGGCGGCGAGCAGCAGCGTGTGGCGATTGCCCGCGCGCTGGCCATGGAACCGGAAGTGATGCTGTTCGATGAACCGACTTCGGCACTCGACCCCGAGCTAGTCGGCGAAGTGCTCAAAGTCATGCAAAATCTCGCTCTGGAAGGACGCACCATGGTGGTCGTGACCCACGAAATGGGCTTTGCTCGCGAGGTATCGAACCAACTGGTGTTCCTTCATAAGGGCCTGGTCGAAGAGCGCGGCGACCCGTGCGAAGTGCTGGTCAAACCGCAGTCCGAACGCCTCCAGCAGTTTCTTGCCGGCAGCTTGAAATAATCCGGCGCCTTCACCGCCCCCTTGGTTCAGCGCTGCACACCCACGGTCGGGTTCGGATACACTCCAGCCAACCTTATGCCAGGGGCACCAGGCACAGTCCCTTCTTTAACTCTCAGGAAATGTTGAGCTGGATATGCCGACCCCATCGAAAAACACAACGGTCTACGCCGCACCCGTTATGCGTAAACTCGCGGAAATCGTTGCCGATTTGCAGCCGTCACTGCGCAAGGTAGCGGACTTTATCCTGCGTCACCCGCTGAAGGCCGCGACGCTGACGATCGAGGAGATGGCTCACGAAACATCCACTTCGCCAGCAGCGGTCAACCGCTTGGCCAAGGCCCTGAACCTGGGTGGCTACACAGGCATGAAGGCAGAACTGGTCGCAACGTTGCAGCAGATGGTGTCGCCGGTCGATAAACTTCGCAACGAACTCGCGCATCGTCCCGGCGGCACGTTTGGCCTGCATGAGCAAATCCAGAGCGCCAGCAGCAACCTCGCCACAGCCGCGATCAACAACCATGCAGACACCTTTGAAGCCTTCGTCACCCTCCTGACCAAAGCTCGCAAAATTTACATCCTGGGTTTTGGCAATAGTGTGTATTTTGCAGGCCTCGCCGCCTCGACCCTGATGCCCTTCTGTGCCGACGCCACCGCCATCAGCATGGAGGGTGGTAACGAAAACGCCGCTTACCGTCTGGCCGCGATCACAGATCAGGATGTTTTGCTAGCGATATCACTACCGCGTTATTCCCTCGACACCCTGCAACTCGCACGTTTCGCCAATGAGCGCGGCGCCTCGGTGCTGGCCATTACCGATTCACCCGCCTCGCCTCTCACCAGCATTGCCGAACACGTGCTATTTGCCCCCGCCGACCATCCGGTTTTGACCAGTTCCAACATCGCTGTGCTCGCATTGATCGAAGGATTGGTGGCGGGCGTGATGGCCCGCAACAAAGAAGCCGTCAAACTGGCGACAGAACTGACAGAAAGCGTGATGTCTTACCTGCATCTACCCACCAGCAGTAAATTGCCGAAAAAGTGAGGTCGCTTTGGGACCAGTCGTAATCCCAGGCCAAGACCGAGGCATGGGGTCAGCCGTTCCACTATGGGCCTCGCAGATCAACGGATGTGGGAACTACATCGAGCGACATACGGCTAATGCGCGCAAAGCGGGAGAAGTGAGCGGCGTCTGGAGACGATGGCCGTATGGCGAGGGACTTTAGCGACCGCGCGCGCCAAGTCTGATGCGCAGAGCCATTCAGACGCTCTGCAAACTTGCGCGCCCATCGAATCCCTTCGGTCAAGAAAGCGACAAATCTGGGGATGACGGTGCTGTACCCATCGACACCAATTGGAAAAACCAAATCCGGCCATGGGCACTTGGACGCTCGAACTGGCTCTTTGCAGGTTCGCTGCGCAGCGAAAACCGCGGGGTGGCGATCATGAAGTATGCGTCCGGCCAACACACCTTCCTGCCCCGAAGCCAAAAGCGATGGTGTCCACCTAAATTGTATAGCGACCCCCGCATGTGGAATTCTCGTAGAGGAGGTCGGCGATACAATGTATGACAATTAAAACGCTACCGTTCGACCACTAAAGCTGAGGTATCATTCGCGCGCTTTTTTCACTAGCGCAATGACAGGGAGCACCACGGGGATGGCCGCACATGGCTTGATGCGACACAAGCCTCGCTTGAATCGTGCAGTTCTAGTCGCATTTTTGTCTCTATTTTTCAATCAGGCCTGGGCGCAAACTACCTCTGATTCAGCAGCGATCAACACTGCCCAACAACGTGCGGTCTCCGTTACCCAAGTCGTACTTGGCATCCTTAGCTACGCGCGCTGGCCGGTGGAGCCGCAACAATTACGCTTGTGTGTCATCGGGCCAACCGAATACACCGACGACCTGCTCAAAGGCACGACCCAAGCCACCGGCCGCCCAGTGTTGGTGCAACGACATTTGGTGACTGACCCGCGAATGACCAGTGAGTGCGACGCGCTGTATATAGGCACCATCGCCGCTGATGAGCGCACGCAGCTATTCGGTAATCTGGCAGGTCATGCCGTTCTCAGCATCAGTGAACAGAGTGATCAATGCACGGTTGGCAGCATGTTTTGTCTGCAAGTGACCGACAGCCAAGTATCATTTGAGGTTAATCTCGATTCGGTCGCACGTAGCGGCGTGCGTATTCACCCAAGCGTTTTGCAGCTTTCGCGGCGCAGCGGGGCGACCCCATGAGTGAAGCAACGCCAGAAAACCCGCGTCCAAGCTTACGATCTGTGCTTGGCCGTGGGCACGTGAAAGTGGCGTTTGTCGCGGTTAGTTTCGCGGGCCTGTTATTGACCCTATTGGCGGTGCTGGCGCTACGCGTGTATGCCGACCATAACCTGCAACTGATCGCCCGATCAATCAGCTACACGGTAGAAGCTGCAGTGGTGTTTAACGATCGCAGTGCGGCAACCGAATCATTAACGATGATCGCCTCGCCCGAAGAAGTGGCCGAAGCCACGGTGTTCGATGCCCGCAACCGAGTGCTTGCCCAATGGACGCGGCCCGGCGCAGGGTTTATGCCGGGGCTGGAGCGCCAAATCGCACGGGTCATGCTCGGCGAACCTGTACATTTTCCCGTCATGCATCAAGGGCAAGACATCGGCTCAGTGGTTTTGGTAGGTCATGGCGCCAGCTTGTTGCGTTTTTTGTTAAGTGGTCTGGGCGGCATTCTCGGTTGTCTGGCGTTTAGCGCCGTGACCGCGCAATACCTGTCGCGTCGCTTGCTGAGCGGTATTGTCGGGCCGTTGCGCGGCTTGGCAGAAGTTGCTCACGCCGCACGCAAAGACCGGGCGTTTCATCGTCGTGTGCCTGAAGCTGCTATCGCAGAATTGAACAACCTCGGCAACGACTTTAATGGCTTGCTAGATGAGCTGGAATCCTGGCAAAGCCACATAAAGACCGAAAACGACTCCCTCACTTACCAGGCAAATCACGACAGCCTGACCGGCTTGCCCAACCGCGCACTTTTCAGAAGGCAGCTCAATCGCGCTATTCGCAATGCGGCTGCGCAAGATGAACAGGTTGCGGTGCTTTTTCTCGACAGCGACCGTTTCAAAGAAATCAACGACAGCTATGGTCACGCAGCAGGCGATGCAGTATTAATCAGCGTTGCAGCCCGTGTACGTGCGCAACTGCGTGAATATGACTTGGTCGCCCGGCTAGGCGGCGACGAGTTTGCTGTGTTGTTATCACCGATTCACAAGGTCGAGGATGCGTTGCGCATCGCCGACAAAATCATCGCCAGTATGAGGTCCCCAATCAGCTTGTCGGCCGATTCCGATGTGTTTACGTCGCTGAGTATCGGCGTTGCGATTTTTCCGGACCATGGCGTCACTTCAAATGCTTTGCTTGATGCTGCCGACGCGGCAATGTATCAGGCTAAACGTCTCGAAAGAGGCGGCCGCCACACGGCGCAATCAAGGAATCGCGCAGAAAATATTGAATCAGGAGCGGACCTATGATGCTGTTAATCTCGCGCTATCAGCGTGTATTCATTTTTACTCTGTGCATGACGTTGCTCGGCCTGGCTGGCTGTCAGCACGTCCCACCTGCGAAAAAAGGGCTGACCGCCGAGCAAATCGCCGTACTGAAAGAGCAAGGCTTTGCCCTGGGCGATGAGGGCTGGACGTTCGGTCTGTCCGGTAAAGTATTGTTCGGCAGTGATTTGGAAATGCTTAATCAGCCAAGCAAAAACGTTGTCGAAGGAATAGGCAAAGCGCTTTTGGGCGTAGGTATCAAAAAGGTTCGTATCGATGGTCACAGCGATGCGTCAGGTAAGGCAGGCTACAACGAAGAGCTTTCCCTGCGTCGGGCCAATAGTGTGTCTAAGACCTTGGTTGGCGTGGGCATGAATCCTCAGGACATCGAACTTCGTGGCCTCGGCAGCCGTGAACCAGTCGCCACAAACGACACCACAGAAGGCCGCGCGGAAAACCGCCGAGTAGCGATAGTGGTGTCAGCGCAGTGAAAATCGTCAGCATAGTTCGCACAGGTTTCGCAAATACGGTCCTAATGCACCAACCCCATAACCTTGCGTACACGGTCGCCGGCGTCATTTGCCTGGATCACGACTGGCGCGGCGTCGACCTTCAGATTTTCTTTTGTCGGTACAGCGGCAGATGGTCGGAAAACTTGGCCACCATGACGTGAGCCAGCAGGCCCGCCGTCGGGATGCCTTTCGATGACATGTGCCGGTACCGGCACCTGGATCAGTGTTTCGCACTGTTCGCCACAAATGAGGCGGCAAGTCAGCCATGGCGGGCTCTAAAGCAGAGTGCCCCCCCCGGAACCCACTCTTTGCCACGGTAGTCCGAGTATCAGTGCCTGAAGTTGTTCAGCATCCAGTTCAAGCTCTGAACCGTGGCGAACACCAGGCCAGTGAAATCGACCCTGATGCAGTCGACGAGCTGCGAGCCAGATGTCTCTCCGTCATGCACCAATACTTTTATCCGATTTTCGCGCGGCCGTTGGCGAAGAGATAAGCACGGTGCGGCTTCGCCGCACCGAACACCGCCACGACCCTTGCGAGTGCGGTTTCAGTGCCAGCACGCATGTCCATCGGTTCTGTAGCAAGCCAGATAGCGTCGATGCGGATCGCTGGGCTAGTCCCCGAACGAATCGGGCACAACCTTCAGGATCATTAGCGGGCCAGTTCACCACAGGCTGACCTTGCCCGCACGGCACGTCGCTTTTGATCGTGAGTTCAGTATGCGTTGGGACATTTGGTTCTAGTTTTAAAGATACAAAAGCGGGCAGGTTTTTATCGTCAACATCTTGGTAAAGCGGTATCCATTCGCGCACATGATAGGCATTGATGCCATGCCCAGCGCGACGCTGGCGATAGACGCGCCGGGCTGCAAAAATTCCTGGACGACATGGGCTTTGAACGACTTAGGTAAGAGCGTCGTGGGTGCATGGCGATCCGCTTATTAGGCTTAAAATGGTGTCCACAAATTAGGTGCCCACCATCGCCCTAAGCGTTGGGGTCAGTAAGGTGTGTTGCCCGGACGGTTACCAAGCAAAGCACCAATCGATAGCTGCAATGAAGCTTTCTCAGAACGGTGTACATCACACACGATTCAAAAAGGAGACTAGGGGGCGATCCAGTAGGCCACAGCGCTTCGCTGGGACGATAGGACCCAGGCTAGCCGGCCCTAAGGATAATCTGGGAAGCGGCTGTAGAGTGGCCGCTGCATTGCTCTGGCGTTGACTGCCTACGCCACGAACTCAAATCGGCACTTCAGCCACTAGGCATGATCGACTACTTTGAAGTGGCTAAGAAAGACCTATCCACAAACACACAAAAAACAGATGGGGGAACAAATGGGGGAACAGAAACCGCCAAACGCAAAAAGGCCCCGGAATACGGGGCCTTTAGGTATTGAATATGGCGGAGGCGATGGGATTCGAACTCATGGACCTGTTACAGTCGGCAGTTTTCAAGACTGCTGCCTTAAACCACTCGGCCACACCTCCGTTCTGTTGCGGGCGCCATAATACCCGAATGAAACACACTGTCAAACTCTGATGCTAGCCAACCGCAATGCCTCTGTTATGATCTTTGCGTCTTAACATTTCAACCACCGGGAGTTTCGCCATGCGCGAACAGGATTACGCAGTTAACAACGGCGTGCAGGCCGATCAGCTAGAGATTAGCCGCGTCCTGCGCAATACGTACGGTCTACTGGCTATCACCCTGGCTTTCAGCGGCGTGATGGCTTTTATCGCTCAGCAGAATCATGTTCCTTATCCGAACGTGTTCGTCGTGCTGATCGGCTTTTATGGCCTCTTTTTCCTCACCAACAAATTACGCGATTCGGCATGGGGCCTGGTTTCGACCTTCGCTCTGACCGGTTTCATGGGCTACCTGCTTGGCCCGATCCTCAACCGTTACCTGGGCATGCAGGGCGGCGCTGAGGTAGTGAGTTCGGCGTTTGCAATGACGGCACTGGTGTTCGGTGGTCTGTCGGCGTACGTGTTGATCACCCGCAAGGATATGAGCTTCCTCGGTGGTTTCATCACCGCTGGTTTCTTCGTACTGCTGGGCGCAACGCTGGCGAGCATGTTCTTCAACATCAGCGGTCTGCAATTGGCGATCAGCGCCGGCTTCGTGCTGTTCTCGTCGGTGTGCATCCTGTTCCAGACGAGCGCCATCATCCAGGGCGGCGAACGTAACTACATCATGGCGACCATCAGCCTGTATGTATCCATCTACAACCTGTTCATCAGCCTGCTGCAAATATTTGGCCTGATGGGCAATAGCAAAAACTGATGCGCTGCTCGGCTCAAATACGCTGAGATTCACCAGAAAGCCCGCCAACTAGCGGGCTTTTTGCTGCCTGCTGTTCGCAAACTCTTTATCATGGCGACAGATTCGTTGACCGAGCTGACCCATGAAGTTTGCTATTGCCCTGTTCTCCGCGGCCCATGCGCCCTCTACCCGACGCGCCCTGCTATTTGCTCAGGCGGCGTTGGCCGGTGGTCATGAGATTGTTCGGCTGTTCTTTTATCAGGACGGCGTGCACAGCGCGTCGGGCAATATCATAACGCCTCAAGATGAGCTTGACCTGCCCCGCCAATGGCGCGATTTCGTGACTGAGCATCAGCTCGATGCGGTGGTATGCATCGCTGCGGCCTTGCGGCGCGGCGTATTGAACGAAGAAGAAGCGCAACGCTATGAGCGTCCGGCCATTAATTTACCTGCGCCGTGGGAATTGTCCGGGCTGGGTCAGTTGCACGATGCCGTGCAAGACGCCGACCGTTTGATTTGTTTTGGAGGGCCTTGAAGTGGCCAAATCCTTGTTGATTATCAGCCGCCAGGCGCCATGGTCCGGCCCCGGCGCCCGAGAAGCCTTGGACATCGTGCTGGCCGGTGGCGCATTCGATCTGCCCATTGGTTTGCTGTTTATGGACGATGGCGTTTTTCAACTGTTACCGGCGCAGAAAGCCGCCGAGTTGCAACAGAAAGACCTGACCGCCAACTTAAAAGCCCTTTCGCTGTTTGGCGTCGATGATACTTATGCCTGCGGCCACAGCGTGGCGGAGCGTGGTATTACGCCTGAAGCGTTGACCATCGAAGGCCTGCAGCTGCTTGACGACAGCGAACTGGCCGCGACTATTGACCGCTACGATCAAGTGATTACGCTCTGATGTCGACTTTACATGTGGTGTCCCATTCACCGTTTACCGACAGCCGCTTGACCAGTTGCCTACGCCTGCTGGGCGCTGATGACGCGCTGTTACTGTGTGGTGACGCAACCTATGCGCTACGCGACGGCAGCGCGCCGTTCAGGGCCTTGCAGGCGCAGACGACCTCGCTCAAGCTGTTTGTGCTGGACGAAGACGTGGCTGCGCGGGATCTGACGCTGCCGCATTGGGCAGAAAGCGTCGATTATCCGGGATTCGTTGCGTTATCGATCCGCTTCGACAAGGTTAATACTTGGCTATGAAACCGTTGCTGATCGCCGACCGCAGTATTGCGCTGGACAAGGACGGTTTCCTTGTGGACCTCAACGACTGGTCGATGGAGGTCGCCACGGCTATCGCAGAACATGAAAACATCGTCCTCAATGCAGACCATTGGGAAATTCTCGAACTGCTTCGGGGATTTTATGCGCAATTCCAGCTGTCCCCCGCAACCCGCCCGCTGGTCAAGTACACGGCATTGAAGCTCGGCCCTGAAAAAGGCAACAGCATGCACCTCAACCGCCTGTTCAATGGCACCCCTGCCAAACTCGCCGCCAAGCTGGCGGGCCTGCCTAAACCGACGAATTGCATATGACTGACTTTTCCCCGCTGACACTCGAAACCCCTGCAGAGCACCCGTTTGCCCAGTTTGTGCGCATTCTCGGCAAGGGCAAACGCGGCGCCCGGGACATGACTCGCGAAGAAGCCCGGGAAGCCATGGGCATGCTCCTCGATGAAAAAGTCGAGGACACCCAGCTTGGGGCGTTCTTGATGCTGTTGCGCCACAAAGAGGAAAGCGCTGAAGAACTCGCGGGCTTCACCGAAGCGGTACGTGAACGCTTGCATGCTCCGGCGCTACGGGTCGATATCGATTGGCCAACCTACGCGGGCAAGAAGCGCCATCTGCCATGGTATCTGTTGGCGGCCAAGTGTCTGGCACAAAATGGCGTACGAGTTCTGTTGCACGGCGGCGGCGCGCACACCGCTGGTCGGCTGTATAGCGAGCAATTGCTGGACCTTCTGGGCATCCCGCTGTGCCGCACCTGGCAAGCGGTCGAGACGGCCCTTGAGCAGCATAATCTGGCATTTATCCCGCTGGCAGATTGGGCGCCGCAGTTGCAGCGGATGATCGACCTGCGCAACACGCTGGGCCTGCGCTCGCCGATTCATTCGCTGGCCCGGGTGCTGAATCCATTAGGCGCACGCTGTGGCCTGCAAAGTATTTTCCATCCTGGCTACCAAGGCATGCACCGCGAAGCCAGCGGTTTGCTGGGGGACAATTCCATCGTCATCAAAGGCGACGGCGGTGAGGTCGAGATAAACCCCGATACCATTAGCCATCTTTACGGCACCACCGGCGGGCAAAGCTGGGATGAGGAATGGCCTGCGCTGGCACCGAGGCGCCACGTAAAACCGGCAACCCTTGATCCTTTGCAGTTAACCGCGCTATGGCGTGGGGAAATTGAGGACAGCTACCCCCAGCTTGCACTGATTTCCACCATCGCCTTAGCCCTACGCGGCCTCGGAACGCCGCGAGATGAAGCCTTCCTGCTCGCTCAACAGTATTGGGACGCCCGGAATAGATCGATTTAACTGATCATAAACCCTGACCCTTTGCGCTATTCGTTCGAACCATTGCCTTTAGACTGATCTCCAACGACAGCTTCTACTTGATTCTGGAGACAAACATGGGCCTTCTGGTGGACGGACGCTGGCACGACCAGTGGTATGAAAGCAGCAAAGACGGCGCGTTTCAGCGAGAGAATGCGCAACGCCGCAACTGGATTACCGCGGATGGTAGCGCTGGTTCCAGCGGCGAAGGCGGTTTTCCGGCGCAAGCCGGTCGTTATCACTTGTACGTTTCCCTTGCCTGCCCATGGGCGCACCGCACGTTGATAATGCGCAAACTCAAGGGGCTCGAAAGCTTGATCGATGTGTCTGTCGTCAGTTGGTTGATGCTGGAAAATGGCTGGACCTTCGACAAGAGCACCGGCTCAACCGGGGACAAGCTCGACGGCTTCGACTTCATCCATCAGCGCTATACCGCGGATGACGCCACCTACACCGGCCGCGTGACCGTGCCGTTATTGTGGGACAAACAGCAGCGGCGCATCGTCAGCAACGAGTCGTCGGAAATCATCCGCATGTTCAACTCGGCATTCAATGAGCTGACCGGCAACCGACTGGATTTCTACCCGCAAGCGCTACGCTCCACCATCGACTCATTGAACAGTGAGATCTATCCGGCGGTGAACAACGGCGTCTACCGTGCAGGCTTCGCCACGTCACAGCGGGCGTACGAGCAAGCGTTCGATGAGGTCTTCGCAGAACTGGATACCCTGGAAGCGCTGCTGGGCGATAAACGTTATCTGGCCGGCGACTACCTGACCGAAGCCGACGTACGCCTGTTCACCACCATTGTTCGCTTCGACGCCGTGTATCACGGCCATTTCAAATGCAACCTGCGACGGATAGCCGATTATCCGAACCTGAGCCACTGGTTGCGCGAGCTTTATCAATGGGAAGGTGTGGCTGAGACCGTGGACTTGCAGCACATCAAAAACCATTACTACGGCAGCCACAAGACCATTAACCCCACCGGGATTGTGCCAAAAGGTCCGGCGTTGAACCTTGACGCTGGGCATGACCGCGAACGTCTGGCCGGTAGCGGAATCTGGTCAGGTATATGAAAGGTGTAGCCTTGATCTGCCTCAAATGAGGGTGATCAAGGCTATACGCAATGGTTAAACGAGCGACTGAGCGCCTTCGAACCACTTCAGTTTTTCCCGCAGTTGCACCACTTCCCCGACAATAACCAGCGTCGGCGCGTGCACTTCATGCTCGGCCACCAGTTGCGACAGGTTGGCCAGCGTGCCGGTAAAAACTCGCTGGTTTGCTGTGGTGCCCTGCTGGATCAACGCCGCTGGCGTGTCTGCGGAGCGGCCATGCCTGATCAACTGTTCACAGATGATCGGCAGCCCGATCAAGCCCATGTAAAACACTAATGTTTGTGCCGGTGCGACCAAGTCATTCCAAGGCAGGTCAGTGCTACCGTCCTTTAAGTGACCGGTTACAAAGCGCACAGACTGCGCGTAATCACGATGGGTCAGTGGAATGCCGGCATAGGCCGCACAACCGCTGGCGGCGGTAATGCCCGGCACCACTTGGAAAGGGATGCCATGGGCCGCCAACTCTTCGATTTCTTCACCGCCACGGCCAAAGATGAACGGGTCGCCGCCCTTGAGCCGCAATACCCGCTTGCCCTGCTTGGCCAGGTCAACCAACTGCTGATTGATCTGCTCTTGCGGCACCGCGTGATCGGCTCGCTGCTTTCCAACGTACACCCGCTCGGCGTCGCGTCGGCACAGCTCAAGAATTGCTGGCGCGACCAAGCGGTCGTAAAGCACCACGTCCGCTTGCTGCATCAAACGCAGGGCGCGAAATGTCAGCAAGTCCGGATCGCCCGGCCCGGCGCCCACCAAATACACCTCACCGCCCGCACTGGGCGCTTCGCCGTTAATCTTGGCGATCAACAAGCGCTCCGCTTCTGCGCCCTGCCCGGCCAATTGACGATCGGCAACCGGGCCTTGGAAAACGTCTTCCCAAAACGCGCGACGTTGCTGAACATCCGGAAACAGGTTTTTAACCTGACTGCGGAAGCGTGCCGCGAGGCCCGCCAGTTGACCGTAAGTCGAGGGAATCCAGGTTTCCAGCTTGGCGCGAATCAACCGCGCCAGCACGGGAGCATCACCGCCGCTGGAGACTGCAATGACCAAGGGTGAGCGGTCGACAATGGCCGGGAAGATCACGCTGCATAACGCAGGCGAATCCACCACGTTCACCGGCACGCAGCGTTTTTTCGAGTCTTGGGAGACTTGGGCGTTGAGTGGTTCGTCGTCCGTGGCGGCGATGATCAGCACGCAGCCATTGAGATCGCTCTCGGTATAACCACGCACAATCACTTGGCCACCGCTGCCTTGCACCAGTTCGCGCAGCTGCACTTCTATTTCAGGTGCTACAACCCGCAACAGGGCACCGGCATCGACGAGCAGGCGAGATTTGCGCAATGCAATTTCCCCCCCGCCCACCACGAGCACGCGACTGCCACGCAGGTTATGAAACAGCGGCAGAAAGTCCATTTAGCCGATGACCTCAAGCCCACCCATATAAGGCTTGAGCACTTCTGGCACACGAATCGAACCGTCGGCCTGTTGGTAGTTTTCCAGCACTGCCACCAACGTACGACCCACCGCCAGACCCGAACCGTTCAGGGTGTGAACCAGTTCTGGCTTGCCGGTTTCGGGGTTGCGCCAGCGCGCTTGCATGCGTCGCGCCTGGAAGTCGCCGCAGTTGGAGCACGACGAGATTTCACGGTATTTGTCCTGGCTCGGGATCCAGACTTCCAGGTCGTAGGTCTTGACCGCACTGAAGCCCATGTCACCGGTGCACAGCGCCAGTACGCGATAAGGCAGCTCCAGTAGCTGTAAAACGCGCTCGGCGTTACCGGTGAGGCTTTCAAGCGCCGCTTGCGACTGGTCGGGTTGAACGATCTGGACCATTTCGACTTTGTCGAACTGATGCTGACGAATCATGCCGCGAGTATCCCGACCTGATGCGCCGGCTTCGCTGCGAAAGCACGGGGTGTGTGCGACGAATTTCATCGGCAGCAGCCTGGCGTCGAGAATCTCACCGGAAACGATATTAGTCAGCGACACTTCCGCTGTCGGGATCAGATACAGGTCCGCCTCGCCTTCCCGGGAGATCTTGAACAGGTCTTCTTCGAACTTCGGCAACTGGCCAGTGCCCTGCAACGCAGGCGCCTGCACCAGATAAGGTGTGTAGGCCTCTTCATAGCCGTGGTCAGTGACATGCAGATTGATCATGAACTGCGCAAGGGCGCGGTGCAGACGGGCAATTGGGCCACGCAGCAAAGCGAAACGGGCGCCTGACAGCTTGGCGGCGGTTTCGAAGTCCAGCCAGCCGAATTTCTCGCCCAGCGCCACGTGATCCTGTATCTCGAATTCGAACGCGGTGGGAGTGCCCCAGCGACGAACTTCGACGTTTTCGTCTTCGCCAGCACCCAGCGGCACCGACTCGTGGGGCAGATTCGGCATGCTCAGCAGCATCGAATCCAGCTCCGCTTGAATCGCGTCCAGCTCGATTTTACCCGCGGCCAGTTCATCAGCCATTCGGTCGACATCGGCCATCAATGGGCCGATGTCTTCGCCGCGCTGCTTAGCCTGGCCAATTGATTTGGAGCGGGTATTACGCTCGGACTGCAACTGTTCGGTGCGGGTCTGCACGGTCTTGCGCTGGGCTTCCAGCGCTTCGATGCGGGCGGTATCCAGGGTAAAACCACGGGACGCCAAGCGATCCGCTACGTCCTGAAGTTGGGTACGTAACAGTTTTGAATCGAGCATATCGTTCTCTCGTCTATCAAAGTTTGGTCAGGGACAGGCCAGCCCAAGTGGCAAGCAGCCCGCCGAATACGCTGATGCCCGCATAGCCCAGGGCCAGTGGTACTTGCCCGCTTTCGAGCAAGCGCAACGTATCCAGTGAAAAGGATGAAAAAGTCGTCAGACCGCCAACAAAACCGACAATCATGCCAGCGCGAATCTCTATCGGTACTTCCGGACGGGTCAAAAACAGCCCGTACAGAATGCCAATGATCAAGCAGCCGATCAGGTTGACCGCCATCGTCGCAGCGTAGAAATGCCGAGGCCAGTTGGCATTGACCCAGTTCCCCGTTGCGAAGCGCAATAATGTACCAGCGATGCCGGCTACCGACACCGCAAGAATCAACTGAATCACTACTTTCTCCGTTTGCGAGGGCTGGCTTCGTCTAGCGCCGCCAGATGTTTGAGCTTTTCTCCGATTTTCAATTCAAGGCCTCGAGGCACGGGTTGGTAGTACTGGCGGGGTTCGAGGTTGTCGGGAAAATAGTCTTCACCCGCAGCGTATGCATCGGGCTCGTCGTGGGCGTACCGATATTCTTCACCGTAACCGAGCTGCTTCATCAGTTTGGTCGGCGCGTTGCGCAGGTGCAGCGGTACTTCCAGCGAACCGTGCTCGGTCGCTTCGCGCATCGCCATCTTGAACGCCATGTACACGGCATTACTTTTCGGCGCGCAGGCAAGGTAGACGATGGCCTGCGCCACGGCCAGTTCGCCTTCCGGGCTGCCCAGGCGTTCCTGCACGTCCCACGCCGACATGCACAACGGCAAGGCCCGCGGGTCAGCGTTGCCGATGTCCTCGCTGGCCATGCGCACTACACGCCGGGCCAGATACAAAGGGTCGCAGCCACCGTCAATCATCCGCGCGAACCAATACAGCGCGGCGTCGGGGTTTGAGCCACGAATCGATTTATGCAGTGCGGAAATCTGATCGTAGAACGCTTCACCGCCCTTATCGAAGCGACGGCGGCTGTCGCCAAGCAAGCTTTGCAGCAGCTCGACACTGATTTCTGTGTTGTCCTCAGCCAGGTCAGACGCGTTTTCCAGCAGATTAAGCAGGCGCCGGCCATCACCGTCGGCGGCGGCCATGAGCATTTTGAAGCCGTCGTCGCTTAGGCTCAGATGGTGTTTGCCCAAGCCTTTTTCTTCAGTCAGGGCACGCTGCACCAACTTGAAGAGCGCTGTTTCGTCGAGGCTTTTCAGTACGTAGACACGGGCCCGGGAGAGCAAGGCGTTGTTCAGCTCGAAAGACGGGTTTTCGGTAGTAGCGCCGATGAAAATCAGCGTGCCGTCTTCGACATAGGGCAGGAAGGCGTCTTGTTGCGACTTGTTGAAGCGGTGCACTTCGTCGACGAACAAGATGGTGCGACGGCCATACTGTCCAGCCTGTTGCTTGGCAATTTCTACCGCTTGGCGAATTTCCTTAACCCCGGCCAGTACTGCCGAAACCGTTTCGAAATGCGCGTCAGAAACTTTCGCCAACAGCCGCGCCAATGTCGTTTTGCCCACGCCCGGCGGGCCCCAAAAAATCATCGAATGCAACGCGCCCTGCTCCAGCGCCTCTCGCAGAGGCTTGCCATGAGCGAGCAGGTGTTCTTGACCGACGTACTCTTCCAGATTGGCCGCGCGCAGGCGTGCGGCCAAGGGTTGAGCTATCGGTTCGCTTCGAAACAGGTCCATGGGCAGCGCTTGAAACCTCTTATTCCTGAATGACGTCAGCGCCCTTCGGGATATCGAACTGGAATTTGCTCGCCGGGATCGGCTCGTTGGCCTTTACCCCGGTGAACAGAATATTGGTGCGCTGACCCACACTGTCAACCAGTTGCATGTCGTTGATCATGCCGTTACGAAACGACAGGCGCAGGCTATCGAACAGGGTATCTTTGGTTTTTGGCTTGAGGATGAAGTCAATCACACCGCCGGCCTCCTTGGCACTGATATCAAAGCTCTCGCTGATCTTCGATACATCACCAGACAACAACAGCGCCGGGGTTTGGGTCAGGCGCTGGTCCAGGGTTTTGATCGTCACCTGCTGCAGATCCGGATCCCACAACGAGACCTTCTTGCCGTTGGAGACCATGGTTTGCTCTTGAGGCGCATCGGTGTGCCAGTAGAACAAGCCAGGGCGCTGCAATGACATGTCACCTGCGGTTTCCTGCAACTGGGTGCCGCTGCCGTCCAATGTCAGTTGGGAAAAACGTGCAGACAGCGTTTTCGACGTTTCAAGCAACTGCGTGAGCCGCGCAACGTCTTTGCTGTCGGCATGGGCCGAAACAGCGGAAAAAGCCAGTGCAGATACCAACAACATGCGAATAAGGCGCATGGGATTCCTCTTTGAATTCAGTAAAGTCCGGACGGCGCACAACCACGCCGCTCGGGTCAGTCGCGCATTGGGGCCGGCGCCAGTACTTCCCGCGAGCCATTGGTGTTCATGGACGTCACGACACCCGCCATTTCCATCGCTTCGATCATTCGAGCGGCGCGGTTGTAGCCGATTTTAAGTTTTCGCTGCACCGCAGAGATGGATGCGCGACGACTTTCCAGAACGAAACGTACCGCTTCGTCATATAGCGCATCGCTTTCGCTGTCGTCGCTGCCTTCGCCGCTGCCGCCGTCGAAACCACTGCCGGGCTCTTCAACCCCGGCAAGAATTTCTTCGTTGTAATCCGGGGTGCCGCGCAGCTTCCACGCTTCTACGACGCGGTGTACTTCTTCGTCGGAAACATAGGCGCCATGCACACGAATCGGCAAGCTGGTGCCGGGCGGCATGTACAGCATGTCGCCGTTACCCAATAGTTGCTCGGCGCCACCTTGGTCGATGATGGTCCGGGAATCGATCTTGCTCGACACCTGGAACGCCATACGGGTAGGAATGTTCGCTTTGATCAGACCGGTGATGACGTCAACCGACGGTCGCTGAGTCGCAAGAATCAAGTGAATACCCGCCGCTCGGGCTTTCTGGGCAATCCGCGCGATCAGCTCTTCAACTTTTTTGCCGACGATCATCATCATGTCGGCAAACTCATCCACCACCACCACGATGGTTGGCAGGGTTTTCAGCAGCGGCGCTTCGTCGTGAATGCTTTCGCGCTTATACATCGGGTCGGACAGCGGCGTGCCGGCTTCTTCGGCGTCCTTGACCTTGCGGTTGAAGCCCGCGAGGTTTCGTACGCCCATGTTCGCCATCAGTTTGTAGCGGCGCTCCATTTCGGCAACGCTCCAGCGCAGGGCGTTGGCGGCGTCTTTCATGTCGGTGACCACCGGGCACAACAAATGGGGAATGCCCTCATAGATCGACAGTTCAAGCATTTTGGGGTCGATCATGATCATCTTGGCGTCTTCCGGGCCAGACTTGAACAGAATCGACAGGATCATGGCGTTGACCCCCACCGACTTACCGGAGCCCGTCGTACCGGCTACCAACAAGTGCGGCATCTTCGCCAGGTCAGTGATGACTGGACGACCACCAATGTCATGCCCCAACGCCAGAGTAACCGGAGACTTGGCGTCATCGTATTCAGGCGATGACAGCACTTCGGAAAAGCGCACCACTTGGCGGTCTTCGTTAGGAATCTCGATGCCGACCGTGGTTTTACCGGGAATCACTTCAACCACACGGACACTGGTCACCGCCAATGAACGCGCCAAATCCTTGGCCAGGTTGGAAATGCGACTGACCTTGACCCCAGCGGCGGGCTGGATTTCATAGCGGGTGATGACTGGACCCGGGTGAATCGAGTCTACGCTGACCTCGACACCAAATTCCTTGAGTTTGATTTCCAGCAGGTGCCCCACTGCAGCCAGAGATTCCGGGGAATAATTGAGTTTCTTGGCTTCCGCTGGGTCGAGAATCGAGATGGGCGGCAGGGTGCCTTCCACGGCGCTGTCGATAAACAATGGCGCCTGCTTCTCTTTCTGTACGCGCTTGCTTGGCTCTGGGGCTTTTGCCGGAGCGGGAGCGATAACCGCTGGCACGTGTTTTTCGCGCTCGGTCATGTGTTTGCTAAGGGCCTGCTCGCGCTCGATCAAGCGTTCTTTGGCCTTGGCCTGTTCACGGCGGTCAGACGTAACCGGCGCTACGACTTCGTTAACCCGGCTGTCGACCTCACGCAGTTGCGCAACCATCTGTTTGCGCTCGGTGCGGGACGACCACCAGCGATTGGCAGCGCTTTGGAACAATTCAAACAGGTCCAGGGTGATTTTGCCGGTGACGTCCATCACCTTGAACCAGGACAGGTCGGTGAATACCGTCAGACCGAACAGGAACAGGGCGATGAACAGCAGCGTGCTGCCCTGGATGTTCAAGGCGTTTTTCGCTAAATCGCCCAGGCTTTCGCCCAACGCGCCGCCGCTTGAGGCTGGCAAGCCTGCTGTAAAGTGGAAATGGATATGGGCCAACGCCGCGCCGGACAACACCAGAAACACCAGGCCGATCAAGCGCCAGGAGAACAGCCAGCCGCTCCATTGCCACGGCTCATGCCGTTGGCGAAATATCTGGTATGTCTTGACCGCCAGCAACAGCGGAAAGATGTAGGCAAAATAGCCCAGCACCATGAACAGGATGTCTGCGGAGAATGCACCCGCGCGGCCCGCAGCGTTTTGCACCTGCTGCGAGTTGCTGGTATGGCTCCAGCCCGGGTCGGTCTGGTCATAAGTCAGCAATGCCATCATCAAATACAGGCACAGGGCACCAATGGCGATCAGCGCACCTTCCTTGAGCCGGTAGTGCAAATGCTGACGCCAGAGCGGTACGGGACTGGGTGCTACGGTGGATTTCTTCAAAACGCTTGTTTTCCTGCGCCTCGGCGCGACCATCTGGTGATTGACTACGAAATATACTGTGCAGCGTCCAGAAAGAATAAACCAACGGCACCGTTCACTTCCAACTCGGTCGAAAACTTGAAAGCACACAAACCAGAACGGCATTGTACGGGTTTGTGCTGCCGATGCCACGCAGGACTGGCGTGGGTTAGCATAGCTTCATGTGTTTGCCGGGCAACCTAATTTGAGCATGCATTGCCTTTCGTGACAAAGGGTTATGAGATGCTTTCCCGGAGCGCCAGTAAACAGGCTCACACTGTACTGCTCAATAGTGAAGCGAGGCCCTGGCAGCACGTTTCTTCAACGGGACCGTATACGACCACGCCGACGGTGCAGAGTTGCAGCAGCGGCTTGATTCCACCCTCCCCTTCCGGAAATTCCTGACCCATGTTGACTTGGTTACAGCGTAATACCCTGACGTTTCCGCCGCTGGAGAACGCCATGCGCGATCCCAACGGCTTGCTGGCAGCGGGTGGCGACCTGTCTGCGGATCGCTTGATCCAGGCCTATCGACATGGTTGCTTTCCATGGTTCCAGGACGGTCAACCGATATTGTGGTGGTCGCCAGATCCTCGCACCGTGCTGTTCCCGCAAGAGCTGCATGTCTCGCGTAGTTTGGGCAAAGTCATGCGCCAGGAACGCTACCAAGTCACCTTCGATCAGGATTTCGCAGCCGTGATACAGGCATGCGCCGCCCCACGCACCTACGCCGAGGGCACCTGGATCACCGATTCGATGCAGTCGGCCTATCTGGAGCTGCATCAACGGGGGTTTGCCCACAGCGTGGAAGTTTGGGAGAACGGTGTGCTGGTCGGCGGACTTTATGGCTTGGCAATGGGTCAATTGTTTTTTGGCGAGTCAATGTTCAGTCTGGCGGATAACGCGTCGAAAGTCGGTTTTGCAACGCTGGTCGAGCGATTGACTGCGTGGGGCTTTGTGTTGATTGATTGTCAAATGCCGACACAACATTTGCACAGCTTTGGCGCCAGATCCATTGCGCGTGAGACGTTTGCTGATTACCTTCACGCCCATCTGGATCTGCCTACTATCGCCGACTGGTTGCCTAGGCGAGTTTCATAGGCTGACATACACTCTTACTAAAGATTTTATCCGAGGGTTGATCCATGACCGAGCTGGCGCGGCTTAAGTTTTATGCCACTCAACCCCATTCCTGCAGCTATTTGCCAGAGGAACAGGCGACGACGTTATTTCTGGACCCTAGCCAGCCTATGGACGTCCAAGTGTACGCCGACCTTTCCGACATGGGTTTTCGCCGCAGCGGCGACCATCTCTATCGACCACACTGCCAAAATTGCAGTGCCTGTGTGCCTGCGCGCATCCCCGTCGAGCTGTTCGCCCCCGACCGTCAACAAAAACGCATCTTCAAACGCAATGCCGATTTGCAGGTTCGCGCGGCCAAACCGCAGTTCAGCGAAGAGTACTTCGATCTGTATCAGCGCTATATCGAGCAACGTCACGCTGACGGCGACATGTTTCCGCCGAGTCGCGACCAGTTTTCGACTTTTTTAATTCGCGACCTTCCGTTCTCGACGTTCTATGAATTTCGTCTCGAAGGGCGCCTGTTGGCAGTGGCCGTGACCGACCTTCTGCCGAACGGTCTTTCAGCGGTTTATACCTTCTACGAACCGGGCGAAGAGCGCCGCAGTCTGGGGCGCTACGCCATCCTTTGGCAGATCGCTGAAGCAGCCCGGCTGCAGCTGCATGCGGTGTACCTGGGCTACTGGATAAAGAACTGCAAAAAGATGAATTACAAAACCCAATATCGTCCAATTGAGCTCCTGACAAATCAACGTTGGGTCACTCTTTATTGAAGCGCTTGGCTTAAGCCCTATTTTTCGGGCACAATGCACGCCGCTTTTGCCTGGCGCAGTTGCACCGGGCCACTCATTGGATACCGAGGGCTTTTACTGCATGTCGAAAGAAGACAGCTTGGAAATGGAAGGTACTGTCGTCGACACCCTGCCCAACACCATGTTCCGTGTGGAGTTGGAAAATGGGCACATCGTCACCGCGCATATCTCCGGCAAAATGCGCAAGAACTACATCCGTATTCTTACCGGTGACAAGGTGCGCGTCGAAATGACGCCGTACGACTTGAGCAAGGGCCGCATTACTTACCGCGCCCGCTAATCAGGTCTAAACAAAAACGCCCGGTTAATGCCGGGCGTTTTTGTGTGCCCGGGTTTTGTCAGCGCCGGCCAAATGATGCGATTAACAACCGCCCACAAAAAAGCCCCGCACCCCTCTTTTCAGTGGAATGCGAGGCCCTTTTATTTGGCTGTTTAGGCCATTTCTGCCGTGGTTTCGAAATCGAAAGTGATTTCTCCGTCCTTGACATCGATGTGCACTACACCGCCATGCTCCGCCAATTCACCGAAAAGAATTTCTTCGGCGAGAGGACGCTTGATTTTATCTTGAATCAAGCGAGCCATTGGTCGAGCCCCCATCTGCGCGTCGTAGCCACCCTCCGCCAGCCAGGTTCTGGCGGCATCAGTGACCTCAAGCAGCACACGCTTGTCTTCCAGTTGCGCCTGCAGTTCGGTAAGGAACTTGTCCACCACACTTTTAATAACCTCATGGCCGAGGCGGTTAAATTGGATGATGGTGTCCAGACGGTTGCGGAATTCTGGCGTGAAGCTTTTCTTGATCACTTCCATTGCATCGGAAGAGTGATCCTGATGCGTGAAGCCGATCGAGGCCCGTGCGGCAGTCTCTGCGCCCGCGTTAGTGGTCATGATCACGATCACATTGCGGAAGTCAGCCTTGCGTCCGTTGTTATCAGTCAGCGTACCGTGGTCCATCACCTGCAGCAGCAGGTTGAAGACTTCCGGATGCGCCTTCTCGATTTCATCGAGCAGCAGCACGCAATGCGGTTGCTTGGTAATGGCTTCGGTCAGCAAACCACCCTGGTCAAAACCGACGTAGCCTGGCGGTGCACCGATCAAGCGTGAAACGGTGTGGCGCTCCATGTACTCGGACATGTCGAAACGAACCAGCTCAATGCCCAGCGCTTTGGCCAACTGACGAGCCGCTTCGGTTTTACCGACACCAGTAGGCCCGGCGAACAGGAACGAACCTACTGGCTTGTCTGGAGACTTCAGACCGGCACGCGACAGCTTGATGGCCGTGGACAGCGCATCGATCGCGGCATCCTGACCGAACACTGTCAGTTTGAGGTCACGCTCAAGGTTACGCAGAAGCTCCTTGTCGGAACTGTTGACGTGCTTAGGCGGAATACGGGCTATTTTGGCCACGATGTCTTCGACCTGAGGCACTTCAATGCGCTTCACGCGCTTCTCGACGGGTTGCAGGCGTTGGTACGCACCGGCTTCGTCGATTACATCAATGGCTTTGTCTGGCATGTGCCGATCATTGATGTAACGCGATGCCAACTCAGCTGCGGCACGCAAGGCTTCGTCGCTGTACTCGATACCATGATGCTGCTCGAAACGCCCCTTGAGGCCTCTCAGAATGCCAATGGTGTCTTCAACCGAAGGTTCTGACACATCGACTTTCTGGAAACGCCGCGCCAATGCCCGATCCTTTTCAAAGATCCCGCGGAATTCCTGAAAGGTCGTCGAGCCAATGCAACGGATATCACCCGATGACAACAGCGGCTTGAGCAGATTGGAGGCGTCCATTACCCCACCCGACGCTGCGCCAGCACCGATGATGGTATGGATTTCATCGATGAACAGGATCGCTTGAGGGCGTTTTTTCAGTTCATTGAGCAGCGCTTTGAAGCGCTTCTCGAAATCGCCGCGGTATTTGGTCCCTGCCAGCAAGGCGCCGAGATCAAGGGAATAGACCACGCTGTTGGCGAGCAAGTCGGGGACCTGATTGTCAACAATGCGCTTGGCCAGACCTTCTGCGATAGCCGTTTTGCCGACGCCCGCTTCACCGACCAGCAATGGATTGTTCTTGCGTCGGCGCGCGAGAATTTGCGCGACACGCTCTACTTCCATCTCCCGGCCGACCAACGGATCGATCCGACCTTGACGGGCCAGTTCGTTCAAGTTGCTGGCATAGGCATCCAGAGGATTGCCTGAGGAAGAAGACTCACCGCCCTCGTCATCCTGCATATCTTGCTCACCTTCAGAGTGATCGCCATGCCCTGGTACTTTAGAGATGCCATGAGCGATGTAATTGACGACATCGATCCGGGCAACGCTCTGCTGCTTGAGCAGGAACACCGCCTGGCTTTCTTGTTCGCTGAAGATTGCGACCAGCACGTTAGCGCCAGTGACTTCGCGCTTGCCGGAACTTTGTACATGGAAGACTGCACGCTGCAGTACCCGCTGAAAACCCAGGGTCGGCTGAGTTTCGCGATCTTCGTCATGGACGGGGATCAACGGCGTCGTGGAGTCGATAAACTCCTGCAAATCATGCTTGAGCTTATCGAGGTTTGCGCCGCAGGCACGCAGTACGGTGGCGGCAGCCTCATTGTCCAAAAGGGCCAGAAGGAGATGCTCAACCGTCATGAATTCATGACGCTTCGAACGAGCCTCCTTGAAGGCCAAATTGAGGGTGACTTCGAGCTCACGGTTTAACATAGCTTCACCTCATACCCAAGTGGTCGGCGTTAACCGTCCTTCTCGATCTCACAGAGTAGCGGATGCTGGCTTTCCCTGGCGTATTGGTTTACCTGCATTGCCTTGGTCTCGGCGATGTCGCGGGTAAACAATCCACATACTGCCCGTCCCTCTGTATGGACGGCTAGCATGACCTTGGTCGCCAGCTCACGATTCAGGTTGAAAAACACCTCGAGTACTTCAACAACGAAATCCATCGGGGTGTAGTCATCATTAAACAAAACCACTTTGTACATCGGTGGCGCCTGCAATGCGGGTTTAGCTTCTTTCAGCGCCACTCCAGCGGCGTCATCGTCATGTGTCTCAGGACGATCCTGATTGAATGTTAGTCGAATCTGGCTGATTGCATGCATGGAAAGAAAAGGTTCGTAGGTGGACGGATTCATAAATTTAGCCTCGGCCTGGCCGGGTTATCAACAGACTGCCATATGACCTTGACTATCGGCAAAACAGTGTTACAAACAATAGAACCCACATTGGGTAAAAAGGGTCCGTGCAGTCAACCAAATTCTTTTCGGTCCGGCGGATGAGGTGGATCATACTCCTGACGGAGTCCTTTGCAGAAGGAAAGGAAAATGGCAGTTATTGGCAAAGTCAAATGGTTTAACAACGCCAAAGGCTATGGCTTCATCAATGAAGACGGCAAGACAGAAGACCTGTTTGCCCACTACTCAGCAATCACGATGGATGGGTACAAGACCTTGAAAGCAGGTCAAGCGGTTAAATTCGAAATCATTCAAGGTCCCAAAGGGCTTCACGCAGTTGCTATCAGCCCGGCGACCGAGATCCATTCGTCGCCACCTGCAGTTTCTCCCAGCGACACCAAGACAACGTCAGATGTAAGTGCTTGAACGTTAGATTTCAAGTCCACAAACTGAAATTAGCGTGAAAAAAAACCGGTCAGTTCATATCCGCATGAACCGGCCGGTTTTGTGCGAGCGGTAACCTGTCACATATGAGAAATCAGCGCATCGCCAAACGCAGACGACGACAACAGTGTTGCACCGTCCATCAGCCGCTCGAAATCATAGGTCACGGTCTTCGCAGAAATAGCGCCGTTGGTCCCTTTGATAATCAAATCAGCCGCCTCTGTCCACCCCATGTGCCGCAACATCATCTCTGCCGATAAAATCAGCGAACCCGGGTTCACCTGATCTTTGCCCGCGTACTTGGGCGCAGTGCCATGGGTGGCTTCGAACATGGCAATGGTGTCAGACAAATTGGCACCCGGTGCGATGCCTATGCCGCCGACCTCAGCCGCCAGGGCGTCGGACAAGTAATCCCCGTTCAGGTTTAGGGTCGCGATCACGTCATATTCAGCCGGGCGGAGCAGAATTTGCTGAAGCATGGCGTCAGCAATAGCATCCTTGACGATAACGTTCTTGCCGGTTCTGGGGTTTTTGAACTGCATCCAGGGGCCGCCGTCGAGGAAAGTCGCACCGAATTCCTCTGCCGCCACTTCGTAGGCCCATTCCTTGAAGGCACCTTCGGTGAACTTCATAATGTTGCCCTTGTGCACTATCGTCAGCGAGTCGCGGTCGTTATCAATGACGTATTGCAAGGCTTTGCGCACCAAACGTTTGGTGCCCTGCAGTGAAACCGGCTTGACGCCGATTCCGCAATTTTCGTCAAAGCGAATTTTGGTCACGCCCATTTCTTCTTTCAGGAACTTGATAACCTTGATCGCTTCCGGCGACCCGGCCTTCCATTCGATGCCTGCATATATATCCTCCGAGTTTTCGCGAAAAATGGTCATGTCGACATCGCCGGGCTTTTTCACCGGGCTCGGCACCCCCTCAAACCACCGCACCGGGCGCAGGCACACATAAAGGTCCAATTGCTGGCGCAGGGCGACGTTCAAAGACCGGATACCACCGCCAACAGGCGTGGTCAGCGGACCTTTGATAGAAACCACATACTCTTTAACTGCATCTAGGGTTTCCTGAGGTAACCAAGTGTCCTGGTCGTAGACCTGGGTGGCCTTTTCGCCAGCGTAAACTTCCATCCACGAGATTCTGCGCTCGCCGCCATAAGCTTTTTCAACCGCCGCATTGACCACCTTGATCATCACTGGACTAATGTCGACGCCGATGCCATCGCCTTCAATAAAAGGGATGACTGGATTGTTCGGTACCTTCAAGGAGTGGTCTGGGTTGACCGTGATTTTTTCGCCAACGGTGGGGACCTGAATCTTGTTGTATTCCATGCTGGACTCCAGTTTTTTTCGGTTGAACATCCTGGTTACGGTCGAGCGTAGCCCAGTTGAAACCGGGCGCAGGCTCGGCTGATAGCACTGCCTGCGCAAAAATGACATGGACCAGTGGTATACTCGCGCCGGTGACCAGCTAGTCACTGAGGGCCGAGTGTCTGGATCAAGACCTTCAGCCCTCTGATCAAGCCGACTTGCTACCTGGATAAAAGCTAGCTCAGGTCAAGCGCTTGAAGCAGAAAGGATGCATTCCTCATCACCGCGACGAACCCTCGACTTTCGCCTCATTGATGACTTTGGACGAAAGCGCCTATCCTGCGCATCTCGAGATTTTGTGCACGCTCAGCAAAGAAGAGAGTTACCAAAAAATGTCCATCCGCTCGAAAATCATCTACACCTTTACCGACGAAGCTCCTGCACTCGCCACTTACTCCCTGCTGCCGATCATCGAAGCCTTCACTGCCTTTGCTGATATCGACGTCGAAACACGCGATATTTCGCTCGCAGGCCGCATTCTGGCAAGCTTCCCTGAGAAACTCGGCGCCGACCAAAAAGTGCCGAACCATCTTGCCGAGCTGGGCGAACTGGCGACGACGCCAGAAGCCAACATCATCAAGCTGCCTAATATCAGTGCCTCGGTTCCCCAACTGATCGCCGCCATCAAAGAACTGCAAGCCAGCGGTTTTGATGTACCGGATTACCCGGAAGTACCGACCAGCGACGCTGACAAAGAATCCAAATCCCGCTACGACAAGATCAAAGGCAGCGCTGTGAACCCAGTGTTGCGCGAAGGTAACTCTGATCGTCGTGCACCGCTTTCGGTCAAAAACTACGCTCGCAAGCACCCGCATAAAATGGGCGCCTGGAGCGCAGACTCCAAATCCCACGTTGCTCACATGAGCAGCGGCGATTTCTACGGCAGCGAAAAATCGGCACTGATCGACGCCGCCGGCAGTGTCAAAATCGAATTGATTGCTCAAGACGGCGGTACCACCGTCTTGAAAGAAAAAACCAGCGTGAAGGCTGGCGAGATCATTGATTGTTCGACTATCAGCAAAAAAGCGCTGACCAGCTTCATCGCTGCTGAAATCGAAGACGCTAAAAAACAAGGCGTGCTGCTGTCGGTTCACTTGAAAGCCACCATGATGAAGGTCTCCGACCCGATCATGTTCGGCATCATCGTGGCCGAATACTATAAAGACGCTTTGACCAAGCACGCTGCAGTGCTGAAAGAAATCGGCTTCGATCTGGCCAACGGCATTGGCGATCTGTACTCGCGCATCAAAGCCTTGCCAGCCGCACAGCAAGCCGAAATCGAAGCTGACCTTCAGGCGGTCTACGCTACTCGCCCTGCTCTGGCGATGGTCAACTCCGACAAAGGCATCACCAACCTGCACGTTCCAAGCGACGTCATCGTTGATGCTTCGATGCCTGCGATGATTCGTGACTCTGGCAAAATGTGGAACACCGCTGGCGTTCTGCAAGACACCAAGGCCGTGATCCCGGACCGTTGCTACGCAACGATCTACCAGGCGGTGATCGAAGACTGCAAAAAACACGGCGCGTTTGATCCGACCACCATGGGCAGCGTGCCTAACGTTGGCTTGATGGCGCAAAAAGCCGAAGAGTACGGCTCCCACGACAAGACCTTCGAAATCAAGGCGCCTGGCGTTGTCCGGGTGACCGACGACAAAGGCGTGGTGGTTTTCGAGCAGATTGTTGAAGCCGGTGACATCTGGCGCATGTGCCAGGCCAAAGACGCACCGATTCAGGATTGGGTGAAACTGGCAGTCAACCGTGCACGCGCCAGCAACACCCCGGCCGTGTTCTGGCTCGACCCTCAGCGCGCCCATGATGCTCAAGTGATCAAGAAGGTTCAGACCTACCTGAAAGACCACGACACCTCAGGCCTGGACATCCGCATCATGTCCCCGGTCGACGCCATGGAGTTCACCCTGGCACGCACTCGCCTGGGTCAAGACACCATCTCGGTGACCGGCAACGTGCTTCGCGATTACCTGACTGACCTGTTCCCTATCATGGAACTGGGCACCAGCGCCAAGATGCTGTCGATCGTTCCGCTGATGGCGGGCGGTGGCTTGTTCGAAACCGGCGCTGGCGGTTCAGCACCCAAGCACGTTCAGCAACTGCTGGAAGAAAACTTCCTGCGCTGGGATTCCCTCGGCGAGTTCCTGGCGTTGGCAGCATCCCTCGAGCACCTGGGCGTCACCTACAACAACTCGAAAGCCAAGGTATTGGCCAGCACACTGGACCAGGCAACCGGTCAGTTCCTGGACAATAACAAGTCGCCATCGCGCAAAGTCGGCAACATCGACAACCGCGGCAGCCACTTCTACCTGGCGCTGTACTGGGCTCA
>NZ_JAQGNX010000142.1 GCF_028293835.1 Pseudomonas sp.
TTCTTTCAAGCCATCCGCCTTGCCCCAGATGAAAAAGGACGGTTGGGTCACCTTCGCCCCCTTCCACGGAGCGGACAAATGGAAATACGCTTCGGCAGCTCGGTAGTAATTCAGACCACCATGAAAGCCAGTGCGCTGGACTTGCGCAATGTTGTGAGCGACGTAATCGGGGTCCGCCCAGGCGGGCAACGGTCCAGGGGCCGCTCGGTAAAGGCTTCGCGCCGGATCCATCGGGCTCCACCGCTTGTCGGCCGGAGCAGACCCCGATGCCCAATACAGAATCCCCGGGAGAGTGACCGCGGCTTCGGCCCAGATCTGATCGGCGTCTGGGCGGATCTGTTCGAACATGTAGAAGGCATCCTGATGGCCGGACTGGCGCATTCTTTCGAAGACACTCACTTCACCTCGCGGAACGTAGGGAACGCTCAGGCAGAACACAGCCTTGAATCGATCGGGACGCATCAGCGCCGCTTGCCACGCATGGGTTGCTCCCCAGTCATGGCCCACAAGGACAGCAGTGGGGATTGCTAGAGCATCAAGCAGTCCAACCAGATCGCCGACCGTCTGCAGCGGCGTATACACGCTTGGGTCCAACGGAGCCGAGCTGCGTCCATACCCGCGCATATCAGGAGCAATTGCTCGATATCCGGCTAACGATACGGCTTGCATTTGCCGTCGCCACGTATAGGACGTATCCGGAAAACCATGACAAAAAAGCACCGCCGGCCCCTCTCCTTGCTCGGTTACGTGCAGGGTGATGCCGTTGGTGCTGACGTCGTATTCCTTGAGACTATGACCAACAGCGCTTCGAGGTTTTTGCCCCTGCGCCGGATGATCCGCGGGTGGCAAAGTACGCGCAGGCGCAGTGATATTGCTGTCCATAGGATTGCCTCGAAGTGGTGTGCATTAACTCGGGAACCCGCTCATGATAGAAGCTGGAAACCTGGTCGGAAGGCCATATATCCGACAATTCTGGCCAAACTTGCGCAGTGACGCAGACCGCGTCAGCATCGACAGCTAGAATCGCCGCGCTTCAGACGTGACCGCGAAAGCAATGCCTGAACAACTGCCCGCCGCACATACGGCGCCTGCCTATCAGGCGCAAACCGTCTATACAACTTTCCAGGGTTTGCCATGTTGCGTATCGGCTACATCGTCGTTCCAAATTTCCAGGTCATGATTTTCGCTGGCCTGACGGTGTTCGAAATGGCGAACCGGATGACCAAAGACCCTCACTACGACATACGCTTGATATCCGAAAGCGGTGGGCCAGTGCGAAGTTCACTTGGATATTCAGTAATGACTGAGCCCTTTGATGACGGCGGTTTCGACACGGTGATCATCGGCGGTGTCATCGATAGCGTTTATACGGCGACCCCGGCACTCAACGAGTATTTAAGCAGCGCGGTGAATAACACTCGACGCGTTGCCTCAATGTGCACGGGAGCCTTCTTTTTGGCTCAGGCCGGTATTCTTGATGATCGACGCGCAACGACCCACTGGGCCCACGCGCAGAAATTGCAATCGACCTACCCGAGAATCAAGGTCGAAGAAGATCGTATATTTATCGTGGACGGTCCGGTATGGACATCCGCGGGCATGACCGCGGGCACCGACCTCGCCATTTCGATGGTAGAAGCGGACCTTGGTATAAAGGTGGCACGGACTATCGCCAAGCGAATGGTCATGTCCCATCGACGTGCGGGAGGACAGTTACAGCATTCGACATTACTGGACCTCGATGCCAAAACCGATCGAATCCAAACCGCATTGGTATTTGCGAAAAGCAATTTGCACATCCCGCTGACGGTGCATAGGCTTGCTGAAGTGGCTAATTTAAGCGTGCGACAGTTCACCCGCGCATTTCGTGAGGAAACAGGGCAATCGCCTGCGAAAGCCGTCGAGAATTTGCGACTAGAAGCAGCGCTTCTCATGCTCGAGCAGGGACGGTTGTCAATTGACGTCGTTGCACGAGAAGCCGGTTTTGCTGATCCCGACAGAATGCGCCGAGCGTTTTTGCGAGTCTTCGGTCATCCCCCTCAAACCATTCGCCGCAATGCCCGTGGACATGCAAACGATTGACGGACCCACTGTTCGCCATTTGGCGGTCACATACCCTCCGCGCATTGGACGCAGCAGCATCAACGGCCGTTATTGGACCAGAGTGAGGCCAGGATGGGAGAAAGGTCGAGGAGGTCAGCGCAGGTTTGCGCTAACTGCTTGAGTTGTATGGTGTCCCAGGGCAGGTTCGAACTGCCAGCCTTCCCCTTAGGAGGGGGATGCTCTATCCAATTGAGCTACTGAGACACATGAGCCAGCACACAGAGAGGTGCCAGCGAGGACGGCGAGCATGTTAACGGCAAGGCCCGGTTTTGTCATGTCATCCGTGGCTTTTTAACCTGTAGTCCCGTACCTGCGAATGATCCTTCCGTCCCGTCCGTCAAAACCCGTCGTGCATTTTGCACTACCCCAATAGGCCATCATTGCAAACTGCACTACCCCTCCCTTTGCCACTCCAATCAACTCATTGATTTTTAAGGAATTATTTTTAAATCAAAGCTTGGCACACGCCGTGCACTCTATTACTCATACAGAATATTCCTACAAAAGTTCCACACGAAGGTGCTCGACATGAACAACATTGTTCTTTCATTCCTGAATGCAGCTGCACTGATCGCTTTGGTGACCTTTCAATTTCAGGGTAGCGGTAATGAAACCGAACAGGTTCATGCTTTAGCTAAGCCTTCACGCATGATGCACGAAGCTGCACACGTGGCGGTCTTGCATCAGCAGCGTGGAATTCAGGCTATGCTTGCCGCTGACAGCAATGAAGTCGCGCCGACGTCGATTGATCGCTCCGAACGTTGGGTGTTTTGAACTGAGTAGTAGAGGGCTCTGTTAATCCGCACGCTCACGCTTCTGGAGAATTGCCATGTCAAAATCTGCGTTGTCGTTCCTCATCCTGGCGGTAATGGCCATTGCACTCGACATCTCCCTTCCGTTTGACGAAAACGTCGCCAGTCTCGTATTGAAAATCGCTACCGGAACCTTTCTTGTGCTGTTTGTTGTCGCATTGGTGGTCGGTCGAAAAATCAAATTCGATCCACTGCTTCGCTGAGCTAAACGCCGCGCCCTGCCCGTTCAGTCAATTTGGCTGCAACCCCTAGCAAAACCCGCAAACACTTCTAAGCTAAGACCACGGCTACGTAGCGTCGGTCTCAGGGGTATTGGCCTGAAATTGCTGTTTAGGTCAATGAGGACAGGAATACTTTGCAAATCAGTGCACAATTTGGATAATTGGTGCTGGCAAATAGCCTTTAGGCCGTGCACTATTTGTCACAGATTTGACGCCAAGGAACCGGCGAAATGAGGCATGATGCTGGCCTCTGAACGATTCAGGTTGAACATTTGTACGAAAAGACTGTCACAGCATGACATCTAGCGGCCAAGTGCTGGAACCGCTCTCCCCCCTGAACTAACCGGTTAAAAATATGAGCCCTATGAAACAGGCTATTTATTCCAGCCGAACGGCTGATAAATTTGTTGTTCGACTACCTGACGGCATGCGCGATCGTGTCTACCAGGTAGCAAAAAATCATCACCGGAGCATGAATTCCGAAATCATTGCTCGTCTTGAACAGAGCTTGATTCAAGAAGGTGCCTTGGGTGACGAACCTAGCCTGCGTCTTGACAGCCCTGAGTTGTCTCTGCATGAGCGTGAATTACTGCAACGTTTTCGCCAACTTTCCCATCGTCAGCAAAATGCGCTCGTTTCATTGATCGCTCATGACACCGAACTCGCTGCAGACGACGAGTCGTGACAGCCAGCTCGACTATTCAGGCCAGCTTGCTGGCTTTTTTCTGTATTTTCTTTGCCTGATTCACGCTGAAATCGCGCCCCCGTGGCTGGACCGCGATTTCATCGCATTTAACCTGCGCTACACACTGCCTTCCATATCTTCCAGGCTGAATATTTCAGTGTGGTCGTTGTAGGAAAATATCTCTGCGTATCGCCCCCAGCTGATTACGCTGTCCAGCGTTTCCTTCGCGATGGACTCGTTTAACGAGTCCTCCAGCTCTTGCTCAAAACGCACCCGTGGCGCCCAATGCCCGTTCCGCTCCTGCAATACCTGGCGGATGCGCGCGGCCAGCGGCACGTGCTTGACCAAGTGTTCGGCAAACATCTTTTTGCGCTCTTGGGTTCCATAGTCGGCAAATAGTTTGCCGGCTTCGGTGAGCGCAATCTCTGCGCCCTTGAGCTCGGCGAAACTCAAGTACTCAAGCATCTCCGCTACCGGGAACAAATCATCCACTTCCAACAACAACCGCGCCGAGACGTCGGGTAACCCTGCGTGACCGTGGTAAGGCTCGGCTGCCAGCGCCTCGATCAGGCCGGCTATCAGGTTAGTAGAGACTTCTGGCAGCGGGCTGCCCATTTGCAGCTCGGCTTTTCCGGTGGTTGCATCCGCGCTGCGGCGGTCGGTCATCAGGGCGTAAATGTCGTCGACCATGCGCCGAAATATCGGATCCAGGCGGTTACGGGGTTGTCCAAACGGCACTTTGATTTCCGCCACGACCCGGCCTGGGTTCGACGACAACACCAAAATGCGGTCGCACATCAGCACCGCTTCTTCGATGTTGTGGGTCACGATCAAGATGGATTTGATTGGCAGCTGCTTACCGCTCCACAGATCCAATAGATCGGAGCGCAGGGTCTCAGCGGTCAACACGTCCAGGGCCGAAAATGGCTCATCCATCAGCAACAAGGTTGGATTAACCACCAGGCCCCGGGCAAAACCCACCCGTTGCCGCATACCGCCAGACAACTCCCGGGGGTAGGCGTTTTCAAAACCGTCGAGACCGATCAAGTCGATGGCGGCGAGAGCGCGCTTACGCGATTCTTTGGGCTCTACTTGCAGCGCTTGCAGACCGGCTTCTACGTTTTCCAGTACGGTCAGCCATGGGAACAGGGCAAACGTCTGAAAGACCATGGCAACGCCTTCGGCTGGGCCGTTCAGCAAGGTGCCGTTGTAGCGAACTTCGCCCCCTGACGGTTCGATCAGCCCGGCTATGACCCGCAGTAACGTTGATTTGCCGGAACCGGAACGGCCGAGCATGCCGACAATCTCGCCTTCGCGCAGGGTCAGATCGACGTTACTGAGCACCTGCAGTTCGTCTTTGCCTTTGCCAAAACTGCGGCTGACTTGACGCAGAGAATAGATTTCGCGTGGGGCGCCGGCATGTGCAGTGAATGTATTCATAGGATCGACTCCAGTTAATTCAGACGGAGTTTGTTTTCAGCGATGGCATACATCGGGCGCCACACCAAGCGATTGAAGGCCACGACAAACAGCGACATTACCACCACACCCAGGGTAATTTTCGGAAAGTCGCCGGCGGCGGTGGTTTGAGCGATGTAAGCACCCAGACCGTGCGCCACCACTTTGTCCTGGCCCCACGAAACATATTCAGAAACGATACTGGCATTCCATGCGCCACCGGAAGCCGTGATCGCCCCGGTCACGTAGTAGGGAAAAATGCCTGGCAGCATGACCTTGCGCCACCACAGCCAGCCGCGAATACGAAAGTTGGCAGCCGCCTCCCGGAAGTCGTTTGGAAAGGCACTGGCACCCGCGATGACGTTGAACAGGATGTACCACTGAGTGCCCAACACGATTAGCGGGCTCAGCCAGATGTCCGGGTCCAGGTGGTAGTGCAAAATGACAATGACAAACACCGGAAACAGCAGGTTCGCCGGAAAAGCCGCCAGGAACTGCGCCAGCGGCTGGATCTTTTCAGCGAGCCTTGGTCGCAAGCCAATCAGCACACCCAACGGCACCCAGACCACTGACGCAATCACAATCAGTAACACCACCCGCAGCAGGGTAATCATCGCCAGACCTAGCACATGCCAGACCTCACTGAGGGTGACCTCGGTGCCGACGTAAATCCCTATCCGGTACAACGCATACAGCGTCAGCGCCGCGATGACGCTGCCCCAGATGAAATCGATCAGCCGCGACGTGGCGGCGCTGTGCTTGAGGGCCGCTGACCTGGAGCGCGGCAGACTCAAGCGCATATGGCCGATACGGCTGATGCCCCGCGCAAACGGACGCAACAGACGCTGAATGACCCGGGTTCGCTGAATCAGATTGAGCACCCAGGATTCAGGCGAGCCGCCTTGAGACGCAGTGTCTTCCATGCGGAATTTGTCCGCCCAGGCCACCAGCGGCCGAAACAAAAACTGATCGTAGATCAGAATCACCGCCACCATGGCCACAATCACATAGCCCACGGCGTGCATGTCTTGTTGGGCAATGGCGGTCGCTAGATAAGAACCTACGCCTGGCAAGGTGATGGTTTTATCGCCGACGGTTATAGCCTCCGAAGCGACCACAAAGAACCAACCGCCGGACATGCTCATCATCATGTTCCAGACCAGTCCCGGCATAGCGAACGGCACGTCCAGCTTCCAGAATTTCTGCCATCCCGACAGTTGAATGTTCTGCGCCACCTCCTCCAAATCACGGGGCAACATTCGCAGCGACTGATAGAAGCTGAAGGTCATGTTCCACGCTTGGCTGGTGAAGATCGCGAAAATGGCAGCGCACTCCGCACCCAGGACGCGGCCCGGAAACAACAGCAAGAAAAACGTCACGGTGAATGAGATATAGCCGAGTACGGGCACCGATTGCAGGATGTCCAGAACCGGCACCAACAACTTCTCAGCGCGTCGGCTTTTGGCGGCCAATGTTCCGTAGATCAGGGTAAAGATTAACGACGCGACCATGGCTGCAAGCATGCGCAACGTGGTGCGTATCGCGTATTCCGGCAGGTTGGACGGATCGAGGGAAATGACCTCGCTCTGCAAGGTAGAAATAGGCGCCCATGTCTCACGCGCGCCTATGGAGAAAAACAGCAAAAAGCCAATAACCAACGGCATGGCTAACAAATCCCAGCGATTGGGCAGCAGCCGTCGCGCCGTTGCGGGGATGTAATGACGGAATACTTTATTCATGGCGGTGCTTCCAGTTGCGTTCCGGGCGTGATCAACGACCACTGGCCAACGTCCTCCAGTGCACAAGCGCACTTCACTGCAACAACGCAGTAACGCACGGCACACTTTATGAGGCGGGTAACACGACGAAGGTTGGCCACGCAAACGAATGCTAGCTGGTAACTACAGAAGGGAAGACCAATTTTATCAAGCGCTAGACGCCGCCGAATAACACCGCACCCACTGCATCCCGTTTCGCATCCAGCTGAGTGACCCACCGAGAATGGTCAGGGTCCATTGGGGTCCTCCTTTGCTGACGGGTTGAAGTCGATGCCAAGTTCAAAGACTTTTGCGGCTGTAGAATACATATCGAGATGTTACAAACATGTATTCGCCTGGAGTATCGCTCACACTAACTGTCTGAAACCTGTCAGACCGCTCTATCTCCTGCCTGCCGGAGATAAAACAGCCGACATAGCGTTAGAGCAAAAAGATCGTCGCCAATCCCAGAAAAATGAAGAAGCCGCCGCTGTCGGTCATGGCAGTAATCATCACGCTGGCGCCCATTGCGGGGTCCCGACCAAGACGCGCTAATGTCATAGGAATCAACACACCCATCAATGCCGCAAGCAACAGATTGAGGGTCATTGCGGCAGTCATGACGACCCCCAGCGACCAACTGCCGTAAAGCATGTAGGCCACGACACCAATCACCCCGCCCCAGACCACGCCGTTGATCAACGCAACGATCAACTCTTTGCGCATCAGGCGCGAGGTGTTGCCGGTGCTGACCTGATCCAGTGCCATGGCGCGCACGATCATGGTGATGGTCTGGTTGCCGGAGTTTCCACCAATGCCCGCAACGATTGGCATCAACGCGGCCAAGGCCACCAGCTTTTCAATGGAGCCCTCGAACAGGCCGATGACCCGCGAGGCGATGAAGGCGGTGATCAGATTGACTGCCAGCCAGGCCCAACGGTTGCGCAGGGACTTCCAGACCGAAGCGAAGATATCTTCCTCTTCACGCAAGCCCGCCATGTTGAGGACTTCGCTTTCGCTTTCTTCACGAATCAGGTCGACCATTTCATCGATGGTCAAACGGCCGATCAGCTTGCCGTTCTTGTCAACGACAGGCGCAGAAATAAGGTCATAACGTTCGAAGGCCTGAGCCGCGTCGTATGCGTCTTCGTCCGGGTGAAAACTGACAGTGTCATTGGCCATGACCGCCGCGACTTTTTTATCAGGGTCATTGACCAGCAATCGCTTGAGCGGCAGTACGCCTTTGAGCACACCGTCGTGATCGACCACGAACAACTTATCGGTATGGCCTGGCAGCTCTTTGAGCCGACGCAAATAGCGCAATACCACTTCCAGGCTGACGTCCTCACGGATCGTCACCATTTCGAAGTCCATCAGTGCGCCGACTTGATCGTCTTTGTACGACAACGCCGACCGCACGCGCTCACGTTGCTGGCCGTCGAGGGCTTCCATCAGTTCGTGTACGACGTCACGCGGCAGTTCAGGCGCAAGGTCCGCGAGTTCGTCGGCGTCCATCTCTCTGGCCGCAGCCAGGAGCTCGTGATCGGCCATGTCGGCGATCAACGTCTCACGAACGGAATCGGACACTTCCAGAAGAATGTCGCCGTCACGCTCGGCCTTGACCAATTGCCAGACCGTCAGACGGTCCTGCAAGGGCAGCGCATCAAGAATGTAAGCAACGTCGGCAGAGTGAAGGTCATCAAGCTTGCGTTGCAGCTCGACGACGTTTTGCCGGTGAACAAGGTTTTCTACACGGTCGTGGTGCTGGCCTTCCTGACGATGAGTCAGGTCCTCGACCACTCGCTGACGCTGCAACAGCTCAATGACTTGAGCCAGGCGGTCCTGCAAGCTGTCTTGCGATTTTTTTACTTCTATTTCGGTCATAGGCGAACTCCACTCCCAGCAGCGGAGCACGCCGGGGAGATCAATCAGTCAATTCATGATTGGTAAAACGTGTTGCCGAGTAACTACTGGGTAAGTCCATGAAGGTGTTCCATAAGCCCCGACGGGGCTGACCGGCGCATGATACACCGCGTGCATCTATCGCGCCCCTACAAAATCGCGGCAAGAACAAGCGCTTGCGAGAGGTTTTTAAATCAATGGTTCTATATCGACAGTGCTGTGACGTCACATCCAGACAAGAAAACACGCGTGTTACACATTAGCCAACGGCTAAGCTCCAGGGCGAGCGTCATGGAGGACCTCAGATGCCTGCCACTGCCCAAACCATTTTATTCTTCACCCTGCTGTGCATTTGCGCCTCAGCACTCTCTACGACCGTGCAGCGCTGCGAGGATTCCGCAGGACGGCTGACTTTCACCTACCAAGGCTGCCCAAGCGGTAGCAGCATGCACTTTCAAAAGGCTTACAACGCCGCACCGGGCAGCCGCGTTCAGTTGCTCCCCGAAGCAGAACCCCACCGAGACAAACGCACAACGTCTTCCGACAATCGTTGGGCAGTAAAGGAATTGGTAGTGGTGGGACAAGCGGATGATGGCTGCGGCAATGTGCTGAGCAGTGAGGAACGTCGCCGAGCGATCATCAATCAACGGACCGTGAGTGGCATGAGCCAGCGCGATGTGGAAAGTGCGCTGGGCAAGCCGGATAAAATAGCCAGCCGCAACGGAGAAACCCGCTACACCTATGACGAAAAGAATGGCCGCAGCCATCAGGTCGTGTTCAATGAGGACGGTTGCGTAAAAGCCAAACGCTAGACAGCAAAAAGCCCGCATCAGATGCAGGCTTTTTGGTGTTTGGTGCACTCGACAGGATTCGAACCTGTGACCGCTCGGTTCGTAGCCGAGTACTCTATCCAGCTGAGCTACGAGTGCATTTTGTGTTTGATAAACCAGACCACCGCTGGTTGAAACAAGTTACTTACATTGCTGCAAACAACCTTTGAAATGGTGCACTCGACAGGATTCGAACCTGTGACCGCTCGGTTCGTAGCCGAGTACTCTATCCAGCTGAGC
>NZ_JAQGNX010000168.1 GCF_028293835.1 Pseudomonas sp.
TCGAACAACTCAAGGCAGCCGGCTTAGAACGAGCGCCAACGCACCCAGCGGTATCCCTTCGCATCTGCCCATTACAAAAAGCGTGTTTCGACGCGCCCGATAAACACAGGTGGAACGCGCACATGGCATTTCTCCAACTCGAAGGCCTTAGCAAACGCTATGGCGCAATCGACGCCGTCGTCGCCACAGATCTGGCGGTGGAAAAAGGCGAATTCGTTTCTTTGCTCGGCCCTTCCGGTTGCGGCAAAACCACCACCCTGCAAATGATCGCGGGCTTTGTCGACACCACGGCCGGGCGCATCGTGCTGGATGGCCGCGACATCACCCACGCTAAACCGAGCAGCCGTGGGTTGGGCGTGGTGTTTCAAAGTTATGCGCTGTTTCCCCACATGACCGTACGCGACAACGTCGCCTTTGGTCTGCGCATGCGTAAGGTTTCACCCGCTGATATCGAAAGTCGCGTGAGTACGGTGCTGGACCTGGTGCGTTTGGCGCCCCACGCTGAACGCTACCCGCGGGAATTGTCGGGCGGTCAGCGCCAGCGTGTAGCCCTGGCTCGCGCATTGGTCATAGAGCCGCCGGTGCTGTTGCTCGATGAGCCGCTATCTAACCTCGACGCCAATTTACGCGAGGAGATGCAATTCGAGATCCGCCGCATCCAGCGTGAAGTTGGCATCACCACGCTGATGGTGACTCACGATCAAGCCGAAGCCCTGTCGATCAGCGACCGGGTGGTGGTAATGCAAGCGGGGCGCGTGACGCAAATCGACGAGCCGTACAAGCTTTACGAACATCCGCGCACGCAGTTCATTTCCGGCTTTGTCGGCAAGGCCAACATGCTCGCCGGTGACATCGACGCCAAAGGTCATCCCCAGGTACGCCACAGCCCAGGCGAAGGCGCATTGACCCTTAGCCTGCGTCCGGAAAAAATCGACATGCTCGACGGGGGCAGCGGCCGCCTGCAGGGACGTATTACGGTCCGTTATTTTCTCGGCAGCCAATGGCTGTACCGCATCGACACCGAACTGGGCGAACTCACCGTGGTACGGCGCAACGACGGCAGCGCGCCGTTGACCGAAGGCACTGCGGTGGGTCTCGATTGGCAGCCAGAGTTGTTACGCGTGCTGGCCGCCGACGAGGTGCACACATGAGTCTATTCGCTGCCATGCGCCAAGGCGGGCGTGGCTATCTGCTGTCGATGCCGGCGATTGTCCTGTTTAGTTGCCTGCTGATACTGCCATTGGTGTTGACGCTGGTGTTGTCGTTCAACGTATTCGACTACCAACTGGGCGTGAAAGGTGGCGAGTTCACCCTCGCCCAGTATGTGAGTCTGTTCAGCGATTCTTACTTCTATGAAATTTTCTTTCGCACGATCTGGATCAGCGCAGTGGTCACCCTACTGTGCGTGGTCATCGGTGTGCCCGAAGCCTACATTCTCAGCCGCATGGGCACTCCGTGGCGCTCGATTTTTCTGATATTGATTTTGACCCCGCTGTTGATTTCCGTGGTGGTTCGGGCGTTTGGCTGGAGCTTGCTGCTGGGCGCCGACGGTTTGGTCAATCAGGCGATTCAGGCCCTGGGCGGACGCCCGGTAAAGCTGCTTTATACCTCGTTCGCCGTGATTATTGCGCTGGTCCACGTGATGTTGCCGTTCATGATCATTCCGGTCTGGACCTCATTGCAAAAGCTCGACCCTTCCGCTGAACAGGCTGCTCTCTCCCTTGGCGCCAGCCAGGCAAACGTCATGCGGTTAGTGGTGTTGCCCCAAGTGATGCCCGGCGTGCTTTCCGGGACGCTGATCGTTTTCGGTTTGTCTGCCAGTTCTTTCGCAATTCCCGGCCTGCTCGGCGGACGGCGATTGAAGATGGTTGCCACCGTGGTTTACGACCAATACCTCTCGGAGCTGAATTGGCCCATGGGCGCGGCCATCGCGGTGGTGCTGTTGGTGATCAATTTGTTGGTGATGCTGACCTGGAACCGGATTGTCGAACGCCGCTACAAAAAGACCCTGGGGGAATAAGACATGTCCAAAAACGGTCCTTTGTCACTGGGTTTTCATACCTTGGTGGTCGTGTTCATGATGGCGCCATTGGTGGTGGTTTGCCTGGTGGCGTTCACTCCGGAAAATACCCTGAGCTTGCCAACGTCCGGGTTTTCCCTGCGCTGGTTCAAGGCGGTGTTCGAGCGCGCCGACTTCATTCACGCGTTCTATAACAGCTTGATTCTGGCGTTTGTCGCCGCCTCCCTGGCGACCCTGATTGCAGTCCCCGCCGCACTGGCAATTACTCGCTATAAATTCCCCGGTCGCGACTTTCTTAACAGTCTGTTTCTGTCGCCGATCATCATGCCGCACCTGGTGTTGGGCGTGGCCATGCTGCGGCTGTTCGCATTAATGGGCGTCAACGGTAGCTTCGCCTGGTTGATGCTGGCGCACGTGGTGATTATCACGCCGTACGTTTTACGGCTGGTGATCGCCGCCGCTATCGGCATTGATCGCAGCGCCGAGCAAGCCGCTGAATCACTGGGCGCCAGCCGCTTCACGCTGTTTCGTCAGATCACGTTGCCGATGATTCTGCCGGGGGTCGCCGGTGGCTGGCTGCTGGCGTTCATCAACAGTTTCGACGAAGTCACCTTGTCGATTTTCGTCAGCTCGCCATCGACCCAAACGTTGCCAGTGCGCATGTACGTGTACGCCACCGAATCCATCGACCCCATGATGGCTGCGGTGTCGGCACTGGTCATCGCGCTGACCGCCGCGGCCATGATTGTGCTCGACCGGGTGTATGGCCTGGACCGGGTTCTGGTCGGCAAACATTGAGAGGAATCCACTGAAATGGCGTTGTTTAAACGACTGGTCGAACAGGATCGACCGGTGCTGGCGTTCACCCTCGATGGCCAATCGGCCTCCGGCTTGCAAGGCGACACGCTGCTGACCGCGGTGTTGACCTGCGCCGAGTACGTGCGTGGCAGTGATTTCCGCGCCGAACCCCGCGCCGGCTTTTGCATGATGGGCGCGTGCCAGGATTGCTGGGTGCGTTTGGGTGATGGCCGCCGAGTGCGCGCCTGCTCGACGCTGTTGGAAGCCGGACAGAACATCAGCCGAGAACCGGGGCGTAGCATATGAGCGTGGTGATTGTCGGCGCAGGACCGGCCGGAATTCGGGCGGCGCAAACCTTGTTGGCGCACGGGATCAAAGCCTGCTTAATCGACGAATCTTTGCGCGGCGGAGGCCAGATCTATCGGCGCCAACCCGCCAACTTCCGGCGCACGGCGCAGCAGTTGTACGGGTTTGAAGCGTCGAAGGCCGAGTCGGTGCACCGCACCATTGATGAACTGGCAACGCAGATTGATTACCGCCCCGAAACGCTGGTGTGGAATGCCGAAGACGGCCGCCTGGACACCCTGAACAATGGCCACGCGGGCGTCGTGAAATACGCGCAAATCATCGTCGCCACCGGCGCCACTGACCGCATTTTGCCGGTTCCGGGCTGGACGCTGCCGGGGGTTTACAGCTTGGGCGCGGCGCAGATCGCGCTGAAGTACCAAGGCTGTGCCATCGGCGAGCGCGTGGTGTTTTGTGGCAGTGGGCCATTGCTGTACTTGGTCGCTTATCAATACGCCAAAGCGGGAGCCAACGTCGTAGCGGTGCTCGACAGTGCGCCGTTCAGTGCGCAGTGCCGGGCCCTGCCCGCATTACTTGGTCAACCCGCAACGCTGGCCAAAGGTGTGTATTACCGCAGTTGGCTCACCGCTCATGGTATTGCGGTGCATCAGGGCGCAACCCTGGAACGTATTGATGGCGAGCAGCGTGTATCCGCTGTGGCCTGGGATAACGGTAAGCGCCAGCAACGGCTGGAATGTGATGCCGTAGCATTCGCCCATGCCTTGCGCAGTGAAACGCAACTGGCCGATTTATTGAGCTGCGAATTTCAGTGGAATGAACTGAACCGTGCCTGGTTGCCGAAGCGTGACAACGCCGGACGCAGTTCGGTTGAGGGCGTGTATTTGGCGGGGGATGGCGCCGGGATCATGGGTGCCGACGCTGCGGAAATGGCCGGCGAGCGTGCGGCATTGGTCGTGCTCGAAGACCGTGGGATTTTTGTCGACAGCGCACGGAGCAGGTCCTTGGAACACAAGCTCGCGGCCATCGAGCGGTTTCGCCACGGGCTGGAAACTGCGTTCCCGTTCCCGACTGACTGGGCGGTTAAAGCGCCGGACGCGTTGGTTGTTTGCCGTTGCGAAGAGGTGTCTGCGGGTGAAATTCGTGCGGTGGTCGATGACGGTCATTGGGAAATCAATCGGGTCAAAGCCCATTGCCGGGTGGGCATGGGCCGTTGTCAGGGGCGGATGTGCGGATCGGCGGCGGCAGAAATCGTCGCCCAACGCAGCGGCCGCGCATTGAATGAAATTGGTCGATTACGCGGTCAGGCACCGATCAAGCCCCTGCCGTTCGGTCTGGAGCTTGAATCATGAGTGGGTTGATCGAGACTGATGCGATCGTACTCGGCGGCGGCATCGTCGGTGCCTCGGCAGCCTTGATGCTTGCGCGTAGGGGCAAAGCCGTGGTGTTGCTGGAGCGGGATTTTTGCGGATCCCATTCCAGCGGGGTCAACTATGGCGGCGTGCGGCGTCAGGGACGGCCACTGAGTCAGTTGCCCTTGTCCCAACGCGCTCACGAAATATGGGGCAACTTGCTTGAGCTGATTGGTACCGACGGTGAATACATGCAGTCGGGCCATCTGAAACTCGCGCGTAGCCATGAAGATATGGCGGCCCTGCAGACTTACGCGCAATCCACTCGCGGTTTTGGTCTGGGTTTGCAGCTGCTTGATCGCGCAGAATTGCGTGCACGATACCCGTGGGTCGGCGATGTGGCGGTGGGGGCCTCGTTGTGTCCAGACGACGGTCATGCCAATCCCCGTTTGATCTCGCCGGCCTTTGCCCGCGCGGCACAACGCGCTGGGGCGCAGGTGTTTGAGCAAACCAAAGTCGTTGAGATTGAGCACGACGGGCACGCGTTTAATGTTCATTGCGCCAACGGGATCAAGGTTCGTGCGCCATGGCTGCTCAACTGCGCGGGCGCCTGGGCCGGAACCGTTGCCGCGCAATTTGGCGAGTCAGTACCGATGCGCTCCGGGCACCCTGCGATGCTGGTCACCGAGCCTTTGCCCATGGTCATGGACGTAAGCACCGGCGTCGAAGGCGGTGGTATTTATGCGCGGCAGGTTGCGCGTGGCAATTGCGTATTAGGCGGCGGACAAGGTTTTGCGCTCACCCCAGAGCAGGCGCGTCCCGGCCAGGCCGCAGTGCTTGAAATTCTGCGCAACGCTGCCGAGCTGTATCCGTTTCTCGCCGGTGCTCAGGCGATTCGTACATGGAGCGGCACCGAAGGTTATCTGCCGGATCGTGAGCCAGTGATCGGCCCCAGCACCACGCGAGCCGGTTTATTACATGGCTTCGGCTTTGCCGGTTCAGGCTTTCAGATCGGCCCTGCGGTGGGCGAAGCCCTGGCCGAGCTGGTGTGTTCAGGTTCAGCAACACAGCCGATAGAAGCGTTTTCAATCGGTCGCTTTCAAACCACCCAACCCGCGCGAGCGGGGACCGTCGTTCAATTGCCCAGAGGAAGATCGCGTCAATGAAGAACATCAATCGTATCGCCCTGTCTTGTCTACCCTTGGCCAGCCTGCTGCTCACGGGCGCGGCACACGCCGAACCGACGCTGTACCTGGGCATGAACGGCGGCACCATGGAACGCGTCTATGCCGATAAGGTACTGCCCGCGTTCGAGAAGGCCAACAACGTCAAAGTGGTGATCGTGCCCGGCACGTCGTCGGACATTCTGGCTAAAGTCCAGGCCAGCAAAGACAACCCGCAAATGCACGTCATGTTCCTGGACGACGGCATTATGTATCGCGCGATTTCCATGGGGCTATGCGACAAACTGCAAGACAGCCCTGTACTGGCCGACATTCCAGCGAAAGCGAAGATCAAGGACCAAGCCGTGGCCGTGACCCTTGGTGTCACCGGCCTCGCCTACAACACCCGCATGTTCAAAGAGAAAGGCTGGAGCGCGCCGACTTCATGGATGGACTTGGCTGACCCTCGTTTCAAGGAAAAAGTGGTGTTTCAGTCCCTGGCCTCGTCGACCTTCGGCCTGCACGGTTTCTTGATGTTCAACCGTATCCAGGGCGGCAGCGAAGCCAACGTTGAACCCGGCTTCAAGGCATGGCCAAAAACCGTCGGCCCCAACGTGCTGGAATACATCGCCAGCTCGGCAAAAATCTCGGAAATGGTCCAGACCAACGAAGCCGCTATCTTTCCGCTGACCCCAACCGGCGTGACCACGCTGCAACTGCTGGGCGTTCCGGTTGAATACGCACAGCCGAAAGAAGGCGCCGTGGTCCTCAACGTCGCCGAATGCGCCATTGCCCACAACGACCAACCCGAACTCGCACAAAAACTTGCGGCGTTTCTGCTGAGTGCCGAAGCACAAGGGCCGGCATTGGAAGAAGGGGATCAGATTCCTTCGAATCCTAAAACGCCGACCACCGATAAGACTCGCGGCCGGGTTGAGGCGATGAATAAGTATCTTGAGACCGCGATATCGATTGATTGGGATCGAGTAAATCAGCAACGGCCGGAATGGAATGCGCGCTGGAGTAAGACGATTGAGCGGTAGGTGAAACGGTTAGTTTGACGCGCCGGGATTCATATCTGGAGTCATCCTGTAGGGATGGTATGTATTACCAAATCCCACACAGCAAAAAGCCCGGATCTCCGGGCTTTTTGGCTGACCCCTGTAGGGCTGTCAGTCGATTAACGCTGTCAGTCGATCAGTAGCGCTGATACTGCGAACCGAATTCTTTACGGTTTTCCGCGACGATCACGTTGCCATGCAGGTTGGTGTCCAGACGATCAAAGGTCTTGGCTGTGTTGTCAGCGACGCGGACGTGATCCGATTCAGCGACAACAACCGGCTTGGCGGCCGAAGTAGTGGTTTGAGGGCTGGCGAATGCCGATGTTGCAGCCAGAACTGAAAGGGCAAAGCCGAAAGCGAGAGTACGTTTCATGGTTAAGCTCCAGTAGGTAGTTCAGAGAAAGGTTGTTGGAAGCGATGGCGCTAAGTTACCGCCCTGCCCTTCATATGAAAAACCACGGGTAAGCATGATGACTATTGCTGGCATTGATCTGTGGAATGCCGTACCGAAACCGCCTTATCTCCGCTGGAAGTGTCTGCCCCAATTTTGCTTGACCATTTCGAGATCTTGGCTCTAGACTCCAGTGCATGCGTATGCAAAATCAACAAAAAGGACGTGCAGCGCGCTTAAAAACGGCTAGGCCGTCCGGTTTTCATGGGTCGACGAGCACTTGCCACTAGAAAAATAAGAATTAAGCAGGTGATGACGATGCATGCGTCCCCACGCCCTGAAAAACCGATCCTGCAAGTGGACGGCCTGTGCAAATCTTACGGGCCAACCCATGCGCTAGGTGGAGTCAGTTTCGACATCTACCCGGGGGAGGTTCATGCATTATTGGGTGAGAACGGAGCTGGAAAGTCCACACTGGTAAAAATTCTGACTGGCGTTATATCCCCGAATGACGGGGTAATGCAGTTTGATGGAACCGCTTATTCCCCCCGAACGATTCTTCAGGCTCGAGTGGTAGGTGTCACTACCGCTTTTCAAGAGCTGAGTCTGCTGCCCAATCTGACGGTGGCAGAAAACCTCTCGCTGCCAAGACTTACCAAGGGCTGGCTGGGGCTGAACTCTAAAGCCAACAATTGCGTCGCCGCTGCGGCAACATTACTCAAGTTTGGTCTTTGCGAACTGGAGCCCATGAAGCTGGTGAGCGAACTGTCGCTCGCTGACCGGCAGAGGCTAGAGATAGTCCGGGCGCTGAGTCACTCCCCTTCCCTGTTAATCCTTGACGAACCAACGGCAGTGCTCCCGTCAACGGAATGGCTTTTCGATCTGATCCGTAAAGAGACAGCGAAAGGCACAGCTGTTCTTTACATCTCCCATCGCCTGAATGAAATCCGCCAGCTCTGTGCACGCGCAACGGTGCTGCGCAGTGGTTGCAGCATAGGGACTACCGACCTGCGCGATACCAATGACGCGAAAATATTCGAGATGATGGTCGGGCAGAGAATGGCCGCATCACCGAAGCAATCTGGCCTCAACCAGCTCGCCATGAAATTGCTGACACCTCGGCTCCGAGTGGAAGGCCTGAACGCCGGCATCGTAAAAGATTTGAGTTTGAATCTATATCCGGGACAGGTCGTAGGGTTAGCCGGACTGGATGGCCAAGGGCAATGCGATCTGTTTCATGGGCTTTTTGGCCTCATTCCGAAACGCTCGGGAAATATTGAAGTTGATGGCAAGACGGTCACTATCAATTCGCCGTCCGCTGCCTTGGCTGCCGGAATACAGGTCGCCCTTCTTCCCGAGGAGCGTAAAACCCAAGGCATATTCGGTGACCTGGCTGTGCGTTCGAATATGGCCGTTTCAGCATTAAACCGTATCGGACTGTTTGGGCTTATCAGTGGCAAAAATGAAAAACAATTGGCCAAAGGAGTCGCCAGCCAAGTTGGCTTACAAGACCGATACCTCGACTTTCAAATCACAGACCTCTCAGGCGGTAATCAACAGAAAGCGTTACTCGGGAGAGTGTTACTCACTGGTGCGAACACCTTGCTGCTGTTCGACCCTACTCGCGGCGTCGATGTAGGTACCAAGCAGGCTTTGTACCTCGCCATTGAAGACTTCGTGCGCAAAGGCGGCAGCGTGCTGCTTTACTCCTCTGAACTTGCGGAACTTGTTCGTTTGAGTGACCGCTGCCTAGTCATCTACGAGGGTCGGATCGCCGCTGAGCTTGAAGGCGACTCGATTGAAGAAACGACACTTGTAGCGGCTGCGACCGGACACTACCGACATAAGGCGGGAGAGGCGGCATGAAGACATCTTCTTTCTCCATTACTTCAATAACAAAAAGTGGTGCCGGCACGTCTGCCCTTCTCTACATCGTACTGTTCTTGGTATACGCGGGTGTTGAGCACAGCGCTCTAAGCGTGTCAGCGTTTAGTGATCTGGTTAACAACGCCTCGCCGTTGGCCATCGCTGCGGCTGGCGGCACGCTCATTGTTCTGCTGCGCGGTTTCGATCTTTCAGTGGCCGGCGTGATTTCGCTAGTGAACGTGATCCTGGCTAGCTATCCGTTGGAAGGCGGTATAGGTGCTCTAGGAAGTCTCGGTATTGCATTGGCGGTTGGCTGCCTGGTCGGGCTGGTAAACGGGGTACTTGTCGCCTACGGCGGCTTTCAGTCCATCGCCGTTACATTGGCAACAATGATCATGACCGGCGGACTGGCATTGGTAATCCTGGACGCTCCCGGGGGGTCTGTTGCCGAATGGCTAAGTGAAACCCTGACCGATACAGTCGCCGGCATTCCTGTGTCCGGTCTGGTATTACTGGCAGTGATCGGCCTATGGGCACTTATTCGCAGAACAGATTTCGGCATCTCACTGTACGCGGTCGGCCAAGACGAACATGCAGCCTCCCTTTCGGGCATCCAGGTGCAGCGCACTCGCTGCCTGGCTTTCGTCATCGCGGGCGGACTGTACGGCCTGAGTGGGTACATGCTCTCTGCACAAACCGCCACTGGCAACCCAACTGCCGGTAACTCCCTTCTGTTGCTTACTTTCGCAGCCATCGCTCTGGGCGGCACTTCGTTTCGTGGAGGTATAGGTGGCCTTACCGGCAGCATCATCGGCGCCGCCAGCCTAATGCTTCTGCAAAAGCTTTTATTTTCAATTGGCGTGCAGTCTTTTTACATCGGGCTACTTCAAGGCATCGTCATGATCCTTGCCGTCGGGCTTATGAACGCTGGCGAGCGGTTTGGAATGGGGAGAGCGTGAGATGGCAAGCGCTCATACTAACGCGACTAAAACAGTGCAGGCCCTCCCCATGAGTGAAGCCACTACGGATACTCGAAAGGGGTCGCGAGTATCGAGGGAAACCTTAAACATTGCTGGCGTGTTTCTGCTGTGCATATTGGCAATGGTAGCGGCCAAATGGATCAATCCGAACGCTGGAGGGTATCAGCAACTGGAGACTATTTTAATCCTTTGCTCGTTCCTGGTAGTGGTTGCCTTTGGGCAGGGGTTAGTTGTATTGATCGGCGGGTTGGACCTGTCCATCCCCTCTGTAATTACCTTGGGCGGCATTCTCACGGCGGTCTGGGTTGGCGCTGACGGCGGGCTCTGGAAAGGCGCGGTCGTTCTTGCCGTCTGCGCCGCTGTTGGCGTCGTAAACGGGCTGGGCATTGCGGTGTTTAAAGTGCCCGCCTTCATCATGACACTCGCCATGGGCATCATCATTTACAGCTTGAGCCTAGGTGCTACGGGGGGGTCGCCCAACGGCGTATCACCTAAAGCGCTTACCTGGCTGATGAGCGCACGCACCCTTGGCATTCCCGTCATCGTGATCTTCACGGTGATCGGTGCAATCGTCGCGTTCGTTGTCCAGGCCCGCACACGTTTTGGCACGAGACTCTACGCACTGGGTTCAAACCCGATGGCAGCAAAATTCGCGGGGCTCCATACGATCAGACTGACCATCATGACTTACGGCCTCTGCGCCCTGCTCGCGGGTATCGCCGGCATGCTCCTGGTGGGCTACTCGAACGGCGCAACCTTGCGGATGGGCGAGCCTTACTTACTGCCTTCAGTGGCTGCCGTGGTGATCGGTGGGTCCTCCATCAGTGGTGGCCGCGGCAGCTTTATTGGCACCCTTGCCGGCGCGCTCCTGCTTACCATTCTGGACATGATCATTTCCAGTCTGGGCTTTTCGCAAGGCTGGAGAACCGTCATTTCAGGCGCAATCATCTTGTTTGCCATTCTCCTGCAGCACGAAGGAGCCATGGATTATTTGCGCTCGCTGAAACGTCGAAACACCAAAGGCTGAACCGCGTTCACACCGAAATTCATAGCTACCTACAACAACAAAAGGCGAATGAAAATGAAGAGAGCATTTGAGTTCAATGCTTCATGGCTGCACGGAAGAATAATGGCAATGCTAGCGCTGGTAATCGCGCCACTCGCTGTTTTCAGCGTCACGACTTCCGCCTCCGCTGCCACGAAAGATCATTACGTCGTATATCTGAGCCTGAGCTACAGCGGCAATGCCTGGCAGTCCGAGGCAGCAAACCTGGTCAAAGCGCTGGCCAAGACGCCGCCCTACGACAAAATGGTCGAGTTACGGGAAGTAATTTCGGGCACCGACGTGCAGGCTCAAATCTCCGCTTACGAAAGCATTATCGCTGCCGGTGCGGACGGGGTGGTCAGCTTTCCTGTCTCGCCGACTGCGTTGAACCGCACCGTTAAAAGAGGCTGCGAGAAGGGCGTCCTGTTTTATATGTATGACGCGACCGTCACTGAGCCCTGTGCTTACAACGTGAGCTATATCACTGCGGGTTTTGGCGAGAACACTGCGCAGGCCCTGGTCAACGAACTTAACGGGAAAGGCAAGATTTTCCTGAGTCGCGGAGTTCCCGGGAACTCCGTCGACAAGCGCCATTTCGACGGCGCAATGAGCGTATTTAAGAAATATCCAGGTATCCAGATTGTCGCGGAATATTACGGCTACTGGGATGACCGCACCACGCAGCAGGAAACCGCCAAGGCCTTGGCTGCACATCCGGATGTAGAAGGCATCTGGGCTCAGGCGGGTGAAAATGGCGCACTGAAAGCCTTAATTGCCGCGAACCATAAGCTGGTGCCAATGACCGGCGAGAACTCAAACGGATTTCGGCTTGGCCTGGCAAACCCTGATTACCAAGCCAAAGGCCTACGTGGCATTTCCTCGGGTTCCCCTCCTGCTGCTGCCGGCTTGGCCTTCAAGTTGTTGATGGAGCAATTGCAAGGCAAGCGGGAAATGAAGGTACATAACATCGAATACGCACTGCCTTGGATTCCAGCCGACAAAGTGACTGTCTGTAAGGGCGACAAGGTGACGCCGGAATGTAACGTGCTCTTAGAAGGCAAAGTGCCCGACTCGTTCGTCACTGAGGTGTTCGATCAAGTCTTACTGCCTGAGATATCGCTGCAGTCTGCAACAGATGGAGTCCCTACTCCCGGCGCAACCATTCAGCCTTTACCCGAGGACGCAGCTCGCGCGGCAGCAAACGAACCGGGGATTAACTGCGCCAAATGCGACGCGCCCGCAAATCTCTACCATCTGACTAAAACGAAAGCATTCGACGCCCAGTGATTATCCGCAAGCGAGCCTGAACTCTAGGGTTCAGGCGTATTGGGAGTGAACATATGACGTTAATGCTGACCTCGACGCGCTTCGGGATAGTTGAAAAAGCGTTTGATAATGTGGCGCTGTACCAAACCGACGAAGTGGGCATCGGCAAGCGTGCTGATGACTGGGTTTTCTATGCCGCACAGGTTCGCCCGTATTACGACCAGATCAATGGAATCATCGGCCAACTGGCTGGCTTACTGATTCTGGGCCAAGCGAGAAGCTGCTTCGAGGCTTATTACAACCTCGCATCAACCCCTCTGGATCAGATCGAAGATTGCCGTTGCGGACTGGTGAACATTCGGCCGCCCATTATCGCAGTCGATCATTACAACCATCTGTTGAAAGCTGCGGCGCACGTAGACGAAATCGCTCGTTCACTGTGCCGCTCAATTAACTCACCGGAGCAACTCAGACTCGCACTTCCACAAATGGTGACGGCGCTTGAGGCCGCCTGCGCAATGCTCAGATGTGCAGCCGATCCCGTAGTGCGGCTTCAAACGATCGATTTTGCGCAGGGATGTGCGTGTTGTATGCCTATCAAGGAACCGAACGCATTTCAGACCGACTTCTCTACACCCAATATAAACAAGAGGTGATTTATGTCCGGTAATGCTTACTCAATCTGGGTACTCGAATATAGCTACGTGATGAATTATCCCGTGAGCGGCATCGTGTTCGGTGCTCACAACCAAGGCGTTCGCAAGCTTCCTTACTGCTATGTGGTAATCAAAGGCAACGGCAGGACGATCATGATTGACGTTGGGTACAACAGCAAAGATTACGGCGCGTACCTCGAGAAGAAGTTCGGTGTAGAGAACTGGCGTTCGCCCGCACAGGTGTTGCCGAGCTGCGGAGTCACTCCTGAGGAAGTCGACACTATCATCCTGACGCACGCGCACTTTGATCACTTGGGCAATACCGATGCGTTTCCGAACGCGACGTTCTATATCCAGGAAAAAGAACTGGCAAAATGGATCTGGGCGATGTCGCTGCCCAAGAGCCAACAATGGATGATGATTGCGACCGATCCCTCCGACGTATTGCGCGCCGTCAATCTGGCTAAAGACGGTCGTTTGAGATGTATCGACGGCCCAATGGATGACCTCGTGCCGGGTATTGATCTGCATGTGGCATACGACAGCCACACCTATGCCTCTATGTGGGTACACGTGCGCAATGATCTCGCCAAAGAATCGCAGAACGCCTGGGTACTTGCCGGTGACCTGGTGTACAGCTACGACAACTTCCTCTCGGAGCCGGAGATCATCGACGGTGAAGTGCGCGGAGAACTCGCTATCACACCCGTCGGGCTAGCTTCCGGGAGCCAGACCAATTTGGTATTAGCGACCGAAGAGATGTTGAAGATCGTCGACTACGAGCCCAAACGACTGATCCCCATTCATGAGGAGCGCCTGAAAGATGTATTTCCCTCGCGGATAACTTCTCAAGGCCTTCGTGTCACCGAAATTTGCCTTGGCCAGCAAGAACTATCAAAGGTGACTAACGATGCGTGAACTTGAATCGTTAACCAAAGGCCGAGCCATTGCGATCGTAGGCTCAGGGCTTGTGGGTGCCGGGTGGGCATTGGTCTTCGCTCGCGCTGGCCTTCGCGTTCGAATCTATGATGCAAACCCTGCCATTTCCCAAGCATCGGTGCCGCTGATAAGAAAGCAGATCGCCGACCTTACCGAGTTCGGTCTACTGTCCGAACCGGCAGAATCCATCCTCGCCCGCCTGAGCATCTGTGACACGCTTGCCGATGCGGTGGATGGAGCGGCCTATGTACAGGAATCGATTCTTGAACGCACCGATGTGAAACGAACACTGATGCTTGCACTTGAGGAAATCGCGGGGCCTGACTTGATTATCGGTAGTTCAAGCTCAGGCATTCCGGCGTCTGCATTTGCATCCGGCCTAACTATTTCTTCCAGGGTGATCATTGCTCATCCGGTAAACCCCCCTTACTTGGTACCGGTGGTGGAAATTGTACCGTCACCCGATACCGCGCCATTTGTGACTGAGTTTACTTCGGCCCTTATGGAGGCCGTGGGCCAAAGCGTCGTTCACGTGCATAAGGAGGTTGAAGGATTTGTCCTTAATCGTCTCCAGGCGGTGTTATTGCGAGAGGCTTGGGCGCTTGTAGAGGACGGTGTCGTCACGTGCGAAGACATCGATAAAACGATACGCGACGGCCTGGGCTGGCGTTGGTCATTTATGGGGCCTTTTGAGACCATCGACTTGAATGCGGTGGGGGGCGTCGCCGACTATGCTCAGCGCTTGGGCCCGCTGTATCGCAGCATCGCCGACTCACGGTCGCACCGGGATGAGTGGAGCCCGGACCTCATCAAAGAGGTGGAAAATCAGCGTCGGCAGTACTTGGCCCATAATGAGCTTGAGTCAAGACGTGGATGGCGTGACAGAGCGCTTATGGCCTTCAGCTCACAGCGTCGCAAGACAGGTCCGCGCGAGCAGTGAATATCAAGCATATGGTCATGTAGCCGACCCTTGGCGAGGGTCGACTCGAACGTCATTGTGCCGTCCACCCTCCATCAACCTTCAGCGATGTTCCAGTGACCATTCGTGCCGAAGGCCCTGCAAGGTAAAGGGCTGCACCCACGACATCTTCCATCTTGGCCATGTGCCCCATTGGGATCTTCGAAACCAGGAAGGCTTCTTTCTCTGGGGTGTCGATGATTTTACGCACCAAGGGTGTGTCCACAAAGGTAGGACAAAGGGTATTAACCCGTATGCCTCGACCAGCAAGCTCAACCGCCATGGCTTTGGTCAGACCTTCGATAGCATGTTTGGTCATGCAATAGACGGTTCGATCAGGTGATCCTACATGCCCCATTTGCGACGAAACGTTGATGATGACGCCAACGTCCCTGCCGGTGTTCGCCAGCATCTTTTTAACGGCGGCTTGCGCCGTTACAAAACATGCCTTCACGTTGAGATTAAGCATCGCATCAAGGTGCTCATCGCTTACGTCGAGCATAGGCTCGGGAAAGTTAGTGCCTGCGTTATTTACCAGAATATCAAGGACCGGAATATTGCCAATTACTGTCCTGATGGCGGCGCTGTCGGTCACGTCACACACAATAGTTTGAACGTTTCCACCACAACGTCGAATAGTGTGCGCAACCTCATCCAGATTGCTCTGGGTCCTTCCGACTAAAATCACGTCCGCACCTGCACCACTGAAAGCCAAGGCCACACCGGCGCCAATGCCGCCTCCAGCACCAGTGATTAGCGCGGTTTTGCCATCTAGGCGAAAAGATGGCATTCCCCAGGTTTTGGTTTCGTTTGCCACGACTTTCCCCTTGCGTAATTTTCAGGCATTGGCTTGGCCACGCACACAAATGACCACAGGTGGCGCGGCAAGTAGTTGTTCATCGGGCCAGGGTGTCTGGCCAAGACTGTTTAATCGTTATTATTACTCAGCAATGCCGCCGTAAGGCACGTCTTTATGGCCGTAACGCCGCACGCGAATGTTTGCTTGCTCACCGTGACCTGCAAAGCCTTCCAGCGCACAGAGACGCGAGCAGTAAGACCCTATAAAAGCAGACGCTTCGTCGGTCAATACTTTCTGATAGGTGCAGGTTTTAAGAAACTTCCCTACCCACAAGCCGCCGGTGTAACGAGCAGCTTTCCTGGTCGGCAATGTGTGGTTGGTACCGATCGTTTTGTCCCCAAAGGCTACGTTAGTACGCGGCCCCAAGAACAGGGCGCCGTAATTACGCATGTTGGCGAGGAACCAGTCGGGATCCTTGGTCATAACTTGCACATGCTCAAAAGCCAAGTCGTTAGCGATGGACAGCATTTCTTCGTCGCTATCGGCTACGATAATTTCACCGAAACTTTCCCACGATTTCCTTGCGATTCCGGCGGTAGGTAGGATCTGCAACAAGCGCTCAATCTGGGCCATGGTGTCCCGAGCCAACTTTTCGGAAGTAGTGAGCAGGATCGCAGGTGAGTCAGGGCCATGTTCAGCCTGGCCAAGCAGGTCAGTGGCGCAAAGCTCGCCGTCAACGCTGTCATCAGCAATCACCAGCGTCTCGGTGGGGCCTGCAAACAGGTCGATACCCACTCGACCAAACAACTGGCGTTTGGCTTCGGCTACGAAGGCGTTGCCTGGGCCGACCAATATATCCACAGGCAAAATGGTTTCGGTGCCGATAGCCATAGCGCCGACCGCCTGGATTCCACCCAGGCAATATATTTCGTCAGCGCCGGCCATGTGTTGTGCGGCAACGATGGCGTGAGCGGGCTTACCGTTAAAAGGTGGGGCGGCAGTGATAATGCGAGGAACGCCCGCAACCTTTGCGGTGATTACCGACATGTGGGCAGATGCCAAAAGCGGGTATTTTCCGCCTGGAACGTAGCAACCTGCCGCATTC
>NZ_JAQGNX010000016.1 GCF_028293835.1 Pseudomonas sp.
CGCTGGGAAGGTCAAACCGACGCTGTATAAAACCTTTGCCCTGGACCAGGCTAAAGAAGCGCAACAGTTTCTGGAAAATGAGCACGTCGAAGGCAAGATAGTGCTGACAGTCGGTGCCGAATAATCAGTTGCAACGCTTATTGCATTTAAATTTTGCCGGGAGTTTTCCATGAAGCCGTATGTAATCTGCCACATGATGTCGTCTATTGACGGCCATGCCCTGACCGATGGCTGGGATCGGTCGTTCAAAAAGAACGCCGGCGACCTGTATGAAAAGCTCGCCAAGCAATTCGAATTCGACGCCTGGGTCTGCGGGCGGGTAACCATGCAGGAAATTGCCCACGGCGAGGGTTACCCCAAGGGACTGGCCACCTCGCCAATTCCTCGTACCCATTATTTCGCCGTGCGCGACGCCGCCCAATACGCCATCTCCATCGACCCGCACGGCAAGGTGGAGTGGAAGAACAATCAGGCACTGGATTCGCACATCGTTGAAGTGGTCACAGAAGGTGTGACCGACGACTATTTGGCCTACCTGCAATCCATTAAGGTGTCTTACGTTTTTGGCGGCAACAGCGAAATCGACCTGGCGCGAGTGACTGAGATTCTTGCCAGTGAGTTGGGCATCAAGCGCTTGGTCATCGAAGGCGGACCACATGTCAGCGGTTCGTTCGTCAATGCCGGGTTGGTGGATGAAGTCAGCGTGCTGATCTTGCCGCTGGTCGATGGAAGAGGAGAGCACCCCGCATCATTCGAAGTAACCCCCGAGGCATGGGCGCAGCCAACCTACCTGATACTGGTGTCCGCAGACGTTCAAGAAGGCGGCGGAGTGTGGTTGCGCTACAAAAAGCCAGCGTGAAGCTGCTGATTCCGTACGAGCCAACGTGTTGGCGAGGCGATCTGTCTGTGACCGCTTCGCCAACAGGTTGGCTCCTACAGGTCGCTTACGCGATGTGGTAACCGTCGAACGCTTTTCGCTGCTGGATGGCGGTGATTATGTTTTTCCGAGTGGCTGGCAGCTCGTTGCCTTCATTATCGACAAAGTTCTCCGATTGCAGTTCAGCGAGATCGCCATCGCCGACAAATTCAAAACCCAGGAACTCAAACACTTCGCGGTCGACGTTAGGCTTAATGCGCGGCGAACGCAGTGGCAGCGTGAAGCTCACGCCTTCTTTGCTGAGGGTGAACGTTTCGATTTCTTTCCTGGCTTTTACAGCCTTGCTTTTGCTGGTGGTCGGGTTGCTGACCGCTTGGTGCGTCTGGTTTAGCACCTTCAACGCCAGGCTATAGACCAATTCCTGAAACCCAGGGTCGTCTTTGAAACTGGACAAAATTCGGCTGATGGAAAACCGAGTACTCAGGTCGGCCAGTGCCGCGCTGTCAGCAGCTTCTTCGTCTTTAAGCTGCTTGAGTTCACCCATCAGCTCATAGGCTTTATCGTCGTCAAGGCTGTCTTGTGCCTGGCGAATTGCCGCCCGCAGCTGGCGGATCTGATCGCTTTCTTTAGCGGTGTGAAAAGCATCCAGAACCATCTCGCTGACGGTTTTAGCCTGAGATACATGCTGAGAAAGGTTGATGGCGTTTTCGTACTCTTGTTTAGAGGACAAGGAGATCGCGGCTTCTTCGGTATGAGAGTCAGACATTAATTTCACTATTTCATTGACTTGATGTGAGGCGCGAAAAGCATCATGCGTTTCGGGGGGGCCTAATTTAGTGGACGGATGAGGTGTTGTCACGGGCCATCGACCCTCAGGCTCGACTTCATGCTCCAGATGGCAATTGCGGAACGGAAAATTGATGGGCGCTATGGAGTTTTGACGATTAAAAGCGTAGAAAATACAAGTGTCTAGTCAGTTCAGGAAGTCTTCAAAATGGTTATCACGGTTGTAGAACGCGACGAAGAACATAAATCCCATGACGCCAGGGACGCCATGCTGAGGATGTGGGATGTGTACCAGGGTGATGTCCTTGTGGGCGTTTATCACAGCGAGCATGAAGCATTAAAGTACAAGGAACTGCTGGAAAGTGGCCGGCTTGACAGTCTAAAACCTGCGCCAAGAGCGTAAGTACTGATACCTATATCAACCCGGCCGAATGCCGGGTTTTCAGTGTGCGCCGATCGTCTGTTGAGGTCGAACCAGCATGTCGCAAGCCTCTCAAAAGCTCAGAGCCCACATTCTATGGCTCAGTGAGAGGCGCTTATGGACAATAAACCAACCTATCAAGACAGTGCAAAATCCCAGATGGATCCAGACATGGATGATCTCGATCCGGATGCATCCGAGACCCATCCGGGCGCAAACGATATCGACCCCGACGCCGAAGACTTGGCGCCGGACAATTATCCGGAAAAAGATCCATCCGCAGACGAATGGGAAGCGGCCTCAGCGTCCGGCGAAACAGATGATCCGGGTTTCGATCCTGAGTCTCCTGATCTGTCTGACCCACAGGTCGATCCAATTGGCGCGGCTATTGTCCCAGGCGATATTCAAGACCCTGAGCGCAAAAAGAATGACGGTCATGCTTACGACCCGCTCGGAGATTTACGTTCGTGAAATTAAATCCCGCTAACGGCGGGATTTTTGTCGCTTACGTTCTGGCACTAAAGGCGTTTTTGCCCGTAGAAAGGCCCTGTGCTGTCGACAGTTCAGCGATAGTCGTGGTCAAGCGCCGTACTGCATTCTGATCTTCTGGCTGCAACGACCTGAAGTTGGCCAGTACAATTTGCTCTGTCAGGCTAAGGTTGTCGAACCGGATGGGGGCTTTTGTGCCCGTCAGTATAAACAGCACGTCCACGCCGATAACCGCAAGTGCCGCAAAGTAGCTGGCCTTCGGCACGCGATCTCCCGCTTCGTATTTCCCCTGTGCGTTAGTTGCCACCCCACCGCTTTTACCAAACGTTCTCTGAGACAGCCCCAGGCGTTCTCTTTCCTTCCTTAATCGGAAACCAATTCCATTCACTTGAATGTTCAATGCAGATCGCTCTATTCTTTCGGGTTGGCCGACAGCTACCTAATAAACCATACTGAACGAATTTGGATGGATTTGCCTATGTCTGGCATTCGAACGGCGGCACAAGCCAAGGCTTGGCTGGAGCAACAAGGGAAGACGGTGCAGGATTTCGCCCGGGATCACGGGGTCGATCCCTCCACGACCTATCAAATTCTTTCAGGGCACAAAAAAGGCCGGCGAGGAGAATCGCATAAGGTCGCGGTGCTGCTGGGAATGAAGGTTGGGGTGATTTCTTCGAGTGCAGCCATGCCTGCGATCACGAGCCCCTGTGATCAATAGTGAGGGCGCGGTCCAAACGGAATAGACAGTCGCCGGCAACTCGTTGTCCAGGCGTTGGATGTCTTATTCCGTGTTGCTCTGCGTTAATTTTTCGTGTTCGCCGACGTAACCTTGTCGGTTGCTCTGCGGCCCCCCGCTGCGGACTTCAAGGTCGCCGCGTGTTCACGCAACACCACTTCATCGTCTTGAAGCCCCACAATCACGCTGGCAATGGTTTCCAGCGCTCCCCCGTTTCCGGCCCGAATCAAATCGCCCGTAACATCCAGAAGTTGGCGCACCGCCTCGTGCAGGTTGTCAGCCGCATCGCAAAGGTCGTGCTCAACACTTCTAGGCCTGCTTCGTTTCCACATGAGGCACCACCTCGAATCAAGTAAAGTCAGTGATATGTGACTACTGGCAATTTGCCAAATTCCATCCAAATTTTAGATTGGTCCCGACGATTTTCAGGGGAGTTTTGTGCAATATTTTGCCATCAGAGCGAGTAGTTAAGCAGTTCCCGGGCAATGAGCAACTGCTGGATATTCGCTGGTGGTCTTCATGGGAGGAGGGCGCAAGGTATCCGCGCAAAGACGGGTTATGATGACGTCGCCAGCGCGGACCTGAAACTGCGGGCAAGTCTTTACCCACGGAGTCAGATTTTAGATGTCCACGATCACCTTGTTTCAAACTCCACCCCCGGAACTTATAAAAAGCCAGGTTCTGCAGATGGTCGTGGACTATCTGACCGACATCAGTATGGTCAACATTGCACCGAGCAATCCGCTCTACAACCTGTATCAGTACGGCATTGGCTTCGAAGTTCATCTTTATCTCGATGCGCTGGACGGTTCAAAAGACATTCCCGTGGAGTTAATCGTGGCGCTGGACGAGGTAGACGCCTCCACCGTCGTCGGCTTTGTGCTGTGTCTGCCGATAAAAGGTGATGCCGACGCCTGCGCAGTTCCCTATATGGCCGTGCGGGCGAGCAACCGACGTCAGGGGGTCGCCCGCGCCATGCTCCAGCAAATGCTCGACCGTTATCCCCATGCCGAGCTGGCATGCACGGTGGCCAAAGTCCCTTATTTTGAATCTTTAGGCTTTCAGGTGCTGGGCGCCCGCGGTCCGCAGGTGGTCATGAATACCCTTGACCACGGCGCGGACGGTTTGCTTGCAGTAGTGGATGTTGCGCCCATCTATAACTCGTTAGAGGTGCGGCAAATCCATATGTACTTGCTGCAGCAGCACGGCAAAAGGGCAATGGCAGACGCCGAGAAAAAACGCGACCGCCAACTCGACCAAATGACGCGCCACGCCAAGGCGTTTGTCCAGGAGCGGTTAGGCGAGGGTGCGGAGCAAAACATCGGAGGCGGGTTGCGGTTGGTTTAGGCGCAGCTTCTGCTAGTCTGCCAGGCCGAACCGTTAACAGCGCAAGGCCCAATCAATGATCACTCTTCGTGTCATGACGCTCGACGATTATGACGGAGTCATCGACCTCATGAAGCGTACGCCGGGCGTTACTTTTCGTGATGCTGATTCTCGCGAATCAACCTCGAGATACCTGCAACGCAACCCCGGGATGAGCTTCGTTGCCGAAGCAGCAGGCGTTCTCTGCGGGTGTGTCATGTGTGGCCACGACGGGCGCAGAGGGTATTTGCAGCACTTGGTCGTTCTCCCCCGGTATCGGCGTCAAGGCATAGCCAATGCGCTGGTCGAGCGCTGCCTTTCAAGTCTTGAACAACTCGGAATACTCAAATGTCACCTCGATGTGATCAAGACCAATGCCTCCGCTGCGGAATATTGGCACAGCCAAGGCTGGCAGTTAAGGACGGATATCGATCGGTATTCGTTTACCCGATCGGATAATGAAAACGTGTGAGCGAGAGTGGAAATGGCTATCCCTTGCGCAGATAAGCGTCTGCCAACTCAAGCATCCGGCCTCGACCGAAGCTCGGATCATGACCGCCATGCACCACCTCAACCGGCAGGTTTTTCAGACGCTGCATCGTACGTCGATAGTCCGTCACGTCAGCGCCGCCTATCTTGTCCAGAAGCGGACCGTCGTAAATGGCATCGCCGGAAAACAAGGTGCCCGTACTCTTTTCCCAAAGTCCGATACTGCCGGGAGAATGGCCGGGCAGGTGCAACACCTCGAACGCCGTATCGCCTAAGTCAACCACATCGCCCTCATCAATCAGGCGCGTTGCATGCGTCCCGATCGGACGAAAGGCGAGGGGGTCAAAACCTTCATGGGGGTAGGCGTCGATCATGATGTCCGGCACGTCGTAACCCTGGGCTTCAATGTCGGCGCGGGACGTGCCAGGCCAATGACAACTGCACAGCACGGGATAGGTCGCCGGCCTGGGCAGGTTATTCGCTTCCAGCGGGTGCACCAGTCGTTGTTCAAACTCATGCAGGCTGCCGACATGATCCGTATGACTATGGGTCGCCACCACGACCAGCGGTTTATCCAACAGCGCGGCCATGGCCGATTTCAAGCTGCCGATGCCCATGCCTGCATCGACTAGCAGATCGCTGTCGCGCCCGCGCACATGCCACATGTTGCATTGATCAAGCCGTGCGACATGGGGTTCCCATAGCAAGGTAATCCGCTCGTCGATACGTTTTGTCTCAAACCAGCGATCAGCAATTCGCATCATAAAAACTCCAGCGAGGTCATTGGGTTGGGCGGCTAACCGTACGTTGTATGCCAGAAAAACGACGGAGGTGGTTAGGGCTACCGGCAACGTTCGGACAATTAAAAGTCTATAACTATCGTGACCCAAGGCTTTGCCTATTAGATATCTACCGTGAGGGGTCCTAGTCTTGATGGAGCGCTGGCGCAAGTCAGTCCGTTTTAGCCTGATTAGAAAGATAAGAATGAGCTACTCACCGCTACCGGGCGCTCCAACGGGCCAGGTAGCCGGATGAAAACGACCAGAGGTACATCAAAACATGTCAACCGACTCGAAATGCCCGTTCAATCATGCCGCTGGTGGTGGCACAACCAACCGCGACTGGTGGCCGAACCAACTGAACCTCAAGATTCTGCACCAACATTCGTCCTTGTCCGATCCGATGGGCGAGGGTTTCGATTACGCCAAAGAATTCAAGACCCTTGACCTGGAGGCCGTAAAACAGGATTTGCGCGCGCTAATGACCGATTCCCAGGACTGGTGGCCTGCCGACTTTGGTCATTACGGTCCGCTGTTCATTCGCATGGCCTGGCACAGTTCCGGCACGTACCGTACTGCTGATGGCCGTGGGGGTGCTGGCGCCGGCCAGCAGCGATTTGCTCCCCTCAACAGTTGGCCAGATAACGTCAGCCTCGACAAAGCGCGGCGGCTCATTTGGCCCATCAAACAGAAATATGGCCGCAAGCTTTCCTGGGCTGACCTGATCATCCTCACGGGCAACGTTGCGCTGGAAACCATGGGCTTTAAAACCTTTGGTTATTCTGGCGGGCGCGCCGATGTCTGGGAGCCGGAGGAAGATGTCTACTGGGGTTCCGAAACCACTTGGCTGGGCGGCGACAACCGCTATGGCAAGAACAATAAAGAAATGCAAGAGCCCGGCGAAGGCGTGCTGGTTGCTGAACCGGAAATGCATGACCTTGAAGAGAGTCGTACCGAAAACGGCGGGCGTAATCTGGAGAAGCCCCTTGCCGCCGTGCAGATGGGTCTGATCTATGTGAACCCGGAAGGTCCCGAGGGCAACCCGGACCCTGTTGCGTCGGCGAAGGATATCCGCGAGACGTTCGGACGCATGGCGATGAATGATGAAGAAACCGTGGCCTTGATCGCTGGCGGCCACGCCTTCGGTAAAACCCACGGCGCCGGGCCAGCGACCAATGTGGGCGCGGAGCCCGAAGCTGCTGACATCGAAGCTCAGGGCTTCGGCTGGAAGAACAGCTTTGGCACCGGCAAAGGCGGTGACACCATCACCAGTGGCCTGGAAGTGACCTGGACCTCGACACCGACCCGGTGGAGTAATCAATACCTGGAGAACCTGTTCGGCTTCGAATGGGAACTGACCAAGAGTCCCGCCGGCGCGAATCAGTGGACACCCAAAGACGGCGCTGGTGCGAACACCGTGCCGGACGCCCATGATCCGTTCAAGCGTCGTGCACCCTCCATGCTGACCTCCGACCTCGCCCTGCGATTCGACCCGATCTATGAAAAAATCTCACGGCGCTTTCTTGAAAACCCGGAGCAACTGGACGACGCATTTGCCCGCGCCTGGTTCAAACTGACGCACCGCGACATGGGTCCACTGGCGCGCTACCTTGGTCCGGAAATGCCCGCCGAAGAGCTGCTTTGGCAAGACCCGATTCCGGCAGTCGATCATGCCCTGGTGAACGAAAGCGACATCGAAGCACTCAAGAGCAAAATACTCGTCTCGGGATTGTCTGTTTCGCAGTTGGTGTCAACAGCCTGGGCGGCCGCTTCCACTTTCCGCGGGTCCGATAAACGTGGCGGTGCCAACGGTGCGCGGCTGCGCCTGGTCCCGCAGAAGTTTTGGCAAGCCAATCAGCCTGAGCAATTGGCGACCGTGCTGGATACCCTTGAAGGTATTCAGGGTGAGTTCAACAGAGGGCAGTCAGGCGGTAAGAAAATCTCCTTGGCCGACTTGATTGTTTTGGCTGGTGGCGCAGGCGTCGAACAAGCGGCGAAAAATGCGGGCCACGCTGTGACGGTTCCTTTCAGCCCGGGGCGCATGGACGCCTCACAAGAGCAGACGGACGTGGCGTCTTCCGCCTTTCTTGAACCCGTAGCAGATGGCTTTCGCAACTACCTGAAGGGCAATTACACCGCTTCGGCGGAGGCGTTGCTGGTCGATAAGGCGCAACTGCTGACACTGACTGCGCCGGAGATGACGGTATTGGTAGGTGGCCTGCGCGTCTTGAACACCAACGTCGGGCAGACTCAACAGGGTGTGTTTACCAAACGGCCGGAAGCGCTAAGTAATGATTTCTTCAAAAACCTGCTCGATATGGGCGTGGCTTGGAACGCGGTCGCAGGGGGTACGGACAGCTTTGAAGGACGCGACCGCAAGACCGGCGAAGTCAAATGGACCGGTACCCGCGTCGACCTGATCTTCGGCTCCCACGCGCAGCTTCGGGCCTTGGCGGAAGTCTATGGCAGCGCAGACGCAGAGGAGAAATTCGTTGAAGACTTCGTGGCGGCCTGGACTAAGGTAATGAACCTCGATCGCTTCGATCTTTAGCGAGGATTGCGGCGCAGTAACGGTGCGATTGTTGCTGTGTTATGTCTGAAAAGGTAAACAAAAATATCCAACGCCTCCCTTCGTGGGGGCGTTGTGCTGTGTGCGTCCCGCAGCTTTTATAGGTCGCTGATCTGAATGCCCCGACGCGGTATGTCTGACCCACCGCGCCGCCCGCTTCCCGAAAAAGTTCGGCCCCACCGATGTCGGTGATGCAAAACTGCGTGGCAATCACGCCCGTTTAGGTAATTTCCAGTTCGGCCGAATGAAGTGGCACGTATAGCCGTTGGGGAGTCGCTCCAGATAGTCCTGGTGTTCCGGTTCAGCCTCCCAGAATTCCCGCGCAGGTTCAATTTCAGTCACGACTTTGCCCGGCCAAAGGTCAGATGCATCAACATCGGCCACGGTGTCCTGAGCGACTTTGTGCTGCTCATCACTGAGGTAGTAAAGTGCTGACCGGTAGCTCAAACCCAAGTCGTTACCCTGGCGATTCTTGGTGGTCGGATCGTGGATCTGGAAGAAAAATTCGAGGATTTGCCGGTAGCTGATTTGGCTTGGATCGAACACGATCTCGATCGCCTCGGCATGGGTGCCGTGGTTGCGGTACGTCGCGTTTGGCACATCTCCACCCGTATAACCCACCCGTGTGGACAGCACGCCGGGGTAGCGTCGCAGCAAATCCTGCATGCCCCAGAAGCAACCGCCGGCGAGGATGGCGGTTTCGGTTTGCGTTGTCATATCAAAGTCCTTCCTGTCAGTGTTCCACCCTTTGCAGTAGATCACTCGCAGATTAATTGGCATGTCCGGCTATCGGTTTAGCGATGGCCTGACGACGATCGGCATCCAGTTTGCTATAAGCGGACGTTGAGCGGAGGTAATTATAAGGTCGTTCAGCGGTAATCATTACGCCGGCACTGCGCCTCGTCAAACCGCACCGTCCGGTAGAGAATCAGACTGCTCTTGCAGGAATTCAAAAACGATAAAGGTTTACGTCCCCCAACCCTCGACCACTGCCCTTCGAATTCCTTCGAGCAACATCGCAAATGCCGGGTTGTCATTGTTCTCGTGCCAGATCAGATGCAGCTCGCTCTGCACGCCTTCGCCCAGATCGATATCGCGAAACACCACGTTCCGGAATACCACACTGCTGGCGCACCGCGGGACCAGGGCCAGGCCCATGCCGGCGTTGACCAGGGCCAGGATGGTCAATGATGACCCGAGCCATTGCACGTATTCCGGCGCCACCCGAGCCGAGCGGAGCATGCCGGTCAGCAGTTCGTTGAACGGCGGGTACGCGGCGTGGGAATACATGAGGAACGGCTGCGCGTCGAGGTCTCTGACAGACACGGTGGCGGCGCTGGCCAGCCGGTGGTGACGATGAACGGCCAGTACGAATGGCTCGCGCACCAGGCACTCGTTGGCGTAGCCCGGCTCGACTAACGGCGCACGGACGATGCCCAGGTCAATGCGTCGAGCGCGAAGGGCTTCGTGTTGCTGGTAGGTGTTCATCTCCGACAGATCAATTTTCACATGGGGTTGTCTGAGCCGTGCCTCGGCGATGACCTTGGGCAGGAATTCATACACCGCACTGCCAACAAAGCTGATGTTGACCGAGCCAATGTCGCCTTCGGCAAAGCGTCGGGCGGTGACCGCTGCCTGTTGGGCGCGTTCGAGGAGGTTTTGCGCTTCGACGAAAAACGCCCGGCCAGCTGCGGTCAGCGCGACGCTGCGCGTGGTGCGTGTAAAAAGCTCCACACCCAGATGGTGCTCCAACAATTGGATCTGTCGGCTGAGGGGCGGTTGAGTCATATTCAGCCGCTCGGCAGCACGGCGAAAATTGAGTTCTGTCGCCACTGTGGTGAAGCAGCGCAGTTGGGTAAGTTCAAACATTGATCTAATCCAGGTATCAATCGAATACCAAGTTAGATTAGACGGGATCAATAGGCGCGTCCATGATCGGTTCGTCCCTAAAAAAACAAAGATCGGGAGTCGCGTTTTGAATACCTTACACAGTGCATCAGATCCATCCGTACTTGCCCGCGCTGCGGCCAAGGTAAAGCGCCACGTATTGCCACTGTTCGTCATCATGTTCATCGTCAATTACATCGACCGGGTAAACATTGGCTTCGTACGCAGCCACATGGAAACCGATCTGGGTATTGGCGCTGCTGCTTACGGCTTGGGTGCAGGGCTGTTTTTCGTGGGTTACGCGATATTCGAAGTGCCCTCCAACATGCTGTTGCAACGCTACGGTGCCCGCGCTTGGCTGACGCGGATCATGTTCACCTGGGGGCTGGCAGCAATGGCCATGGCTTTTGTCCGCGGTGAAACAAGTTTCTACGTGCTGCGTTTTATTCTGGGTGCGGCCGAAGCGGGCTTCTTCCCGGGCATCATTTATTACTTTACCCAATGGCTGCCCTCGTCAGAGCGCGGCAAGGCCATGGCGATTTTTCTCAGCGGTTCAGCGATTGCTTCGGTGATTTCAGGTCCTGTGTCGGGCGCGCTGCTTAACGTCAGTGGCCTCAGCCTGCATGGCTGGCAATGGATGTTTCTGATTGAAGGCTTTGCTTCCATTGTCCTGTGCGGGTTTGTCTGGTTCTGGCTGCAATCCCATCCGCGTCAAGCAAAGTGGTTGAGTGAAGAAGAAAAGGACGCACTGGTAGGCGCCATTGAGCAGGAACAGCAGGCTCGCGAATCCTCGCAGACGGTCAAGCCGTCAATGTTCAAGCTGCTGGCGGACAGGCAAATCGCGCTGTTCTGCTTCATCTACTTTGCCATCGCGTTGACTATCTATGGCGCCACGTTCTGGCTGCCGAGCATGATCAAGAAGATGGGTAACCTCGGCGACTTCCAGGTCGGTTTGTTCAACTCGATTCCCTGGATCATCTCCATCATCGCGATGTATGGGTTCGCCGCCATGGCCAGCAAGTGGAAGCATCAGCAAGCCTGGGTGGCCGTGACGCTGGTAATCGCTGCGATTGGCATGTTCATGTCCACCGTCGGCGGGCCGATCTTCGCTTTTGTCGCCATCTGTTTTGCGGCGATTGGTTTCAAGGCGGCCTCGGCCTTGTTCTGGCCAATTCCCCAAGGTTATCTGGACGTACGTATCGCTGCGGCGGTGATTGCCTTGATCAACTCCATCGGTAATCTCGGCGGCTTCGTTGCCCCGACTGCGTTCGGTTTTCTGGAGCAGGAAACCGGTTCCATCGAAGGCGGAATGTACGGCCTGGCGATCACTTCGCTGGTGGCGGCGGTGGTGATCTTTTTCGCCCGCACGGCACCTCGTGGCGACACGCCAGGCAACCTGACCAGCAAACCCGCCCAAGCCCCGGCGAATGCCCCCGAGACAACACCGTCCGTAAACCATAAAACCTTGAATTCTGACCCATCGGGAGCAGCCGCTTGAAAATCGTACGAGTCACCGTCACCCCAATCGCCTTCCGTGATCCGCCGTTGCTTAATGCGAGTGGCATCCACGAACCCTTCGCGCTGCGCTCGATCATCGAAATTGAAAGCGACAACGGCTACATCGGTTTGGGCGAAAGCTACGGCGATGCTCCGGCACTGCTTATCCAGCAGCAGCTGCAACCTCTGCTGATTGGCCTGGACCCTTTCAATCTCAATCACCTGCGATCCATCGTCCAGGCCACAGTCGCGGCGAACAAGCCGGCCAGTATTCCTGGCGCGGAGCTGGCCCCCGGCTCCCACGCCAGCAAAGCGGTGAGTAACGCCTACTCGGCATTCGAAGTGGCATTCCTGGACCTGCAAGCGCATTCGCTGAATGTGCCATTGGTGGATTTGCTCGGTGGTGCTATCCGTGACGAAGTTCCGTTCAGCGCCTATCTGTTCTTCAAGTATGCCCAGCATGTTGATTCACCCTATAAACCGGACAGTTGGGGTGAAGCCCTGAGCGAAGCGCAAATCGTTGCTCAGGCTCGGCGCATGATCGAGGCTTACGGCTTTAAGAGCATCAAGCTCAAGGCCGGTACGCTGCCTCCCGAACATGAGGTGTCGTGTATCAAAGCGCTGAAGAAAGCGTTTCCCGGTTATCCGCTGCGTATTGATCCGAACGGCAACTGGTCGCTGGAAACGTCGATTCGCATGGCTGAACTGCTGGGCGATGACCTGCAGTATTACGAAGACCCGACGCCTGGCCTGGAGGGTATGTCTGAACTGCACAAGCGCACCGGCCTGCCGCTGGCGACCAATATGGTGGTCACTGACTTCGATGAGTTTCGTCGAAGCGTGGCGTTGAATAGCGTACAGATCGTGCTTGCCGATCACCATTATTGGGGGGGGCTGCGGGACACGCAGGTGCTGTCCAAAATGTGCGACACCTTTGGTCTTGGGGTATCCATGCACTCCAACTCGCACCTGGGCATCAGCCTGATGGCGATGGCTCATCTGGCTGCCTCGGTGCCCAACCTCGACTACGCCTGTGACACCCATTACCCGTGGCAGGAGCCGGACGAAGAGGTAATCAAAGGCGGCAAGATTCCCATCGTCGACGGTTGCGTGAAGATCACCCGCGCACCGGGGTTAGGCCTTGAACTGGATCAGGATCAATTGGCCAAACTGCACGACCAATTCTTGAGCTGTGGCATACGCCAACGCGATGATGTGAAACAGATGCAGCGTTACAAGCCGGAGTGGAAAGCGGTTAAGCCTCGGTTCTGATATGACGGGGGAGGGCTTGCTTTTGTGTGCGGGGTGGGGATAACTCAGCGTTGCACCCCACTTCCAGGAGCGAGAAGAAATGTTTGATTTCACCACCCTTGCAACCTACGTTGCCATTGTACTTGGGCTGTTTTTGATCCCCGGCCCCGCCGTGCTAGTGGTGGTGACGCGAACCCTTCAGAGCGGCCGCAAGATCGGAGTCGTAACCGGCCTTGGTATCGCGGCAGGGGATTTGATCCACACGTTCAGTGCGGCGCTGGGTTTATCGGCTCTCTTGATGACCTCGTCCCTGGCATTCAGCGTGGTAAAGCTTGCGGGTGCCTGTTATCTCATCTACCTGGGTGCGCAGGCCTTTTTTGCGAAACCCAATGCAGACCGCCAACTGACTCACGCCAGCGTCTCACCTGCCCGTGCGTTCTTGTTGGCCATCGCGACTGAGGTGCTTAATCCGAAAACGGCTATGTTCTTCCTGGCGTTTCTACCGCAATTCGTTCATCCGGAATCAGGTTCTTCCCTCGTACAGTTCGCCGTATTGGGCCTTGTTTTTTCCGCGCTCAGCATTGCTTACACCACCTTGCTCGCGTGCATGATTCATCCTTTGACCCGTGCCTTGAAATGGCTGTCGGGGCTGCGCCGCTGGGAAGGGAAAATAATCGGCGTGGTGTTTGTGTCGCTCGGGTTGAAGGTGGCTATGCAGCAGCGGTAGAGGGACCTGAAAAACCCACAACCTACTGAAATAGTTAACTATGCAGGAGCGTGTTTGCTGCGCCACAGCGCGACACTGAGGACCGGGCGCACTCTCCAAGATAAGCAGTGCGCCACGCCTCAATGCTCTTCGGGGCCGTCGTGCAGCAGATGAAAGATATTCCTCTTCATGCTGATGAATGCGGGGTCCATGACCATGTCCAGGTTTCGCGGGCGCTCTATGGGAACGTCCAGCACTTCCTTGATACGCCCTGGACGTGCCCCCATGACGAAGATGCGATCACCCAGCAAGATAGCCTCATCGATGTCGTGGGTGACGAACAGGACGGTCTTCTTGCTGTGCTCCCAGACCTTGAGCAGCAGTTGCTGCATCTGCAGGCGGGTCTGACTGTCAAGTGCCCCGAACGGCTCATCCATCAGCAATATCTGGGGGTCGTTGGCCAGTGCCCGGGCAATGGCGACCCGCTGCATCATACCGCCTGACAGTTGTTTGGAATAACTGTCGGCAAAACGTACCAGACCGACCTCGTTAAGATAGAACTCAACTATTTCCTTGCGCTCCCGGGAGGGCATGCCTCGACGCTTGAGTCCAAACTCAATGTTCTGCCTTACCGTCAGCCATGGAAATAGCGTGTAGCCCTGGAACACCATACCCCGGTCGGCTCCCGGCCCGTCCACCTGTTTGCCGCCGACATAAATTTCCCCCGACGTGGGTTCGGCAAGGCCTGCGGTCAGGTACAGCAAGCTGGATTTGCCACAGCCCGACGGCCCGACCAGCACGGCGAATTGCTGGTCGGGAACCTCGAACGACACCTGCTCCAGCGCCGTGAAGGTGCTGCCCCCAGGGGTTTGGTAACGCAAGCTGACGTTGGCGACTTTCAGTTGCGGGGGAGCGTTTGGCGCCACGCTGACGGGTGCTATGAGCCTTTGGGAGGTTGCGGTTACTGAGCCCATGCGGCCACCTTTAAGCGAAGAAATCTAAACAGTTGATCGGTGATCAGGCCCAACAGGCCAATGACCGCGATTGCCAGGAAAATTACATCCACCTGAAAGCCACGCATGGCCTTGAGGCTGAGATAACCCAGGCCGCTTGAAGCGGCCACCAGTTCGGCGACCACCAGGTACGTCCAGGCCCAACCCATGGTGACCCGCAAGGTATCCAGCACGCCGGGTAACGACGCCGGCGCAATGACGTGGATCACCGCATCCCGACGGCTGGAACCCAAGGTGTACGACGCGTTGATAAGGTCTTTGGAAATCCCTTTCGACACGTCGGCGATCATCACCAACTGCTGGAAAAACACCCCGAAAATGATGATCGATACCCGTTGCTCCAGGCCGATGCCGATCCACAGAATGAACAGGGGCACGAACGAGGTGACGGGCAGATAACGGATGAAATTGACCAGCGGCTCGAGAAACGCTTGCACCACGCGAAAGCTGCCCATCAACATGCCCAACGGAACCGCGACTACAGAAGAAATCACGAACCCGACCATCACCACTTCCAGACTGGCCCAGACATGCACACCCAAGGTGCCGTCATGGCTGAGACGCAGTGCGGCGTCAAGCACTTGGCCGGGCGTAGGCAGGAACATCGCAGGCACCACGGCGCCATAGGACAGCCCGGCCCACAGCCCGATCAGGAGAATCCAGGCCAAGGCGCTGGCGCTCCAGATTACCTGCATCGGCAAGCTGGTTTTCGGGGTGAAGCAACGGTTCAGCCATGAGTTGCGCTTGGACATACCTTGCTCCTATTTCGGGCTGATGAAACGGTTGTCGATCAGATCGACATAGCTGACGTTATACGGCTTGCCTTGCAGTTCCGAGGCCGCTTCATTCGCCAGTTTGATCACCTTGGCGGCGTCACCGATGCTGCCGTTGCTACCCAGCAGTTTCTCGCTCATCGCCTGATCGTAGAAGCGTACGCCCTTGGCTGCGGCGGCCAGTTCGGCTGGATCTGCCAGGTAGCCGCCGACACCTTTGGCCATGATGGCGTAGGCTTCGTTTGGGTGATCCTTAGTGTACTGAACGGCCTTGTACAGACCGGCTACCAGTGCCTTGACGTCATCCGGTTGTTTTTCAATGACATCGCAGCTGAGTGCCACGACGTCGACGATCACGCCGGGCGTGGTGCTGCTGTCGACCAGCACTTTGCCTTGTTTCTTGTTACGTACAGCCGACAAATGGGGCTCCCAGGTGACTGCTGCTGGAACGCGCCCGGCGATGAACGCAGTGGCTGCGTCGTCAGCGGTCATGTTCTGAATGGTCAAATCGCTCATTTTCATGCCGGCGTTCTTCAGCAGGTAGCTGAGCCAGAACTGCGAAACCGAGCCCTCGTTGACGGCCACCGACTTGCCTTTGAGGTCTTGCAGGCTGTTGATGTCCTTGTTCACCAGGACCCCATCGCCGCCATAGCTTTCATCCAGGGCTGCAACAGCCTTGAAGCAGAACTGCGGACGATATTTGAGGATCTCATCCAGGGTTGAGGCTGAACCCGTCAACTTGCCCGAGGCTTGGGCCGCCATGTACATGGAGGCTTCTTCGATGGTGGGAAGTTCGACCGTCAGGCCGCTGTCTTTGAAGTAGCCAAGGTCCTTGGCCAGGTACAACGTGCCGTAACCGACCCACGTGGTATGGCCGATGGAGAGGGTGCCCGCCTGAGCGCCGCTCGCCATGCCGGCAGCGATTGCAGTCAGGGCCAAGGGGCGCATGCAACGCGATACGAAAGACTTGATCATTTAACACTCCCGGAATGATGGTTTTTATTTCGACTATTTCGGGGCAGTGGGGCGTAGCGCCAAAAACTGACTACATGCGGTCTCTGACGGACCTTTTGCCTCTGTGCGGCGGCCTTGATCTTGGCTGATGTCGGGGGGCAGGAAAATGAGTAAATTTGTCGTCGCTAACGAGGAAAAAAATGGGCTGCGATCAGGCCCGGGCACAGAAAAACGCCGCCGCTCCAGCAAGGGCGACAGCGTTTCGGCAGCTACAGAAAATCCGTGAATCACCCGGAACCCGGTGGGACCGAATGTATTCGGCAAGCCGGCGGCGCGGTTTATCCGGAAGACGTGTTATTACCCTTGGCCAATGGATTCACTCCCACAGAGGGTGCGGGTTTCAAAGGGGAAGGTGCGGTTGCCATGCAGTATTAAATCAGCGGCCTTTTCTCCGATCATGATGCAGGGCGCGTTGGTGTTGCCGCTGATCAGCGTCGGCATAATGGACGCGTCAACCACGCGCAGATTTTCCATGCCGTACACCTTCAGGTTCAGGTCGACCACGCTCATGGCGTCGACGCCCATCTTGCAGGTGCCCACCGGATGAAACACCGTCGCAGCGTATTCACGCAGGTACGTCATCCACTGCTCATCGGTCTGTACGGCTTTGCCTGGCAGCATTTCTTCTCCACGAATGGCGTCGAACTGCGTGTCGGCGAGAATTCGGCGGGTCAGTTTCAGACCTTCGATCAGTACGGCGGCGTCTGCCGGGTTCGACATGAAGTTGAAGTCGATAAGCAACTGGCCGCCGCGTTCAAGGCGAAGTTCGCCGATGCTTTTCGGACGTAATACACAGGTGTGTACCGCATAGCCATGACCCCATTCGAACAGGCGCCCGCGGTGGCTGCGATAGCCGGGTACGAAGTGCATTTGCACATCGGGAAGGGTGCCCGCCAGTGGTGTTCGGGCAAAACCCCCTGCTTCGACATAGTTAGTGGTTAGCCAGCCCTTTTTGTTAAACACATAGCGCAGCGGCGACATCAGGATGCTGGGCAACGAACCCAGGGAAAACCCTAGGGTGAGCGGGCTTTTGGAACGAACCGTGATCAACCCGTCGAGGTGATCCTGGAGGTTTTTGCCCACCCCTGGAAGGTCGTGCTGAACCTTCGCGCCGGCCTTCTCCAGTTCTTTTGCCGGGCCTATACCAGAGGCTAATAGCAGTTGCGGACTACCGAACGTACCGGCGCAAAGAATCACTTCGCGCTGTGCAATCAACGACTGTTGCTTGCCTTCTGCATGAACGATTACACCCTTGGCGACACGCTGTTCCAGTATCAGCGATTTCACCGAGCAGTCGGTGACCACGGTGAGGTTGGGACGGTCGAGTACCGGTGCCACAAAGGCGCGGTAGCTGGACAGGCGTTTGGCGTGCTTTTGAGTGAGGTTGTAGAGGCCACACCCTTCAAGGTAATCACCGTTAAAATCGTCGTTGCGCTTGAGCCCGACACGTTCTGCCGCTTTGATGAACAGGTTGCAGACCGGGTTGGGGTCGCGGGCAACGTCGACGTACAACTCGCCCCCGCTGCCGTGCAGACGAGGGTCTTGGCCGATGCGGTTGTTCTCGGATTTCTTGAAGTACGGCAACACGCTGTTCCAGTCCCAGCCAACGCAACCGGCCTGGGCCCAGCGATCGTAGTCGCTGGCGTGTCCGCGAATGTAGATCATGCTATTCATCGAACTGGAACCGCCAAGCGCCTTGCCCCGTGGGGTGTGCAGCGTGCGGCCGTTAAGATTTCGCTGGGGCGCGGACAAGAAATTCCAGCTGTATTTTTTGCTTTTGTACAGCGTGATGGTACCGGCCGGTGTCTGGATCCGCAGGCTGTTGTCATGGCTGCCGGCTTCGATCAGGCAGACGCTGACGGTCGGGTCTGCGCTCAGGCGGTTGGCCAGAACGCAGCCGGAAGAGCCCGCGCCGACGATCACATAATCAAAGTCGGTTTTCATGCGTTTCTCCCGGCTGGGCTCAGGGATTGACGGTGGGCACGATGACGGCTGGCGAAGTAGTAAATCGGCGAAATGACCACCAACCCAACGATCCAGGAAATGTCCGCGCCGCCCATGGCGTGTGCGATAAATCCGGTGTAAAGCTCGGTCGCCATGAACGGGATCTGCACCAGAATACCCAGCACGTAGCATCCCACCGCAGTCCAGTTGAAGTAGCCGTAGATGCCACCGTCACGGCGGAAGAACGAATCGACGTCGTAATTGCCATGGGCGATCAGGTAGTAGTCCACCAGGTTGATTGCGGTCCACGGCACCAGCACATACAACAGCAGCAGAATGAAGTTGGTGTAGTTGGCCATGAAATCATCCTGACCCAGCAGGGCCAAGGCCAGGGAAATCGAAAACAGCACAAGCGCGGTTATCGCGCGGGACAGCGCCCCGGCCGACCATGTCGGGATGAGCGTCTGGCCGACGGTGATGGCAGAGAGTGTGCCGCAGTAGAGGTTCATGGCGTTGGTGGCGGCGATGCCAATGGAGAACACAGCCATGACCAGTGTCGCGATGCTGCCGGTCATTTCGATTAACCCGGCAATGATGTCGCCTTCAACGCTCAACCCGACGACAACGCCCAGAGCCATCGGCAATATCGAACCCAGGCAGCACCCCCAGTAGCTGGACCAGAACGCAGATCGGCCTCCGGTATCGGCCGGCATGTAGCGTGAGTAGTCCGAGACATAGGGCGCGTACGCCAGTTGCCACAAGGCCGCGATGGACAGTGTGCCGAGGAAGCCCTGCACATTGAATTGGTTGCGTTGCAGGAAGTCGGCTGGCAGGCCATGCACACCGATAATCCAGATGAAACACAGCAGCAGGATCGCCCCGGACAGGTAGGACATCACGCGGGTATAGGCATGAATCAGACGATAGCCGAACACCGTCGCGACGACGCTTATCAGCCCCACTAAAACGATGCCCTGATTGGTGCTGAACAGCGGAAACCGACTGTGCAGTGATTGACCGCCCAGCACCAAATTAGAGGCGAAGAACCCCAGGTACATGATCACCACCAGTGCCACTACCAGCAACGAGCCGTAAGAGCCGAACTGGCCGCGCGTCTGGACCATCTGCGGCACGCCCAACTGCGGACCCTGCGCTGAATGCAGGGCCATGAACACCCCGCCAATCAGGTTGCCAGCGATCAACGCGACCATGGCCGCCATGAAAGGCAGCTTGAACACGGTTACCGCCAAGGCTCCGGTGACCACGGTCAACAGCATAATGTTGGAGCCGAACCAGATAGTGAACAAGTCGCGGGCGCGACCGTGGCGTTGATCCAGCGCAATGGGTTGAATGGTGCTTAGTTCAAGGGTTGCCGATTTTGAGTCGTTATTATTCATGGGGTTCGTCCATTGGGGTATTGCCCGGGCAGATGATCCGGGCATAAATGGCTTTCATCGCGTCGGGTGCTCCTTTGTCATGCAAAGGACTTTCCGGTTAACGCAGTTGAAACCAGGTGGTTTTCAGCTGGGTGTACTTGTCGAATGAGTGCAGCGACAGATCCCGTCCAAAGCCCGATTGCTTGCCGCCGCCGAAAGGCACGCTGACGTCCAGGGCGTCCACGGTGTTCACCGAAACGGTCCCCGCATTCAAACGGCCTGCGACGCGGTGCGCGCGGTTGAGGTCATCGGTCCAGACCGACGCCGCCAGTCCGTAGATATGGTCGTTGGCCAGTTGCACGGCCTGGTCCTCATCGTCGAAAGCGCTGACCGCCAGTACCGGGCCGAAGACTTCCTCGCGGGACAGGCGCATGTCCGGTCTTACGCCGGTGAACAGGGTGGGTTGAATGAAATTGTTCGAACCATTGATCATCCGGCGTTCACCGCCGGCCACTAGACGTGCACCACTGGCGCCGGCTTCGGTGATGTAATTCATCACGCGCTCGGCTTGTCTGGCGTCAACGATGGCGCCCATCCTGCTCGCCGGATCGAGTGGGTCACCGGGCTGCCATTGGCGAGTTTTTTCGATCAGACGCTCGACGAACTCGTCGTGAATGGACCGCTGCACCAACAAGCGTGAATTTGCCGAGCACACCTCGCCCTGATTGAAAAAGATCCCGAAAGCGGCTTTCTCGGCCGCCAGGTCCAGGTCCTGACAATCATCGAACACCAGGTTCGGGCTTTTACCGCCGCATTCCAACCAGACTTGTTTGAGGTTGGAGTTCGCCGAGTACTGCATGAAGTACTTGCCGACTTGGGTCGAGCCCGTGAACACCAGCGCGTCGACGTCCGGGTGCAGGCCCAGGGCACGGCCTGCCTGTTCGCCCAGCCCGGTCACAACGTTGAACACGCCCTCCGGAACCCCGGCTTGCAACGCCAGTTCAGCCAGGCGCAGTGCAGAGAAAGGTGACTGCTCGGCAGGTTTCAGGATCACGCTGTTACCCGCCGCCAGTGCGGGGGCGAGTTTCCAGGCGGCCATGTCCAACGGGAAATTCCAAGGGACCACGGCGGCGATGACGCCCAGCGGAGCCCGAGTGATTGTGGCCAGTACATCGCGTCCGGTCGGCGCGACCTGGTCGTACAGCTTGTCGAGGCTTTCGGCGTACCAGGCAAACACCTGCGCGGCACCGGGGACGTCTATGGTGTAGGCGTCCATGACCGGTTTGCCCATGCTCAGCGAGTCGAGCAACGCCAGCTCTTCGCGATGGGCAAGAATCAGTTGGGACAAGCTCAGAAGGATGCCCTTGCGCTCCCGAGGCGCCATGCGCGCCCACGGCCCGGTCTCGAAAGCCTTGCGAGCGACGCCGACGGCCAGGTCAATGTCGACCTCGGAGCAGGCAGTGACACGGGCGAGCAGGGTGTTGGTGGCCGGATTGATCACCGCGAACGTCTTGCCGTCCTGTGAGTAGTGGGACCTTCCACCGATGTGTGCTGCGTCGATAAACTGTTGTTTTCTTGCCAGGCTTTGCCAGGTGTTCAGGTCAGTCACTGCATTCTCCAAGTAGCCGGTAAAGGCTACGTCCACGATCAGTTGTGCCGATAGTGGGCCAAGTGTCCAAGGCAGGAAATTAGTAAAAATGTGTTCGCTATCGATAAAAAAACTCGCCAGTGCTGCGCGGTTTTGGTGCGTGATGGACCCTGAGCGAGGGCAGGTTTTTTAGCATCAAGCGCCAAGAAATTGCTTGTTTCCCGCCCAGCGGGAACGTCGCAGAATCCATACGCGCCTTGGTTGCCAGTCGGCCCGATTCTTGAAGGGTCGTACAGAACTTCTCAATGGCGTCACGGGCCAGTGATCCTGGCGAATGGCCGCCGTTTATGGGCGATCAACTACGCTGTGGATCGACCACAGGCGTCGTTGCCACGCCCCGTTTTGATGCAAGATCCACCCCCTGCGAGGTATCGATGGCAGCTTACAACCTGCGACAACTCAAATATTTTGTCACCACCGTCGAGTGCGGCAGCGTGGCTGAAGCGTCCCGCAAGCTCTATATCGCACAGCCCTCGGTATCGACCGCCATCAAGCAGCTGGAAGAGAGCTTCGCTGTGCAGCTGTTCATTCGCCATCACGCTCAAGGGGTCTCACTGACGCCCAGTGGCGCGCGTTTCTACCGCAAGGCGCAGGAGCTATTGCGGGTTGCCCATGAGTTCGAGCAAAACGCGCTGGCCGACAACGATGTAGTCTCCGGGCAAATCGACATCGGCTGTTTTGAAACCGTTGCGCCGCTGTATTTGCCACGCCTGATTGCGGGATTTCGTGATCGCTGGCCAGGGGTAGAAATACGTATTCGTGACGGAGAGCAGCAGGAGCTGGTTCAGGCGTTGACCTCGGGGAGCATCGATCTGGCGATACTCTATGAACATGATCTGGACAGTACCATCGACACCGCGCCGCTGATGACACCGCAGCAGCCCTATGCGTTATTGCCCGAGGGGCACCGGTTTGCTCACCAGGCGAAAGTGTCGCTCAACGATTTGGTGCTGGAACCTATGGTGCTGCTGGACGTGCAGCCCAGCCGCACCTACTTTGTGAGCATCTTCGAAGAACGTGGGCTGACCCCGCATATTCTGTTCAGCTCACCTTCCATTGAGATGGTTCGCGGTATGGTCGGGCGCGGATTCGGCTTTTCGATCCTGGTGACTCGACCGCATTCCGAGTACACCTACGACGGGCAGAAAGTGGTATGCGTGCCTTTGGCCGAGCAGGTCACCGGTTCAGGGTTGGCAGCGGCGTGGCTGCGCAGGTCGCAATTGACCAAGCCCGCTCAATTGTTCGTCGATCATTGCCGCGAAGTATTGGCGCCCAAACAGGACGCCTGAGATTAGCTGTGCAGGGACTGCGCTATGCGTTCGAGCATGGCGTCGCAGGCGTTCAATTGCTCGATGCTGATGAATTCATCGGGCTTGTGGCCCTGGTCCATGCTGCCCGGGCCGCATACCACTGTCGCGATCCCAATGGCATCGAACAAGCCACCTTCAGTGCCAAACGCAACCGTGGTGAACTCCCCTGAGCCACAGAACTGCGCAATCAACTGCGCCGCCTGGCTTTGGGCATCAGTGGCCAGCCCCGGATAGGCCGACAGCTCGGAAAACCGAATGGCGCTGCCGGCGTCCACAGCGAGCATCCGCGGCAGGACTTGCTCTTGGGCATAACGCTCAAGCTGTTCAGCCACTTCCCGCGGATTTTGCGCGGGGAGGGCGCGCACTTCGAAATCGAAGCGACAATCAGCGGGGACGATGTTGAGCGCTTTTCCTCCGCTGATTGTTCCGGTCTGCACCGTGGAGAAAGGCGGGTCGAAACGCGGGTCGTGCAGCTCGGGGGCGCGCAGGCGCGAGCCGATCCGGCCCAGTTCGCCAATCAACTCGGCAGCGTATTCAATTGCATTGACGCCCTGGGGCGCATACGCCGAGTGACACGCTGCGCCGTGAACATCGCAACGCATGGCCAATTTACCTTTGTGGCCCAACACCGGCTTGAGCTCCGTAGGTTCGCCAATGATGCACAACACAGGTGTGTGAGGTCGCTGTTCGAGTTCGGCAAGCAGCGAGCGTACGCCCAGGCAACCGACTTCTTCGTCATAAGACAGGGCGATGTGTACCGGCATGCGCAGGGGGGCTGCCAGCAGTTTTGGCACCGCGGCCAGCACGCAGGCAATGTAACCCTTCATGTCGGTGGTGCCGCGTCCGTAAAGCTTGCCCTGTTTTTCTGTCAACTCGAACGGCGCAACGGTCCAGGCTTGTCCATCCACGGGGACCACGTCGGTGTGGCCGGAAAGCACAATGCCGGGGCGATCATCCGGGCCCAGGGTGGCGAAAAGGTTGGCCTTGCTGTGGTCGTCATTGAAGATCAGTTCGCAAGGTACGTCCAATCGGGTCAGGTACTCGCGCACGAACTCGATCAGGTGCAGGTTCGATTCGCGGCTCGTGGTGTCGAACCCGACCAACGTGGCTAACAGGTCTTGGCTGCTGCTCATTTACTCATCACCTGGCACTCCGTAACTTGGGGCCTTGGTCGGATCCAGGGCGCGGACGATGTAATCTTGCATCTGCGGACGGTAAGCCGTCCACAGTTGTGCCAGTTTCCCGATTGGGTCTTCGTCCGCCCAGTCAACGCGCAGATCGACGATGGGCCAGGTCAACTCGCCCACCACCACCAACGCGGCAGAATGCACGGGGCCCGCTTCGCCGCCGGCGGCCAGTGCTGCTTGCATGGCGGCCAATAGGCGCTCGGCCAATTGCCCGCCGCTGGTCTCGAAGGTATGAACCAGGGTCTCAATGACCGACCTGTCCGCCAGCATGTTGCCGGCGCCCACGCACTGTTCTCCGGCCAGTGCGTTATGCGTGCCGAGGGTCTCACGGCCACTGAAATGCGCGGTTCGCCCCAGATGATCGATGGCCGTCAGTTGGCGAAACTGGCTGTAACCGTTGCGGGTCAGCGCGCTGTCTAACGCCTGAGAAGGAGACAGACCGCTCTCCATCAGGTCAAGTACCTGAGGACCCAGGGCGGGGAGGGTGATGTTCTGCGTGGCGACTGCCCCTACGCCCGGACGTAACCATGGACAACGGGCACCCACGGCGATGCTCGAGGAACTGATGGCAATGCCCAGTTGGCCTGTCTCGGCGCAACGGCCGACGATTGAAAACGTCATGGTGTGTTCGCCCTTTTAGGAAATGACAGCTTCCGGGATGACTGCAATCACGTCGATCTCCATTAGCCACTCCGGTTGCCCCAGCCCGGAAATCACCAGCCCGGTGGAGATGGGAAAGACGCCTTTGAGCCATTTCCCCACTTCCTGGTAGACCGGCTCCCGGTAGCGGGGGTCGATCAGGTAGGTGGTGGTCTTGACGATATGGCTCAGGTCGCTGCCAGCTTCCTCGAGCAGTTGCTTGACGTTTTTCATCGCCTGTTCGGCTTGGGCACGAGGGTCGCCGAGGCCGACGAGGTTGCCTTCAAAATCGGTGCCGATCTGGCCGCGAACATAGACGGTGTTGCCTGCGCGCACGGCCTGGCAGAGGTCGTTATCCAGAGACTGGTTCGGATAGGTCTCTTTGGTGTTGAACATGCGAATGCGTGTGTGGGTAGGTTGGGTCATCCACGTTTCCTCTTGCGACAGTGTTGGTTGGACAGGGCTTCATTCTGTCCATGGGCTGCCGCCGGCGAAACGAGGTTTTTTGTAGTGCTTGATTAAGTAAATGATGGTTAGTGAGGTGTGCACACCATCAAAGCCTCCCATATTCCCGCGCCGTCCGATCAACCGCGATGCGGGTCTTGTCCACCAGTTCATCGAGTTCTGCGCGTGTTGCCACCAGGGCCGGGGCCATGATCATGCGCCCAAGGGTCGAGCGAATGATGATGCCTTCCTCGAAGCCGATGGTGCGGCAGCGCCAGGCGATATCGTTCTCGTTGACGAAGCGTTTGCGGGTGGCCTTGTCCTCGGCAAACTGCAGGGCAGCGACCAGGCCTACGCCTTGAATCTCACCCACCAACGGATGGCCGCTGAATACCTCTCGCAAGCAGTTTTGCAAGTAGGGACCCGTGTCGTCTCTTACCTGTGTCACTACCCCCTCATCACGCAGCGCCTTAAGGTTGGCAATCGCCACGGCAGCGGCAACCGGGTGTCCGGAATAGGTGAGGCCGTGGGCAAACACGCCGCCTTTTTCCACCAACGCTTCTGCCATGCGCCGGGAAAGAATCAATCCACCCATGGGGATGTAGCCGGAGGTGAGGCCCTTGGCAATGGACAGGGTGTCGGGTTCGAATCCGAAGGTCTGGTGGGCAAACCATTCACCGGTCCTGCCGAAACCGCCGATCACTTCGTCGGCGCATAACAGCACGTCGTGTTGGCGGCAGATACGTTGGATCTCGGGCCAATAGGTGGTGGGTGGAATGATCATTCCACCCGCGCCCTGGAATGGCTCGGCAACGAAGGCGGCGACTTTGTCCGCGCCCAGTTCGAGGATTTTCTCCTCCAGTTGACGGGCTGCCCGCAGGCCGAACGCTTCGGGGCTCAAGTCGCCTTCATGGGCGTACCAGTAAGGTTCGTCAATGTGCGCTACATCGGGAATCGTGCCGCCCATTTCATGCATGAACTTCATACCGCCGAGTGCCGTCGCGGCCAACGTGGAGCCGTGATAACCGTTCCAGCGACCGATCATGACTTTCTTTTCCGGTTTGCCCATCACCTGCCAGAACCTGCGAACCGTGCGGATCAATACCTCATTGGCTTCGGAACCCGAGTTGGTATAAATCGCGTGGCTGTAATGCTTGGGCAGCAGGCTGAACAGCAACTCAGACAGCTCGATCACGGCCGGGTGGGTGGTGTGAAAAAACATGTTGTAGTAGGGCAGCTGCTCCATCTGCGCAAAGGCTGCGGCGGCCAAATCCTTGCGTCCATAACCGAGGTTGGTGCACCACAGGCCCGACATGCCATCCAGGTAATGTTTGCCGTCGTTATCCCACAACGACAGGCGTTCGCCGCGAACCATGACGCGTGGCCCTTCCTCGTTCAGCGATTTCTGATCAACGAAGGCATGGATATGGTGGGCTGCGTCGGAGGTTTGGTAGTCACGGGTTGTGCGGATTTGATTGGGTTCTACGGACATGACGTGTCTCCTGAGGTCGACTGGGTGTGCGTAATATTTGTCACCTAAAAATATTTTTGTAAACAAAATATTTGTTGTAGGAAAATTTTGTTGTTAAAAAGCACCAATAGACTCAGCCACATCAATCAGCACGGCAGGCACGTAATGACCGGACTCAGAGAACGACAGAAAGGGCAGCGCAGGCAGCTGATTGCGGACGCAGCGCTGGAGCTTTTCAAGGCCCATGGGTTTGTCGCCACCACGCTGGAACAGATCGCCAACCAAGCCGGGGTGTCGGCGCCGACGGTCGTGAATTACTTCGGTGGCAAGCAGGAAATACTGCTGGCGCTGCTCAAAGAGCCCGACGAACAAGCCATGCGTGAGGCCCGCTCGCGACTGGACGAAAACTCCGACCCGGTGGATGCCTTATGTGAACTCGAAGGACTGATGACCACTTACCAATTGCGTGCCATGCCGGCATCTCTTTGGCGTGAACTTGCCCCGTTTCTGTTCACCGGCGAGCTTTCCGAGACGTTTCATCCCTGGAACCTGGCAGTGGTTGAAGAAACCAAAGCGCTGCTACTGCATTTCCAGGAGCAGGGCGTGCTCAGGGAGTCGATCGACTTGGAGGTGGCGGCAACCGTGTTCAATCAGTACGCCAATATGGCGTTTATTCGTCTGGCGACCGAAGCCACGCCCGATAGAGAGGCACATGCCAGGCACATGCGTAGCGTCCTCAGCCTGATGTGCCATGGAATGCTGAAGGGCTGAACCCTTGCCAACGTTTTGTACAGAACCTAGCTTTTTCCTGCCCTGCGACGACAAAAATCATAATTTCGCTATCCGCTGTATCTGAACAGAATGCGTGAACACCCGCCTTCGAGAAGGACGCAGAGATGACAGTTGAAAGAATAGAAATAGACACGCTTGTTGTTGGCGCCGGTCAGGCTGGCGTAGCGATGAGCGAGCATCTGAGCAAACTCGGGGTGCCGCACCTTGTGCTTGAGCGCAGTCGTATCGCCGAACGCTGGCGCACAGAGCGGTGGGACTCGCTGGTTGCCAACGGTCCCGCCTGGCACGATCGTTTTCCGGGCCTGGAATTCGATGACGTCAGCCCCGATGGATTCGCCCCGAAAGAACGGGTGGCGGATTATTTCGAAGCCTACGCGAAGAAATTCAACGCCCCCGTCCGCACCGGTATTGAAGTGAAAAGCGTAGTGCGCAATGTCGGCCGGCCAGGCTTCACGGTTGAAACCTCTGAAGGCGTGATTGAGGCCAACCGCGTGGTGGCGGCAACCGGGCCATTCCAGCGGCCGGTTATCCCGTCGATCGCACCGAAAGATGAGCGGTTCACACAAATCCACTCTGCCCAATACCGTAACCCGGCGCAGCTACCCGAGGGCGCCGTTTTGGTGGTGGGTGCCGGATCGTCGGGGGTGCAAATTGCGGATGAGTTGCAGCGTGCCGGCAAGCAGGTTTACCTATCGGTTGGACCGCATGATCGTCCACCGCGCGCTTATCGCAACCGGGATTTCTGCTGGTGGCTGGGTGTCCTTGGGGAATGGGATGCGGCGGCCGCAAAGGCGGGCAGAGAACACGTCACCATCGCCGTCAGCGGAGCCCATGGCGGACGTACCGTTGATTTTCGGGGGCTTGCCCACCGGGGAATGACGCTGGTGGGTCTGACCCAGTCGTTCGATGGCACGGTGGTGACCTTTCAACCGGACCTGGCAGGCAACCTCGCTCGCGGCGATGAAAATTACCTGTCGCTACTGAACGCCGCTGACGCCTATATCGAGCGCAACGGGCTTGACCTTCCGCAAGAACCTGAAGCGCGCATTACCTTCCCCGATCCGCAGTGTGTGACCCAGCCTATTCTTGAGCTTGATCTGGCCGAAGCGGGCGTTACCTCAATCATCTGGGCAACCGGTTTTTCAGTCGATTATAGCTGGCTGAAGGTCGACGCTTTCGACACGAACGGCAAGCCGCAGCACCAGCGAGGCGTTTCCAGCGAGTCGGGAGTCTATTTCCTGGGCCTGCCTTGGCAGTCGCGTCGTGGCTCTTCGTTCATCTGGGGCGTCTGGCACGATGCCAAGCATGTTGCTGACCACATCGCCACGCAGCGTAAATACCTCGCCTATCGTGATGCCTCGCAACTGCAAAAAGGCCTGTCTGAACCGGTCATTGGCTAATGGGCCAGCGCACAGGGTTTTTTTTCGACGAACGTTGTTTCTGGCATGCGGCCGGTTTGCATAGCCTGGTATTGCCGGTGGGTGGCTGGTTACAGCCGCCCAGCGGTTCCGGCCATGCCGAATCGGCCGAAAGTAAGCGTCGCTTGAAGTGCCTGATGGATGTCTCCGGACTCAGCGATCATTTGCGTTTGTCCAGCGCTCCAATGGCCAGCGAAGTCGATTTGTTGCGGGTACACCCCGAACATTACTTGCAACGGTTCAAGGCCATGAGCGATGCCGGGCATGGCGAGTTGGGTGAAGAAGCCAGCGTGGGACCGGGGACGTTTGAGATCGCCAGACAATCGGCAGGTCTGGCCATCGCTGCCGTCGATGCGGTGCTAACGGGTCAAGTGAACAATGCTTATGCGCTGTCACGCCCTCCGGGGCATCACTGCCTGGCGGACAAGGCCATGGGCTTTTGCTACCTGGCGAATATCGCCATCGCAGTGGAAACCGCCATCGCCCGGCATGGGATAGAGCGCGTCGCGGTGCTGGACTGGGACGTGCACCACGGCAACGGCACGCAATCGATTTTCTATGGGCGCAAGGACGTGATGACCCTGTCGATTCATCAAGAGGGTTGCTTTCCGGTTGGCTATGGCGGCAGTGAGGACATTGGCGAAGGTGCAGGGCGGGGGTTCAATCTCAACCTGCCTCTGTACCCAGGTGGCGGCGATGACGCTTATCGTTATGCCATGGACACGGTGATTGTTCCGGCGCTAGAGCGCTTTCGCCCGGACCTGATCGTGGTCGCCTGTGGTTTCGATGCCAACGGTGTCGATCCCCTGGCCCGCATGCTGTTGCACAGCGAGTCTTTTCGCACAATGACCGCTATCGTCCGCCAGGCCGCCGAAGTTTTGTGTGGTGGTCGGCTGGTGCTGGTGCATGAAGGCGGATACGCCGAAAGCTATGTGCCGTTTTGTGGGCATGCGGTGATCGAGGAACTGGCCGGGGTGCGCACGGAAGTGATCGACCCCTTCCTGTCGATGCTTGAAGGGCAGCAGCCAACAGCAGGGTTTCGCAGATTCCAGCGTGAGGCGATTGACCGGATGGCGCTGAGGTTGCTGAGTTAGCGATAGGAGATGCGCAACGCTTAACTGCTTGGATTTATCTGGTTTTAGATTGTAGGAGCGCGCTTGCCCGCGATCGACTGCGAAGCAGTCGTAGCATTGGCGGCGCCGTTCTTTCAGTTGGAAATGAGGTAGGCATTGGGACCGCTTCGCGATCCATCGCGGGCAAGCGCGCTCCTATCCGGGTCCAGGGAACAGCACAATAACTGAGGCGTGTTTGATTCATTTAGCCGCGCTGCAAGGGCGGGGTGCGTGGCGGGATCAGGCGCCTGGGTTCCGTTGACTCGAATGCCGCAGCAAAGCGGAGCAGGGCGGAGTCATCGTAGGCGCGCCCGGCGAATGTCAATCCGGCGGGCATGCCGATGTCCGGCATGATCCCCATGGGCACGGTGACCGTGGGAACACCCAAGTGCCGAATGGCAAGATTGCCGTTGGCGACCCAGACACCGTTGCTCCATGCGATGTCCGCAGACGCCGGATCTACATCAGCGTTTGCCGGGCCTACGTCGGCGACCGTCGGGAATATCACCGCGTCGAGCCCCAGCCGATCCATCCAGTCCTCAAGGTCAATTCGACGGGTTTTTTCAAGCCCGCGTAATCCGTCAGGTAGCGTGGCGATCCGGTCCCAGGGTGTAATACCTCGCTGGGCCATTTTCACGTACTCGTCCATGCCAGCGGCTAGGTCATCTTCGCGGTTGGGTAGCGTTCCAGGGTCGTGGGGAAAAATCAGCGGTCCGTCCACGTCCACCAGACGATTCAATGCCGGATCGCCGTTGGCCCGAAGGAAATCATCGAACGCCCATGCGGTCAGGTCCCACAACTCATGGTGCAAGAACTCTTTGGAAACCAGGCCCCGGGTAAACACCGTTGGCGCACCAGGACGATCACCTTCGCAATTGGAGACCAGCGGGAAATCCACTTCGACAACGTTGGCTCCTGCGGCTTCGAGCGCCTTGCGGGCCTGCTCCCAGAGCCCAATCATGGAAGGCCGGGTGATGATTCGCTGCCCCGTCGGACCGCCGATGCCAGGTGCATCACTGGTGCCCGCCTCGGGGTCCGCGTTGATGTACATACGGGGAACGCCGAAGCGTTTGCCGGCGAGCGCCTCGCTAGTGGCGGCCAGCGTTGGATATGAGGCGGGACGGACAGCGGCGACACTTGGAACAGGCACCCAAGGTTGCATCCGCCACAGGTCGCCTCGGGTGTCCGGATCATCCGCCACGATCACGTCCAGCACCTCAAGGAGGTCGGCCATGGTCCTGGCATACGGCACGACAACGTCCATTGTCGGTGTTAGCGGCCAGTTCCCGCGCACCGAAATCAGCCCTCGCGACGGGGTGTAAGCGCACAGGCCGTTGTTCGATGCAGGGCCTCTTCCGCTCGACCAGGTTTCTTCAGCGAGGCCAAATGCCGCGAAACTGGCTGCCGTGGCAGTGCCTGCGCCATTGGATGAGCCCGATGCAAAGGGAGCAGTGAGGTAGTCACCGTTGTAGGGACTTTCCGCGCGGCCATACACCCCGCGCTGCATGCCGCCATTCGCCATGGGCGGCATATTGGTCTTGCCCAGACAGATCGCTCCGCCGGCGCGAAGCCGTTCGATGGTGAACGCATCGCGATACGCAGTGAGGTTCTTGAAGGCGGGACTGCCAGACGCAGCAGTGAGGCCCTTCACCAGGTAACTGTCCTTGGCCGTGTAAGGAATGCCATCCAGCGGGCCGAGCGTCTCGCCCATGGACCGGCGGGTATCGGAAGCGTGCGCCTCCTTAAGCACGTCGGGGTTGCGAACCACTACCGCATTGAGGGCGGTGGGGGTGCCGGGCCGATCGTAGGCATCGATTCGGGCGAGGTAGGCCTGGACAAGCTCAACGGCGGTTGTCTGGCCAGATTCGAGCGCAGCACGCAACTGGGCGATGGAAACCTCGGTGACCTCAAACATGTATCTCGAATCGGCTCTCATATCAGTCCCGGTTGAATGGCTTTATGTCGTTGAGAAGGGAGTGTAACAAGTTGGTGGTCGTTCAGTTCTCTGTAGGCGCCAACGTGTTGGCGATAGATCAAGCGGCGCGGTGTATCTGAAACACCGCGGTGCTGCTTATATCGCCAAGGAGTTGGCTCCTACGGGTGTTGGGGGATTTATAGATTACCTGATCATGCAAAATAACCCGGCTGGTCAATATCAACGATCAGCCCTCGGTGCGTCGGCTGCCAACCCAGCAGCGCTTTGGTGCGCTCGCTTGAGGTCGGACTGTTCATGCCAGCGAACAGCGTGAACCAACCGAAATGCTCCGCAGCCTCCTCGGGCGTCTTGCTGATCACTGGAAGGTTCAGACGGCGACCGATTACTTCGGCGATGGCCTTGAACGGCACACCTTCTTCGCCGATGGCGTGGTAGCGGACACCGCTGGCGGCATGTTCGAGGGCGAGCCGATAAAGGCGTGCGGCGTCGAGCCGATGCACTGCGGGCCAGCGATTGAGCCCGTCACCCGTGTAGCATGCGGCACCACTCTTGCGGGCGAGGCCGATCAGGATCGGCACGAAGCCGTGATCACCTTCACCGTGTACTGAAGGCGCAAGGCGTACCACCGAGGCGCATACCCCGCGCGCGACCAGAGCGGCGGCCGCGGCTTCCGATGCGCGGGGGTACGTGGAAGAAACGGCATGGGCAGCATCTTCCTCGGTGGCCAAACGCCCCGGCGCCAGCAACGCAACTCCCGAAGTGACCAGCACAGGACGATCGGAACCCACCAGTGCATCGCCTAGCGCGTCGATGGCACGCCGGTCCAGCTCGCAGTTTTCCGCGAATCTCGAGAAGTCGTGATTGAAGGCGGTATGAATCACGCCATCACAAGCCGCTGCGCCGCTGCGTAAGCTGTCCAAATCTTCCAGCGAGCCATGATGAACCTGTGCGCCCATTGCGCTAAGGGCTTCGGCGCCAGACTTGGATCGAGTCAACCCCAGCACCTGGTGGCCTTCATTGAGCAATTCCTGCACCACCGCAGAGCCGACAAAGCCAGTTGCTCCAGTGACAAAGACACGCATAGCGACATCCTTTCTAGTTGTTGGTAACCATTAGTTGATGACCGATGCCAGATTTTAGAGGTGCCATTGGGAACGAACTATGCGCTATCGTTCGTTTTATCTTTGTGATCGTTCGGAATTTGCCATGGACCCGCTCTCAGACGTGCTCTCGCTGCTCAAACTTCACAGCTACATGTCCGGAGGATTTGACTGTGGGGGAGAGTGGTCGTTGGGCTTTGGCCAACATGCTGGCATTAAGGTGTATGCGGCAGTCTCCGGCGAGTGTTGGCTGTCAGTAAAAGGCGTTTCCGATCCAGTGCGCGTAGTGGCAGGGGATTGTTTTTTGCTGCCCAGAGGCTTGCCTTTCTGCCTGGCAAGCGACTTGGCGCTGAAGCCCCTTGATGCTATGACGATATTTCCAGCGAAGCGCAAAGGCGGTATTAGCACCTACCAAGGGGGCGGCAATTTTTTTAGTGTGGGTGGTCATTTCGCGCTTACCGGCGAGTACGCCAGCACTCTTTCAGGAATGCTGCCGCCCATCGTGCACATCCGCAATGAACCTGACAAAGCGGCGCTGCGCTGGTCCGTGGAGCGCATGCGGCAAGAACTGCGCGAGCCTCAGCCGGGCGGCTTTCTGATCGCACAACAACTGGCGACCATGCTGCTGGTTCAAGCCCTGCGCTTGCATTTGGAAGACGGTTTGAACAGTGGCGTCGGCTGGCTGTTCGCCTTGGCGGACAAACAAATGGCGGCGGCACTCAACGCCATGCACAACGACCTGGCCGCGCCCTGGACCCTGCAATCGCTGGCGCAGCGCGCCGGTATGTCGCGCACCAGCTTCACGCTGAAATTCAAGGAAAGGTCGGGGTGTCGGCCATTGAGTACCTGACCCGTTGGCGAATGACCGTGGCGGGGGACAGGTTGGTCAATTCTCAAGGGTCTGTGTCGGCCATCGCGCTCGCCCTTGGGTATGAATCCGAAAGTGCCTTCAGTACGGCCTTCAAAAGGGTGAAAGGTTGTTCCCCGCGTCAGTACGGGCGGGAGGGCAAAGTGGTTGGTCATGCGGATCATTGATGTGTAGGTGCAGACGTGTTGGCGAATTAGGCGGCGCGGTGTATCAGGCAGATCGCGTCAAGCTTTCCGCCAATACGTCAGCGCCTACGAAACCTCCATTGCAGTACCCATCAAAAATCGGCGGGAAGCGTCTCTTTCAGCCATTGTTCCGACAGCTTGTTCAACGTCCCGTCAGCCTTGGCGGAGGCGATGATGGCGTTGATTTTTTCCTTGAGTGCGGTTTCATCCTTGGCAATACCCACGTAGCAACCCGAGTCTTTGAGTTTGAACTTGAGCAGCGGTGGTCGATGGGGATTCTTCTCGGCAATCACAGCCATGGTGGAGTTGCCGCTGGCAATCAGTTCGACCTGATTGGCAAGGAAGGCGGCGATGGTGGTGTTGTTGTCTTCGAAGCGTTTGATCTTGGTGCCCGGCGGCGCAACCCTGGAGGTTTCGATATCTTCCAGGGCGCCACGAGTCAGGCCCACCGACTTGCCGTCCAGGTCTGCGGGTTTGCTGACTTCGACTTCTTTTGGCCCATAGATGCCCATGTAGAAAGGCGCGTACTTGCTGCTGAAGCCGATGACCTCTTCCCGCTCAGGGGTTTTGCCAAGGCTGGAAATGACCAGATCGACCTTGCCCGTGGTCAGGAATGGAATACGGTTGGGCGAGCCTACCGGGGTCAGGGCGAGCTTGACGCCGAGCTTGTCAGCAATGAGTTGAGCCATGTCGATATCCAGACCACGGGGCTTCATGTCGGGACCTACCGATCCAAAGGGCGGGAAGTCTTGCGGCACGGCCACTCGCAACACGCCCCTGTCGGTAATATCGGACAGCCCGTCAGCGTTGGCGAAAGGCATGGCCGCACAGGCAACACCGGCAAATACAACACTCAACAGACAACGACAAAATAGGGTCATGGCTTCTCTCTTCACAAAGATAATTAGCTTTCGAGGGCAACTAAGCCGGGGTCAACACCGCACATGCGCGCCAGTACTTGAACCACCATCGCATGGTCCTCGCGCTGCGGCAGCCCGGAAACGGTGACGGCGCCGATGCACCCCATGCCTTTGACTGATAAGGGGAAGCTGCCGCCATGGTCGGCGTAATCGCGCGGGGGCAAACCCATCAAGCCTTCTAAGGAATCGCCCTTGAGGGCAAAAGACCGGCCTACGCCGTACGAGCTGAGCTCCATCAGTTCGACGACATTTCGCTTGCGCCGTGCCCAGTCAGTATTGATGGCAGAGGTACCCGGCATGGCATAGAAAAACACGGTTTCCCTGGCCAGCCTGACTTCTATGGTGACTGACACCCCTTTGTCTTCGCAGGCTCTTTTCAAGCTGATTCCCAGCTCCCAGGCCATGGCTTTGTCGAAGCGGGTAAATATCAGGGTTTGTTCTTGAAAAGCGATGCGTTGCAGGTCTTTTTGTATGTCCATATTCTCTTATCCATACCCGTCGGTCGTTAGATTAGATACCGACCTTTATCGTGTATTCCACTCGAGTCGTCGAGTGTATTCGTGCCCTCCGTCGAGATTTCCACAGGTTGTTGTGTTATTCGCCCTGTTGAAGCCGTCGCGACTCGGCTCATCCTTGGCCAACACGCTGGCTACAGGGCGGCAGCCTTTATAAAATCCACAAATGCCCGCAGCGGGGAAGGCAGGTAGCTTCGTCCCGGGTAGTAGAGAAACGGCCCGGTAAAGATCTGCCACCACGGCTCCAGTACCGGTTCGAGTGCACCGCTGTCCAGATAAGGTCGCAGCCAATCTTCGAACAAGTAGACGATGCCCAGGCCATCTATCGCGGCCTGTACCGCCAAGTCCACGGCGCCTCCAACCCTGACGATCAACGGACCCGTGGGGTCGACGCGGACGGTTTCGTCGCCACGCTCGTATTCCCAAAGCGGCATGGCGCCACTGGGGAACTTACCTCGCAGGCAGGCGTGTTCGAGCAGGTCTCTTGGGTGTTCGGGTCGGCCCCTGGCCTCCAGGTAGGCGGGAGATGCAGCCGTAGCGAAGCGTTGAAAACGTGGGCCGATGGGCACTGCGATCATGTCTTGCTCGAGGCGCTCGTCGTAGCGAATACCTGCATCACAACCCGCAGCCAGCATGTCGACGAAGCTCTCTTCAGCGACCACCTCCAGGCGGATGTCGGGGTAGGTCTGCAGGAAGGGCGTAATGATCGACGGCAGCACCAGCCGTGCGGCACTGACAGGCACGTTCAGTTTGAGGGTGCCCGAAGGCCGGTCGCGAAAGTCGTTAACCACGTCCAGTGCAGACTCAACTTCGCCCAGCGCGGGCACGATGCGCTCCATCAATCGCGCGCCGGCCTCGGTCGGCGCCACGCTGCGGGTGGTGCGATTCAGCAGGCGCACGCCGAGCCTGGCTTCAATACGCCGGATGGCATCGCTAAGGCTTGAGGCTGATCTGCCGCTCGCTCGGCCTCCTTCGCGAAAACCGCCAGCGTTTACCACGGCCACAAAGGCCAATAAGTCTTGAATATCAGTTGCCATTGTTCGGCCTCCCGTACAGCCTGTGCCGATTGCACCTGATTATCAGTGGAGTGGTCAATGTTTATAGTGGGCCTACATACATCAGTCAGGGGCACACGAGATGAGCAACGCCAGCAAAGCCGGTTCTTTCCTACTAGGTGACCGTACCGTTAACCGTATGGGTTACGGCGCCATGCAGTTGGCGGGCCCCCAGGTATTTGGTCCGCCAAAGGATCCCAAAGCCGCGCTCGCCGTGTTGCGCGAAGCGTTGGCTGCGGGGGTAAACCACATTGATACCTCTGACTTTTACGGACCGCACGTCACCAATCAACTGATCCGTGAAGCCTTGCATCCGTACGCTGAAGACTTGGTGATCATAAGCAAAGTCGGGGCCGTGCGTGGGGTTGACGGCTCATGGAACCCGGCGCAAAGCCCGGCCGAGCTGACCCAGGCCGTGCACGACAACCTGCGCAACCTGGGATTGGACGTCATGGAGGTGGTGAACTTTCGAGCCTGGGGAAACGGACACTCTCCTACCGAAGCATCCATTGAGGAACAGTTCACCGCGTTGGCTGAACTGCAGCGCAAGGGCCTCATTCGCCATCTGGGGGTAAGCAACGTCACGGCGTTGCAGGTCAAGCAGGCGCAGGGCATTGCCGATGTCGTCTGCGTACAAAATCACTACAACCTGTCGCATCGGGGTGACGAGCAACTCATCGCGGAGTTGGCCCAGCAGGGCATCGCTTATGTGCCGTTTTTCCCCTTGGGCGGTTTCACGCCGCTGCAATCGGAAACCCTCTCGAACGTAGCAGCGCGGCTGAATGCTTCACCCTTGTTAGTGGCGCTGGCATGGCTGCTGCAACGTGCACCTAACATTCTGCTGATTCCAGGTACGTCTTCGGTGGCGCACCTGCGGGAAAATCTGACAGCCAGTGAGTTAGTGATTGGCACCGATATGTTGGCTGAGTTGGAGGGGGTAGTTTAGGTGGGGGTAACCTTAGACGGCCCTGAGCGGATCAAATCGCCTGCGTTTGAAGCCGGCGGTGCCCCCTCGTTCAGTGCACGCAGCGCTTCGTTGAAGAAGTCCGGTCGTCCGAAGTTTCCGGATTTCAATGCTAACGAGATCGGGACGCCGTCGACTGTTTGGGTTGCCGGTACTCCAGGCGCGATTTGTTGGCCAATACGTAGCGCTTTAACTTCCAGTGCTTGAACAACCGCACCGGAAGTTTCCCCGCCGGCGACTACGAATTTATTCACACCGAGCATCCGTAATTGCCGTGCGATGGAGGCCAGGGTTTGCTCAATCAAGTGTCCAGCTTTTGCGGTGCCCAGTTGGCGTTGAACTGCATCGACTTCTTCAGGAGGAGACGTGGCATAAATCAGCACTGGCTGGGTTTGTGCCAGGAAAAATTCAATGGCTTGTTCGACAACTGGCTCGCCGCGGTCCACGGCCAGTGGGTCAATTCGGAAGCTGGGACGTGTCGCACGCCACAGCGTGACCTGCCCGTTGGTTGCTCGCGAGGTACTCCCCGCGAGAACAACAGATCCTCCCATATGGTGCGGCAGGTGCGTCGTGTGTTTGAGGCTCGAGAGCAGCCCTGCGCGGCGGAAGTTTGCGGGCAAGCCGAGAGCAATTCCCGAGCCCCCTGTGACCAACTTCAGATGTGCACAGGCTTCGCCAATGGCATGTAGGTGAGCGTCTTCAAGTGCATCAACCACCACCATACGCGCACCGTCAGATTTCAATTGAGCGATGGCCAGGGCAACTGCCGTTGGTCCTCTTGCTACCGTCTCGTAACCGATCTGGCCCAGTGTGGAATCGGTCTGCTTTTCAAGCAGCCTCAGGACATTGGCGTCCTTCATGGGGGTCAGCGGGTGCTTTTCCATGCCTGACTCATTTAACAATGAGTCCCCAACAAATAACGTGCCGCGATAGACCGTTCGACCATTCTCAGGAACGGCCGGGCACATGATTGTCAGCTCTTCTCCGAGGGCATCCAGTAAGGCGTCGGTCACCGGTCCAATATTTCCATCAGCAGTCGAGTCGAACGTGGAGCAGTACTTGAAAAAGAATTGCTTGCAACCCTGCTCGCGTAACCAGGCCAGGGCAGCCAAGGATTGGTCGACAGCTTCCTGAACGGGCAGCGTGCGAGATTTCAACGCGACAACTAAAGCCTCGGCATCAATGAACATATCGGCGTTGGGAACACCTATGGTTTGAATGGTGCGCATCCCGGCCCGTACCAGCATATTCGCGAGATCAGTCGCTCCCGTGAAATCATCAGCAATACAACCCAGCAATGGTTTTGAATTCATCATGACGTTGGCTCTGTTAGGCGTTTTGCGCCGAGGCGCTACTGAGGGCAAGTGATGCGGATATTTGGACGTTCAATGGTTGAAGCGATCTCGCCATTTCAAGCCGGCCACAGTGCTGGAGGCGGGGGCGTATTCACATCCGACCCAGCCTTGATATCCCAACTGCTCGATGCGATGTATCACGTACTCCCAGGCTATCTCGCCAGTTCCGGGTTCATTGCGTAAAGGGGCGTCGGCGATCTGGATGTGGGCGATCTTTGGCATCAGTGTTTCCAATCGACGGGTCACGTCACCTTGCTGCACCTGACAATGGTAAATATCAAACTGGATGCCCACTCGCTCCCTGCCAACGATATCGATAACGTTGGCGGCTTGTTCTTGGGTGCGTAGGAAAAAGCCCGGAATATCCCGTTGATTGATCGATTCAAGCGTGAGCATCACCTGAGCTTTTTCAGCCAGTTCTGCAGCCCAGGAAATGTTCTCCAGGTAAACCGCAGAAGCCGACTCATGAGCAACATCAGCAGGCTGGATGCCAGCCAATACGTGCACCAGGGGGCACTCAAGTTCTACTGCGAAGTCGAGGGCTTTTTTCAGCCCGTCGCGGAACGCGGTTTCTCGCCCGGGTATGCACGCCATTCCAGAGGCTTCGCCCTGAGTTGCCGGGCCGACCGGAGTATTGATGAGGATTTGTTTTAACCCGTTCTGCTTGAGAAGCTGGCGCAGTTTGGCGGCGGAGTATTCGTACGGGGAGGGGTATTCAACGGCAGTGAAGCCAGCGTTTGCTGCGGCATTGAATCGGTCGAGAAAAGGGTGTTCGGTGAACAACCACTTCAGATTGGCACATAGACGCAACATGGCTCAATTCCTTATTTTTGTCTGATTAGAGCGGTTCGAGCGGGTCACTACTCTGAGGTTGATAAGCCGTAAGACCGATACGCATCCTTGGCTTTGTTTGATACCAGAGCAGCCAGTAAAGTCGCTGCATCTGGATTACCAGCGGCATGGATAAAAACAGCGGCAGAGAAGTTTGTAATATGTTGAACCGGCTCAGGGAGAGGACCAATCACGTCAACCCCAGGCACCGTTCTCAGCTCACTCAGTTGCTGAACCGCAATATCTGCCGAGCCATTCAACAGCGCTTCGGCGATCAGGCCCTTGGTAATAATGGTTGCCTTGGCGTTTACTTGATCCGCAATGCCCAGTTGATCGAGCAACAGGCTGAAATAAATGCCGCTCGCGCCTGTGCGTGAGTAGGCAACCGAACGCGCATTCAAGAGTGTCTGCTTAAGGTCGGCAACGCTGGATATATCGGGTCTCGATGCGCCTGAGAGGACGGCCAGGCCAACCCCGGTACTCACGAGTTCGACTCGACCGTTCGAGCTGAGGATACCTGTAGCGATCAGTTCGTCGATGTTAGAGGAAATTGCCACAAGGACATCTGCACGCTCTCCTGCCGCAATCCGCTCCATCAACACAAAGGTAGGATCGAAACTGGTGATGAGTTCAGCACCTGTTTCGAAGACGTAGGCCGGCAGAATAGTTTCATTGATAGCACCTTGGATGACCAAAGCGCTGAACAGCGAAAGGGGTTGACGGTCGATAGCTGCATTCGTTGACATGATCAGTCCTCGTTACGTATCTGTAACGTATATTTGCACGCGTAATGGCGTCGGTCAAGCGTGCAAACGTGTCATCCGCGACTGTTGGTCGATGATCAGAAAAAGCGAGGATGGCGGCAAGGGCAATCAAGAAGGGGGGGAGCAGGGGGGCTAACAAACAACGCTTGAAGAGGATGAGGGGCTAGATCCCCTCAGTTTCGGTTTTGGTGCGGCGGGCTTCTAAATCGACTCTAGTATCGGGTGCAACGTCACTGCGAACGGCTTCACTGTTTTACTTTCAAGAATTTTTGCAAAGCGATCTTGAGTCGCATGGGCATGCTGAGGCAGCAACTCCACGAGGGTTTTCCGGTCTTTCTTGCGTACCGCCTCGATGATGCGATCGTGTTCTTGCAGATTGAGTTCGAATTGCTCTTCCTGTTCGCCGGGTTCTGCAACTTCAAGTTTATAAAGATGTACCAGCAGCCGTCGAACATGGCGATGAGTTGACTGGGCGAACTCATAGAAAAAGCTGTTACCGACGGCTTGATACATCCGCATATGGAACTGTTCGTTCAAGGCGGTGATGCTCAGGTACTGGCGACTTCTTACCTGATGTCGGTACCGCTCCTGAATCTCGGCCAGGTCATCAGCGAGGTTCTCTTCGAATCGGCAGAGCTGACCCAGGATATTCTCGGCGAGTTGGTGAGCGATCAGAATCTCGCCGATCTCCTCAAAGTCGAGCTTGCGTACAAAAATCCCGCCACGGTTGGGCAAAATATTAACGAAGCCTTCTGCGGCAAGCCGATTGATGGCTTCCCGCGCCGGGGTTCTGCCCAACATGAAGCTGTTTAGAAGCAGTGGTTCATCAATCCTGCTCCCCGGAGGAATGGTCAGATCGATGATGCGGGAACGAATGGCATTAAGTGCCGCGTCGGTTTGCGACATACTTTGTTCCGTACCGCCCGCTGCTTCTTCTGTGTCAGCGCTTTTGGCAGTCAATCGCGGACTCGCAGGCTTAGCGGCCTTCGTCGAGGGAGCGCGCTTCCCGCGCGGGGCATTCGTTTCAGTCAATGACATACATTCCTCTGTTTCTGTGGTGCTTCCGACCAGACTGTTGCACGGGAAGCGCGAGAGATTACCTATTCTAATGCAGCCCTGTTTCCGAGTGTTTCGTTCTTCTGGTGTCGTGCTTTGCCGAACAGCGCCAATACGACGATAGCCGCAGTTATTTCCAATCCTGCAACGAAGTAAAGCCCGGATGCAACACTGCCTGTCAGGACTTTAAGGCTACCAATGGCATAAGGCGCGACAAATCCTGCCAGGTTTGCCAGGCAGTTAATCAATGCGATCCCTCCTGCCGCAGCGGTCCCGCTAAGAAACGCCGAGGGAAAAGACCAGAAAATTGGCATGGCGCCCAGCACACCAATGGCTGCCATCGTCAGTGTAATCATGGCAATTACGCCGCTATCAACGAACACACCGGTCAAAATCAGGCCCAAGGCAGCCAGCAACGCGGCTAACGCGCAGTGCAGTCGCCGCTCTCCGGTTTTGTCCGAATGGCTTGAATTGAGAATCATCGCAAGTGTACCCGCCAGGGAAGGTATCACCGAGAGCAGTCCAATATTGAGGGCGTCGTGTACTCCCATTTCATAGATGATCGATGGCACCCAAAAAACTAACGTTGCGTTACCGGCAACCAGGCAAAAAAAGATTCCTGCGCAAATCCACAACCGTTTAGAGCTTAACGCCAGCCTGAATGAGGCATGCTTAGGCTCTGTATCGCCGCCATCCATCGCCAGTTCATCGTGGATCAGGGATTTTTCACGGGCAGACAACCACTTAACCGAATCCGGTTTTTCAGGAAGGAAAAACAGGAGAAAAATGCCCGCGATAATGGACGGAATGCCCTCAATCAGAAATAACCACTGCCAGTTGTCGAGGGACCCGACTCCGACCATTTGTTTCATGATCGCGCCCGCGATGGGACCTCCGATGACACTAGCCAAAGGAATGGAGATCATGAACAAGCCAGTCGCTTTGGCCCTTCTGGATGCGGGGAACCAATAGGTCAGGTACAGGATCACGCCGGGGTAGAAGCCTGCCTCGCACACGCCGAGCAGAAACCTGACGATGTAGAACGAGAGCGGTGTGCTGACATACATCATGCAGATGGACGTGATACCCCAGAGGATGGTGATTCGGGCCAAGGTCTTTCGTGCGCCAATTTTCACCATCAGCAGATTGCTAGGCACTTCGAAAAGGAAGTAGCCAATAAAGAAGATACCTGCCCCGAGTCCATAGACGGCCTCGCTAAAGTTGAGGTCGCTCGACATGGACAGCTTGGCGAACCCGATATTCGTGCGGTCTATGCAGGCCAGAATAAACACGAATGCGAGCAGCGGAATCAAACGTAAGGTGACACGTCGGAAAACATGTTCGACTTCTCCAGTCTTTACGAATGTCTCAGGTCGCAGGTGCGACTGACCTAATACAGTTGTGTGTGCCATCTCACCAATCTCCAAGTGAAAACAGTTCTGCCAGGGTTCGTGACCGATGCCGGTACCGCTCAGTCGTCGAACCGCGGTAGGGGGCCTAGTACATTCATATTACAAATATACGTAATGTATATTTTTGTTTTGCAGAGCATATCTTGTGCCAGATTGCGGCTGTAGCGCGACAAAGCGCCTTGGCGCGCGAGCTAGCGGCGGTTTGGCCATCGGGCCCCGTTATGAATCCTCAGGAGGTGCGTTACCAAAGCGCACACAAATGAAGCATTACTGCGTCTATAGAGAGAGTTTCGAAAGGTAACAACGGCGAGCCGGGCCTGAAAAAAGGCGCTCCACGTACCCTCCTGCGTAACGCTGCCGTTTACACCGTGCTCTGCAAAAGCGGATTTTTTTTCTGATGCTGGCTATTCGAAAATCAATTTGACGTTCTGCAAATGCACTGATATACCTTACGTATATCAACGAGCAGGAGAGACCGTAATGTCCACAGTTATAGAGTCAATCGAGGTATTGGTCGGACAAAATGTCCGTCGTGATATCAGTCGGCTCGCAGCTTTTGCCCAAGGCAATCTAGAGAAAGCCGCAAAATCCATTGCCGACCACCCTTCGCCACGCATCGGCATCGTCTGTGGATTTTTTGTCAGGCATGCCGAGCCGCCTTCCCCTGAAACCGATGGTCTGAATGGCATGGGGCAACTGGCGGCAGGGTTTGTAGAGGCAGGCATCCCAGTCACGGTAATTACCGATGCACCTTGCGCGAAAGCTGCTTGGGCAGTCACCGATGTGTTGCCGGGCAAAGTGGCTTTGGAGATTGTTTCGGTCGATCCGGGTTCTGTTCGCCGGTTGCGCGATCACCTTGAAACTTCAGATCAATCGCTGACCCACATTATTTCCATCGAACGTTGTTCGTTTGGTTCGGATGGCAAGCCGCACCGCGAACACGGTTGGGATATCTCCAACGACACAGCGCCCTTGGACTATTTATTCAAGGATTCGGGTTGGACCGCACCGTGGACAACCATCGGCATTGGTGACGGTGGCAACGAAATTGGTATGGGGGTGTTGCCTCAGTCGCTGGTGGAGTCCGATATTCCCAACGGGAAGTTAATCGCTGCTACTACCCCCGCCGATTTCCTGATTGTTTCGGGCGTCTCGAACTGGGGGGCTTATGGTCTTCTAGGCGCGGTGGCGCACCTTCGTCCTGATCTCGCGCCGGCGTTGCTTAAACATTTCAACGGCACGATGGAACACTCCATCCTGGACGCCGCAGTGAACATCGGACAAGCCATTGATGACAGCCGCGTTGACCGTCTGGGGCAGTTGCAAATGACCATCGATCGCCTTCCGTTAGAAAACCACGTAGCGATTATTGATGAAATCGTTTCCCTGATTTCCGTCAAGGATTAACTCACGACTCCATCCTGCGGCTGTGCGATCACGCAGCCGCTTTCGCTACAGGAGCTTTTTGATGAAAAACCAAATAAGGATAGTGCTGATCCATGCGACGTCCGTCGCAATGGAGCCGATCCATCGCGCCTTCTTCGAGGAGTGGAAGGAGGCCGAACTGATTAACCTTCTGGATGATGGTTTGACCGTCGAAAGGGCGCAACAGCCAGAGCTTTCGCAAGCGCTCAGTAATCGTTTTGTCGAGTTGGTGCACTACGCACACCGGGGCGGAGCCGATGGGATTCTCGCAACCTGTTCAGCCTTCGGCCCCGCGATTGAGCGTGCAGCCCGACAAATTTCGGTGCCTGTACTTAAACCTAACGAAGCCATGTTTGAGGATGCACTCGCCTGTGGCACCAAGATCGGCATGCTTGCCACGTTTGCTCCTTCGGTCGTCACGATGGAAGAGGAGTTCGTTCAAGAAGCTGCGCGTGTCGGTTCATCTGCCCGTCTGAAAACGATTGTCGTCGCCGGTGCTATCGACCAGCTGAGAATAGGTAATGTCGCCGAGCACAACCGTTTGATCGCCGAACGGGCTGCCGAACTTGCCGATTGCGACGCGATCATGCTTGCCCATTTTTCAACCGCGCGCGCTTTTGAACAGGTTCGTCAGCAAGTTCAATGCCCCGTATTGAGCGCACCTTCATCTGCAGTGAAGCGGTTACGCGAACGGGTGTTGGGCGGTCTGTAAAAACAACTTTTCGATTCAGACGCTATTGATTCAGACGTCGCAAGTTTACTGCTGTCCAGGAGACAAGATGGAAAACCAACAAAAAGTTACACCTCAACCAAGTCGCTTCGTTACTACGCTGACGGTCCATAACGGCTTGGGTTTTTTGAGTGGGCAGTTACCACGCAAAGATGGCGAAATCCAATACAGAGGAAAAGTAGGTGCCGAGGTCGATCTAGAGTCGGCTTGCTGTGCGGCTCGCCTTTGCGCGCAGGCATGTGTGGACGCATTGGAGAGGGAGCTGGGCGGGAAGGATCGGATTGTTCGCATCTTGAAAATAACCGGTTTCGTTGCTTCAGCCCCCGGGTTTAACGGCCAACCTCAAGTCATTGATGCCGCCTCACAACTCTTTATCGAGTTGCTGGGCCAAAAGGTTGGCGCCCATGCCCGAAGCGCGGTCGGTGTAGCGGAGCTTCCGCACAATGCCAGCGTTGAAATCGAACTTATAGCCGCCGTTCTCCCCTAGCCGGGAGGTTGCGCAACACACCTGTCAGCAGAGCAATGGGAGAACATTAATGAGCTATAGCGGCCAAGTATTAAACGATGTACCGGAATTTTCAGGCAGCGAGTTCAAGCACCGGATGGTAGAGGCGGCTGATGTTCGCTTTCACATCGTCGAAGCGGGCCAAGGCCCTACGGTAGTGCTTGTCGCGGGCTTCCCGCAAAGCTGTTACGCGTGGCGCCGCGTCATGCCGTTGTTGGCGAAGCACTTCAAAGTCATTGCCGTGGATTTGCCAGGGCAAGGGGATTCTGAAAAGCCCGCCAATGGCTACGACACCTTGACCACAAGTAAACGGCTTCAGGCGTTACTCGATACATTGGGTGAAGAGCGTTATGTCTACGTGGGTCATGACGTTGGCTCCTGGGTGGGGTATGCCCATGCCCATCAGTTTCAGCATAAATTACGTGGGGTTGCGTTGCTTGATGGCAATATTCCCGGCGTGACGTTGCAATCCACCTTGACCTTAGGGGCGGATAATTGGCGTAACTGGCACTTTCTCTTCAACCCGATCCCGGATCTCCCCGAGGCATTGCTGCAAGGGCGGGAGCGTATTTTGATCGAGTGGTTCTTCAGCCGAAAAACGGCTAATTCAACGGCCACTTTCAGCAAGGCCGATATCGACGAATACGAGCGCGTTTATCAAGGGTTGGGGGGTATGCGCGGCATGCTGGGTTATTACCGTGCCGTGCTGGAAGACATCGAGCAAAACAAGGCGTTGATGGGTCAGAAATTGAGCCTGCCCATCCTGGCGCTCGGGGGCGATGTCGGTAGCGCACCGGATCTCTTCGACCGTATGAAACCACTGGGTAACGATGTACGTGGCGGGGTAATAGCCAACAGTGGTCATTATATTCCTGAAGAGCAGCCTGAAGCGTTGGCCAAGGAGCTGATTGGTTTCATTAACAGTCTTCAACCCTAATCCTGCAAATAGGCGTGGCGGTCTAGGTCGAGACTGATATAACGCTCGGTTTGCCTGCCAGTAGCCGGTAACGACACAGGCGTCTTCACAGCCGGCTGCTTGGGCAGGTACGAGGACATCGAGGTCAACGTGAATACTGAATGTGCCCTACGAAAAGAAATTTGTACGATCGGCCAAAGTCTTTACGAGCGCGGTTACACGGTCGGCAGTGCGGGCAACATAAGCGTCCGGTTGGAGGATGGCTGGTTGATCACCCCGACAGATGCCTGTCTCGGCCGGTTGAACCCCGACGATATTTCCAAAGTAAACAGTGAAGGTAGTTGGGTGTCGGGCTCTAAGCCTTCCAAGACATTGGAGCTGCACCGCAAGATTTACGACAACAACCCAAATGCGAACAGTGTCATCCATACCCATTCCACCCATTTGGTGGCATTGACGCTTACCGGCGTCTGGAGTGAGGACACGATTCTTCCCCCTCTGACTCCCTATCAAGTGATGAAAGTTGGGCGCATTCCATTGATTCGCTATCGCCGGCCCGGGTCACCTGATGTCGCCACCGAAGTTGCGTTATTTGCCAAATCCGTACGCGGGGTAATGCTAGAGCGGCTCGGTCCGGTTATTTGGGAAAGCTCGGTCTCACGGGCCAGCCTGGCGCTGGAAGAATTAGAAGAAACCGCGAAACTTTGGCTTCTGAGTTCTTCCAAACCGCCACCGCTCTCCAGTGCAAACCTGGAAGAATTGACGGCTATTTTTGGCGCTGTCTGGTAGCAGTCATTAATTCCCAAATGAGTGCAGCCATGCACTCGAAAAGAGCGTTTTAGTAACACTCAATCCAGTCGAACGACTGCGTCACGGGCCTAGGAGCTACAAGGGCCCACAGCCACAAGGCTTGCAAAAATTATTAGGTTGTTGGCATGGGAACTGCTTTGTCTAAACGTAAGTATACATAACGTATATTTAAAGCTGCTCCCTGTGTTTCTACGTCACTGACAGGTCAACGTCGCAACAAATGCTGCGACAGGACCTGCTTCACTCAATCTGAGATCGACAACATGAAAACGCTCACTTCACTACTTTTTACCTGTGTATCTCGCTGGCAAGCGGCGCCTAAGGCGCATCTGACAGGTCTTTTGCTAACGGGAATCCTGAGTGCATCGGCAGCCGTTCAGGCCGACGAAACGGTAACGCTAAAGGTGGCTGCCGATCCGAGTTCAATTCCATTTGCCTACATGGACCAGAAGTCTCACCGGATGGAAGGTTTTGACATGGACCTGATCCGTGCGCTGGGCGGTATAGCGGGTTATAAGGTTCAAATCCTGCCGTTGGATTTCGCTGGCATTATTCCCGCATTGCAGAGCGGAAACATCGACGCAGCAGCGTCCAGTGTCACCATCACCGACGCTCGAAAAAAGGTGATTGATTTCTCGTCTCCTTACTATGACTCAGGGCTTCAGATTCTGGTCAGGGACAGTGACAAAAGTATCAATACGATTGATGACCTGAAAGGGAAAACCGTGGCCGCACTCACCGGGACGACAGGCTATAACTTTACGCTACAGGCCTTGGGCAGTACGGTGAAATTGGTTCCTTATTCCACCAGTGCAACCGCTTTTCTCGCATTGGTTTCCGGCAGTGTCGATGCAGTGATCAGCGATCAACCCGTGGTTGCCAATTACGCACAGAACGCGGGTAAAGGGCGAGCCAAAGTAGTCGGCCCGCTTTACCACGGCGAGCAGTTTGGGATCGCTTTCGCCAAGGGCAGCAAGTGGGTTGAACCCACCAACAAAGCCCTGGAGCAGCTTAAAGCTGATGGCACCTACGCAACGCTTTACACAAAATGGTTCGGTAACGCTCGACAGAATACACCCGCCCAATAATAAGATTTGCCAATGCAGTTCTGCCTTGGCAGCACTGCCTTGAAGTAAAGTAGAGGTCACCATGAACTTTCAGTTTGACTGGCACGCCGCGCTCGATTGTATTCCCTCACTATTGAGCGGACTTCCACTGACGTTATTAATCTCGGTGGTGGGTGTATTGATTGGGATGTTTCTGGGCGTAGCATTTGGCATGCTGCGTTTGGCCCCCCAATGGTATTTACGAATGGTGGCGGTTGTATACATCGAGGTCTTTCGTGGCACACCGGTGCTGGTACAGGTCTTATTCATATTCTATGGCCTGCCATCGATCATCGGTTTCCCCCTCGACCCACTGACCGCTGCAATTGCAGCAATCGCGGTTAACTCTGGCGCTTACATCTCAGAGGTCGTGCGTGGCGGCGTCAGCTCCATCGACAAAGGTCAACAAGAGGCGGGGCTGTCTTTAGGGTTGGGTCCAGTGCAGACGTTCGCTCAGATTATCTGGCCGCAAGCGCTTAAACGCATGGCCCCGGCGCTGGGAAACCAGGCGATCACCAGTATCAAGGACACCTCACTATTTTCCGTAATAGGCATCGGCGAACTGGTTCGACAAGGGCAAATCTACATCGCTGCAACCTTCAATGCCCTTGAGGTGTACTTGGTGATCGGTCTGTTTTATTTGGCCCTGACGCTCAGTCTGTCGGTTTTGATTCATCTCTATGAAAGAAGTCAGCTAATGGGACGGTCACGCTAATGGTCAGTTCTGAAAGCATCGTCAAAATCACCAACCTGCAGAAGCATTATGGTGATATCCATGTGTTGAAAGGCATCGACCTGGAAGTCAAACAAGGCGAAGTTCTGGTTGTCCTGGGCGGAAGTGGCTCGGGGAAATCCACGCTCATTCGTTGTATCAATGGCCTTGAAACTTACACAGACGGTTCGATTATCGTCGATCAACACTTGCTTCCTCCAAAGCGCCCGTCATTGCGACTGCTCAAAGAGGTCCGCAAAGAAGCGGGTATGGTGTTCCAGCAATTTAACCTGTTCCCCCATAAAACAATACTTGAAAATATTACACTGGCTCCGCGGATGGTCCGTGGAAAATCACGTGACGAGTGTAACAAGCAGGCGATGGAACTGCTGGCGCGTGTGCGTATCGCTGAACATGCGCACAAATACCCAGGGCAACTCTCCGGTGGTCAGCAGCAGCGAGTGGCCATCGCGCGGGCTTTGGCGATGGAACCCAAGCTGATGCTTTTTGACGAACCCACTTCATCGCTTGATCCGGAAATGGTGAGTGAGGTGCTGGACGTCATGCGTGAGTTAGCCCGTTCCGGCATGACCATGATTATCGTGACCCATGAGATGGGATTTGCCCGCGAAGTAGCAGACCGTGCCATTTTCATTCATCAAGGCCGGATACTGGAGCAGGGGGTTCCGAAAGAACTATTTGAAAATCCGGTTAATGAACCCGCACGAGCATTCTTTTCCAGCGTGCTAAAGCAAAACTGAGTCGTGTGGGAGAAGTAAGGCCATTCGCGTGCCGAATGACCGAGTTAAGTATTGAATACAGCACATCAGGCCGTCAGGACATTCCAAGTTTAATGGAAGGCTCGTGGTCGCCTGACGGTTTTCATTGACTCTAAAAATAACAGCTTCTTTTTTGCAGTTTTAACTTCACTACCTGGTTGGCTGAGGAATTATATTTTATGCAACGCAGAACTAAAATCGTGGCCACACTCGGGCCAGCGACAGAGTCATTCGATGCTATCGAAGGGTTGATCAAGGCGGGCGTTGATGTGGTGCGCTTGAATTTCTCCCATGGCAGTGCTGCCGAACACAGGGCCCGCGCAAGGCTTGTTCGCGAACTCGCGGCCAGGCACGGACGGTTTGTAGCAGTGCTTGCAGATTTACAGGGGCCCAAGATCCGAATCGCACGCTTTGTTGCGGGGAAAGTGATCCTTGAAAAAGGCCAAACGTTCATTCTTAACGCATCACTTGATAAAAACCATGGCGACGAACATCAAGTAGGTATTGATTACGAAGCCCTGATTATCGACAGTCGTCGAGACGACATTCTGCTGCTTGATGATGGAAGAATAGAACTCAAGGTGTTGGAAGTTGAATCGACTCGACTGATATGCCAGGTGCTGGTGGGAGGACCACTTTCCAATAATAAGGGTATTAATCGCAAGGGCGGCGGCCTGTCGGCATCTGCCCTGACCGAAAAGGATTATATCGATATACAGACTGCGGCAGACATGGAGGTTGACTATCTGGCGGTGTCGTTTCCACGTGACGCCGCCGATATGCACTTGGCCAGACGTTTGCTGCAAGAAGCGGGCGGATCAGCCGGTTTGATTGCGAAAATTGAGAGAGCGGAAACTGTCGCCGACGTCAAAGTGCTTGATGCGATCATCGAGGCTTCGGATGCTGTAATGGTCGCACGGGGTGACTTGGGCGTTGAGATAGGTGATGCGGAACTGGTCGCCGTGCAGAAGCTGATCATTGATCGTGCACGTGCCCTGAACCGGGTCGTTATTACCGCAACTCAAATGATGGAGTCGATGATCACTCAGTCGATGCCGACTCGGGCTGAAGTGTTCGATGTCGCCAATGCCGTGCTGGACGGTACTGATGCGGTGATGTTGTCAGCGGAAACCGCTGCAGGCTGCTATCCGATTGAAACGGTCGAGGCGATGCACCGCATTATTATTGGGGCGGAAAAACATCCTCAGTCCCATCAGTCCAAGCATCGCGTGGATCAGGTGTTTCATAAGATCGACGAGTCGGTTGCCATGTCTGCCATGTATGCGGCTAATCATCTTCACGGCGTCAAGGCGATTATCTGCATGACTGAAAGTGGTGATACGCCTCGACTCATGTCCCGCATTCGCTCGCACCTTCCCATCTTTGCGTTTTCCCGAAACGTGGCCACGCAAAATCGAGTCACGCTGTTTCGAGGCGTCACCACCATCCCGTTCGACAGTGACGATTACAGGCCGGAGCACGTGAATGAACACGCAGTCGCTGAACTAGTTAGGCGAGGCGTCGTTCACCCTGGGGATAACGTGCTGATCACTAAGGGTGATCACGCCAACGCACAAGGTGGTACTAACTCCTTGCGTGTGGTGTGTGTCGGCGAAACTATCTGTTGAAACAACAGTTGCCGGCAATTCAAACCGACGATGTTCAGGTTATTGAAGTAGGAACTGACAATGCTTAACACAGATAGCTTAATTCAGCAGGTCATGGCCCGAGAGGTATTGGATTCTCGTGGTAATCCGACTGTTGAGGCGGTGGTAACCCTAAGCAATGGGGTCAGCGGCACTGCCAGTGTTCCTTCCGGCGCCTCCACGGGGTCGCGCGAAGCACTTGAACTACGAGATGGCGGCTCGCGTTATTTGGGCAAAGGGGTGCTGCGCGCCGTAGATAATGTGAACGATCCAATTCGAAACCGGATTGTTGGGCTGAACGCGCTGAACCAGCGTGAAGTTGATGACGCTATGATTATTCTGGACGGTAGCGAGAGCAAAAGCACGCTGGGTGCCAACGCTATTCTTGCGGTGTCGTTGGCGACCGCCAAAGCAGCCGCAAGGGTGCAAACCATCCCGCTGTACGAGCATTTGGCTGGGCTTTATGGTTCGCCGGGGCAATTCAGCATGCCAGTTCCCATGATGAATATCATCAACGGTGGTGAGCATGCCGATAACAATATCGATATACAGGAATTCATGATCCAGCCCGTGGGAGCCTCATCTTTCCGTGAAGCGTTACGCATGGGGGCTGAGGTTTTTCACCACCTCAAGCAGGTCCTCTCACGGCGTGGATTGAGTACGGCAGTGGGTGACGAAGGTGGGTTTGCGCCGTCGCTGAAAAACAACGAAGAGGCATTGATTGTTATCAAGGAGGCGGTTGAGCTTTCGGGTTACGAGTTGGGCAAGGACATCACGCTTGCGTTGGACTGTGCCGCTTCCGAGTTCTATCGCGAAGGTCGCTATGTGTTAAGCGGCGAACAACAATCTTTCGATTCATCCGGGTTTGCCGACTATCTGGCGATGCTCTGTGAAAAGTACCCAATCATTTCCATTGAAGACGGTATGCACGAAAGCGATTGGGCGGGATGGGCGGGCCTGACGCAAAAGTTGGGTCGAATTCAACTGGTCGGCGACGACTTGTTCGTGACCAATACCAAAATACTCCGCGAAGGTATTGAAAAGGGAATCGGTAATTCAATTCTTATCAAGTTCAATCAGATAGGTACGTTGAGCGAAACTCTCGATGCCATTCGCATGGCTCAGGATGCAGGTTACACCGCTGTGATTTCACACCGTTCTGGCGAGACCGAAGACACCACTATTGCTGATCTGGCGGTTGCCACTCGCGCCGGGCAAATCAAGACCGGTTCGCTCAGCCGCTCCGATAGGGTCGCTAAATACAATCGGTTGTTGCGAATCGAAGAGGCTCTTCAAGGACAAGCCAGGTACGACGCAACATGGCTTTTGAAGGGGAAGGTCTGACTCATGGCGAAGCGCTTGACACACAACACCTTGATAATCGGCAACTGGAAAATGAATGGCGACACCGCGCGGAACGAGGTCCTGCTGAGTGAGTTGCTTCCGGCTCTTTCTAATCTCAAAGGGGTAGACGTTGTCGTCTGCCCACCTTTGCCATATCTGAGCCAGGTTGTACATTTGCTGGCTCCGTCGAACGTTGTATTAGGTGCGCAGAATCTCAACCATCAGACCGCAGGTGCCCATACCGGCGAAACCAGTGCCGGTATGTTGGTGGATCTTGGTTGTCATTACGTTCTGGTCGGACACTCCGAACGCCGTGCTTTTCATGGCGAGCATGACGAATGGGTCGCTGCAAAGTTTGCCGCAGCATTGGGCGCGGGGATGGTTCCAGTGCTGTGCGTCGGCGAGACATTTGCACAGCGTCAGGTACATGAAACCGAGTCGGTGGTCACGTCCCAACTCAATGCCGTTTTGCAACGGGTAGGAATCGATCAATTGTGCCGAGGGGTCATTGCTTATGAGCCTGTCTGGGCAATCGGTACCGGTGAAACAGCTAGCCCGGAGCAGGCGCAAGCAGTGCATCAACATATCCGCCAATGGCTGACCCTGCAGAATGCGAAGCAGGCTGCCGATTGCCGGATTTTATATGGGGGCAGTGTCAACGCCAGGAACGCGGAAAAACTGTTCAGTCAACCTGATATCGATGGTGGCCTGATCGGTGGGGCCTCCCTTGACGCGACGTCGTTCATTGCCGTCTGCGTTGCGGCGCAACGCTAGATCAACACCGGGCGTCAGGCCCTGACATTATTGGCACGAACTCATTGGCAAGGGGTGCTGGCTATCGTCCGGCAACCCGCCAAGTCATGCTCAAAAGGTACTCGTTATGAGCTTCAATGATCGTTTGAACACGCTGTTCCCCGCTCTCGAAGAAATCCCTGCGCATTATCATCCAGGTCCTGCAATAGAACAGCGTGAGTATCTCGTCAACGGGGAGTTTCATCTGTGGCAAGGTCCTTTGGCCGCGGTCCGTAGTCCCGTTTGCCTGAAGCAAAGTGGCGGTTACGAGCGGGTCATTTTGGGAAGCACACCGCTGATGGATGCCAAGGCATCAATGACGGCGTTGGATGCAGCAGTAGGGGCTTATGATCGTGGTCAGGGCGCCTGGCCGATGATGCGTGTGGCTGAGCGTATTGGCCACGTCGAGGCTTTTCTCAGCCTCATGCGTAAACAACGTGACGCAGTGGTAAAACTATTGATGTGGGAGATTGGCAAAAATCTACAAGACTCACAGAAAGAGTTTGATCGTACCTGTGACTATATTGTCGACACCGTTAATGCTCTAAAAGAACTGGACAGACGTTCCAGCCGTTTTGAACTGGAGCAAGACACCTTGGGGCAAATTCGCCGCGTTCCCCTTGGCGTGACGCTTTGCATGGGGCCTTACAACTATCCGCTCAACGAGACCTTCACTACGTTAATCCCGGCGCTGATAATGGGAAACACCGTTGTGTTCAAGCCCGCCAAGTTCGGAGTGTTGCTTATTCGGCCGCTGCTTGAAGCGTTTCGTGACAGCTTCCCGGCTGGCGTCATCAATATCATCTACGGTAGCGGCCGAGACACGGTCAGCGCATTAATGGCCAGTGGCAAGATTGATGTCTTCGCCTTCATCGGTACCAACAAGGCCGCCAGTGATCTCAAAAAACTCCACCCTAAGCCTCATCGCCTTCGTGCCGTGCTAGGTTTGGATGCGAAGAATCCCGGTATCATCCTGCCAGATGTCGATCTGGATAACGCTGTTTCCGAGGCCGTTACCGGTTCGCTTTCCTTCAATGGGCAACGCTGTACCGCATTGAAAATTCTGTTTGTACACGAGGCCGTCGTCGCTGCTTTTCTGGAAAAATTTCAGCAGAAACTTAGCCTGCTAAAACCGGGCATGCCATGGGAACCTGGCGTAGCGTTGACCCCTTTGCCTGAGCCCGGCAAGACAGACTTCCTCACAGGTCTGGTAGCAGACGCCATTAGTAAGGGCGCCAAGGTAGTCAATGCCGGTGGGGGTGAAGTCTGCGAAACGTTTTTCTCTCCAGCGGTGCTATACCCGGTTACCGCTGACATGCGGGTTTACCACGAGGAGCAGTTTGGGCCTGTAGTACCGGTGGTGGTTTACCGGGAACTGGAAACCGTCATCAACTACGTCCTCGACTCCGATTTCGGTCAGCAGCTGAGTATCTTCGGGAGTGACCCTGCGCAGGTTGGGCGTTTGGTCGATGCGTTCGCCAATCAGGTGGGACGTATCAACATCAATGCACAATGCCAGCGCGGTCCCGATAGTTTCCCTTTCAATGGCCGTAAAAACTCCGCCGAAGGTACGTTATCGGTCGATGACGCCTTGCGGGTGTTCTCCATTCGAACGCTGGTTGCCACCAAATTCCAGGAAAGCAACAAAGAACTGGTCAGTAACATCATCCGTAATCGTCAGTCGAGTTTCTTGACCACCGACTACATCTTTTAAGCAGGCATTGACTGCCCGTTGTTTGATGGTTCGATGTTGCAAAGGCTGAATTTGAAGTGTTATGCGAAAAGTTCGCTATCAATCGACGCGGCCTGAACCAAATCAAACAGCGAATAAATCGAATCGACGATGTAGAGGGTCATGGCACTGAGAAGCACAACGTTAATGGCGTGGAAGATCATGGTCGTAGGTTCCGGGTAGGTTTGGATGGCGCCATTGTTGCCGGAGCGACTACAAACCAGAAGGCATCTACGTTTATGGTGTTCATCGATGGGAATGATGGGGGATGCGTGATCTTCGAGCGTCACGATGCCATCTTCCCCCGCGCATAGCGCGCGGGCGGGAGACCGACGTGGCGAGTAAAGGCGACGCTGAACGCACTGGCAGAGCTGTAACCGACGCGCTCTGCAATTTCGGCGATGCCGCCTTCTTTGCGTCGCAGCAAGTTCTTTGCTAACGCCATGCGCCAGGCGAGCAGGTATGCCATTGGCGCCAGGCCTATGGCGCGGTTAAAACGCTCGAAAAATGCCGAGCGGGAGAGGGCGGCCTCTTTCGCCAGTTGCGCAACCGTCCAGGGCTGGGTCGGGCTTTCGTGCATTCGGCGTATCGCGAGCGCGAGGCGTTCGTCGGCAAGCCCGCGCAACAGGCCGGGAGATGCTGCTGTTCCGGCTGTGGAGCGCAGGGCCTCGATGAAAAGAACCTCCAGCAGGCGTGCCAGTATCACTTCCCGTGCCGGCCGTCGCTCACGTGATTCATCAACCACGAGCTGCAGAAGAGTGGCCAGCCTGCGCTCGCCACGAACATGCACCACTTGCGGCAGGAGCGAAATCAGCAACGCCGCGTCTGGTGAACCGAACACGCAATGGCCCACCAGTAATCGAACGTCTGGCGGCCCGCTTTGAACGCCGAGCCTGTACTCGCCCCGCAGTTGTTCAACAGGTACTGTATTCAAGTCATCCAATGGTGTCGGCCCTGAACTTGACATCGCAAAGCCATACGCCGAAGGAACCAGAACAAAGTCGTCTTTCTGAAGAATGATCGGTTCATGCCCGTCGACCGCGATTTGGCACGAACCGTCAACGATCACGCAAAAGAAAGTTTCTCCAGCGTCCGCGCGACGAACTCGCCAAGGGCCTGAGGCGCTGACGGTTTTTGAGAACGCGGCGTTGGGCTGCAGCAGCGTGACCACTTCGGCCAGTGGGTCGATCATGCTGGACTCCTGCGCATGAAAATTGGACGTCCGATTGTAGCAAGTCCGGTGGCGGCGACCTATTGTCTTGGTAGTGCAAACCGCCAACAGGAATCCCAATGAAAACTGTATTGATCACTGGCTGCTCGTCTGGATTTGGCCTCGAAACCGCTCGCTACTTTCTCGACCGCGATTGGAACGTCATCGCCACCATGCGTACGCCTCGCGAGGACATCTTGCCGGGTTCCAGGCGTTTGCGTGTGCTTGGCCTGGACGTCACCGATCCTGAAAGCATTCGTCAGGCCGTAGAGGCCGCTGGCCCCATCGACGTCTTGGTTAACAACGCCGGGATTGGCGTGTTGGGCGCCCTGGAAGGTACCTCCATGGACACCGCCAGAGAAATATTCGAGACGAACACCTTCGGCACCATGGCGATGATCCAAGCGGTATTGCCACAGTTCAGGCAGCGCAGGGCGGGTGTTATCGTCAACGTGACGTCGAGTGTGACGCTGAGGTCGCTTCCTCTGCTTTCCGTGTATACCGCGAGCAAGGCAGCAGTCAACGCGTTCACCGAATCCCTTGCGTTGGAACTCCAGCAGTTCAATGTACGCGTGAGCCTCGTGCTACCGGGACGGGCGCCGGACACTCGCTTCGGTGAAAACGCACAGAAGCGGATGCAGAGTGCAATCCCAGAGGCCTACGCCGACTTGGCAAGCAACATTTTCGCGGAATGGGGACAGTCGTCCGAGGTGACTCTTTCGCTCGACGTGGCCGAGGCAGTCTGGCGTGCGGCAACCGACCCATCGAGCCCGATACGCATTGCTGCGGGAGCTGATGCCGTCGCGTTAACATGAAGTATCGGTTCGCAACGGGGATCGTCACGCCGCTGCGAACCCTTCCAGCCCCCCTTACTGGCTGGCAGAATCTTCCTGCACGCCATCGATGCTCAACAGCTGCTCCAGAATCTCCTTGGCCTGCGCTCCAGAAGTGCGGGTCAGTTGGATGGTAATGCTGTCGGTGTCAGCACGCGGTCCTTTCTCGACAATGAACTGCTTGACCTTGCCAGAGCGGTTGCCCATCACTTCGTGAAGGGTGTTCAGCGACAATGCCTGTTTTGGCGCCACCAATTTCAGCACATGCACTTGCACGCGATTGCGGTACACCTTCTCGAAGGGTTTGATGGCGACCAGGATCAACAGGATGATGAAGGTTGCGGCGCCACTGACTACATAAAGCCCACCCCCCACAGACAAACCGATGGCCGCGACGGTCCAAAGGCTAGCGGCCGTGGTCAGCCCCTTGATCACTTCACCGCGCAACAAAATCGAACCCGCCCCCAGGAAACCAATTCCCGATACCACCTGGGCGGCGACTCGCGAAGGATCAAGTTCGGTATGCGACATGGCCAACGCATCCTGGAAGCCGAACGATGACACAATCATCAATAGGCATGAGCCCACGCACACCATCATGTGCGTGCGCAACCCGGCCGCCCAGAGCAATCGTTCGCGTTCAAGGCCGATCAGGCTGCCCAATAACGCAGCCAGCAACAGGCGAATACACATCTCCCAATTGGTGAGCATCTGGACTCCAAGGAAATTGCGTGCAGGTTCTATCGACCCGGACATCCGGTGGGGGGTTCCGTGGTGACATGCGGCTCGCTCGATGCTGGTGAAGAGTAGCCGATAGCCCGGCAAGTGTGGACTCTCAAGCTTGATAGGAATAGGCAATTTTCACGGACATACCGGCATAGGCTGCATGTCGCCAGACTTCTACCATGGGCGCGTATTCACCTTTCGGAGCAGCCCCATGAACCCTGGCAAAACACTGTTTATTACCGGCGTCAGTAGTGGTTTCGGTCGTGCGCTGGCCGCCGAAGCGCTCGAAACCGGCCATCGGGTCATCGGCACGGTGCGCAATGACGAAGCCCTGCATGCTTTTGAAGCACTGTCCCCTGAGCACGCTCACGGCGTAGTACTCGACGTCACCGATTTTGCCCGCATCGACGGTGTCGTCGCTGATGTCGAAGCGCGCCTTGGGCCGGTGGATGTGTTGGTCAACAACGCTGGTTATGGCCATGAAGGTATTTTCGAAGAGTCTTCTCTGGATGAAATGCGCCGCCAGTTCGACGTCAACGTGTTCGGCGCAGTGGCAATGACCAAGGCGTTCGTGCCTTATTTCCGCACGCGTCGCGCCGGCCACATCCTCAATATCACTTCGATGGGCGGCACCATTACCATGCCCGGCATCGCCTATTATTGCGGCAGCAAATTCGCCCTTGAGGGGATTTCTGACACCCTGAGCAAGGAGTTGCAGCCCTTCAATATATTCGTCACCGCGGTAGCCTCCGGTGGCTTCCGCACCGACTGGGCCGGGCGATCCATGCAACGTACCGCGCGCAGTATTACCGATTACGATGCCAGCTTTGATCCGGTGCGCAAGGCGCGGGAAGCACGCAGCGGAAAGCAACTGGGCGATCCGCGCAAAGCCGCTCAGGCTATGCTGCAAGTCATCGCCAGTGCCTCACCCCCCACGCACCTGTTATTGGGCAGCGATGCGCTGGCCTTGGTGCGAGACCATTTGAGCCGCCGCACCCGCGAAATCGACCAATGGGAGACGCTGACGCGCTCCACCGATGGTTGAGCCAATCCGACCCCGCCCTCAATGGGTAACCAGGTGCAAACAATGAATCAAACCCAGGCGCGGACCCGGCGCATGGTGCAACTGATGGAGCGCCTCGCGCCGGTGGAAGGCTACAACGTCAGCCCGCTGGAGGATGTTCGTTTCCTGCGCTGCAACCGGCCGCTGATCCGCACGCCGGTGCTATACGACCCCGGTATCGTCATTCTCTGCCAGGGCCGAAAACGCGGATACCTCGGCAGCGAGGTGTATGTCTACGATGCCCAGCACTACTTGGTGGTGTCAGTGCCGGTGCCGTTTACCATGGAAACTGACGCCAGCGTTGAAGAGCCAATGCTGGCTGTTTATCTGCACCTGGACTTCAAACTGGCCGGAGAGTTGATGCTGCAAGTCGACGAAACCGAAGGCACCCGCCGGGCGCAACCCAAGGGTATGTATTCATCGCCGATGGACGATCTTTTGAGCGAGTCGACGCTGCGCTTTCTCGAAGCCATGAGCCGTCCCGCCGATGCACAGATCCTTGGTCCGTCGCTGGTCCGGGAAATCTATTACCGGATTATCACGGGAGAGCAGGGTGGCTCCATGCGCGCTGCATTGAGCCGTCAAGGACACTTCGGCAAGGTGACACGGGCGATTCGCAAGATCCATAGCAGTTATCAGGAACATCTGGACGTTGAATCCCTCGCTCACGAAGCGAGCATGAGCGTGCCGAACTTCCATCTGCATTTTCGCATCGTCACCGACTCCACGCCGATGCAGTACCTGAAATCCACCCGGCTGCATCAGGCTCGTTTGTTGATGCTGCGTAACGACATGACTGCCGCGACTGCGGCGTTTAGCGTGGGCTACGAAAGCCCATCGCAGTTCAGCCGCGAATTCAAACGTTTCTTTGGGCGTACGCCGCAAGCGGAGGTGGAATGGATGAAAGCAACCTACGCATTGCCTGCGCCGACGCGGCCCTCTGTTTATGTGTCTTCTCATTGACCCAGGCCTGTCGCTGAGCTTGCGGCGTTCTAAGGTGCCCGGTGGAGTAACATCGTCTTGAAACTGTACGTCGATGTACAGCGCGTGTACATCGAAGGTGCTGGTGTGTACAGTGAACCTCATTAGCAGTTGACTGGGAACTCAAGGATGTCGCAAACGGGCAAGGTACGTTCCAAAACTCAAGACGCGGGTTGGCGAGGTTCGGTCGACGGTTGGTTGGAAGCGGCTTATGACGCGCTGAAGGAATCCGGAGTAGATGCGGTGCGGGTGATGCCCCTCGCCAAGCGGCTCAATTTGTCCCGTACCAGTTTTTATTGGTTTTTCGAAGACCGCGAACAGCTGCTCGCAGCACTTTTGGCACGCTGGCGGGACAAGAACACGGGCGGCATGGTCAGCCAGAGCGAAAGCTATGCAGAAAGTATTTCCGAGGCGATCCTTAACGTCTTTGAATGTTGGCTTAATGCTGAGTTGTTCGATTCGCAGTTTGAATTTGCGGTACGCAGCTGGGCACTGCAATCCGAAGAGGTTGTCGCGCAAGTTGCCCTGGCCGATGAAGCACGGATATCTGCTTTAACCGGGATGTTTCGTCGGTTTGGCTACGACAATGAAGGCGCTGATACACGGGCCAGAACCATCTACCTGACGCAAATCGGCTACATTTCCATGCGCACACATGAGGACATCGTCGAGCGATTCCGGCGTATTCCTCAATACGTAAGCGTATTTACCGGAAAGGTACCGAAGCGGCGCGAACTGGACAGGTTTTACGGCAAATTCGGTTACGCAGAAAAAGAGCCGGGGGTATTCGTTTCGCTTGCAGAAACCTTCGAGGGAGCTGTTGTTGATGGGCAGTAAAACAGTCGGCATCATCGGTGGCACCGGATGGCTGGGGCGGGCGACTGCCCAGGCCGCCCTGGACACCGGGTTTATCGAGCCTGCCAGACTGATCATCTCCAACCGGTCTGGCGGCGTTGCTTTCGCGCCGAATGTAACGCTTTTATCAGACAATCAACAGTTGGTTGGACTCAGCGATGTTGTCGTGTTGTCCGTCCGCCCGGAGCAGTTTCGAGTCCTTGAAATCGATGCCAGAGGCAAAACTGTTGTTTCCCTGATGGCTGGGGTATCAGCCGCAGCCATCAGAGCAACAACGGGTGCGGAGGTGGTCATTCGCGCTATGCCGAATGCCGCCGTGGAGATCCGACAATCGTTCACGCCTTGGTACAGTGCAGCCAGCCTTCCCGAGCATGATCGCCAATGGGTGCAGCAGCTGTTTGAATGTGTTGGGGCTGCGGGCGAAGTGCCCGATGAACACTGCATTGACTACCTCAGCGCCCTAAGCGGCACCGGCCCTGCGTTTCCAGCCTTGCTCTACACCGCATTGGCCAACCAGGCAGCAGCTGCGGGAATTCCCCAAGACATTGCATGGCGCGCCGCACAAGCCGTGATCGTCGGCGGCGGCCAGATGCTTGCCAGCCGGGACCCGACACAAATGCTGGACTCCTTGATGGCCTACCGAGGCGTGACCGCTGCGGCGTTGCAGTCCCTGACCGAACAAAACTTTGAAGCGATGGTGGGCAAGGCTGTGCAGGAAGGCGCCGAAGTGGCTCGGCGAGGGATGTAAATCGCAGACGGGGGCTGCAGGAGCGCGCTTGCCCGCGATGGATCGCGAAGCGGTCCCAAAACGCTGAACTCAGTTTTAACGGTTAAAACGGAGTTCGCTGATGTACGACTGCTTCGCAGCCGCTCGCGGGCAAGCGCGCTCCTACAGAGAATCGCTAAATTCAAAGGTCTTTCATTAGCCGTAGTGCGTCGTAAATAGCCGCGTGTGTATTGCGCGCGGACACGGCATCACCGATCCGGAACAATTGGAAACGCCCTAGAGCGTTGGTCACGATGTGCTGCGCTTTGCCGGCAATCAAGTCGTGCTGTTCCACGGCGCCGCCATTGCTTGAATGAGGACGCAACTCAAAATACAGATCATCCAATGGAAGGGTGCCGTGGTTGACCACCACTTGATCGACGACGCGCTGCTTATGAACCTTGCCATAATCGCTGCCTAGGGTCGCAACCAGTTTGCCGTCGCGCCTCTCCACCGCGTCCACCCGATACGTCACAGTGAACGTTACGTCCAGGTCCTGCAGGCTACGCATGTAGGGCACCAGGTTCATCGCCATCACTTCGGGGGCGAAGGCGCGGTCGGGAGTGAGGATTTCCACGGTGGCGCCGCTTTTAGCGATGACCTCTGCCGCCTGTAGCGCGGCATGATCCCCCGCGTCGTCAAAGATCAGCACGTTGCGTCCGGGCTTAATGTCGCCTGAAATAATGTCCCACGTCGACACCACCAGCTCGTTACCCTGGCTCAGCACCTCGGTATGGGGCAAACCACCGGTGGCGACGATGACCACGTCCGGCTCAAAGGCCCGCACGGTGTCTGCTTCGGCCCAGGTGTTGAAGTGAAACTTGACCCCTAACCGTTCGCACTGAGCCATTCGCCAATCAATGATACTGATCATCTCGCGACGGCGCTCGTTGAGGGCAGTCAGCCGGATCTGCCCACCGGGCTTGTCTGCGGCTTCAAGCACCGTGACGTCGTGACCCCGTTCGCCAGCTACCCGGGCTGCCTCAAGCCCTGCAGGTCCTGTACCGATTACCAGGACCTTGCGCTTCACCGCTGCCGGACTGATGTCGTGGGGCATGGTGGTTTCCCGACCTGTGGCCGGATTGTGAATGCAGTAAGCCGCGCCGCCCTGATAAATACGGTCAAGGCAATAATTGGCGCCCACGCATGGGCGAATGTCATCTTCCCGGTTTTCCATGATCTTGCGCACGATGTGCGGGTCGGTCATGTGCGCGCGGGTCATGCCGACCATGTCGATTTTGCCCGAGGCAATGGCGTGGCGCGCAGTGGCCACATCAGGAATTTTGGCCGCGTGGAAGGTCGGAAAACCCGTCGCGGCTCGAATTTCTCCGGCGAAGTCCAGGTGCGGTGAATTGCGCATGCCTTGGATCGGGATGACGTCGGTAAGGCCCGCATCGGTATCGATATGGCCGCGCACCACGTTCAAAAAGTCTACCAGGCCGCTGTTTTTCAGCAGGTGGGAAACCTCCATTCCTTCGCTGGCGGTGAATCCACCGGGCAGTTGTTCATCGCCGGTGTAACGAACCCCAAGCAAAAAATCTTCGCCCACACGTTGGCGAATGCCCCGCAGGATGTCGAAGGTGAAGCGCATGCGGTTTTCCAGTGAGCCGCCATAGGGGCCGTCCAGATCGTTGGTCAGCGGCGACCAGAACTGGTCCATCAGATGCCCGTAAGCCTGCAGCTCCAGGCCATCAAGGCCCGCTGCTTTCATCCGTTCGGCGGCGTCCACGTAATCCTTGATGATCCGCTCAATGTCCCACTCTTCCATTTTCTTGGGAAAGGAACGGTGCGAAGCCTCACGACGGTGGGAGGGCGAGACCACCGGCAACCAATCGGCCTTATCCCAGCGGGTGCGACGGCCCAGGTGAGTCAATTGGATCATCACCGCCGCGCCATGCTCATGGCATTCGTCGGTCAGGTCTTTCATCCATTTGACCACCTCATCCTTGTAGGCGAGCACGTTGTTGAACACGGGTGGGCTGTCCCGTGATACCGAAGCGGACCCGGCGGTCATGGTCAAGGCGACGCCAGCCTTGGCGCGCTCCACCTGGTAGGCGCGGTACAGATCCTTGGGCATGCCGTCGACGGGGTAGGCCGGCTCATGAGAGGTGGTCATTATCCTGTTTCTAAGGGTCAGGTTCTTGATTTTGTAAGGTTGCAGCAAGGGATCGCTGGACATCGTGGTGCGCTCCAAAATGAATGTCATCAGGCCAGACGAGATGAAAATAGGATAACTGTACATCGGTGTCAACCACGCATGACACACGTGTACATTTTTCTTGCGTTGGACAAAACTCGCGGATAACATCGGTTTCGAACACGGCAAAGGAGAGCCGGACACAACCACTATGTAAGCGGCGCGAGGCGGCATTGCCCACAGCTGCGAGCCCTAATAAAAATAAAAAGATAACGCCTGTCACTGCCAAGCCGAAGTCACATACATACTCTGGAGACGTCCGAATGAAGGCCCCTTTCGCATATGCATCCACATCCTGCGCCTGGCTGTTTAGTCTGATGCTGGGCAGTAGCGCTGGTTTAGTCCAGGCTGATGAAATCCAACCGGTACGCATTGGTTACGTCAATTGGTCCGACACCGAAATCACCGTTAAGCTCGCGACGGCTGCATTGCAAGACCATCTCAAACAGCCGGTCAAACTGATCATGGCCGACATTGGTATTCAGTTCCAAGCTGTCGCCAACGGCAACATCGACCTTATCCCGATGGTATGGCTGCCTAACACGCACAAAGCGTTTTACGACAAGTACAAAGATAAGCTCGAAGACCTCGGTGTGCTGTATGAAGGGCGCATTGGCATGGCCGTGCCGACGTCGATACCGGTGAGCGAAATATCAAGTGTCGAGGACCTCAATAAGCCCGAGGTACGGGAAAAACTCGGCGGAAAAATCCTTACATCGGAGGTGGGGAATGGTCAGTACAAGTTAACGGTGAAGGCCATGGAGGAGTACAAGCTAGAGGGGTATAAGCTAGTGGCTTCTTCTGAAACCGGCATGCTCAATGAGTTGGACCGCAACTTGAAGCGTGGCCAATGGTCATTGGTCAACGCCTGGAGTCCGCATTGGATGTTCTCCAAGTGGTCCCTGCGTTATCTGGATGACCCGAAGCAAATCTTCGGCTCGGCAGAACAGATTCACGCGGTGGCGCGAAAGGGATTTACCCAGCAGTACCCGCAAATAGCCTACTTCTTTGCCCATTACTCAATCCCGAAAGCTGATCTTGAGTCGCTGATGATGGACGCCCGTGCAAGCTCTTCAGACCAGGTAGTGGCTGCTTACTACGCGGCGAATAAGGCACGGTTTGACGGAATGTTCGAGCAAGGCGGGCAGACGGCGAGCATTAAATAACAGAATGGTATCTGTAGATACTCTGTTGCCGGTCAAGCTTTTACGAAGTGTTTTTCGCTAAAAAGCTTGGCCGTATCAAATTTTTCGCCGGCACGCAGACACGCCCAAAGCCCGGTCAAATATTTGCGCATCACGGCGCCTATCGCCTGCATTTTCTTCTTCCCGCGAGCTACCAACCCCTCGTAGAAAGCCTTCACGTAACGGTCACAGCGTATCGCGCTCAACGCCGGCATAAACGTCGCGGCCCGCAAAT